>NZ_JAUXPI010000058.1 GCF_030684035.1 Phaeovulum sp. | reverse complement strand
ATGTACGATGCCCGCCAAGATCAGGCCACGATTGACCGCCAAAACAAACCCATACCGCGACGGACGAGGCCCAAAGCAGAGCAGGCCGATGACGACGGGACGCGGCGCAAACAGGACCAGGAGCTACCCATGAAACTGTTCAAAATGCTGAAATCCTTCCGCGCCCAAGAAGACGGTGCCGTGACCGTTGACTGGGTCGTGCTGACCGCCGCCGTCGTCGGCCTCGGTGCTGCCGCGCTGGTGATGGTGTCGCAATCGACCGGCAACCTGACCAGCAAGATCGCCGGTCACCTCGACAGCGCCACGATCAAGACCACGTTCTGATCGCTGCCAGACGTCAGAACTGCGTAAGGCCGTGCCCCGAGGGGCGCGGCCTTTTCGCATTCAGCGCCCGCAGAGTTGCACGCGAAAAAATGAATATTCCCTGAAAATGTACGATGCCCGCCAAGATCAGGCCACGATTGACCGCCAAAACAAACCCATACCGCGACGGACGAGGCCCAAAGCAGAGCAGGCCGATGACGACGGGACGCGGCGCAAACAGGACCCAGGAGCTACCCATGAAACTGTTCAAAATGCTGAAATCCTTCCGCGCCCAAGAAGACGGTGCCGTGACCGTTGACTGGGTCGTGCTGACCGCCGCCGTCGTCGGCCTCGGTGCCGCCGCGCTTGCCATGGTGTCGCAATCGACCGGCAACCTGACTAGCAAGATCGCCGGTCACCTCGACAGCGCCACGATCAAGACCACGTTCTGATCGCGCGCCATTTGCCTTCAAGGCCGCGCCCATTTGGCGCGGCTTTTTCTTTTGGATCAAGCCATTACACATGCCGAAAAGAAATCCCGAAAGCGCCCCGAATGTGCCGTTTTCTGCCTCCAGGGTGCAGCTTGGGCCGCCCGCGGTTTGTATTCCACGGGCGATAGTTTAAGCCAGAGGTTACGAGCATGAGCATGAAGAAACGTATCCGTTCCCTGTGGCATCACGTTGAGGGTGCCGTGACCGTTGACTGGGTGGTGTTGACCGCCGTCGTCTCGGGGCTTGGCATGGCGGTAGCCTATACGATCTGGGTCGAGATCGGCACTGCCAACAACAACATCGTGGTGTTCATGGACGACCAGTCGATCAAGACGGCGTTCTGAAACTGAAGCGCGCCCGAAGCGCTTTGCACGATCCTGGCCAAGATTGGCCACGATCCGGCCACAAACGGATTGCAGCATGGTGAGGTGCTGCCCCTCGGCTTGCGTGGGGCGGCAAGTGGAACAGGAAGGGTCAACGCATGCGTATGGTTTATGGCTTGGTGCTTTTGGTGGGTATCGCGCTTGCGGGCTTCGCGGTCTATATGGCGCAGGGCTATATCGCTTCGGCACAATCGGAACGCGACGCGCTCCTGGCAGCGCAGGCCAACGCGCCCGATCTGGTGCGCGTGGTCGTGGTCAAGCGCGCACTGAAATACGGCGAGCGGTTCACCCAGGCCGATCTGGAAATCGTCGGCGTGCAGGCGGGCAAGACGCCGCAAGGCATCTTCAGCGCCATTTCCGTGCCGATGGGCACCGACCCCAGCTTTGCCACCGTCTTTTACGATGGCGAAACCCGGCCCCGCGCGGCGCTGCGCAGCTACATGGCCTATGAACCGCTGCTGGCCAGCAAGATCACCCCGCCCGGCGTCGATGCCGGGATCATGGCGAACCTCGCGCCCAATATGCGCGCCTTCACCATCAACGTCGATATCGCCAGCGGCGTCTCGGGCTTTCTCCGACCGGGTGACGTGGTTGACGTCTATTGGTTCGGCCAGTCGGGCAACCGCGAAGTGACCAAGCTGATCGAGGCCAATCTGAAGCTGATCGCCATCGACCAGAGCGCCGATGCCGACCGCTCGGAAGAAACCAAGATCGCCCGCACCGTTACCGCCGAAGTCTCGCCGGAACAGGTTGCGGCGCTGACCCTCGCGCAGGCGACCGGGCGGCTGACGCTGTCGCTGGTGGGCAATAATGACACCACCCCAGTCGGCGCCATCGAGATCGATCGCAACAGCCTGCTCGGCATCCAGCAGGCCGAGGTCGTCGAGGTCGAAGCCGAAAAGGTCTGCACGATCCGCTCGCGCAAGGCCGGCGAACTGGTGCTGGTCGAGATTCCGTGCACCAACTGAACGCCTGCTCTGGCCGTTCTGCAACGCGGGGGTAGTGATGCCCCCGCGTCACGCAGTTGCACAAACCGAACGAAAAACGCCGCGCAAGCGGTTGATTCTTGCTTATTATTGGCATTTCGCGCATCCTGCCCCAGAAATCGGGCACAAGACCCGTCGTGCAGCGTGATCGGAGAGGCAGGATCACAATGAAATTGCGTGTTCTTTTCAGGGCGTTGCTGCTCGGGCTGGCGTTTGCCGTCGGGCTGTCCGCGCCATCCTATTCGCAGGCGCTAAGGGTGCTTTCCGGCGGCGCATCCGAGACGCTGGCAGTGCCGATGAACCGCGCCGTGGTCGTCGAAAGCGACGTTCCCTTCGCGGAACTTTCAATTGCCAACCCCGGTATCGCCGATATCACCACCTTGTCGGACCGTACCATCTATGTGCTCGGCAAGACGCCGGGGCGCACCACGATGACCATTCTGGGGGCCGACGGCAACCTGATCTCGAACGTCGAGGTGCAGGTCACCCCCGACGTTGCCGAGTTCAAGGAGCGGTTGCAGCAGATCCTGCCCGGCGAGCGCATCGAGGTGCGCACCGCCAATGACGGCATCGTGCTTTCCGGCACCGTCTCGTCGATCGCGCGGCTTGACCGCGCGCTGGAACTGGCCCAGCGCTACGCGCCGGACCGGGTTTCCAACCTGATGAGCGTCGGCGGCACCCAGCAGGTGATGCTGAAGGTCCGCTTTGCCGAAATGCAGCGCTCCGTCTCGAAGAACCTCGGTGCCTCGCTTGGACTGCTCGGGCCGGGCAACCTCGCCTCGGTGCGCCTCGGCACCGGCAACATCGGCGGCGTCAACGCGCTTCTGGCGGGCGATCCGCCGACGCTCGGGCAAGACAGCTTCGGCGGCATCGGCGCGACCGTGACCATGGGCGACATCACGCTTGGCGTCATGCTCGAGGCGCTTGAAGCCAAGGGCATGGTGCGCACTCTGGCCGAACCGAACCTGACCGCGCTTTCTGGCCAGGAAGCCAAGTTCCTTGCTGGCGGCGAATACCCGATTCCGGTTTCCACCTCGGATGGCATCGCGATTGAATACAAACCCTTCGGGGTCGAGCTTTCGTTCGTGCCGCGGGTGGTTGATGGCGACATCATCAACCTTGAAATCAGGGCGGCGGTCTCGGCAATCGACACCACCCAAACCATGGTCAACAACAACGGCTTCTCGATCAATGCTTTCAAGCGGCGCGATGCCCAGACCACCGTGGAAATGCGCGATGGTGAAAGCTTTGCCATCGCGGGCCTGCTGCAAGACGATTTCAACGACCTCAACAACCAGATCCCCTGGCTTGGCGATGTGCCGGTGCTGGGTGCCTTGTTCCGCTCTGCCTCGTTTGAGCGGCGGCAGTCCGAACTGGTGATCATCGTGACCCCGCATCTGGTCACCCCGACGCGCGGCGAGGCGCTTGCCCTGCCCACCGACCGGGTGCGCCCGCCAACCGAAAACCAGCTCTTCCTGTTCGGCAAGACCTCGGATCAGACCCCCACCACGGGTGCTGCCGCCGAAGTCGCCCGGCAGGATTTTTCGGGCTCCTATGGCTATGTGATGGAGTAGGCGATGCGCGCGCACACAAAACTTGCGGTCATGCTGCTGTGCCTCGCCGGGCTTGCCGGCTGCCAGCGCAGCGGCTCGTTCTTTGGCGAGGCAGGGTCCGAGCTTGATACCGCCGATTTCGGCAATTCGACGATGAACAACACGATGCTGCAATCGGGCGAGCGCGACTATGCGGTCAACCTCAACCAGCGCTTCACCGCGCAGGTGCCAACCACGGTGAACTTTGCCTTCAACTCCTCGGTGCTCGATGGTGCCGCGCAGCGGGCGCTGGCACAGCAGGCCGACTGGATCAGGCAATTCCCGGAAGTGCGTTTCCGCGTCTATGGCCACACCGATCTGGTCGGGTCCGATGCCTACAACAAGGCGCTCGGTCTGCGCCGCGCCCAGGCGGTGGTCGCCTTCCTCACCTCGCAAGGCATCAGCCGCTCGCGGCTGGAGGCGATGGTCTCCTACGGAGAAACCCGGCCGCTTGTCTATGTCCAAACCGAAGACGTGCGCAACCGCCGCACGGTCACCGAGGTTTCGGGCTTCGTGCGCAACAATCCCACGGTGATGAACGGCAAATACGCCGAGATCGTGTTCCGCGATTATGTCGCCTCGGCGCAATGGATGCAGCTGAGCGGTGCCACCGGCGGCGCTGCTGCGGCGGCCGGGGTAGGCGGTGGCGGCTGAGGCATTCGGTCAATCTTGCGAATATCGGGGGCGGTCTTTGGGAACAAAGGCCGCCCCGGCATTTCGATAGTCTCTCGAAATCGCACAATTACGTTTCTTTAGCCCCATTCTGGCCAAGATTGGCAGCGAATTTACCCTCCTGAGATAGTGGCATGGCGAGTGAGTCGTGCAGGGGTGTGTGAGCAATGAATGCGGGACAACAGCAAGAACTGCCCCAAGGCATCGCCCCCCTGCCCCGCGGACAGAAGGACGACAGGCAATGAGCAGCGCAGCAACAGTCTTGAAACCGGAACCGGCCCCGATTCTGGCCTGCACCATCTCGCGTGATGTGGCCAACTTCGATCTGCTGATCGAGGATATGGAAGCCGAAATGGGCGAAAGCTGGGGTGATCTAAACTTTCAGGATGCGGTGCTGTTTCTGAACCAGCCCGAGGCGGCGCAACTTCGGTTCGTGGCAATCGCTGTGGACAATGAAGACGAAGCCGACCTGAAGCGGATCTCCGGCATCATCAGCGCCGCCAAGGAACACGCCGTTCATGTGATCCTGATCGCCGAGGAAATCAGCCCGATTGCGCTGCACCAGCTGCTGCGCCTCGGGGCCGACGATTTCGTGCCCTATCCGCTGCCGGAACGCGCCCTGCACGATGCCATCGAGCGGCTGGGCAAGGCCCCCGCCCCGGCGGCAGATCAGCCGATCGCGCTGCATGACCCCGCGCACGCCAAGCCGAAATTCAAGGCCACCGGTGGCAAGGATGCGGTGATTCTGCCGGTGCACGGCCTGGCCGGCGGCACCGGTGCCACCACCTTTGCGGTAAACCTCGCCTGGGAGCTTGCCAATATCGACAAGAAGAATCCGCCGCGGGTCTGCCTGCTCGATTTCGATTTCCAGTATGGCTCGGCCTCGACCTATCTCGACCTGCCGCGCCGCGAGGCGGTGTTCGAGCTGCTCAGCGACACCTCGCAGATTGATGCCGACAGCTTCAGCCAGGCCCTGACCACCTTCAACGACCGCCTGCATGTGCTGACCGCGCCCGCCGACATGCTGCCGCTCGACATCGTCACCAGCGACGATATCGCCCGGCTGCTTGATCTCGCGCAGGCAAACTTCGATTTCGTCGTCATCGACATGCCAAGCACCGTAGTCAGCTGGACCGAAACCGTGCTGTCGCATGCGCATGTCTATTTCGCGCTGCTCGAACTCGACATGCGCTCGGCGCAGAACGCGCTGCGGATGATCCGGGCGCTCAAATCCGAGGGTCTGGCCGCCGAAAAACTGCGTTTCGTTCTGAACCGCGCCCCGCGCTTTACCGACCTCACCGGCAAGAGCCGGGTGCGGCGGCTGGCCGAAAGCCTCGACATCGCCATTGAGGTGCAGCTGCCCGACGGCGGCAGACAGGTCACCCAGGCCAATGACCACGGCCTGCCGCTGGCGGAAACCGCCGCCAAGGCACCGCTGCGCAAAGAGATCCAGAAACTTGCCAAGTCGCTCTACGACTTGAACCGCGCCGCCGAGGCAGGCCGCAGCTAAGGACGTTAAGATGTTTTCGCGTTACAAGAAACCCTCGGTCTCGGCTGCGGCCCCCGCCGCCCACAGCGCCGCCCCGGCGGCTGCCGCCCCACATGCCGCGATATCGCACCGCCGTATCGCCCCGGTGCAAGATGCCGCCACCGCCGCGATCCTCGACAAGGAACGCAAGCGCAAGGAGCGGATGGGCGAGCTGAAGGTCGAACTGCACAAGCGGCTGCTGGAAAACCTCAACCTTGCTGCGCTTGAAACGGCCCCCGAAGCCGATCTGCGCGCCGAAATCGCCTCGATCGTTTCCGAGGCGCTTGGCGAGATGTCGGTGGTGCTGAACGGGGCCGAGCGCGCCACCCTGAACCAGGAGCTTTATGACGAGGTGATGGGCCTCGGGCCGCTGGAGCCGCTACTGAAAGACGACACCATCAACGATATTCTGGTGAACGGCCCGCAGCAGATCTTCGTCGAACGCGCCGGCAAACTGGTGCTGACCGACACCACCTTCAAGGACGAAAAGCACCTTCTGCGGATCATCGACAAGATCGTGTCGGCGGTGGGTCGCCGGGTCGATGAATCGAACCCCTATGTTGACGCCCGCCTAGCCGATGGCTCGCGTTTCAACGCCATGGTGCCGCCGGTCGCGGTTGATGGCAGCCTCGTCTCCATCCGCAAATTCAAGAAAGACAAGCTCGGCATCGACGATCTGGTGCGCTTTGGTGCCTTCACCGAAGAAATCGCCGCCTATCTTCAGGCCGCGGTTTCGACCCGGCTCAACATCATCGTTTCCGGCGGTACCGGCTCGGGCAAGACCACCACACTCAACGCGCTTTCGTCGTTCATCGACAATACCGAGCGGATCCTGACCATCGAAGACACCGCCGAATTGCAACTGCAACAGGTCCACGTCGGCCGCATGGAAAGCCGCCCGCCAAACGTCGAGGGGCGCGGTGCGGTGACCCAGCGCGATTGCCTGCGCAACGCGCTGCGGATGCGCCCCGACCGCATCATCGTTGGCGAAACCCGCGGCGAAGAGGTCATCGACATGTTGCAGGCGATGAACACCGGCCACGACGGATCGATGACCACCATCCACGCCAACTCGGCGCGCGATGCGGTCAGCCGCCTAGAAAACATGGTGGCGATGTCGGGCATCGAAATGCCGATCAAGGCGGTGCGCAGCCAGATCGCCAGCGCCGTCAACCTTGTCGTGCAGGCCTCGCGCCTGCAAGACGGCTCGCGCCGCATGGTCTCGGTAACCGAAATCACCGGCATGGAAGGCGAGGTGATCTCGATGCAGGAAATATTCCGCTACGAGCGCCTCGGCCTGGCACCTGACGGCAAGATCATCGGCCGCTTCACCGCCACCGGCGTGCGCTCGCATTACTCCGACCGCTTCAAGCAATGGGGCTACGATCTGCCAGCCTCGATCTACGAACCCGTGGGGAACTGAGCATGATCATCAGCCCGACTCCGATCATCTACGGCCTGATCTTCGTCGCCGTG
The DNA here is from genome assembly GCF_030684035.1 of Phaeovulum sp. Taxonomy (GTDB): domain Bacteria; phylum Pseudomonadota; class Alphaproteobacteria; order Rhodobacterales; family Rhodobacteraceae; genus UBA6213. Next base: position 106,277 of record NZ_JAUXPI010000058.1, on the reverse strand, counting down.
CTGCTGTTGGTCGAAGGCATCTACCTGCTGGTGTTCGGCAAGTCGATTTCGCTCAACAGCCGCGTCAACCGCCGACTGGAGCTTCTGGAGAAAGGCGGCCGCCGCGAAGCGGTGCTGGAACAGTTGCGCCGCGAAATCTCGCAGCACCGCAACTCCAAGGGCATTCCGCTTTACTCGCTGCTCGCCGAAAAGGCGCAAAAGGCCAATATCGCCTTTTCGCCAAGGGCGCTGATGGCGGTGATGGGCTTGCTGGTGGTGGTCGCCTATCTTGGCCTCACCATCGGCACCGATGCTGCGGCCCCGGTGCGCATCGCGCTGGCGGTGGCGATGGGGGTTGGCGCTGTGTACCTCTGGGTCAGCGGCAAGGCCAACAAGCGCATGTCGATGATCGAAGAGCAATTGCCCGACGCGATTGAGCTGATGGTGCGGTCCCTGCGCGTCGGCCACCCGTTTTCCGCTGCCATCCAGATCGTCTCCAGAGAGGTCGCCGACCCGCTTGGCTCCGAATTCGGGATCATCGCCGATGAGGCTGCCTATGGGCGCAACGTCTCGGAATCGCTCGCTGATCTGGCCGAACGCATGGATATGCAGGATCTGCGCTTCCTGGCGGTCGCGGTGTCGATCCAGCAAAGCTCGGGCGGCAATCTGGCGGAAATTCTCGAAGGGCTTTCCAAGGTCATCCGCGCCCGCTTCCGGCTGTTCCGCCGGGTCAAGGCGATCACCGCCGAGGCGAAATGGTCGGGCAAGTTCCTTTCGGCCTTTCCGCTTGGCGTGCTGCTGATCATCCAGGTCACCTCCCCCACCTATTACGACGCGGTCAAGGAAACCTCGGCTTTCGTTCCTGCGGCCATCATCGTCTTCGTGTTTCTTGGCATCAACATGCTGTTCATGAGGGCAATGGTGAACATCAAGGTCTGAGGGGGGGGTCATCATGCAGTTTTTCGCGCCCATTACCAGAATGCTGACCGAGACGCTCGGCCCGCTCGGGCCGGTGATCGCTGTTGCCGCTGTCGGCATCCTCCTGATGCTTGCGGTGCTGCCGACAATGCTGCGCAAAAGCACTGACCCGCTCGACAAGCTGCGCGAAAGCGTGCGCGGGACGGCGCAACGCGCGGGCACCGAGGCGCAGCAATCGCTGCGGGTAGGCAGCGGCAAGAACAAGCTCGAAAAGTTCGCCGGTTTCCTTGAACCGCAGACCGAAGAGGAAATGACCGACGCGCGGCTGAAAATGACCCGCGCCGGTTATCGCAGCAAGAACGCGGTGCGCAACTTCCACGCCATCCAGTTCGGGCTGGGGCTGGGCATGCTGGCGCTCGGCGTGGTCTTTGCTCTGGTCTCGACGCAGACCGGCGAGGTTTCGACGCCGCAGATGATCCTGACCGTGCTGCTGCCCGGCGGTGCCGGGTATTACCTGCCGAAATACTGGGTCGAGCGGCGCGTGCAAAAACGCCAGAGCGATATCCAGAACGGCTTTCCCGATGCGCTTGATCTGCTTCTGGTTTGCGTCGAGGCCGGGCAATCGCTCGATCAGGGCATCATTCGCGTCTCGAAGGAATTGCAGGCGGGCTACCCGGCATTGGCCGAGGAATTCGGCCTTGTCGCCTATGAAATCAAGGCCGGCAAGGAAAAGTCGCAGGTGCTGCGCGCCTTTGGCGAGCGTTCGGGCGTGCAGGATGTGAACTCTTTCGTGACGGTGATGATCCAGTCGCAGACCTTCGGCACCTCGATCGCCGAGGCGCTCCGGGTCTATGCGGGCGACATGCGCGACAAGCGGGTGATGCGCGCCGAAGAGGCCGCCAACAAGATCCCCACCAAGATGACCCTCGGCACCATGATGTTCACCGTGCCGCCGCTGCTCATCATCCTTGTCGGCCCGTCGGTTCACGATATGATGCAGACCTTCGCGAACCTGAACATGTGAGGCGATGCGATCTGGTTTTCCGGGCGGCAAGGCCGCCACCGCGATCATGGCCGTTCTGGCACTGGCCGCCTGTCAGCCGACAGGCGGTCTTGGCCGTGATCCGGGCTCGCCCTACGCGCCTGGCACGGCGCGCGGTGCCGCAGTGGACGGGCTGACGGTCGGGCATCGGCTGATGGAAGCGGGCGAATACGAACTGGCGCTTGAAGCCTATTACCGCGCCGCGGCAGAACAGGGTGCCACGGTCGATGTCATCGCCGCCCTGGGCTCGGCCAATCTGCAACTCGGGCGGCTCGGGCAGGCTGAAAGGCTGCTGCGGCAGGCCATTACCATCGACGGCAAATTCGTGCCCGCCTGGAACAACCTCGGCGTGGTGCTGATGGAAACCGGCAAATATGCCGAAGCCGCGCGGGTTTTTCAGACCGCCTACGCGCTTGACAGTGGCCAAACAGACTCGATCCGCGAAAATCTGCGCCGCGCGCTCGCCAAGATCGAAAACCCGTCGTATGATCTGCCCGGCGAGGCATATTCGCTGGTCAACCGCGGGAACGGGCAATACCTGCTTTTGACCAGTCCCTGAGGCAACGAGCAAAAGGACGCACAAAGATGCGCCACCCGGTTCTGATTTCGCTCTGCATTGGCAGCGTGTTTGCATTGCTTGGCTGCGAGCAGCAGTCCGACGCCGACGTGGCGCGCGCCATGGCCAGCGTCAACGTGATCGACGAGACCAACCTTTCCGATGTGATGCTGACCGCGGGCGACCCGAACGAGGCGGTCGCCTATTTTCTGCGCGCCACCACCGAAAAGCCCGGCCGCATCGACCTGATGCGCGGGCTGGCAAAATCGCTGGTGCGGGCCAAGAAGCCCAACGACGCCGCGGCGGTCTGGGAAGCGGTGCTGGCGCATCCCGAGGCAAGCAACCAGGACCGCGTCGATTTTGCCGACACGCTCATTCGGATGAACGCCTGGGAACGCGCCGAGGCCGAGTTGAACAAGATCCCGCCGACGCATGAAACCTACGCGCGCTACCGGCTGGAAGCGATGGTTGCCGACTTCCGCAAGGATTGGAAGAAGGCCGACAGTTTTTATGAAATCGCCGCCGGGCTGACCACCACCCCCGCTTCGGTGCTCAACAACTGGGGCTATTCCAAACTCTCGCGCGGCGACCACGCCGGGGCCGAAAGGTTGTTTTCCGAAGCGCTGACGCATGACGCCAGGCTTTTCACCGCCAAGAACAATCTGGTGCTCGCCCGCGCCGCGCAGGGCAAATACGACCTGCCGGTGATGCCGATGACCCAGATCGAACGGGCGCAGTTGCTCTATACCGCGGCGCTTTCGGCGATCAAGCGGGGCGATGTCAACATTGGCCGCACGCTCTTGAAGCAGGCGGTCGATACCCACCCACAGCATTTCGAGGAGGCCGCGCGCGCGCTTGCCGCGCTTGATGCCAACGTCGGGCGGGGTTAGCCCCCGTGCTCGGCCTTTCGGTTCCCGCCTCGGCGCTGGTGTTTCTGGTGCTGGTCAGCCCGATCTGCGCCTGGGTCGCCTGGTCCGATCTGAAAACCATGAAAATCCCGAATGCGGCGGTGCTCTCGCTGCTCGGCGTCTATCTTCTGGCCGGCCCGCTTTTGCTGCCCCTCGATGTCTGGGCCTGGCGCTGGCTGCACTTTGCGCTGGTGCTTGTCGCCGGGATCATTCTCAACGCGGTGGCGCATTTCGGCGCGGGCGATGCGAAATTCGCCGCCGCGATGGCACCGTTTTTTGCGCAGGCGCACCTGAACCTTGTGCTGATCCTGCTGGCGGCGTTCCTGCTTGGCGCGTTTGTCGCGCACCGTCTGGTGCGGCGGGTGCCCGCGCTGCGCGGCCTCGCCCCCGACTGGGTATCCTGGAGCCGCGCCGATTTTCCGCTTGGTCTCGCGCTTGTCGGCACGCTTTGCGGCTATCTGGCGATCGTCGCGCTCACGGCTTGAACGGGCGCAGCAGAATGAAGCTGGCGCTGCGCCGCGCTTCGGTCAGCGTCCACCCATCTTCCGCCAGCGCCTTGAGCATGTCGGCGCGCGAGTGCAGCGTGGTCGGGCAGAGCGGCACCAGCACGAATTCCGCCGCCTCGATGCCCGGCGCACCGCCATAAAGCCACGCCGCCCCCCCCGGCAGCGGCGGAAACGGCCCGTAAAGCCAGAGCGACGAGAAAAGATCGGCCACCAGTATCCGCTTGCCCGCATACCCCGCCGCCACAAGCTCTGCCGCCGCCGTCTCGAACCAGGCGCTGTAGCCCGCCTGCAATTCGCACTCGGGCAGGGTCTCGCCATTGAGCACCGCCGCCTCGTCCCGCTCGGCGCGGTCGCGGTAGGCGGCAAAGGGGCCGCCCGGCAGATCAAGCGGCTGCAACGCGCTTGCCCGGTAAAGCCGGGTTTCCTGCACCAGAAGGTCGGCATGCTCGGGGCGAGCCGAAAGCAGCGGCACCATGCCTTCGCTGCTGGCAAAGGCCTGCCGGAACGGGCTCGCGGCAAGGTTGAGTATCGAGGGTGTGGCAAAAGCCAGTGCCGCCACCGCCGCGGTGGTCAAACTGGCCTTGAGCGGCATGCCAAGGCCGTTATGGCGGTAGGGATCGGGCCGAAGCTGCAACGCGAAAGCCGCCAGCAACACCAGCCACTGCGGATCGTTGCCAAAGTTCTGCCAGGTGATGAGGAAGAACCCCGGCGTCAGCACCAAAAGCAAAAGCCCCTCGGCCAGCCTGTCGGATTGTCGCAAGAAGGCGACGGTCGCCAGAAGCGCCAGCGACCCGCCCAGATAGGCGGGCGCGCCGACCACCCCGGCAAGCGACATCCCCGGCACCACCCGTGTGTCAGACTGGGTAACGCTTAGAAGATCGCCGAAATAGGCGGGCCAGAATGCCGGCCCCGCCAGCACCGTCAGCGCCGCAACCACCGAAAGCCCCGCAAACATCGCCGCAATGAACGCCCGCCCCTCGCCGCGCGCCGCAAAGGCCAGAAGGATCGCGGGAGCGAGGCCGACGAAATAGGTGACCTTGATCAGCGCCAGCGCCGCCATGCCGAACCCGATCAGCGCGCCGTCAAGCCAGGGCCTGGGCTCGCCCGCGCCCGGCAGAACCGCCAGCGGCACGATGATATAGACCACCGCCCAGGCCCAGCGGTTGTAATGCATCGAAAGCGACACGGCGGAATTCGCCTCGCCATGCACCAGCGCAAGGCACAGCACCACCACATAGGCCCCATAGGCCAGCGCCCCGGTCGCCTCGAACCGCGACCCCGCCGCGCGCGCCAGCGGCAAAAGCAGCAAAAGCGCCACCGCCACTTCGGCCCAGATCACCGCGTGGCCAAGCCCCGCCCCGAGCCAGACGAAAAAGGCGACAGGTGCCAGCGCCAGCACCCCTATCGGCGTGGTAAAATCAAGGTGCGGCCACTGCCCCGCCTCGGCCATCCGCAGCACCATGTCGGCCAGATGCAGTGTATCGCCTTCGTGCTTGCCCAGGTAAAGCCCGCCCTTGGCAAGCATCGCCCCGCCCATCAGCACGATCAGCCCGAACAGAAGGCCGCTTAGCAGCAGCGCACTCGCCCTTTGCATCGCAGCCTCTCCACTCTGGTTCCATGTTTTGGCCACATTAGCCGGGCAACGTGACGGTGTGAATTGCTCATTCGGGGCAAAGCGCAAAGCAGGCGCATGCGGCAAAGGGTCGGGCAGCGATGAACATGATGGCTTCTGGCGTGCTGGCACCGGTGCCGCCGAAAAATCTGGCGGAAACCGGCATCTCGCCGGTGATGATGCGCGATCTTCTGCTCAAGACGATGTTTCGCACCAATCTCGATACCTGCTCGTCAATCGCCCGCGTCATCGCGCTGACCATTCCGGTCACGCAAGAGCTTGTCGACCTCGCGCGCAGCCAGCGCCTGCTGGAGGCCACCGGCACGCTGCATGCCAATTCGGGCGGCGAGATGGGCTATCAGCTGACCGACGCGGGCAAGGCGCGCGCGCTTGATGCGCTGGCGCAGTCCGAATATTACGGTGCCATGCCGGTGCCGCTTGCCGCCTACCACGAACAGATCAAGCGCCAGTCGATCCGCAACATCCAGATCACCCGCGACCAGTTGACCGCGGCGATGGGCCATCTGATCCTGCCGAAAGAACTACTCGACAACCTCGGCCCGGCGGTCTCATCGGGCCGCTCGATCCTGATGTATGGCCCGCCCGGCAACGGCAAATCGTCGATTTCCAATGGCATCCGCGATGCCTTGGGCGACCGCATCTATATTCCCCGCGCGGTGGAATATGCAGGCCAGGTGATCACCGTCTTCGACCCTATCGTGCACACCGCCGCCGAGGAAAGTGTCGATGACCCGACCAGCCTGCGCCGCTCGGGCAACCGGTTCGACAACCGCTATGTCTATTCGGTGCGCCCCACGGTCATCACCGGCGGCGAATTGTCGCTCGACATGCTCGACCTCACCTACAACCCGACCGCGCGCACCTATACCGCGCCCTTGCAGATGAAATCTTCCGGCGGCGTCTTCATTGTCGATGACCTTGGCCGCCAGGCGGAACCGCCGCAAAAACTGGTCAACCGCTGGATCGTTCCGCTCGAGGAAAACCGCGATATCCTGTCGCTGCAATCGGGCGAAAAGTTCGAGGTGCCCTTTGACACGCTGGTGATCTTTTCCACCAACTTCCACCCCAACGAAATCTTCGACAAGGCGGCGCTTCGCCGGATCTTTTTCAAGATCAAGATCGACGGGCCCTGCCAGCAGGACTTCCTCAAGATCTTCGCCATGGTGGCGCGCAAGAAGAAGATGGCGCTCGACGAACGCACGATGCTGCATCTGATGCAGGTGAAATACCCCACCATCGCCAACACCTACGCCAACTATCAGCCGGTGTTCCTGATCGACCAGATGATCGCGATCTGCAATTTCGAAGGCATCCCGATACAGATGACCCCCGACCTGATCGACCGCGCCTGGGCCAACATGTTCGTGCGCGATGAGGCGATCGCGCACTAGCCGCCTCAGTGCGGCAGCATCCGCCCCAGCATGCGCCCGCCCAGAATGTGCAGGTGGTAGTGCTGCACCTCCTGCACGCCCGCCTCGCCCGCATTCGATATCGCCCGATAGCCGCCCCCGCCCTGCCCCGGTGCCGCCCCGACCAGCGCACAGACCTGCGCCGCAGCGCGCATGAAATCCATGATCTCGGCCTCACTCGCTTCGGCCGCGAAATGGTCGAAGGTGACATAGGGGCCCTTGGGGATCACCAGCACATGCAATGGTGCCTGCGGGCGGATGTCGCGAAAGGCCAGCGTATGCGCGGTTTCCAACACCGTATCGCTCGGTATTTCGCCGCGCAGGATTCGGGCGAAGATGTTTGCGGGGTCATAGACATAGGCCATCGGCGGCGCTCCTTTCAATCGACAAACAGGTGTTCGGTGGCGGCAATCTCGCGTGCTTCCATGTCGGGCACAGCCAGAAAACCTGCCAGCGCCCGGGCGTTTTCTGCAATATCGGCGCTCTCCCGCATCCGGTAAAGCGCGGCGAAATGCGCATCCTTGATCCGGTCGCTTTCAAACTTCAGGTCATAGCGGATCGTCGGCAACAGCCGGTCAGCCACCTCTTGCGGCGTGCGCTCGCCCGCCAGGCCCACCCGGCGGGCATGGCCCAGAAGGTAGTCGTCGGTGAAATCGCATTCGATCTCCAGCAGCCGTACCTGCGCCCGGTCCGAGGTGAAATCCCGCATCAGTTCAATCGCTGCGGGGTCAAGGCAAATCACCAGCCGGTTGGTCGCATGATAGTCGTATAGCATGCGCATCAGGGCGCGGCGGTGGCGATTGCGCTTCTCCACCGATGTCTGGATACCGCCAAGGTCCGGCAAGGGGCAGGCCGCCTCGTGGAACAGGTATTCCACCGCCGGAACCCCGGCAACCTGCCGCATCCGCTCGACCAGGCGCTTGGCAACGTGCCATTTCTTGCACACCACCAGCATCAGCTCGCGCTCGCGCCCAAGACTCGATTCGGTCTCCCAGAAACGCGGTGCAAAGCGGCGGCCAACCCGGCCGCGCCCGGTCAGAAAGTGAAACAGGCTTCGCCCCTCGTTCGAGATCGAGAACCGCGCCCCGGTTGCCGCCCAAAGCGCCGCAAGCCTCGCCTTCAGCGATTGCGCATCGGGGCTGATCTTGCGGGCAAACAGGTAATCTTGCGCCAGCAACAGGTCATACTGGTCGTTGTAGAATGTCACCGGCATGCCGTAATCGGAGAACAGCAAAAAGGTCAGCGTGCGGGTGCTGATCTCGCCATCGGGCACAAGGTGGCGCACGATGGTTTGAAAAAACGTCTCGTCCGGGATCCAGGTAGAGCGGAAAAACCGCATCACATCGGCACGCAGGTCGATGAAATCGAACACGGATTCGACCGTGCGGCGGCGCAGGCACCACCACTGCGAGCCGATCATCATCTGCAATTCCGCCGGGATCGCGCGGCTGAGGCCAAGCTTCTGCTGCCATTCCAGGCTGGTGTAGAACCACCACTTGTGGTTGCGCTCGTTGAACCAGTGCCGATAGGTCAGCCGCTCCTCCTTCATCCCGGTCTTGATCCAGTCCGAGCTGAAAAAATCGAAGCTTTCGATGTAATCGACATCCTTCGCGTCCAGAAACGCATGCGCGTATTCGGCGGTCTTGATCGGCATGCAGTCGCCCGACAGCATGTAAAAATGCGTGGCGCGCGGAAACGCCTTCTCCGCCGCCCGAAGCGCCTCCAGCGTCGCGCCGACAAGGCTCCACTCGCCCCAGCCGCATTTGAGCCGCCGCCTGGCAAAGCTTACCGACGGGTTGGCACCAAGCTCCGCGCGGATCTTCGCATAATCCGCCGCCTTCGCCCGCGCATCGAAGTGGATCGACACGAAATCTCCGGTCGCGGTCAGCCGCTTGGCCTGCGCGATAACCCCCTCCGGGTCCTTGTGGGTCAGCAGGATGAAGGCGATTTTTGCCATTTTGGAAACACACGCGGCGATTTTGCCCGATTATTCGCTTAACTAGCGTGAACGCACGTTGAAAAGACAGAGCTTCTTTGCTTTCTAGGGCTAAATGTTCTGCCCGCGGGCACATTGCCCCACCGAAGGCACCAAGGAGAAGCGCCAGAATGGGATTCCCCGGCACCTGGATGACCGAAAGCCAGTCCATGCTCTACCGCGTGGTGCCGAAATGCGCCTGCTCGACGATCGGCCAGATCATGTATTTTTCCGATCACGGCAGCTTTTTTGAAGGCGATGTGCATGATGCCACCGCCGGGCTGCACAAATGGTCGATCGAGGCCAGCCAGCGGGTCATCACCGAGAACGTGAAACACCATTCCTCGTATTCCTTCACCTGCGTGCGCAACCCCTATGCGCGCATCCTTTCCTCGTTCTTCGACAAGATCGCCGGCATCCAGCGCAACGGCAAACGCTACCGCGGCAACCTCGTGCCGCAGCTTGCACAGAAATACGGCATCGACGTGGGCAACCCCGAAAACGGCTTCGAGTTCGACCAGATCGCCTCGTTCCGCCGATTCTTGCTGTTCGCCCGCGATACCATCCGCTGGCGCCGCCCGATGGAGCCCGATATCCACTGGTCGGCAATGTCCGGGCATATTTCCACCTTCATCGCCAATGGCGGGCGCTACGACGCGATCTTTTTCACCGAAAAGTTCAACGAGGGCATGCAGAGGGTGCTCGACGCGGTGCAAACCCCGGTGCCGATAGACCTTGCGCAAATCCCCAGGTTCAACGAAAGCGAAGGCCATGGGCCAAAGCGCGCGCATCCCGTAAGCGCCTATTTCGACGACCTTTCGCGGCACCTGATCTGGGAAATCTACAAGCGCGACTTTCAGCTTTTCCGCTACGATTTCGACAACCCCGACAACAAGATGCCACTCGGCGAGATCGACCTCGACGAGGTGCACGCGAAGCTTTCGACCTGAGGCGGCGCGGCTAGCCGCCCTGGCCGAACAGATCGCCCGATCCCGCTAGCCTTGGTGCCGCAAGCCCCATATGTGTCCAGGCCCGCGCGCCAAGCACCCGCCCGCGCTGCGTGCGCTGCACCAGGCCCTGCTGCAAAAGGTAAGGCTCGATCACCTCTTCGATCGCGTCGCGGCTTTCCGACAGGGCGGCGCATAGTGTTTCCACCCCCACCGGGCCGCCTGCGTAATGCTCGGCAATCAGCCCCAGATAGCGGCGATCAGCTCCATCGAGCCCCAGGCTGTCAACCCCGAGCCGGGTCAGCGACGAATCCGCAATCGCCCGGGTCAGCCGCCCGTCGCCCTCGACCAGCGCGAAATCGACCACCCGCCGCAGCAACCGCCCGGCAATCCGCGGCGTGCCCCGCGCGCGTTTCGCAATCTCGCGTGTGCCCTGCGCTTCCGCCGGAATCCCCAACAGCCGCGCCCCGCGCGCAACGATCAGGTCAAGCTCGTCCTCGGTGTAAAAGACCAGCCGCGTCGGAATGCCAAAGCGGTCGCGCAGCGGGTTGGTCAGCAGACCCAGCCGAGTCGTTGCGCCGACCAGCGTGAAAGGCTGCAACTCGATGCGCACGGTGCGCGCCGCAGGCCCCTCGCCGATCACCAGATCAAGCTCGAAATCCTCCATCGCCGGGTAAAGCACTTCCTCGACCGCAGGCGAAAGCCGGTGAATCTCGTCGATGAACAGCACATCGCGCGGCTCGAGGTTGGTCAGAATCGCCGCAAGATCGCCCGCCTTGGCCAAAACCGGCCCGCTGGTCATGCGAAAGTTCACCCCCAGCTCGCGCGCCATGATCTGCGCCAGCGTGGTCTTGCCCAGCCCTGGCGGCCCGTGAAACAGCGTGTGGTCCATTGCCTGCCCGCGCATCTTGGCGCTTTCGATGAACACCCGCAGGTTGGCGCGCGCCTCCTCCTGGCCGACAAACTCCTCCAGCACCTGCGGCCGCAAGGCACGGTCGGCGTCTTCCGGCATCGGCGCTGCGCGCAAACTCGGGTCGGGCGTCATCATCGGGGGCCTCTCGCTAGCGGCGCAAGTTTCGGAGCAATCGCCGCCCTGCGCAAGGGCAAGCATACCTGGATCTGCCGGTCGTTTTTTGTGCCGCGTCGCAGAACAGAATCTTTTCCTTGATCCTGATCAAAGACTGAATTGTTGCAAAATATTTCACAACCCCGTGAAGTCATCAGGGCACGGCCCAGAGGTTCCGGGGTCTGGTCGAACAGGGCAACCGGGCCTGCCTTTCGTGCCATAACTCCGACGAAACCTTCGGCCTCTTTGTCGCCAGCGCGAACCGGCAAAAGGATCGCCCGGATATCGACACCATCCATGCCTGGCTGCCCAATACCAGTCGCCATTGGGCGGCGGTGCGCTGTGTCGATTGCCACACACCAACGGTGACCGAGGCCTCCACGCTGTCGCTTTCGCACAAGATCGTGGGCAATGGTGCGGCGGTCAGGGATTGCGCGGTGTGCCACAGTGTCGATAGCAGGCAGCGCGCAGCACTCTATCGCCATTCGCGCGAGGTCAGCGGCACGCTGGGCTTCGAGAATGCGGCACTCATCCAGAACTCCTATGTGATCGGCGCATCCCGCCATACCTTGCTCGATCGTCTGGGGCTGCTTCTGGTTCTGGCCGCGCTGGCCGGGATTGCAGGGCACGCGAAGCTGCGCATCATTGGAAAACTCATTCGCAAACGAGCCCGACATGAGTGAACGGGGTGTTCATCCTGCACATCTGGATCCGGCTCTGGCACTGGACCAACGCGGCGCTCATCCTGCTGCTGTCGGCAACTGGTGCCAGTCTGCAGTATTCATCGCCAGGCCTGCCGCTGATCCCGTTCGAGCTGGCGGTGAGATTGCATGACCTCGCGGGCATCGGCCTGATCAGCGCCTATTCGGTGTTCGTCGTCGGCAACATCGTCAGCGGCAACTGGTGGCAATATGTCCCCAAACCCGGCAGCTTCTGGAAGAAGATACGGGTGCAGTTCATGTATTACGTCCGGGGCATCTTTCGTGGCGAGAAATCGCCCTACCCGCCATCGGTCGAGGCGAATTTCAATGCGATGCAGCAGATCATCTATTGGGTGATCATGTATCTGGTGATGCCGACCGTGCTTGACACCGGAATCGTCTATCTCTGGCCTGATCTGGCTCCAAGCGATGTGTTCGGCCTTGATGGACTGTTCCCGGTGGCGATTCTGCACTATCTCGCCGGGCGGGTGATCTTTCTGTTCATGTGCGCCCATATCTATCTGGGCACCTGTGGCGACAAGGTTTCCAGCCACTTCAAGATGATGATCACCGGCTGCCACGAACACTGATCGCCCGCCACAAGTGATCGCACCGCTTGGCCGCCGGTCTTGCCCCTTCGGGGCAGGTCCGGTTACTTTTCTGCCCGCAGCCATTCGCGCCCGGGACCGCGCCGCGTGGCGGCGCGGTCAGCCCCTAGGGCAGCGCACAAGCCGCCGATGCAGCCCCCCGCAGCGGTGAAAAAAGCCTTAACGGTTTTGGTTTTTGCAATGTATTTCAATGAGTTGCCTAAGATAACACGCGTGTTATCAGGCATTGAAAAGGAAATGCAGCACGTCGCCATCCTGCACCACATAGGTCTTGCCTTCGATGCGGAACTTGCCCGCCTCGCGCGCCCCCGCCTCGCCGTTTCCGGCCACATAATCCGCGTAGGCTATCGTTTCGGCCCGGATGAAACCGCGCTCGAAATCGCCGTGAATCACCCCCGCGGCCTGCGGCGCGGGCGTGCCTTTCGCAATCGTCCAGGCCCGCGCTTCCTTCGGCCCGACAGTGAAATAGGTCTGCAAACCCAGAAGGTCGTGCCCGGCCCGGATCAGCCGGTCAAGCCCGGCCTCATGCAGCCCCATCTCCTCCAGAAACATCGCTGCCTCGTCGGGCGAAAGCTGCGCGATCTCTTCCTCGATCCGCGCCGAGATCACCACCGAAGCCGCCCCCTCGCGCGCCGCCATCGCTGCCACCCGCTCCGAGAAAGCGTTGCCCGAAGCTGCCGAAGCTTCCTCGACGTTGCAGACATAAAGCACCGGTTTCGCGGTCAAAAGCTGAAGCAACCCCCAGGCCCGGCGGTCATCCTCGGCCACCTTCACCGTCCGCGCCGGCCGCCCCGCCTCGAGCGCCACCAGCGCGGCCTTCAAAAGCCGCTCCTGATCCGCCGCCTCCTTGTCGCCGCCCTTGATCTTGCGCTGCAACCCCGCAAGCCGCCGCTCGATGCTCTCCATGTCGGCAATCATCAGCTCGGTCTCGATCGTCTCGGCATCCGCCACCGGATCGACCCGGCCCTCGACATGGGTGATGTCGCCGTCCTCGAAACAGCGCAGCACATGCGCCACCGCATCCACCTCGCGGATCGTGGCAAGAAACTGGTTGCCCAGCCCCTCGCCCTTGCTCGCGCCCCGCACCAGCCCGGCAATATCAACGAAAGTCATCCGGGTCGGGATGATCTGCTTGGAGCCCGCAATGGCCGCAAGCTTTTCCAGCCGCGGGTCGGGCACCGCCACCTCGCCCACGTTCGGCTCGATCGTGCAAAACGGAAAGTTCGCCGCCTGCGCCGCGGCGGTGCGGGTGAGCGCGTTGAAAAGCGTCGATTTGCCGACGTTCGGCATGCCGACGATACCCATCTTGAAACCCATGCCCGGCCCGCGCCCCCATCCGAAAACTCGCCTGCTTCTAGGGAGTGGCCGCGCGAAGAGCAAGCACCGCCGTAGGCCGCCCGCACGCTACTGCCAGAGCGCCGCCGCCAGCACACCGTCGCCCGCCAGCATCGCATCGAGCGGCCCGGCACCGAATTCCCCGGTCAACGTCGGTGCCGCGCCGAGCAGCGAAACCCCAAGCCCGGCGCGCTGCGGCGGCGCGCCAAACCCGAGCCATTCAAGCAGCGTCGGAAAGACATCGAACATTGCGCCGGGTCGGGCGTTCACCTCGCCTGCCCGCGCGGCATCAAGAAACATCACCGTATTGAACCGCGCCGCGGGCGGGTGCAGCACGCCGTTGGTATCGTAATGCGACAGGTGGTCAGAGAGGAGCACGATCTTCTGCGGTCGCCCGTTGCCAGCCGCCTGCACGGCGCGAACGAAATCGCGGGCACCCTCGGCGGTGCAGCGCATGACGGCAGCAAGATCGTCGCTGATCCGGGCGCGGCCCGTGTCGGTGCAATCGCGGGAAAGAAAGCCGTGCTTGCCATGCGGGCCGATGGTTTCAACAACCAGCGCTACCGGCCCCGGCTCGGCCACAAGCGCCGCATAGCGCGCGGCCGCGGCTTCAAACACCGCCTGATCGTCGAGCGTCCATTCGATCAGCGCCGCCTCGAACGCGGCCGGGGGCATGGTTGCGCGGAGCGTATCGATATCGATCAGCGTGGGGTTGCCGTGGCGACGAAAGAACTGGTCCATGCCCGCAAACGTGCCCTCGCTACCCACCAGAAACGCGCTGCGGTAGCCGCGCGCCGCAAGAATGTCGCCAAGGCAGGTGCTGGCCGGAAGGAACTCTGTCTGCGGCAGGAAGTTGTTGCCATAGCGCAGGCCGTTCGGCAGCAGCGGCACGCCGCACTGCGAGGCGACGATACCGGCAATGCTCCATCCTGTGCCGAGCGCCCGCCCGACACTGCGAAAACTGATCGCCTCGGCGGCAAGCTCGGCAAGCGGCGCAAAGGCCGCGCCGAAGGCGGCGGTGTTTTCATAGCGTTGCTCGCTGCCCTCCAGATAGACCAGTATCAGATCCGGCAGCGGTGCCACAGGTGCCACCAGCGCCGGTGCCACCAGCCGCGTCGGCAGCACCGAGGCCACCGCGCCATGCGCCACCCGGCCAAACGCGAATTGCGTGAGCGGGTTCGCCAGCAGCACCAGCAGCGCCACCAGTGCCGCCGCCGATTGCGGCGCGCCAAGCAGGTTCAGCAGCCAGAAGCTCGCAAAGGTGAAGATGCCAAGGCTCAGCAGCGTCTCCTTCACTTCGACGGAAAGACCTGCCAGCGTCATCCCCTCGGTGCCGAAACCCGCGTGATGGAGGATCGCCAGCATGTCCACCCGGCCAAAGACCTGCGCGACCAGGGTGAAGGGCAGCATCAACAGCACCGCAAGGCAAAGCATCAGCATCCCCCATCCGGGGCGTAACCAAAGCCTGCGCCCGCCCAGCGGCAGCGCCAAAAGCAGCAGCACGAGCGTCGGGATCGACAGGATACCTGCGTCAAGCTCTGGCCGCGCCGCAACGGCAAGGCCAAGCACCGCAATGATGAAAAGCGCCAGCGCCGCCAGCAGGTCGCGCCCGCCGCGCCAGTTTTCGCTCCGGACAAACGCCCGCCGAAATATCTGGCGCAGGTTTTGCATCGGTGGGCTCATTTCAGGCAGGCGGTTGCATCCATGCGCCCTTTCTATCTGCGCCGTCGGTCGCGGCAAGCCCCCGTCCCCGGCAACGAGGTCAATGCCGCGGCGGCCGCTTCGGAGCGCGGGCTTCGGCACGGTCGCGGGCGGTTTTGGCGAAGAAGCAGATCATCGGCACACGCGCCCCGCCTGAGCCATTGATTTTCCGCGCCCCATGTCGCAAACCCGGCGGACAACAGCCAGACCGGGGCCGGACATGACCAGAATCGACGCCACCTTCGCCCGACTTCGCGGCCAGAACCGCAAGGCCTTTGTCGCCTACATCATGGCAGGCGACCCCGATGTGGCAACCTCGCTGGCGCTGATCGAGGGCATGCCCGCTGCCGGGGTGGACATCATCGAACTCGGCATGCCGTTCACCGACCCGATGGCCGACGGCCCGACCATTCAGGCAGCAGGCCAGCGCGCCCTTGGCGGCGGCCACAAGATGGACCGCACCTTCGAGATGGTCCGTGCCTTCCGTGCCAATAATGCCGAAACCCCGATCGTGCTGATGGGCTATTACAACCCGATCTACGCGCGCGGCGTGGCAAGGTTTCTTGCCGAGGCGACCGCCGCCGGGGTGGATGGGCTGATCGTGGTTGATCTGCCGCCCGAGGAAGATGCCGAGCTCTGCCTGCCCGCACAGGCAGCAGGCCTCAACTTCATCCGCCTCGCCACCCCCACTACCGATGCCAAACGCCTGCCCAAGGTGCTGCAAAACACTTCCGGCTTTGTCTATTACGTCTCGGTCACCGGCATCACCGGCGCCGCCGCCGCGCAAGCTGCCGAGGTCGGGCCCGAGGTCGCTCGGATCAAGGCTTCAACCGATCTGCCGGTCATCGTCGGCTTTGGCATCACCACGCCCGACGCCGCGAAAACCATCGCCGGGGTCGCCGATGGCTGTGTCGTCGGTTCGGCAATCGTCAAGCTGATCGGCGAGGGCAAAAGCGCCGCCGAGGTGCTGGCGCGCGTCGCCGAACTGGCCGCAGGGGCACACCGCGCCTGAACCGCTTCTTTGCCGAAACACCCCGGGGGGGGAGAGGCCGCAGGCCTCCCGGGGGGAGCGTCCCCCGGCTTCGCTCAAGCCAGCGTCACATCAAGCACCATCATCAGCACGAGACCGAAGATCAGCCCGGCGGTCGAGCGGTTCTGGTGCCCGTTCCGGTGCGTTTCGGGCAGAATCTCGTGGCTGATGATGTAAAGCATCGCCCCCGCCGCGAAGGTCAGGCCCCAGGGCAGAAGCGTGCTTGAAACCGAAACCGCCGCGGCGCCGATCAGCGCGCCGATGGGCTCCACCAACCCTGTCGCCATTGTCACCAGAAAGGCGCGCATGCGCGAATAGCCCTGGCCGATCAGCGCCACGGCGACCGCCAGCCCTTCGGGAATATCCTGCAGCGAAATCCCTGTCATCACCGACAGGCCATTGGCCATTTCGCCTGCGCCAAAGGCGACGCCGATCGAAAGCCCCTCGGGGAAATTGTGAATGGTAATCGCCAACACAAAAAGCCAGATCCGCGCCAGCGCCTTCGGGTCCGCGCCTTCGCGCCCGGTGGCGAAGTGTTCGTGCGGCAGCGATGCGTTGAGCCAGGCCACAAAGGCTGCACCAAGGCAGATCCCCGCCGCGGCAATCAGCGCGGCGAGCACCAGCGAGCCGTGCAGCAGTTCCGCCGCCGCGATCCCCGGCAGGATCAGCGAGAAATACGAGGCCGAAAGCATGACCCCAGCGGCAAAGCCAAGCATCGTGTCGCCCGTGCGTTGCGACATCGAGCGCCCGATCAACGCCGGAATTGCCCCCGCAGTGGTGGCAATCGCAGCCACCATGCCACCGGCGAAGCCAAACAGAACCGTTTCCAAGCCGAACCCCTTGTTTGCGCCACAAGGCACGAGCGGAGGCATAATGGCAAGCGCGCGCAAGGCCATTGCATGATGCGGTATGAATTGGTAATTGATCTTTACCAATTCAGCGAAAGGCCATGCCATGCCGACAATCACCTGCATCGAAGACCTGAAGCAACTGCACAAGCGCCGCGCCCCGCGGATGTTCTATGAATATTGCGAAAGCGGCAGCTATACCGAGCAGACCTTCCGCGAAAACACCTCGGATTTTGCCCAGATCCGGCTTCGGCAGAAGGTTGCGGTGGACATGTCGAGCCGCAGCCTTGCGGGTGCCATGATCGGCCAGCCGGTGGCGATGCCGGTGGCGCTGGCCCCGGTTGGCTTTACCGGCATGCAAAGCGCCAATGGCGAGATCAAGGCGGCACGGGCGGCAGAAGCCTTTGGCGTTCCCTTCACGCTTTCGACGATGTCGATCAACTCGGTCGAGCAGGTTGCCGAAGCCACCAGCAAGCCTTTCTGGTTCCAGCTTTACGTCATGCGCGACGAGGATTTTGTCGATGGCATGATCGCGCGGGCGAAGAAAGCCGGGTGCTCGGCGTTGGTGCTGACGCTCGATCTGCAAATTCTGGGCCAGCGGCACAAGGATTTGAAGAACGGCCTTTCTGCACCGCCGAAACTCACGCTTTCCTCGATCATGAACCTCGCCACCAAGGTCCGCTGGGGGCTGGGCATGCTTGGCGCGAAAAGCCGCTCCTTCGGCAATATCGTCGGCCACGCGAAAGGCGTGGAAAACATGAGCTCGCTCAACGCCTGGACCAGCGAGCAGTTCGACCCGCGGCTTGACTGGTCGAAGATTGCCCGCATCCGCGACCAATGGGGCGGCAAGCTGATACTGAAAGGCATTCTCGATGCCGACGACGCCCGCATTGCCGCCGATTTCGGGGCAGACGCGATCATCGTTTCCAACCACGGCGGCCGCCAGCTTGACGGCGCGCTGAGCGCGATCCGCAAACTGCCCGAGATCGTCGCGGCGGTGGGCGACCGGATCGAGGTGCATCTCGACAGCGGCATCCGCTCGGGGCAGGACGTGCTCAAGGCGCTGGCGCTGGGTGCCAAGGGCACCTACATCGGGCGCGCCTACATTTACGGCCTTGGCGCGATGGGGCAGCCCGGGGTGACGAAAGCGCTGGAGGTGATCCGCAACGAGCTGGATATTTCGCTGGCGCTTTGCGGCGAACGCGACGTGAAGGCGCTTCGGCGCGAGAACCTGCTGGTGCCAAAAGGCTTTTTCGACGCCTACGACTAGGCGCGGATCAATTCTTCGGTGCCAGCAACCGCAGCGCGGCGCGGATCAGGCGGGGGGTGTCGGTCGCTTCGGGGTTGGCCGAGGCCTCGGCCACGGCCGCTGCGGCATCTGTGGCGGAATAGCCAAGGTTGGCGAGCGCCGAAAGCGCCTCGGAGGCGGCCGAGGGTGGCGGCGCGGCGGTGGCGCGGCGGGGTGCCGATGCCTCGATCACCTCATCCGCCGCCGCCAGATCGACGCTGAGCGCGCCGCCCATCGACATCACCGAGGGTGCCTTGCCGCGCAGTTCCAGCACCACACGCTGCGCGAGCTTGGGGCCGATGCCGGGCGCCGCGCGCACGCTTGCCCAATCGCCAAGCGCGATGGCGCGGGCAAGCGCATCAGCGCCAAGCGTGCCCAGAATCGAAAGCGCCGCCTTGGCTCCGACGCCTTGCACCGATACCAGCAGCCGGTGCCATTCCTTTTCGAGCAACGTAGTGAAGCCGAAAAGCTGAAGCAGGTCTTCGCGCACCAGAAGCTCGGTATAAAGCGCGGTCGCCTCGCCGACCGGCGGCAGTGCGGCGGCAGTGCGGGCCGAGACATGCACAATGTAGCCCACCCCGCGCACGTCGATCAGCACCTGATCCATGGCGCGGTGCAAGATTACCCCGGCGATGCGCCCGATCATGCCGCCCCCCTGATCGCCCGTTCCATGCGCCCGGCACTTTGCAGATGGTGCGCATGGCAGATGGCGATGGCCAGCGCATCGGCTGCGTCGGGTCCGGCGAGGTCAACCCCGGGCAACTGGAACCGCACCATATGCGCCACCTGCCCCTTGTCGGCATGGCCTACACCCACCACCGCCTTCTTCACCGCATTCGGCGCATATTCGCCCACCGTGAGGCCAGCCTGCGCGGGCACCAGCAGCGCGATGCCGCGCGCCTGCCCAAGTTTCAGTGTCGCCACCGCATCCTTGTTGACAAAGGTCTGTTCCACCGCCGCCGCATCGGGGGCATAGCGCGCCACCACCTCGGTCAGGGCCGAGAAAAGCGACAACAGCCTGAGCGCCAGATCATCGCCTTGCGAGTGAATGATGCCGTTGGCAACGTGGCTCAGCCGCGAGCCCTCCATGTCGATCAGCCCCCAGCCGAGGTTGCGAAGGCCGGGGTCAATTCCCAAAACGCGCATGCTGCCCTGCTCTGTTGCTTTTTTCCCGCACTAGCACGAAAAGCGAACATCGCAAAGCCCGAAGCCGTCTTTCTGCGGTGCAGCAAGAAAATTGTCTTGCTACCGCCGCCACGGCAACAAAACGCCAGCTTCTGGTGCAAATCCGACATTTTCCGCCCGCTTTGCAGGGGCTCTGGAACACTTGGTTAAGCATCTGCAAAGCCATGCAAATTGCGCATGGCGGGGCTGTTGTAGCGGCGCTTGTTTTGGCAAATCGCCAGGCCTATGTGCGACATCGAAAGGCCAATGCTTTCAAAATGAGCAGAACGTAAAAGGAAATCGAAATGTCCGCCCTTGATACCAACCGCACCATGACCCACGCCGGTTACACCAGCCTCGTTTCGCGGTTCTTCACAGCACTTGCCACCTGGAACGATGCGCGCCTGACCCGCAATGAACTGGCCAAGCTTTCCGACCGTGAGCTTGATGATATCGGCCTGACCCGTGGCGATATCGACCAGGTTGCCGCGCGCTTCTGAGCCACGGTTGCCTGCACGCGGGAATGCCCGCCAAAAGGCCGCGCCGATAACTTCGGCGCGGCCTTTTCATGCCCGGTGGGTCAGCGCAGGTAGGGGCGCAACCTGGCCGAAATTGCCAGCGTCGCCACATCGGCCGAAAGCACCCAGGCCCCGGCGCGCTCCACCGCCGTGCCATTGGCAAGCACCGCCAGACGCTCGTTGTAGATGTCATTGCCAAGCTCTGCGTGCAGCCCGCCCTTCATCAGCAGGAAGGCGCAGAGGATGAACGCCAGAGGGCGCAGCCAGAACACCCGGCGACGCGGCGGTTTGACAGCGGCGTAATGCGAACGGCCAAGCGTTCCCAGCGCCTCGAAGGCACCGCCAGAGCCGTTGATGGTGTCGATGCGTTCAAGCCGCTCGTAAAAGTTTTCCAGATTGCGATCGACCATGACACTCTCCCCGAACACAGGGCACTGAAGTTGACGATCAGCAGACTGTGCCACAGAATTGCGGCAGAGTGACGCGGCAAGTTGGGCTATTGTTGGCGGTTCAGAACCAATGTCGTCCAGTCGCCGTATTCGTCGCGCGAACGCAAACCAAAGCCGACGGCTTCGTAGGTTGCAACCACCTCGTCGGCCTGTTCGTTGAGGATGCCCGAGAGAATCACCTGCCCGCCAGCCAGAAGATTCGCCGCCATGTCGGGGGCGAGCGAAATCAGCGGGCCCTTCAGGATATTGGCAAACACAAGGTCGAAGGGTGCTGCGGCGACCAGCAAAGGATGGTCGAACCCGGCCGCCTCAAGGCATTCCACGCGGCCTGCCAGATCGTTTGCCACGGCATTGGCGCGGGCGGTATCAACCGCCACCGGGTCGATATCCGAGGCAAGCACCCGCCCCGGCCAGATCTTTGCCGCAGCCATTGCCAGCACCGCTGTGCCGCAGCCGATATCGGCCACGTTCTTCGCCCGCACCCCGGCGCGGTCGAGCCTGTCGAGCGCTGTCAGACATCCGAGCGTGGTGCCGTGGTGGCCGGTGCCAAAGGCCATCGCCGCCTCGATCAACAGCGGCACCGCATCGGCGGGCAGCTTTTCAGCGTCATGGGCACCGTAAACAAAGAACCGCCCGGCGACCACCGGCGACAACTCGCGCCGCACATGCGCGACCCAGTCGGTCTCGGGCAATTCAGACACCGCGAAACTGGCGGCATCGAAGGCCGCGGCAAGCAGCGCCAGCGCCACGCCGTCGGGGTTTTCGGTGAAATAGGCCCCGACTTCCCAACGATCGGAACCATCCTCGATCTCGCCCACGCCCACGCCATAGGGAGCGGGATCGAGGTTTTCGAGCATTTCGGCCAGCGCCTCGGCCGGTTCGCGGGCGGCAAGCGTGGTAAAGGCGGTGAAGGTGGTCATGCTGGCTCCTGACGGGTCGGGCGCAGTAAGGCGCAACCGGGGCGCGCGTCAAGGGCGGGGGGCCGTCTGCCCCCCGCGCCCCCCGAGGGTATTTTGGCGATGAAGAAGATCAGTGCATGAGGCCGATCGGGCAGGAAACCCCGGTGCCGCCGATGCCGCAATAGCCCTGCGGGTTCTTGGCAAGGTATTGCTGGTGGTAGTCCTCGGCGAAATAGAAGCTCGGCGCGGGCAGGATTTCGGTAGTGATCGCGCCAAAGCCCGCGGCGGCAAGGCGCGCGGCGTAGTCGCGGCGCGAGGTGGCGGCAGCCGCCGTTTGCACGAGCGAGGTGGTGTAGAGGCCCGAGCGGTATTGCGTGCCCCGGTCGCCGCCCTGGCGCATTCCCTGCGTCGGGTCATGGTTTTCCCAGAAAGTTCGCAGCAGCGCCTCGTAGCTGATCTGCGCCGGGTCGAAGGTTACCCGCACCACCTCGTTATGGCCAGTCAGCCCGGTGCAGACCTCCTTGTAGGTCGGGTTCGGGGTGATCCCTCCAGCGTAGCCCACCGCCGTCAGCCAGACGCCGGGCAGTTGCCAGAAGATCCGTTCCGCACCCCAAAAACAGCCCATGCCGAACAACGCCAACTCCATGCCCTCAGGAGGCACCTCGTCGAGCGGCAGGCCCGAGAGAAAATGCGCTTCGCCGAGCGGCATCGGCGTGGCGCGGCCAGGCAGCGCTTCGGCCTGGGTCGGCAGACGGTCGGGTCGGTGCATGGCGATTCCCCCTTTCGCGACAAGATAGGGCCGAGGCGGTTGGGTTTCCAGCGGGTGCCGCGCGGCGAGGCTGATCGGATGGCCCTCTCGGGCGGAGCCGGATCATCAGCCTCGGGCCAAAGGAAGCCGTAGCCATGGCCGAGATCTCGTCGCTTTTGCTAAGGCACCGGAACGCATCCTCACCTTCGCGTGAACGGCGGGATGAAAGCGGCTGCGATTGCGTCTTTCATTGCAGGGTGGCTGTGGGAGACAGCGCACCCGGTAACTCAGGGAGCAAAACATGATCCGCAGACATCTTATCGTTGCCGCCGCTCTGGCAGGTCTTGCGGGACCCGCCTTTGCCGACACCGGCATCACCATGGCCGATACCAGCCTAGGCAAGGTGCTTGCCGATGCCAATGGCATGACGCTTTACACCTATGACCCCGATACCGGCGGCATGTCGGCCTGCTACAACAGTTGCGCGGTGAACTGGCCGCCGCTTCTTGCCCCCGCCGGATCAGCGCCGGAGGGTGCCTATGGGCTGACCACCCGCACCGACGGCGCAATGCAATGGACCTATGATGGCAAACCGCTTTACCTCTGGATCAAGGATACCAAGCCGGGTGACGTGACCGGTGACGGGGTTGGCGGCGTCTGGCATATCATCAAGGCGAACTGACCTGACAAGGGAGTCCGGCGCATGAGCGCCCGCAAATGACCACGCTGGACGAGATCGAGGCCGCCATTCCGGCGCTGCGCCGCTACGCGCAGGCGTTGCTGCGCGACCGCGCCGCGGCGGATGATCTCGTCCAGGATTGCCTTGAAAGGGCGCTTGCCCGGCGCGAAGGCTGGCGTGGCGAGGGCAGCATGCGCGGCTGGATGTTCCGCATATTGGTGAACCTGCACCGCGACGGGCTGCGTCGGGGCGCGCGCGGCCCGCAGCTATCGGTGGTGGGCGAGGGCATGGCCGAGCTTGCCCGCCCCGGCGCTCAGGAAGGCCATATGGCGCTGCGCGAGGTGCAGGAGGCAATTGCACGCCTGCCCGCAGAGCAGCGCGAGGCGCTGTTGCTGGTGGCGCTGGAGGGCATGAGCCTGGCGGAGGCCGCGGCGGTGCTCGGGCTGGCCGAGGGCACCTTGGCCTCGCGGCTGGGCCGGGCACGCGCCAGCCTGCGCGCCGCCACGGGCCGCGATCTGCCGCGGCAGGAAAGACCGCGCGAAGAAGGAACCGAGCAAAGATGACCGAGCGGCACCCGCTGACTGACCCGGAACTGATCGCGCTGCGGCATGGCACCCCGCCCGAGCCAGCACGCGCCGCGCTTGCCGCACGGCTTGGTGCAGACGCGGCGGGCCGGGCGACCGTTGCCGAATGGGACCGGCAGGATACAGCGCTTGCCGCGCTTTATGGCCCCATCGCCGCCGAGCCGCTGCCCGAAACCCTGCGCACCATGCTGGATCGCGCGGCGCGCGAAGATGCCGCCCCGCGCCACCGCGCCGCCTTGCCGAAATTCGCCCGGCTTGCGGCGGCGGTGCTATTGCTGGCACTGGGTGCCGCAGGCGGATGGACCGCGGCGCGGCTGACGCCGGGCGAGGGGGCGGCTGTGCCGGTGGCACTTGCTGCCATTCGCGCGCACCAGACCTTTGCGGTCGAGGTCGCGCACCCGGTGGAAGTGGCCGCAACCGAGGCCGAGCACCTGACCCGCTGGCTTTCCAAGCGGCTTGGACATCCGATTGCCGCCCCCGATTTTGCCAGTTTTGGTTTTGCCCTGATGGGCGGGCGCATCTTGCCCACTGAGACCGGTGCGGCCGCGGTGTTCATGTACGAAAACGCGACCGGCCAGCGCATCACGCTTTATGCGGCCGCGGGCGATGGCAGTGCCGAAACCGCGTTCCGTTTTGTTGAAGCCGGGGCGACGCAGGGGTTCTGGTGGATCGACGGCAGCCTGCGCTACGCGGTGGTGGGCGAGGTTCCGCGCGAAGCGCTGCGGGCGATTGCAACAGTGGCGTGGCAGCAGTTGACCTGAGGCGAGAGTCTGTCTTGTTACAAAACCGGTGGCCACTTTTGCCGGACAGGCTCTAAAGAAAGCTCTGCGGGTCGATATCGACGCTCAGCCGCAACTGTCCCGGCAGCTTCAATTGCCCCAGCCATTCAGCCAGAGCCGCTTGCAAGGGCGCGGCGCGGTCGGCCTTGACCAGAAGCCGCACCCGGTGCCGCCCGCGCACCCGCGCAATCGGCGCGGCGGCGGGGCCGTAAAGCTCGGCACCGATCCGCTTCAGCGGCGCGGCGCGGCGGGCAAGCTCGGTGCCAAAATCGAACACCCGCGCCAGATCGGGGCCGGAAAGGATGATCCCCGCCATGCGGCCGAAGGGCGGCACCCCGGCGGCGCGGCGGCCTTCGGCCTCGGCGCGCCAGAACTCCTCCTCGTCACCCGCCAATATGGCGCGGATCACCGGATGATCCGGCTGGTGGGTCTGCAACAGCGCCACGCCGGGCCGCCCGGCCCGCCCGGCGCGCCCGGCCACCTGGCGCATCAGCTGAAACGTGCGCTCGGCGGCGCGCAGGTCCGACCCTTGCAGACCCAGATCAGCGTCGATCACCCCGACCAGTGTCAGGAGCGGGAAGTTGTGCCCCTTGGCGACAATCTGGGTGCCGATGATGATATCGGCACTGCCTGCGGCAATGCCCTCGATCGCCGCCTTGAGGGCGCGGGCGCTGCCGAACAGATCCGACGAAAGCACCGCCAGCCGCGCCGCCGGAAACCGTTCCGCCACCTCTTCGGCCAGCCGCTCCACCCCCGGCCCGACCGCCGAAAGCCGCCCCACCGCGCCGCACGCCGGGCAGGCCTCGGGCAGAGGCTCGGTTTCGCCGCACTGATGGCACATGAGGCGCTTGAGGAACCGGTGCTCGACCAGCCGCGCATCGCAGTGCCTGCAACCGATCTGGTGCCCGCAGGCGCGGCAAACGGTAACCGGCGCGTAGCCACGGCGGTTGAGAAACAGCATCGCCTGCTCGCCCGCATCGAGCCGTGCCTGCACCTCGCCGACCAGTGTCGGCGAAATCCACCGGCCCGCCTCCTGCGCCTCGGCGCGCAGATCGATTGCCCGCATCTCGGGCAATTCCGCTACGCCGAAGCGGCTGGCGAGCGCGATGCGCGCGTATTTGCCCGCCTCGGCGTTCACCCAGGTTTCCAGGCTCGGCGTTGCCGAGGCCAGCACCACCTGCGCATCGCAAAGCGAGGCGCGCAGCACCGCCATGTCGCGCGCATTGTAAAGCGCGCCCTCCTCCTGCTTGTAGCTCTGGTCGTGCTCCTCATCGACAACGATCAGCCCAAGGTCGCGAAACGGCAAGAACAGCGCCGAACGCGCGCCGACCACCAGTTGCACCCCGCCCGCCCCCGCCATCCGCCAGAGCCGCCGCCGTTCCGCCTGGGTCTGGCCCGAATGCCACTCGCCCGGCCGCGCCGCGAACCGCGCCTCCACGCGGGCAAGAAACGCCCCGGTCAGGGCGATCTCGGGCAAGAGCACCAGCGCCTGGCGGCCCGCAGCAAGGCATTCTGCCACCGCCTCCAGATAGACCTCGGTCTTGCCCGAGCCGGTGACGCCCTGCAAAAGCGTCGTGCCATAGCCGCCGCCGCGCAAGGCCGCGCGCAACTTTGCCGCCGCCGCCGCCTGATCCTCGGCCAGCACCAGCCCCGGCAGCGCCGGATCGAGCCGGGCAAAAGGCGCATCCCGCGGGCTTTCCGCCTCGATCACCGCGCCCGAGGCGACCAGCCCCTTGATCACCGATGCGCCAACCCCCGCCAGCGCCGCCAACTCGGCCAGCGCGAACCCGGCACCGCCATGCTCGCCAAGCACCCGCAGCACGCGGGCGCGGGCGTCGGTCATCCGCTCCGGCACTGCCTCCCCCGCGCGAAAGAGCTTGCGCATTCCCGGCGGGTCGCCAAGCCCCGGTGCCCGCGTTGCCAGCCGCAGCATCACCGAAAGCGGCGTCAGCGTATATTCGCCCATCCGCACCAGAAACGCCCGCATCGCACCGCTCAGGGGTGCCGCGTCGAGAACCCGGATGATGGTGCGCAGCTTGGTCAGATCGTAATCGCCCTTGCCCGTCCCCCAGACGACGCCCAGAACCCGGCGCGGCCCAAGCGGCACCTCGACCAGCGCCCCGGCAAAACACCCCCCCTCCGGCGCGCGATAATCAAGCGGTCGCCCCACCGGCTCGGCGGTCAGCACCGCCACCAGCGCGCCTTGCGCGAAATGCCCGGGCTCATCCATGCCGAAGCCCGGACAGTTTCTTGCCTCCGGCGGGGGTATTGTTGCAAAGAAGATGTGCCGCCTTCTTCTTTGCAAGAAATACCCCCGGGGGGGTGAGGCGCGAATGCGCCGAGGGGGGGCCGGCAGCCCCCCCTTGCCCGCCCGCCGCAGGCGATTTGCCGCGCGCAAGGGGTTCCGGGCGGCGAGGTTTTGCGCTATCACGCTGCCGAACTTCCTGCAGGAGCCTTCCCATGAAATTTTTCGTCGATACCGCCGATGTCGCCGCCATTCGTGAGCTCAACGACCTGGGCATGGTCGATGGCGTCACCACCAACCCCTCGCTGATCCTCAAATCGGGGCGCGACATCATCGAGGTAACGCGCGAAATCTGTGCCATGGTTTCAGGCCCGGTCTCCGCCGAGGTGGTGGCGACCGATGCCAGGACGATGATCTCCGAAGGTCTCGCGCTTGCCAAGATCGCCCCCAACATCGCAATCAAGGTGCCCCTCACCTGGGATGGCCTGACCGCTTGCAAGGCTTTCGCATCCGAAGGCCGCATGGTCAACGTTACGCTGTGTTTTTCTGCGGCGCAGGCAATTCTTGCTGCCAAGGCCGGGGCAAGCTTTGTCTCGCCCTTTGTCGGGCGGCTTGATGACAACAACCACGATGGCATCCAGCTGATCGAGGATATCCGCACGATCTATGACAATTACGGCTTCAAGACCGAGATTCTTGCCGCTTCGATCCGCTCGGTGAACCATATCACCGATTGCGCGCGGATCGGTGCTGATGTCATCACCGCGCCGCCCGCCGTGATCAAGGCGATGGCCAACCATGTGCTGACCGACAGGGGGCTGGAGCAGTTTTTGAAGGACTGGGGCAAGACCGGACAGAAGATCAACTGACGGATGAAAAATCCCCCTGATTTTTTGTCTGAATAGTGTAAGCTGCCGCCAAAATGGCCACCGGAACGGGCGGGGATACGGGCATGAGCGAGCAGGCACTGACCAACCATCTGCGCGAAAAGATCATCAGCGACCCCGAGGCCATCCTTGAGGATCGCGATGTGATGCGCGCGCTTGTCACCGCCAACGAGCGCGCGATGGGGGCCAACATCGTCGATCTGCGCGGCGTCGCCATGGATCGGCTGGAAGCCCGGCTTGACCGGCTGGAAGACACCCACAGGTCGGTGATCGCGGCGGCCTATGAAAACCTTGCGGGCACCAACCTGATCCACCGCGCGGTGCTGAGCATGCTTGACCCGGTCGCGTTTGAAGATTTCCTGCTCAACCTCGGCAGCGAAGTGGCCGAGATCTTGCGCGTCGACTCGGTGCGCCTGGTGCTTGAAAGCCTGCATTCAGAAAATGACCCGGCGCTGCGGCAATTGGGCGATGTGCTCTGCGTGGCCGAACCCGGCTTCATTCACGAATACATGCGCGCCGGGCGCAGCGGCCCGACGCGCAGTGTGGTGCTGCGCCAGACCCTGCCCAATTCCGATGCGATCCATGGCGACAAAGCCGACTGGATTCGCTCCGAAGCGCTGATGCGGCTTGATTTCGGCGAGGGGCGGCTGCCGGGCATGCTGGTGATGGGGGCCGAAGACCCGCACCAGTTCAAGCCGTCGCAGGGCACCGACCTTCTGGCCTTTTTCGCCGCCGTGTTCGAACGTGCAATGCGCCGCTGGCTTGGCTGACATGGCCGGGGGCTTCTCCGCCGCCGCCAGCGACGCGCTGGCAACCTGGCTGGAGCACAGGCGCGCGCTCGACGGCGCGGCGGAACACACGATTACCGCCTACCGCGCCGACGTGGCCGAGTTTCTCGGCTTTCTGTCGGCACACCATGGCGATGGCATGGGGCTGGCGCGACTGGCCGAGATCGGCCAAGGCGACATGCGCGCGTTCCTTGCGCATGAGCACGGGCGCGGGCTGGGGGCGCGGTCGCTGGCGCGGCGGCTTTCAGCGGTCAAGGGCTTCATCCGCTGGCTGGCCGACCGTGAAGGCTTTGATGCGACCCATGTTCTGGCCGCGCGGGCACCCAGATATCCCCGCAGCCTGCCGCGCCCGCTGAGCGAAGACGGCGCGCGCGAGGTCATCGACCGGGCCGGTGCGCAGGCAGAAGAACCCTGGATCGCGGCGCGCGATGGCGCGGTGCTGACCTTGCTCTACGGCTGCGGCTTGCGGATTTCAGAGGCGCTCGGGTTGAAGGGTTCCGATCTGCCGCTTGCCAACGCGCTGCGCATCACCGGCAAGGGTGGCCGCGAGCGGATCGTGCCGGTTCTGCCCGCTGCGGCAGCCGCTGTTGCCGAATACCTGCGGCTTTGCCCCTATCGTGCGGCCCCGGAGCACGCACTTTTTCGCGGCGCGCGCGGCGGGCCGCTCAACCCGCGCCTGGTGGCACTGGCGATGCAGCGCGCACGCATGAGCCTCGGCCTGCCCGCCACCGCCACGCCGCATGCGCTGCGCCACAGCTTTGCCACGCATCTCTTGGCCGCCGGCGGAGATCTGCGGGCGATTCAGGAGCTTTTGGGCCATGCGAGCCTGGCAACCACGCAGATCTATACCGCTGTTGACAGCGCCCGCCTGATGCAGGTCTACAACGCCGCACACCCGCGCGCCTGAGCGCGTGCCCGGCCAGGACTGCGCCCTGCGCGACCATTGCCAGCCCGGCGATTTTGCGCCATGACAGGCGCATGACACCCCGCCTCAAGGCTCTTTTCGTGCATCTCCTTACCGCCACCGGGGCGGTGCTGGCGATGCTGGCGATGCTGGCGGCGGTCGATGCGGACTGGAGCCTGATGTTTCTGTGGCTCCTTGGCGCGCTCATTGTCGATGCTGTCGACGGGCCGCTGGCGCGGCGCTATCAGGTCAAGAAGAACTGGCCGACCTATGATGGTGTGCTGCTCGACCTCATCATCGATTATCTGACCTATGTCTTCATTCCCGCCTTCGCGCTGTTTCGCTCGGACCTGCTGCCGGGCTGGACAGGCTGGATCGCGATCATCGTCATCACCTATGCCTCGGTGGTGTATTTCGTCGATACCCGCATGAAAACAAAGGATTGTTCTTTCGCGGGCTTTCCGGCTTGCTGGAACATGGTGGTGCTTGTGCTGTTCGCGGCGCAACCCAATTTCTGGGTAACCCTGGCGGTTGTCGTGGCGCTGGCCGGGGCGATGTTCACCAATCTGCGCTTCATCCACCCGGTGCGCACGGCACGCTGGCGGGCGGTCTCGTTGCCGGTTGCCATCGCCTGGACCGGCTTTGCCGCCTGGGCAGCCTGGGTCGATTTCGCCCCCGAAAGCCTGGCGCATTGGGGGCTGATTGCGACTTCACTCTACCTTCTCGGGGTCGGTCTCGTGCAACAGGCGCTGCCAGAGCGCGGCATCAAGGGCTAAAGCCGGGTCAACATGACCCCGGCCACGATCATTGCCCCGGCAAGCGCCTTGCCCGGGTTCATCCGTTCGCCAAACACCAGCCAGCCGATCAGCACCGCGAACAGGATCGAGGTTTCGCGCAGCGCCGCGACCACGGCGATCGGGGCGACCGTCATCGCCCAGACAGAAATCGCGTAGGCCCCATAGGAAGCGGCCGAGGCCAGGCCGCCGAGCGCCCAGCCGCGCATCCCGCCCGCCAGCACCCGCCGCCCGCGCCAGGCAACCATGCCCGAGGCAAAGAGGATGCCATCGACAACAAAGATCCAGCCGACATAGGCGATTGCATCGCCCGACACCCGCGCGCCGAGGCCGTCGATCAGCGTA
Source organism: Phaeovulum sp. (assembly GCF_030684035.1). GTDB lineage: Bacteria > Pseudomonadota > Alphaproteobacteria > Rhodobacterales > Rhodobacteraceae > UBA6213. The sequence goes on along the minus strand of NZ_JAUXPI010000058.1, from coordinate 76,044 downwards.
TAGCTCGCCGTCGCCAGCGCCGAGCCAAGCGCGAAGGGCAGAAGGCGGCGGCTTTCGCCATCGGAAAACACCCCGCGCGCCATCAGCAAGATGCCGAGACCCAGCACCGCAATGCCCGCATACTGGGCGCGGCTGACTGCATCGGCCAGAAAAATCGCGCCGACAATCGCCACAAACATCGGTGCCGCACCGCGCGCAATCGGGTAGACGCGGCTCAGATCGCCGTGGTCATAGGCATGGGTGAGAAAGAACTTGTAGCCAAAATGCGTGCAACCCGCCGCCAGCACCCAGGGCCATGCCTCTGCGTTCAGCCAGGGCCGGTTCACGGCCACCACAAGGCCGATCGGAACCTCCATAACCGACAGCACCACCATGCCGCCGATCTTCGAGCTTCCGACCTTGATCAGCGCGTTCCAGAGCGCGTGCAGAAAGGCCGCGCCCAGAACCGCCAGTAGTACCGCGAGTGACATCGTCCACCCCTGCCCCGACGCGCCATCGGTAGTGCCTTGCCCCGACGGCAGCAAGGGGGGGCGCTGCCCCCCCCCCACCCGCCTGCGGCTCTCCCCCTGGGGTATTTGAACAAAGAAGAAGCAGCGGCTGTGCAGGGGTGAAGGGCGGTTGCGCGCTGGTGGCGGTTTCATCCAGGCGACGGAGCGCGTAGTTTGGGCAGGAGGTGACGGAGGCGCTGCATGGGATTGTTGGTCAACGGCGAATGGCACAGCAGCTGGTACGACACCGCTGCCACGGGCGGTGCCTTCGTGCGCAGGGCGGCGCAGTTTCGCAACTGGGTCACGCCTGACGGCGCGCAGGGCCCATCGGGCTCGGGCGGTTTTGCGGCGGTCTCGGGGCGGTATCACCTCTATGTCTCCCATGCCTGCCCCTGGGCCCACCGGGCGCTGATCTTTCGCGCGCTGAAGGGGCTCGGCCCCCATATCGGGGTTTCGGTGGTGCACCCGGACATGCTGACCGAGGGCTGGACCTTTGCCACCGACTTTTCCGGCACCACGGGCGATGGGCTTTTCGGCCTGCCCTTTCTGCGCGACATCTATCTGCGCGCCGAGCCGCGCTATTCTGGCCGCGTCACCGTGCCGGTGCTTTGGGACCGCGAGCGGGGCTGCATCGTTTCCAACGAATCTTCGGAAATCATCCGCATGTTCAACTCGGCCTTCGACAGGCTGACCGGGAACCATGACGACTTCTGGCCCGAACCGCTGCGCGCCGAGATCGAGGCGGTGAATGCGCGGGTCTATGACACGGTGAACAACGGCGTTTACAAGGCAGGTTTCGCCACCACCCAGGCCGCCTATGATGCGGCTGTGCTGGCGCTTTTCGACAGCCTCGAGTGGCTGGAGGCGCGGCTTTCGCGCCAGCGCTACCTTGTGGGAGACCGGCTTACCGAGGCCGACTGGCGGCTTTTCACCACGCTGGTGCGGTTCGATCCGGTCTATCATCTGCACTTCAAATGCAACCGCCGCCGCCTGATCGACTACCCCAGCCTCTGGGCCTATACGCGGGCGCTTTATCAGGTGCCGGGCGTGGCCGAGACGGTGCGGTTCGACCATATCGTGCGCCACTACCACTTCAGCCACGAAACCATCAATCCGCACCGGATCATTCCGGTCAACCCCGTGCTCGATTTCAACGCCCCGCATGGGCGCGGTTGAACGGGGACTCGCATTCAGCCTTTGGAATGCCTACTTCGGGCAGGCAATGATTTCAGGGAGACACGATCATGAGCTATACGATCAACCGCACCATCACCGGGGCCAGCGTTGACGAGGTTGACGCCCGCACCCGCGCCGCGCTTGCTGCCAAGGGCTTTGGCGTGCTGACCGAGATCGACGTGCAGGCGACGATGAAGAAAAAGCTTGATGTCGAAATGCCTGCCTACCGGATTCTGGGTGCCTGCAACCCCGGCATGGCGCACAAGGCAATCGGCATGGAGCCGCGTGTTGGTGCCATGCTGCCCTGCAACGTGATCTTGCGCGCGGTCGATGGCGGCATCGAAGTTTCCGCCATCGACCCCGTCGCCTCGATGCAGGCCATCGACAATGCCGATCTGAAGGCAGTGGCCGCGCAGGTGCGCGAGTTGCTCGGCGAGGCTGTCAAGGCGATCTGACAAACCCGCTTCTTCTTTGCCAGAAATATCCCGCAGGGACCGGGGGCGCGCAGCCCCCGGCTTTTTCAGGCCAGCGCGTCGTCGCAGCGGGCGCAGACCCCGACGTGGGCATGGCTGCCCACGTCGGGCAGGATCTTCCAGCAGCGCTCGCACTTGGCACCGTCTGCAAGCTCGAACACCACCGCGACACCCGGCACCTCTGGCAGGTGGAAGCTTTCCTCGGGCGCGGGCGTAGCGGTCAGTGCCAGCGACGAGGTGATGCAGAGGTCGGCGAAAGCGACCGATTTGAGCGCCGCGAGCAGCCCTGCATCCTCGACATGCACCACCGGAGCCGCTTCAAGGCTGGCACCGATCACCTTGGCGGCACGCTGCACCTCCAGCGCCGCCGTCACTGCGCGGCGGGCGCGGCGGATGCCTTCCCATTTCGCGGCCAAGGGTTCGTTGAGCCAGTCGGCAGGGGTTGCGGGCATGTCGACCAGATGCACCGACGATGCCTCGCCGGGAAAACGGCTCAGCCAGACATCTTCCATGGTGAAGACGAGGATCGGCGCAAGCCATGTGGTCAGGCGGTGGAAGAGGAGGTCGAGCGTACTGCGCGCGGCGCGGCGGGTCAGGCCGCTTGGCGCATCGCAATAAAGCGCATCCTTACGGATGTCGAAGTAGAAGGCCGAAAGATCGACCGTGGCAAAGGTGAAGAGCGCCTGAAACACACCCTGAAAATCATAGGCCGCGTAACCCTTGCGCACCACATGATCAAGCTCGGCCAGCCGGTGCAGCAGCCATTGTTCCAGTTCGGGCATATCGGCGGGGGCGACCCGCTCGGCCTCGGAAAAGCCGGCAAGGTTGCCCAGCAGGAAGCGCATGGTGTTGCGCAGGCGGCGGTAGCTGTCAGCCACGCCTTTCAGGATCTCCTTGCCGATGCGCTGGTCGTTTGTGTAGTCCGACTGCGCCACCCAGAGCCGCAGGATATCGGCACCGTATTGCCTGATGACCTCGTCGGGAAGCACGGTATTACCGACCGACTTGGACATTTTCATGCCCTTTTCATCAAGCGTGAAGCCATGCGTCAGCACCGCGCGGTACGGCGCGCGGCCCTTGGTGACGCAGGCTTGCAGCATTGAGGAATGGAACCAGCCACGGTGCTGGTCGGTGCCCTCAAGGTAAAGGTCGGCGATGCCATCGGGCGCGCCATCGGCCCGGTCACGCAGCACGAAGGCGTGGGTCGAGCCTGAATCAAACCACACGTCGAGCACGTCGAAGACCTGATCATAGGCGGCGGGGTCGGCGATGCCTTGCAGCATCTTCTCCTTGAAGCCGGGCGCATACCAGACATCCGCCCCCTCATCCTCAAAGGCGCGCACGATGCGGGTATTCACCTGCGCATCGCGCAACAGGAAATCGGCGTCGGTTGGCCGCGCGCCCTTCTTCACGAACACCGTCAGCGGCACCCCCCAGGCGCGCTGCCGGCTCAGCACCCAGTCGGGCCGCGCCTCGATCATCGAATAAAGCCGGTTGCGGCCGGTGGGTGGGGTCCATTGCACCAGCTTGTCGATCGATTTGAGCGCGCGGGCGCGGATGGTATCGCCATAGGTGCCCATGCCGTCGTCAAGCTTGCGGTCGATCGCGGCGAACCATTGCGGCGTGTTGCGGTAGATCAGCGGCGCTTTCGAGCGCCACGAATGCGGATAAGGGTGCTTGATCTTGCCCTTGGCCAAGAGCGCGCCGGAATAGGCCAGTTGCTTGATCACGCTGACATTCGCCGGGCCTTCCTTGCCGTCGGGGGTGATGATCGCCTGCCCGCCAAAGAGCGGCAGATCGGCGCGGAATGTTCCATCGGGTTCGACGTTGTGGGTCATTTGCAGGCCGTGGCGCAGGCCAACCTGATAGTCATCATCGCCGTGGCTGGGCGCGGTGTGGACAAAGCCGGTGCCAACATCGTCGGTGACATGCTCGGCGGCGAGAAGCGGCACGTCATAATCCCACTCGCCCGCGCCGCCCTCGACGCCGCGGAAGGGGTGGGCGAGGACAACTGCTTTCAGTTGATCCGCGCTAACTCGATCCAGCATGGCGAAGCTTTCCACCTTCGCCGCCTTGAACACCTCGCCCGCGAGCTTGTCGGCAAGCACCAGCCTTTCGCCCACCTTCGCGGTTGAGCCCTCGGCTACCGTCTCAACTTCGTAAATCCCGTATTCGATGTCGGGGTTGAAGCACACCGCTCGGTTCTGCGGCAGGGTCCACGGGGTTGTGGTCCAAATCACCACTGAAGTTCCAAACAGTTTACCGATTTTCTCGCCTGGAACGCTCTCTGTCATTGACACATAGCGATCCACCCTAAACCGCACCCAGACCGTATGGCTCGTGTGGTCGTGATATTCCACCTCGGCCTCGGCCAAAGCGGTCTTTTCCACCGGCGACCACATCACCGGCTTGCTGCCTTGGTAAAGCGAGCCGTTCATCAGGATCTTCATGAACTCGTCGGCAATCACCGCCTCGGCGTGGTAATCCATCGTGAGATATGGGTCATCCCATTTGCCGGTGACACCAAGGCGCTTGAATTCCTCGCGCTGCACCTCGACCCAGGATTCGGCAAAGCGACGGCATTCCTGCCGGAACGCGACGATATCGACCTCGTCCTTGTCGAGGCCCTTGGCGCGATACTGCTCCTCGATCTTCCATTCGATCGGCAGGCCGTGGCAATCCCAGCCGGGCACATAGCGGGCATCAAAGCCCATCATCTGCTGGCTGCGCACCACCATGTCTTTCAAGACCTTGTTCAGCGCATGGCCGATGTGCAGATGGCCGTTGGCGTAGGGCGGGCCGTCGTGCAGCACGAAGGGCTTGCGCCCTGTCTGCGCGCGCAGGCGGTCATAAACGCCGATATCTTCCCAGCGGGCAAGCCATGCGGGCTCGCGGTCGGGCAGACCCGCGCGCATCGGAAAATCGGTTTCGGGCAGGAATACGGTCGATCGGTAGTCAGGCGTTTCGGCGCACATTCGGGCGGTCCTTCAAGGCGGATGGGCGCGCGGGGGGCGCGCAGGGCATGGCGGCTTTTCCCGGCGGCTCTGAGGTCAGAGCGCCGGGCCGGTAATTCGTGCCGTGATGCGTGCCAGCCGGATCATGCCGCCTTATAGGTGCGCGCCTCGGGCGCGTAAAGTGGCCCCGCCTTCCCCTTGCACTACCGGCCGCGCGCGTCTTATTTGGGCGAGGAGGTGCCGAATGCCGAACCTGCCGCCCCGTATTGCCGTTACGCCCGAGGAAATCGAGCGGGTGGTGGCGCGATTTTACGCGCGCACCCGGGTGCATCCGGTTCTGCGGCCCATTTTCGCCGCACATGTCACCGATTGGCCTGCGCATGAGGCCAAGATCGTGCGGTTCTGGCGCGGCGCGATTCTGGGTGAAGTCGGCTACGAAGGCAGCCCGATGATGGCGCACCGCCGCGCCGGAAACGTGGAGGCGGCGCATTTCCCGGTCTGGCTCGGGCTTTTCGATACGGTGTTGCGCGAGACGCTGCCCCCCGGCCCCGCCGGCGAATGGTCGGCGCTTGCGCATCGGCTTGGGCGCGGGCTGCGGCTTGGCGTCGAAGATGTGGGCCGAGCGCCGTCTGTGGTACCGAACTTTCACTGAGGCTTCGGCAAGGACATGTTGCCAGCACTGGCAGATGGACCCTGGCCTCCCTGATAGAAGCGCCGTTCCAGCTGCCCGCTACCGGGCTTTTCCTCTGCCTCTCGACCTGACGGGACGGGAAAATGACGCGGCAGGCATCGTGGCCTTGCCGAGGCGAATGCGAAGGCTTGCGGGGGCCTTGACGATCACGAATGATCCTCGGCTGGGCCGGTTCAGCATGGCGCGGCTTGGCGGCATCATTACCCTCACTGATGCAGCGGGGCAGCCCCGCCCGCGCCAACCCTGCAAAAATGCCGCATTGCGCCTTGAAATAAGGTATATCTGGCCGCAGGGGTAAGGGATATATCCTGCGCATCGCCGCCTTCCAAGCGCATTCCCAGCATGGAGCTTTGCATGCACGCCGTCAGATTTGCCCGAAGCTTCGGGCTTGGCACACTTCTGTCGGCGCTACTGGCGCTTGTTGCGCTGGCGCTTCCAGCCGCCGCGCAATCGGAAGCGCCGCTTCTGCCCGATTTCATCGCGCTCTACCCGGCTGGTAAGCTGGTGCCCGGTGCCGAGGCCTACGGCCCGATGCGCGACGATATTCCGGTGGTGCCGCTGTTGAAGGGCAGCGAAACCATCGGCTACGCCTTCATGAATTCCGACCTCGTCGGTGCCATTGGCTATTCCAGCCGACCGATCCACATTCTCGCTGCGGTCTCGCCCGATGCGGTGGTGCTGGGTGCCGCGATGTTGCAACAATCCGAACCGCTGCTGCAAAGCGGCAAGCGCGCCACCACCGTGAAACAGCTTGTCGCAAGCTACGCCGGGCGCGACCTCAAGCCCGAGGCGGTGCCAGGCGGCACCGGGAAGGACAGGCCCTATGTTTCAGGCGTTTCGGTTTCGGTTCGGGTGATCGAAGACTCGATCATCCGCGCCGGTCTCAAGGTCGCCTTCACGCTCGGCCTTGGCGGGCTTGAAATGCCCGCCCGCCCGCCGGGCACCTTTGCCACCGTAAACCCCGAGGCCGAGGCACCTGCAACGTGGCAGGCGCTGCTCGATGCGGGCCTGCTGCGGCAACTCCGGCTGACCAACGCCCAGCTGAACCAGGATTTTGCCGCACCGGGCCAGCCCCCGAACGCAGCCAAATTCCCGGCGCGCGGGGCGGCTGACGAGCTGTTCATCGACCTCTACGCCTCCGACATCTCGGTTCCCGGAATCGCCGCGCAGCTTTTGCGCGGCGTCGAGCGCACAGACCTTTTCGCGATGGTCGAAGCGGGCGGGGCCGCGATCGTCGTTGCGGCGCGGGGCGATTATTCCTGGCGCGGATCGAACTATCGTTATGACGGGCTTTTTGACCGCATTGCGCTGGTGCAGGGCGACAAGACCATTCGCTTCAACAGCCGCGACCAGATGTCGATTTACCGGCTGGCGGTGCCCGATACACCGATTCTGACCGAAATCAGCCTGCTCGCGATCCCCGCATTTGCCGAGTTCGACCCGACCCAGCCGTGGCGGCTGGAATTGCTGGTCGAACGTCGCATGGGTGCCATCGAGCGAACCTACCTGACCTATGGCGTTGATTTTGCGCTTCCCGCCAACTTCATCACGCCGGCGGTGATGACGGTTGCGCAATACGAACAGGCAGCGGAACGCGCCGCTGTGGTGGCAATGCGCAATAGTGTCTGGCAGAACAAGTCTGTCGAGCTTGCCGGGCTCGCGGTGATGCTCGCAGTGCTGACCGCCGCCTTCTTCTTCCAGAGCTACCTCACCCGTTCCGCCGGGCTCACCTTCTGGTTCCGCATCGGCTACCTCGGCACGACGCTGGCGTTTCTTGGCTGGTATTCCAACGCCCAGCTTTCCATCGTCAACCTGATGGCGCTGGCCAGCTCGTTGCAGTCCGGTTTCGACTGGGAAACCTTCCTGATGGACCCGATGGCCTTCATTCTGTGGTTCTCGGTGGCTGCCGCCCTGATCTTCTGGGGCCGGGGGGCCTATTGTGGCTGGCTTTGCCCCTTCGGTGCCATGCAGGAGCTGACAAACCGTCTCGCCAAGGCCCTGCATATTCCGCAATGGACCCTGCCCTGGGGCCTGCACGAGCGGCTTTGGGCGGTGAAATACATCATTTTCCTCGGGTTGTTCGGGGCCACGCTGACCTCGCTCGATACCGCAATCCGCTATGCGGAGGTGGAGCCGTTCCGCACCGCGATCACGCTCAAGTTCGCCCGCGCCTGGCCATACACGCTCTACCTCTCGGTGCTGCTGTTCATCGGCCTCTTTGTCGAGCGCTTCTTCTGCCGCTATCTCTGCCCGCTCGGCGCGGCGCTTGCCATTCCGGCGCGGATCCGCATGTTCGACTGGATAAAGCGCTACCGCGAATGTGGCAGCCCTTGCCAGATCTGCTCGAATGAATGCATGGTGCAGTCGATCCACCCGACCGGCGAGATCAACCCCAACGAATGCCTGAGCTGCCTGCATTGTCAGGTGCAATACCAGTCAAAATCAGTCTGCCCGGTGGTCATCAAGCAGGTGAAGCGGCGCGAGAAGGTCGCCCAGGGCGTCCATGCCGTGGAGCATGTGATCGAGCGGACCCACCACGCCAACCACCCCCATGCTGTCAAAGTTGCCGAGTGACACCACCTGTTCCTGTCTGAATGTACCACGGAGAAACACCATGCCCGCACTGAACCGCCGCCGTTTCCTGACCATCTCAGCCGCCGCCGGGGCGGTTGGGGCGGGTGCCTTCGCCGGACGCGCGCTTCAGGCAGCGCCGCTTTACCGCTGGGATGGCGTGGCGCTTGGTGCCGGTGCGTCGATTACACTGGCCCACCCCGACGCCGAACGCATCATCGGCCGCGCCTTGGCCGAGATCGCGAGGCTTGAGGCGGTGTTCAGCCTCTACCGAAAGGATTCGGCGCTGACCGTGCTGAACGCGAATGGAAGCCTTGCGAACCCGCCCTTCGAGCTGCTGGAATGTCTGGCGCTCTGCGGCACCATCCACAGTGCAAGCGGCGGGCTCTTCGACCCCACGGTGCAGCCGCTCTGGCGGCTCTACGCGGAAAGCTTCGCCAAGGGGGCCGCGCCTCTGCCCGAAGCGGTTGCCGCAGCCCGGGCGCTGGTCGGCTGGGGTGATGTGCGCATCGGTGCCGACCGGATCGCATTCGCCCGCCCCGGCATGGGTCTTACGCTGAACGGCGTTGCGCAGGGCTTCATCGCCGACCGCGTTGCGGCGCTTCTGACCGCCGAGGGGCTGACCGATGTGCTGGTCGATACCGGCGAAATGCGCGCACTGGGTGGCCACCCTGATGGCGGGGCTTGGCCGGTGGCGCTGGATGTCGAAGGCACGATCCTGCCCGATGCCGTGAGCTTGCGTGAAATGGCGCTGGCCTCGTCGGCACCGCGCGGCACCACCTTTGATGATGCGGGCTTGCAGGGCCATATCCTCAACCCCGCTACCGGCGCGCCATCGGACCTTCCCTGGCGACTGGTCAGCGTCACGGCACCTTCGGCGGCACTTGCAGATGCGCTGAGTTCCGCCTTTTGCCTGATGCCACGCGAAGCGATCGTGGCAACGCTTTCGGCGTTCCCAAGCGCGAGGCTGGTCTATCTGGGCTGAGGCGAAGCGCTAGCGCCCTTCGAACCGGGGCGGGCGCTTTTCGTGAAAAGCGGCAATGCCTTCGGCGAAATCGCGGCCGATGCCAAGCGCGCCCTGCAACTGCGCCTCAAGCGCAAGTTGCGCGGCGAGGTCGTTGCCCGCCCCCGCCAGCATCGCCTGCCGCACCGCGAGATAGGCGCGCGTCGGGCCTTTGGCGAGTTCGGCGGCGCGGGCGCGCCAGTGGTGGTCGAAATCGACATCGGCCACCGCTTCCCAGATCATCCCCCAGTCGGCGGCCTGCCGCGCGGATATGCGCTCGGCAAAAAGCGCCGCCCCCATGGCGCGCGCCTGCCCGACGAGCCGCGGCAAGAACCAGGTGCCACCGGCATCGGGCAGAAGGCCGATACGGGTGAAGGCCTGTATGAAGCCCGCGCTTTCGGCGGCAATGACCACATCCGCGGCAAGCGCGAGGTTGGCCCCCGCCCCCGCCGCCACGCCATTCACTGCGGCAATCACCGGCACCGGGCAGTTGTGCATGGCAGCCAGCATCGGCGCATATTCCTCGCGCAGAACCCGCTCCAGATCGAGCGTGGCAAGGTCGGTGCCGTCGCCCAGATCCTGACCCGCGCAGAAGGCCCGGCCCTCGCCGGTCAGCACGACCACCCGCGCATCGGCACCGGCGCGGTGCAGCGCATCGGTTATTTCTGCGCGCATCGAGGTGTTGAGCGCGTTCATCACCTGCCCGCGCGCCAGCGTGATGACCGCCACACCGTCGCTCGTCTCATAGCGGATTGCGCCGTAGGGCATTGGCCTGCCTCCCCTCAAATGCTGCCACCCACGCTAGCGGCAGGGCAAGGAAGCGAAAGCGAAACCGCGCGTCACTCCTGCAGGATTTCCGCGACGCGCCGCGCCTCGGCGTCGTCAAGCTTTGGTGCGGCCGCATCGCCCTTGCGGCGGCGGCGCAGGAACACCGTAGCCCCGCCCAGCGCCAGCAACAGCGCCACCGGCCCGGTGAGGTAGAGGATCAGGTTCACCCCCCTGGCCTCGGGCTCGAACAGAACATATTCGCCGTAGCGCGCGGTGATGTAGTCGAGCACCTGCCAATCGGCATCGCCTGCCACCAGCCGCTCGCGGACCACCAGCCGCAGGTCGCGCGAAATCGTGGCGTTCGATTCGTCGATGTTTTCGCCCTGGCAGACCGGGCAGCGGAGCACCTTGCCAAGCTCGCGCGCACGCGCCTCCAGCACCGGGTCGGACAGAACCTCGTCGGGCTGCACCGCCCAGAGCGGGGCAGCAAGTTGTGGCGTGGCCAGAAGCGCAAGGGAAAGCAGCAGGGGTTTGAGCATCTGCATCACTCCGCCGGGGCCGCTTGCAATGGCAGCGCCTTGCGCGCCCCCGCCGCCACCCGGTAGCGCCGGTCGGTAAGGCTCAGCAGCCCGCCCAATGCCATCAGGATCGCACCAGCCCAGATCCAGTTGGCAAACGGCTTGATATAGGTGCGCACCGCCCAGCCGCCGCCGGTTTGCGGGTCACCCACCACAAGATAGACATCGCGCCAGATGCCGTTGTCGATTGCCGCCTCGGTGGTCGGCATCCCCTGCACCGGGTAGACGCGCTTTTCGGGGTAGAGCGTGGCGACCAGTTTACCGCCCTGCCGCACCGTCATGGTGGCGGTGCTTGACCGGAAGTTCGGGCCCGGCACCTGATCGACCGCATCCAGGGTGATTTCGTAGCCCGACACCGTGAACGGCTGGCCGATCTGCGCCACCCGGATATCTTCGCTTTGCCACGCGGTCAGCAGACCGATGCCGATGAAGGTGATGCCAAGCCCGCCATGCGCAAAGGCCTTGCCCCAGTCGGCGCGCGGCAGACGGGCAAGCCGCATCGGCCGATGCGCCGCGCGCAGCCAAAGCTCGGCGAGCGCGCCAAACACCAGCCAGCTGCCCAAGCCCGCCCCCACCAGCGCGACGGTCGAGCGGTTGGTGCCGACCGCCCAGGTCAGTGCCACCACTGCCAGCGCCAGCACTGCGGCCGCCCAGAGCGGGCGCAGCGCCCGCGCAAAGCTGGCGCGCTTCCACGGCATCACCGCGCCGATCGGCAGGGCAATGGCAAGCGCCAGCATGAACGGGGTGAAGGCCTTTTCAAAGAACGGCGCGCCCACCGAAAGCTTGCGCGCCCAGAAAAGCTCGGCCACCAGCGGCCAGACGGTGCCGACGAACACCACAAGTGCCGCCACCGCCAGCAGGATGTTGTTCAGCACCAGCGCTGATTCGCGGCTGACCATGCCGAACACACCCTTGGCCTGCATTGCCCCGGCGCGGGCCGCATAAAGCGTCAGCGCGCCGCCAACGAAGATCGCGAGAATCGCCAGAATGAAGAGGCCCCGCTGCGGGTCCGAGGCGAAGCTGTGCACCGAGGTGATGACCCCCGAGCGCACGATGAAGGTGCCGATCAGCGAAAAGCCGAAGGCGAGGATCGCCAAGAGGACGGTCCAGCTTTTCAGCGCCTCGCGCTTTTCCACGACAATCGAGGAATGCAGCAAGGCCGCGGCCAGGAGCCAGGGCATGAACGAGGCGTTTTCGACCGGATCCCAGAACCAGAAGCCGCCCCAGCCAAGTTCGTAATAGGCCCACCACGACCCGAGCGCGATGCCGATGGTCAGGAACATCCAGGCGGCCAGCGTCCAGGGCCGCACCCAGCGCGCCCAGGCGGCATCGACGCGACCCTCGATCAGCGCCGCGACAGCAAAGCTGAACGCCATGCTCAGGCCGACATAGCCGAGATAGAGGAACGGCGGATGGAAGGCGAGACCGGGGTCTTGCAGCAGCGGGTTCAGGTCTTGCCCGTTGAACGGCGGCGAGACCAGCCGCAGGAACGGGTTCGAGGTGAAGATGATGAAGCCAAGAAACGCCGCGCCGATCATCGCCTGCACCGAAAGCACCCGCGCCCGGAGCCGTGGCGGCAGCGCCGAGCCGAACCAGGCGGCGGAGGCCCCGAAGGCCGCGAGGATCAGCACCCAGAGCAGCATCGACCCCTCGTGGTTGCCCCAGACGCCCGAGATCTTGTAGAGCATCGGCTTGTCGGTATGCGAATTGGAAAAGACCAGTTGCAGCGAGAAATCCGAGGTCACGAAAGCCCAGGTCAGCGCGCCGAAGGAAAACGCGATCAGCAGGAACTGCGCCGAGGCCGCGGGCTCGCCCACCGCCATCCAGCCCGCCCAGCCTTTTTGCGCCCCGATAAGCGGCACGCTTGATTGAACGAGCGCCACCGCGAAGGCGAGGATCAGCGCGAAATGGCCAAGTTCGTTCAGCATCGGATTCATTCTCCCCATGGGCGCGAGACGCGATCATAGGGGGATGCGCGGGCAAGGCCAATGGGCAAGCGCTTAGATGACGCGGAGGTGAGCAAGAAAAGGGGGCTTTCCGCCCCCCTCTGCGCGGTTCCCGCGCATTCACCCCCCGAGGATATTTGGCTGAAGCAGGCGCGGGATCAGCTGCTGCCAGCCCCGCGCCATTCGCGCAGCGCCAGATTTTCGTCTTGCTGCAGCGGCGGCGAAACCGGGGCGGCGCGATTGCGGAAGTAATAGGCCTCGCGCGCCCCGAAATAAAAGCTGACGATTGCCCCCAGAAGCCACCAGAGCGGCTCGGGCACATAGGCAAGGCCCACCATGCGCTCGGCAAAACCGACAGGGTCGGCCATCGCGTAGATGAAAAGCGACAGAGTGCCGAGCGCCAGCATCGGTCGAGGCATCCGGTTCAGCCCGTTCACGAAACGGTCGAAACGGCCGGGGCGCAGATACTGGAACTCGGTCCCGTGCTCATCAAGCGCCGCGATATAGGCCGCTTGCGAGGCCTCCATCTGTTTGGTGGCGTTGGCGGTAAAGACCTCGGCCACGCCAACCGCGGCGTTGCCAAGCGCGGTTGCCGCTGCCGAGCCGCCAATGACGCGATCGATCAGCCCCATGCTGCCACCCGGGCGCGATGTTCGGCATCGCTCAGATGAAAGCGCGGCGAAATGAATTCTTCGGCGCGTTTGATCCAGCCGCCCTTGCCGCCATCGCTTTCGCGCCGCGCATATTTCCGGCTTTGCGGGCGGCCATCGCCGAGCGCGTAGTAGAAATTGCGTCGGGCGACGCCGTAGGCATCGACAAGATGCCCGGGTGCTGCGGCAAAGGCGGCTTGCGTGGCGGCAGCGGTCTGTGGCCCGAGCACACCATCGACAGCCACATCCTGCCCCATCTGGTTCAGCAACCGCTGCAGAATGCGAACCGCGCCGCCGCCCGCGTTCACATACATGTCGAACACGCTCGCTTGCAGCGGCTCCGGCAGGGCCGCAAGGTTGGCCGCCTCGAAATAGTGCCGGATGAAGATGTCCTCGGCCTCGGCAGCTGTCACGGCGCGCACATCCGCCGCGTCCACCCGCCCGTCGCCGTCAAGATCAAGCCCGAGGCGGCGCAGCGTGCCGATGGTGACGCCATGCTTGGTGGCACCGCCGGGGTCGTCGGGGTCATCGGTATAGCCACCCTCGCGGGCGACGATTTCGCGGGCAATCTCGGCAATGGTCTTCACGGGCTATCCCCCTTTGGCTGGGGGGAAGCCTCATGGCTTCAGGTTAAGGCGGCCCGACCCGAGCGCGCGCTAGCTGCCGGGTGCCTGATAGACGCCCTGTTCCTTCAGCGCGTCGATCACTTCCTTGGGCATGTAGCTTTCATCGTGCTTGGCAAGGATTTCGCTGGCGATGAAGACCTCGCCTTCCATCTTGCCGGTGCCGATCATGCCCTGACCCTCGTTGAAGAGGTCCGGAAGCACGCCGGTGAAGCTGACCGGAACCGTGGCCGCGCCATCGGTGACGCTGAAGGTGACGGTTTCCGAGGCGCCGCGCACCAGGCTGCCGGTTTCCACCAATCCGCCGATGCGAAAGGTTTCGCCCGGTTTCGGCGGCTCTGACAGAACCTGACTGGGCGAGCGGAAGAAGTTGATGCCGTCGCGCATCGAATAGCCGATGAGTGCGGTCGCCAACACGAGGGCGAAGGCCGTCAGCAGCAGTACCTGGACGCGGCGTTTCTTCTTCAGACTTTTCATCGTCGCTCCTTCAGGGGAAGACCGGGGCGAGCAGCAGGCCCGCGGTCTCGTCAATGCCAAGCATCAGGTTGGCGTTCTGGATCGCTTGCCCAGACGAGCCCTTGTTCAGGTTATCAAGCGCGACCATCACCACCGCCCGGCCGGGAAGGCGGTCGCCGATCACGCCGACATGCACATAATTGGAGCCTGCAATCGAGCGTGTCGAGGGGAGTGCGCCAAAAGGCAGCACCTCGAGAAACGGCTCGGGAGCGTAGGCGGCAGCCAGCGTGGCATGAATTTCCGCCGGGTTGCCGCGCAGATAGACGGTGGCGAGGATGCCGCGGTTGAAGGGCATCAGGTGCGGCGTGAACTGGACCCGCACGGGGCGGCCCGCCAACAGGCTGAATTCCTGATCGAACTCGCCGAGGTGGCGGTGGCTGCCGCCCGCCGAATAGGGGTAGGTGCCACCGGAAAGCTCGGCGTACAGCAGGTTTTCCTTCAAGGCGCGGCCCGCGCCGGAGACCCCCGCCTTGAGGTCGATCACGATCTCGTCAAGGTCGATCACGCCTGCCGAAATCAGCGGCCGGAGCGCGAACTGGCCGGCGGCGGCGTTGCAGCCGGTGCCGGCGACGAGGCGGGCGGCACGGATTTCGTTGCGGTAAAACTCGGTCAGGCCGTAGACGGCTTCCTTCTGGAGATCGGGGGCGGCGTGGGGTTTGCCGTACCATTTCTCATAATCGGCAGGGTCGCGCAGGCGGAAATCGGCGGAGAGATCGACGATCTTCAGCCCAAGCGGCAGGGCCGCGATCACCGCCTGCGAGGTGGCGTGGGGAAGCGCGCAGAAAGCGAGGTCGACGGCGGAGAAATCGATCTCTTCGATCTTGCAGAGGGCGGGCAGCGGCAGGTGGCGCAGGTGGGGAAAAACCTCGCCCATCGAAAGCCCGGCCTTGCGGTCGCCGGAAAGTGCGACGATCCGCATCGTGGGATGGGTGGCGATCAGCCTCACGAGTTCCGCCCCGGTGTAGCCGGAGGCACCGAGAATGGCGATATTGTGGATCATGGCGGGCGTCCTGACGTGGGTCGGGAATGGGATGCCGGAAGGGGGCAGCAGATGCAAGCCCTTTCAGGTGACGCCGGGGCGGCGGCGGCACCTAGATAACACGCGCGTTATGAGAGGTAAGACATTGTTTTTGCGAGAGTTTGCAGGGGTATGTTAAGGAGTTGTTAAGCGGTTGGGATGGAAGTTCTTGATGCCGAATTCGAAGATTCAATCGGCAACGCCAACTTGCCCGCAAACGAGACTACACCGGCGATGCGGAGTTTCTTCTACCCAGGCGAACCAATGACAGGTGCTTCTCTTCCCGCATCTTGATACGTCAACCTTATGTCAATCACGACACGGGATTTTGGACCCAAGAATCTTGAAATGTTCTCCTGACTAGGGCACAACAGAAACGAACCGGGAGTGGCAAATGCCTAGCTTTTACGAATTTTTTGCTGGCGCGGGCATGGCAAGAGCTGGGCTCGGCACAGGTTGGAAGTGCTTGTTCGCTAATGATTTTGACCGGAAGAAGGGCGAGACCTACAAGCGCAACTGGGGGCACGGCGAACTGGTTGTCGATGATATTCGCAACATAGCACCTGAAGACCTCCCAGGCGTTGCAGACTTGGTTTGGGGGTCGTTTCCTTGCCAGGATCTCTCCCTTGCTGGCGGTGGAGCAGGTCTTCGCGGCGATAGGTCAGGCACCTTCTGGCCGTTTATCTCCCAGATTCAGTCGTTGAAGGACGAAGGGCGCGCACCAAAGGTCGTGGTCCTCGAAAATGTTGTCGGCACCCTGACAAGCCATGCAGGAAAGGACTTTACCGCCATCTGTGAAGCCCTTGACGGTCTGGGCTACAGGTATGGAGCCATCGTTCTAGACGCTGAACTCTTTGTCCCGCAGTCGAGGCCCAGACTTTTTGTCATTGCAACACGCGATGACGTGGCGGTCCATGGCACGTCAGACGGGCCATCGCAGCCTTGGCATACGACTGCCCTCCGCCGTTCGTACTGCGCACTCCCCGAAGAACTTCAGAGGAACTGGATCTGGTGGAGGATGCCAAAGCCAGATCGCCGAGAAATGCGCTTCGCCGACGTTATTGAAGAAGCGCCCACTTCAGTGCGCTGGCACACCAAGACAGAAACGCGCCAGCTCTTGTCGATGATGTCGGAGGTCAATCTCGCGAAAGTCAAAACCGCACAAGCGTCTGGGATTCGGATGGTTGGTGGCGTTTACAAACGAACCCGTTTTCAACAGGGGGTCAAGGTTCAGCGTGCCGAAGTTCGCTTTGATGACATTGCGGGCTGTCTGCGCACGCCCGGTGGCGGATCATCGCGGCAATCCATTTTGGTGGTTGAGGGCGACCTGATCCGTTCGCGCCTCATTTCCACGCGGGAAACCGCGCGGCTGATGGGGCTGCCAGATGCTTACATGCTGCCAGAGGCCTACAATGAAGCCTACCATCTGACCGGCGATGGGGTTGCTGTGCCAGTGGTTCGGCATATCGCAAAACACATCATCGAACCGATAGTCTCTCGGCAGATTTATGAAGAAAGAGAGACTGATGAGTGTGATTCCGTGCGAGAAAAATGAGGCGCTTCGGGACCTGATCGTCGAGTTTGCCGAGGTCTTGAAAACTCAGTCGCACACACTCGGGACTCATGGTCTGGATGAACACGATTTTTACCTGTCCGGGCTGTTTCGCGGTAGCATCGAACGCGTTCGCGGTCAGTTCTCCGCGACGATGCAGCCGAAGCGCGACTTTGTCGCGGCCATCCTCAATCACATGCAAGACCAGGCTTTGATTGAAGACTGGATTTCTGCCGGTGGTGAAAATCGACATGACTACAGCATTACGCTGAACGACGGCCGTAGATCTGTTGTCGAGTTGAAGGGGTGCCTTGACGGGAACAACACCAACATTTTTGAACGCCCTCCTCACGCGGATGAATTCATTCTCTGGAGCGTGTGTTCAAACCCAGGGGCCGATCCGCGCCACAACGTTTGGTCTGGCATTCACACCCGGCTATCGGCCGAAATCATTTCTAGAAATCAGCGCGTCGATGGGCTGATCGTCTGGGACTGGATCTGCGGGACGATCGCTCGGCCATGCCCGAAAGTGCTTGGCAGCGCACAGCGCTTCACAGACGTCGGCCCATATCGACTGCCGCCCCCGTGCATCTATCTCTTTCCTTCGACCGTCCCGAGCCCGCGAAACAACGCCAGTCCGACCCCGCAGCCAATCGGCAATGTGGGTTTCCTCGATGCGCTCAACCGTTGCTTTGGCGGGATCCAGAACGAACTGAATAATGTGCGTATCACGGTTGCACATGCGGCGGCCGAGACGGTCAGGACAACGGAAGTCAGCAGGGATGATGTGGTTCAGAAAGTCTCTGAGGCCATCCCGATACGCCGCGCATAGTCTGGTAATCCCCCCCGGCGGGGACCGGAAGCCTTAGTGGCGCTGCCCCGGTGCGCTCTAGCGGTGCCAATGCTCCATCGGCATGCCGGGAACCGGGCTGCGGAACAGCGGAATCCGGGTGCCGCGCAGCGAGCCGATGTAGACATTGCGCAGGTCAGGGCCTCCGAAGGTGACCGACGCGAACCATGGCGCAATGCGCCCGCCGCAGGCCAGCATCAGCTCTGGCGTCACCGCATCGCGGGCGAAGGCATCGTAAAGCGCGGCAGAGGGGCCGGGCACGTCGTCATCGAGGATCACCCGGAAATCGCCCTTGGGGGTGATCGCAAAGATCCGGTCCGACATTACATGCGTGCCCCAGAGATTGCCGAAGGCATCAAAGGCGATGCCGTCGATAAAGCCGCCGGTATCGGCGGGGCCGAAGACCTCGCGCGCGGTTACCGAGGTGTCGGCACCAATACGCAGGCGGGTGATGCGGCGGCCGGAGGTTTCGACCACATAAAGCCATTCCTCGGCGGCATCGAAGCGGATCTCGTTGGTGAAACGGAAGCCATCGGCGACAATGCGCGCGCCACGTTCGTCGAGCACGGCCACATAGCCATCGGCGATATTGGGGCTGATCGCCTGCATCCAGTTCTTGATGCGGGTCGAGACGGTCAGCCAGATGCGGCCCTTGCTGTCGCGCAGCACGAAGTTGACCTTGCCGATCGGGGTGCCGTCGATGCTGTCGAGCAGCACCTCGCTTTGCCCTCTGCGGGTCATCCGCTCCAGCCTGTCGGTGCCGAAGTTGGAGATCAGGATCGAGCCATCGGCATCAAAGGCAAGGCCGTTGGGCAGCGTGCCTTGGGTGAACCGGGCGGCGGCATCGGCGGTTGCGGCAAAGCGATCATCGTGCATTTGCGAGATCAGTTCCTGGCTGCCGTCGGGGCGAATGTGCACGACACCGCCGCGCGCATCGGCCGACCAGAGCGAACCATCACGCTCAGCCAATATGCATTCGGGCCGCTGCAAGCCTTGCCCGACATAGGAAATGTCTGCTTCGGTGACGGTGAAGCCGTCGAGCGGGTTGGTCATAGCTCTTTCCATCCATCAGGCGTTTTCATCCGGTGGCGAATGGTGTTTTGGCGGCCCAAGGTTTGCTCGATGAAACAGCCCTTGCGCGCGGCATTGATAAGGGCCGCCACCTTGTCTTCCGCATCGGGGCTTTCGATTGCCACATCAACCTCGAAACTGCGCGGCCCGGTTTCATAGATCCGGCCCTTTGCCTCCCAGTCCCATTCAACGCGGGCATCGACGGTGAGGCCGGTCAGGGTTACCCCCATGCGCTTCGCGAAGGCGCGGATCTGGGTCATGATGCAGCCGGTCAACCCGGCCACGAACAGCGCCAAGGGTGGCGGCGCGGTGCCTTCGCCGCCGTGAAAGGCACCTTCGTCGGTGGCCAACTCGAACGGGCCTTCGGCAAACGGCTGCCGCATCTGCACGCTCAGGTCGTTGCGCATCTTGCCGCTGGCGGTGCCGTGGCAATCGAACTGTACCACCGCGCGCTGCGCCGGTTTGCCCGCAGGTTGCTCGCTCATCAGAAACTCACCTTGTCGGCACCCTTGAGCGCAAGCATCTGGCGCGCCTCGTCGGGCGTGGCGATCTGAAAATCGAGCGCCTCGATGATGCCGCGAATCTTGGTGACCTGTTCTGCATTGCTGACCGCGAGCCGACCGGGGCCAATATAAAGATTGTCCTCCAGCCCGACCCGAACATTGGCACCCTGCACCAGCGCCTGTGTCAGAAACCGCATCTGGTGCCGCCCTGCCGCCAGCACCGACCAAAGATAATCGGTGCCGAAAAGCCTGTCGGCGGTGGCTTTCATGATGCCGACATTCTGCGGGTCCGGGCCGATGCCGCCGAGAATGCCGAAGATGGTCTGGATGAAGAAGGGCGGCTTGAGAATGCCGCGGTCGGCAAGATGCGCGAGGTTGTAGAGGTGGCCGACATCGTAACATTCCAGCTCGAAGCGGGTGCCGTGGCCCTCGCCCAAGAGCTTTGCCACCCGCTCGATATCGCGGAAGGTGTTGCGGAAGATGAAATCATCGCTGGCGCGCAGGAAGGGTTCTTCCCAGTCGAATTTCCACTTGGTGTATTTGTCGGCCATCGGGTGCAGCGCGAAGTTCATCGAGCCCATGTTGAGCGAGCACATTTCCGGGCTGGCGCGCAGCGGCGCGGCAAGGCGCTGTTCGATCGTCATGCCAAGCCCGCCGCCGGTGGTGATGTTGACCACGGCGTTGGTGGCGCGGCGAATCTCCGGCAGAAACTGCATGAACACTTCGGGGTCAGCGGTGGGGCGGCCAACTTCGGGATCGCGCGCGTGCAGGTGCAGGATCGCCGCACCGGCTTTTGCCGCGGCAATCGCCTGTGCGGCGATGTCGGCGGGTTTGTAGGGCAGCGCGTCCGACATGGTGGGGGTGTGAATGCCGCCGGTGATGGCGCAGGTGATGATGATCTTGCGGGGCGATTTCGCCATTTTCAGTCTCCTCTCGGAACCGCACCGGGGCTTGGCGGGCGCGGCAGGGGTGCATGGAACGGGATCAGTCGTCGAGAATGGCCACGGCGCGCACGAAGCCTGCCGAGGCCGCCTTGATCTTGAAAGGGAAACACGAAATGCGAAAACCGGTGGCGGGAAGTCGGTCGAGGTTGGTCAGCTTTTCAAGGTGGCAATAGCCGATCTCGATGCTGGCGCGGTGGCCTTCCCAGACAATCGCCGGATCGGGGTTTTGCGCCCAGCGCTGGCGGGTGTGAAAGAACGGCGCATCCCAGCTCCAGCCATCGGTGCCGGTCACCCGCACGCCGCGCTCCAGCAGCCAGAGCGTTGCGGCGCGGCCCATGCCACAGCCACGGTTGAGGTAATCGGGCTGACCGTAAGCATCGCCCGCGGCGGTGTTGACCACGACGATTTCGAGCGGCGAAAGTGTATGCCCGATGCGGTCCAGCTCTGCCTCGACCTCGGCGGCGGTGACGACATGACCATCGGGCAGATGCCGGAAATCGAGCTTGACGCCGGGCTGAAAGCACCATTCCAGCGGCACTTCATCAATGGTGATGGCGCGCTCGCCGTGGTTCATCGTGGAATGGTGGTGATAGGGCGCGTCAAGATGGGTGCCGTTGTGGGTTTGCATCTGCAGAAGCTCGATCGCCCAGCCCTCGCCGCCGGGAAGCTCGTCGGCGGTCAGTCCGGGGAAGAACTGAAGCACCTGCCCCGGCGTGTCCTTGTGGCCGAGATAGGTGATTTTCGGCTCATAGCCCGGCGGGTCCGAGGCGATGCCGGATTCGAGCGGCACCGACAGGTCGATGATGCGCATGGATGAACCTTTCCTACAGAATTCCAACAGCAATGACGGGGAAGGCGACGACCAGCATCAGGCAGGCAAGCATGATGAGCGCGAAGGGGGCGGCACCGATGAACACATCGCCAAGCGAGATCCGCGGATCGTCGAGCGAGCTTTTGATGACGTAGACCGAAATCCCGAGCGGCGGCGTCAGCAGGCCGATTTCCACCGCCAGCACGGTGATCACCCCGAACCAGATCAGGTCGATGCCGAGTTGCTGCGCGATCGGCAGCACCAGCGGCAGGGTGATTAGCATGATCGAGGATGAATCGAGGATGGTGCCGAGCACGATCAGCACCAGCACGAACACCGCGATAAAGCCGTAGATCCCGAGATCGAGTCCGATGATCCACTGGGTCAGAAATGCAGGCAGGCCCGAGAGCGAGAGCATGCGGCTATACATCGTCGCGGCGATGATGAGAAAACAGATCGAGGCGGTGATGTGCCCGGCTTCAAGTGTCACGCGCCAGAGCGCGCCGAGGTTCATCCGCCGCTTGGCGAAAGCGATGACAATCGCCCCGAGCGCGCCAATCGCGCCTGCCTCGGTCGGGGTGAAGACGCCGCCGTAGATGCCGCCGAGCACAAGCGCTATCAGCGCCACGATCGGCAGCAATTTGGCGCTGGTATCGCCGATCGCGGCAGCGAGGCTGCGCGGTTGCACCGGCGGCGGCGTGGCGCGACCGGTGAAGCCGGGGAACAGCCGCACCATCGCGTAGATGCCAAGGCAGTAAGCCAGCGCCAGAAGCAGACCGGGGCCAATACCGGCAATGAACAGCAGGCCGACGGATTGCTCTGACAATATTCCGTAAAGGATCATCAGCAGGCTGGGCGGGATCAGCATTCCGAGCACCGACGAGCCTGCGACCACGCCGGTGGCGAAACGCGCGGTATGGCCAGCGCGCACCATTTCGGGAACGGCGACCCGGGCGAAGACCGCCGCCGAGGCTATCGAGATGCCGGTTATTGCGGCGAAGATCGCGTTGGCACCGACAGTGGCAATGCCTAGCCCGCCCTGCAACTTGCCGAAGGCGCGGTTGGCTACCTCGAAGGTGTCGCGAGCGATATCGGCACGGCTGACCACCAGCCCCATCAGCACAAAGAGCGGCACCACGCCGAAAAGGTAGCTCGATATGCCTTCGCGTGCCGCGAGCGACAGCACCCGCGCCGCGATCTGCGCATTGTCGCGCAGCATCCAGACGCCGAAAAAGCTGACCAGCGCCAGCGCGATGGCGACATGCATGCCGGTCCAGATCAGTAAAAGGATGCCGACGAGCGAGACAAGGCCGATTTCAACGCCTGTCATTGCGCGGACCACGGGTTTGCGGCGCGGTAGGCAAGCGCCAGGGCGCGCATCACGAACACCGCAAACAGCAACCCGGCCCCCAGCAGCACGATCAGATGCACTGGCCAGATCGGCGCGAGGAATTGCCCGACCGCCCCGACCATTTCGCGGCGGCCATAGCTGCGCTGAAACAGCGGCAGGAAGGCGCTGATCAGCACCCCGATCAGAAACGCCCCGGCACTGTGCAGCGCCGCATCCAGCGCATCGGCAAGGCGCGGACGGTACCGGCGGAGCAGGCTGAGCAGCGCATCCGACCGGGTCAGCTTGTCATGTGAAAGCGTGTTGGCAATTTGCAGGAACACAATCGCCAGAATCGACATCGCGACGATTTCGGGAACCCCCGCAATCGGACGGCCAAAGCCGAACCGGCCAACGATATCGGCGCTGATCAATGCCATGATCCCGAGAATGCAGAGGGTGCCAAGCGCGCTTGCCAGCATGGTCAGCTTGTCCAGAACCGAAGCGGCAAGGTCAAAGGCGCGAACGCCCGTTCGCAGATCAACGAGTCTCGACATGGATTTACCCCCGCGGATGCGCCGGGGCGGGCGCTTGCTCGCCCCGGCGGTCGGCTCAGCGTTGCGACCAGTCGCGCGGCAGCACGACACCGGCGGCCTTGAGCGCCGCGACATAGGCGTTGAGCACCTCGGTTCCGGCGAGACCCTGGGCATCGGCATCTTTCGCCCAGCCACCGGCAACATCGGGCAGTGCCGCCGCCCAGCGGGCTTTTTCAGCATCGCTCAGGTGGGTCGTTTTCGACGGGTCGGTGCCTGCGAGCGTGGTCATCGCCGCGGCCACCCGTGCGCCCTGTTCGGCAAGATAGGCGGTAGTGTAGGCTGCGGCACCCTTGCGCAGGGCATCTTGCACCACAGCGGGTTGCGCGGCGAACCAATCCTTGTTGGCCACCAGCGACCCGGCATATTGCGCGCCGAAATCGGTAATGGTCACATAGGGGGCCACCTCTTGCAGCTTGGCAGGGGCCGCGGCGGTGGGGAACACGATCAGCCCGTCAAACACGCCGGTCTGCATGTCGTTGTAATAGGTGGTCAGGTTGCCCGCCACGCCGACCGCACCGGTGCCTTCAAGCCAGTTCACCGCAGCGCCCGGGGCGGCGATGCGATGGCTCTTGAGGTCATCGAGCGTGGCGACCGGGAAGTTGGTCATCAGCACATAATTGTCGAGTGCGAATCCGCCGCCGAGATATTCCAGCCCGAATTTTTCCCAAGATCCGATCATTCCGGGTACCGAGCCGTGCAGATCGTCCATGACCTGCATGATGAGGTTCGGGTCGGAGGGGCCGAAGGGGGTGTAGTAGGTGACGTTTTGCAGCGGCAGCGAGGTTGGTTCAAACACCGTCGGCACCACGCCGACCTCGGCCAGACCATCTTCCAGCGCCTCAAGCTCGCCACCGACGGCGGCAAGCGTGCCGCCATAGGCCTCGGTCCAGTTGATCGTGTAGCCGGAACCTTGAAGCGCCGCGTTCACGGTGGGAATGTAGGTTTCGGTCAGGTGCTTGACCCAGAGGAAAATCGGCGGATGGCCGTTGATCAGGGTCACGTTGATGGTTTGCGCCTGCGACGATACCGGCAGCGCAAGCGCCACGGCGAAAGCCCCCGCCGCAAGGGTCAGTTGGTACTTCATGGTAACCTCCCGTTGGTGATGCGGGGCCTCCTCGCCCCGTTTCTTCAGTTGTCTTTTCGATGTGCGGCCAGGGCACGAATGCCCGCCGCCGCAAAAACCGTTGCCTCCTCAATGGCCGCGTCCACATCTTCGTCGTGGCAGGCACCCTCGGAAAGATCTCCGGCACGGCCGGTGCGCCCCATCAGCGAAAGCGCGATGGAGACGGCGAAAAGGTATCCGCGCACCGCATCCTTGCGCGCCAGCCCCGGCACCGCGGCACAAAAGAGCGTGATGAACTCCTGCGCGATGCCGTTGTAGTTTTGCGCCGTCAGGCGGCGCGAGCGTTCATCGGTGCCCGCCGCCACATGCACCAGCAGCCGCGCATAGCGCTGCCCGTCGCGGGTGGTGTCATGGCCGAATTCGATGGTCGGACGCAGGAAGGCCGCCAGCAGAGCCGCAAGCGACGGGGTCGGGGTTTCGGCGAGAAGTGCCGCCAGAAGGGCGCGGCGGCGGCCGTTTATCTCGGCGGCGCGGCGTTCGACCACGGTCGCGAAAAGCTGCTCCTTGCTGCCGAAGTAATAGTGCAGAAGCGCCGCGTTCACCCCGGCCGCAGCCGCGATGCCGCGGGTTGTGGTGCCATGAAAACCATTCTCGGAAAACTGCGCCTCGGCCGCGTCAAGCAGGCTTTCGGCGGCGTCTTGCGGCGTATCGAGGACGGCAGCGGTAGTTGGCATGCGGGGCCTTTGGGCAAAAGTTTAATCATGCGCTTGATTAAGACTAACGCGATGCAAAGCGATCTGTCAACAGCACCGGTTTTGCGGTGGCTGACGGGGCTGGGGCGCGCCCGGCGGGGGGGGATCGGGTGGCTGGCGCTTTCAGGTGGCGGGCGCGGTGGCGGCGGTTATGCCGCCTCGAACGCCACCCCCCGGCGCAGGAACTGCGTGGCGCGCGCCGAGACCTGCGCCGGGTCGCCGGTGGTCAGGTTCACGCTGCGGCTGCCGCTGCCCAGCATTTCGGGGCGGCGGGTGAGGTAGTCGGCGAGGCTTTCGGCGACGAGGTTGGCCTGGCTGTAAACCCGCACCTGCGGCCCCAGCGCCTCCTGGAACGTGTGTTCCATCAGCGGGTAGTGGGTACAGCCCAAAATTGCGGCCTCGGGGTGGGGCATCCGGCGTTTCAGCGCTTCGACATGGCTGCGCACCAGCGCCTCGGCAAGAATCTCGTCGCCCTGTTCGATCGCATCAACCACGCCGCCGCAGGGCTGCGCCTCGACATCGACCCCGATCGCGCGAAACGCCAGTTCGCGCTGGAAGGCGCGCGAGGAGACGGTGGCGGGGGTGGCGAAAAGCGCAACGTGTTTTACCGCGACCTCGCGGGGCGGGGAATTATCGCCCCATTGCCTTTCGGTCAGCGCCTCGATCAGCGGCACGAACACGCCAAGCGCGCGTTTGTCGGGCGGCAGCCAGGTTTCCTGCATGCGTTTGAGAGCAACCGCAGAGGCGGTATTGCAGGCGACGATGACCAGATCGCAGCCCTCGGCCCAGAGCCGCTCGACACCGCGACAGGTGAGCTGAAAGATGTCCTCGGCGTCGCGCACGCCGTAGGGGGTATGGGCGTTGTCGCCGTAATAGACGAAGGCGACATCGGGCAGGCGCTTTTGCACCGCATCGAGCACCGTGAGGCCGCCGAGGCCACTATCGAAAACACCAACCGCCATGCTGCCCCCTCTGGCCCGGCAAGCTGCGGGCCTTTGGCCCTTTCTAGGCCGCGGCGCGGCGAAAATCCATGCGCTATTCGGCAGCGCGTTGTTGCGGCGTGCCGCCCGCGCGGAAGGCCGCCAGAAGTGCCACGCGGCGGGCAGCGGCAGCCTTGGCGGCGGCTGCCTTTACCGGGCCGAAACCGCGGATCGAAAGCGGCAGTTCCGCCAGTTCGCGGGCGATGGCGAGGGTGGCGGGGGTGAGCGAAGGCAGCACCTCGGCCATGTCGGATTCGTATTGGGCGATCAGCGCGCGTTCCATGCGCCGTTCGGGGAAACGGCCGAAGGGGTCGAAGGGGGTGCCGCGCAGGGGCTTTAGGCGGGCGAGAAGGCGGAAGGCGGTGCCTATCCACGCGCCGAAGCGGCGCTTCAGCGGGCGGCCATCGGGGCCTTGGCGCGCGAGGAGCGGCGGGGCGAGGTGGTAGCTGAGGCGAAGATCGCCCTCGAATTCGGCGGCGGCCCTGGCAGCGCTGGCGAGATGGAGCCGGGCAACCTCGTATTCGTCCTTGTAGGCGAGGCACTTGTGATAGCCCTTGGCAACCGAGACCCGCAGGCCGTCGGGGGCGCGGGCGACAAGGGCGCGGAAGCGGCCGGCCAGTGCCTGGTTCTGATAGGCGACGAGATGGGCGGCACGGGCCTCGACCGGGTCTGGTTCGGGCGCTGCCGCTGCGGGGGCGATGAGGCGCGCGGCCTGATCGGGGAAAGCAACCGCCCAGCGGCCAAGCTCGAAAGCCTTCTGGTTGGCCTCGGGGCCAGCACCGTTGAGCACGATGGCGCGCGAAATGGCCTGATGGCTGAGCGGGATGAGGCCCTGCTGCCAGGCGGCACCGAGCACCGCCATGTTGGAATAGATCGAATCGCCAAGTGCGGCGCGGGTCAGCTCGGAGGCGTCGAAAAAGGCCACCGCCGCGCCCAACCGTGCCTCAAGCGAAAGCCGCAGGCGGTCGGCGGGCAGGCGGAAATCGCGGTTGCGGGTGAATTCGCCGGTGACGATCTCGTGGCTGTTGACCACCGCGCCGGTGCGCCCGGTCTGCATCAGGCCAAGGGTTTTCGACCCGGCGGTGACCACCAGATCGCCGCCGATCACGCAATCGGCCTCGCCCACCGCCACGCGGATGGCGGAGATATCTTCGGGGCGCGCGGCAAGGCGCAGGTGGATATGCACGGCACCGCCCTTTTGCGCGAGGCCGGCCATTTCCATCATTCCGGCACCCATGCCATCGACATGCGCGGCCATGGCGAGCACCGCGCCAACGGTGACAACGCCGGTGCCGCCGACGCCGGTGATGACCACGTTATGGGTGCCGTTGATGGCGGGAAGCTGCGGTTGCGGCAGATCCGGCAGCGCCACCGCAGCGGTGGCGGCTTTGCGCAACCTAGCCCCCGAAACCGTGACGAACGAGGGGCAGAAGCCCTTGAGGCAGGAGAAGTCCTTGTTGCAGCTTGACTGGTCGATGGCGCGCTTGGTGCCAAAGGGGGTTTCGACCGGCACGATGGAGACACAGTTTGATTGCACCCCGCAATCGCCACAGCCTTCGCAAATGTCGGTGTTGATGAACACCCGGCGGTCGGGGTCGGGAAACTGGCCGCGCTTGCGGCGGCGGCGCTTTTCGGCGGCGCAGGTTTGCACATAGACGATTGCCGAGACGCCGGGGGTTCTGGCGAGGCGTTCCTGCACCGACATGAGGCCCGCACGTTCCACCATTTCGATGTCCGGGGAAAAGCGGGAAAGGTCGAGCTCTTCCTTTTCGTCATAGACGACGACGATGGGGGCCACGCCCATTGCCTGAATTTCGCGGGTGATCTGCTGCGCTGTCAGCCCGCCTTCATTGGCCTGCCCGCCGGTCATGGCCACCGCATCATTGAACAGGATCTTGTAGGTGATGGTGGTTTTCGCAGCCAGCGCCGCGCGGATCGCCTGCACGCCGGAGTGGTTGTAGGTGCCGTCACCAAGGTTCTGGAAGATGTGGGGCCGGGTAGAAAACGGCGCTTCGCCGATCCAGTTCGCGCCCTCGCCGCCCATATGGGTAAAGCCCTCGGTATCGCGGCCCATCCATTGCACCATGTAATGGCAGCCGATGCCCGCATAGGCGCGCGCGCCTTCGGGCAGGCGGGTCGAGGTGTTGTGCGGGCAGCCCGAACAGAACCAGGGCGTGCGGGTGGCGATTTCGGGGGCGTTGTCGGCGCGGCGTACCTCGGCGATGCGGGCAAGGCCTGCCTGCACATCGGCTGTGGCGCGGCCTTCCTCGGTCAGCACCTGACCGATCTTTTCGGCGATCATCACCGGATCGAGCGCGTAGCGGGTGGGAAACAGTTCCTCGCCGGTCAGTGCATGTTTCCAGCCGTAAACGCGGCGTCCGCGGCGGTTGTCGAAAATGGCTTCCTTGACCTGCACCTCGATCAGCTTGCGCTTTTCCTCGACAACGACGATCAGCTCCAGCCCCTCGGCCCATTCGGCAAAGCTTTTCATGTCCATCGGGAAGGTCTGCGCGACCTTCCATGTGGTGACGCCAAGGCGGGTGAGTTCGTCCGGGTCAAGCCCCAGAAGGTCGAAGGCATGCACGAGGTCTAGCCAGTTCTTGCCCGCCGCGACAAAGCCGATTTTCGCGCCGGGTGCCCCGTGCATCCGCTTGTCGATGCGGTTGGCGCGGGCGAAGGCCTCGGCGGCGAAGCGTTTCTGGTCGATCATCCGGGCTTCTTGCGCCACCGGCGTATCGCCAAGCCGGATGTTGAGGCCACCCTCTGGCAGCGGGAAATCGGGCGCGGTAAAGCTGGTGCGGTGGGGGTTGCCATCGACCACGGCGGTCGCTTCGACGGTATCCTTCATGGTCTTGAGGCCGACCCAGACCCCGGCATAACGGGAAAGCGCGTAGCCGTAATGGCCAAGGTCAAGAATTTCCTGCACCCCGGCGGGGGAAAGCACCGGCATGTAGGCATCGACCAGCGCCCAGTCGGACTGGTGCAGCACGGTCGAGGATTCGCCGGTGTGATCATCGCCCATCGCCATCAGCACGCCGCCAAAGGCCGAGGTGCCGGCCATGTTGGCGTGGCGCATGACATCGCCCGAACGGTCAACCCCCGGACCCTTGCCATACCAGAGCGCGAACACGCCCTGATGCCGCCCCTCGCCGCGCAGTTCCGCCTGCTGGGTGCCCCAGATCGCGGTGGCGGCAAGGTCTTCGTTCAGCCCCGGCTGAAAGCGCACCTTGGCTGCGGTGAGTTCGCGCACCGCCCGCGCCATCTGGATATCGACCGCGCCCAGCGGCGAGCCGCGGTAGCCGGTGACATAGCCTGCGGTATTAAGCCCGGCCGCGCGGTCGCGGGCCGACTGTGCCAGCATGAGGCGCACCAGCGCCTGTGTGCCATTCAAGAGCACCGGCGATTTGGTCAGATCGAACCTGTCGGCCAGAGTTATTTCCTGCCTGCCCATCGGGCACCCCCTCCCAGGAAGCCTGCGTATGCCACATTATAGGTCAAAATTGCTGACCTACAAAGCGGAAAACGGATTGATACCTGTTTGTGAAGATTGGCGAAGATAAGTAAGCAATGCTGCGCTATGGTGGCACCTGATAGCAGAAAGTGACCGGAATGGATTGGGACAAGCTCAGAATCTTTCACGCGGTGGCCGATGCCGGGTCGCTGACCCATGCGGGCGACACGCTGCGGCTTTCGCAATCGGCGGTCAGCCGACAGATCCGGGCGCTGGAAGAGAGCCTCGGGACCACCCTGTTTCACCGCCACGCGCGGGGGCTGATTCTCACCGAGCAGGGCGAGTTGCTGTTTGATGCCACCTCGACCATGGCGCGCAAGCTGGAGAGCGCGGCGGCACGCATACGCGACAGCGAATCGGAGGTGTTCGGCGAGCTCAAGGTGACCACGACCATGGGCTTTGGCACGCTCTGGCTGGCACCAAGGCTGATCAAGCTCTATGACCGCTACCCGGACCTGAAGATCGACCTGATGCTGGAGGAACGGGTGCTGGACCTGCCGATGCGGGAAGCTGACGTGGCGATCCGGATGAAAGAGCCGAGCCAGGCAGACCTGATCCGCAAGCGATTGATGAACATCCGCATGCGGCTTTACGCCTCGCCGGAATACCTCGAGCGGTCGGGCACGCCGACGCGGCTGGAGGAGCTTTCGGGACATCGGCTGATCTGCCAGAACCCGGCGACACCGCAGGTGTCCGCCGGGGCCGAGCTTTCCAACAAGCTCCTGTCCTACGACATTCCCTCGTCGTTGACGGTCAACAACTACTTTGGCGTGTTGCAGGCGGTGCTGAACCATATCGGCATCGGCGTGCTACCCGATTATCTGACCGCCGATTTCCCGTTTCTGGTGCGGGTGCTGCCCGAAATCGAGTCGGTCGATGTGCCGGTGTTCCTTGCCTACCCGGAGGAATTGCGCCAATCGCGCCGGGTCGCGGCGTTCCGCGACTTCGTGCAGGAAGAGGTCATCGCCTATCGCCGCCGCCAGAGCGACGTGATCACAACTGCCGATTGAGGTGAGGCATGTTGGCAACGCATGGCCGCCATGTTGCACTCGCAGCAATTTGTGACTTGAACCCTTCGCACCGTGCCCATAAATCGGGCGATGAAGACGGTGGTTTGAGGAAACTCTCATCGGCTTCTACCTCCCTGTTGGACTTGGGCCGAGCTTTTGCTCGGCCTTTTTTTCGTGCCGGGCGCTGGCGGGCGTTGCGGCCATGCGATTCTGCGCTTTCCCGATGCCGGGCGCTCATTTATGACGCGGGCAGCATGCCGAGGGGGCCAAGATGGACGAGCCGAAGATCACGCCTGAGCTGATTGCCGCGCACGGGATGAAACCCGATGAATACGCGCGCCTGCTGGAGATCATCGAGCGGGTGCCGACATTCACCGAGCTTGGCATCTTTTCGGCGATGTGGAACGAACATTGCAGCTACAAATCCTCGAAGAAATGGCTGCGCACGCTGCCCACGACCGGGCCGCAGGTGATTTGCGGGCCGGGCGAAAACGCCGGTGTGGTCGATATCGGCGACGGCCAGGCGGTGATCTTCAAGATGGAGAGCCACAACCACCCGAGCTACATCGAGCCACATCAGGGTGCGGCCACCGGCATCGGCGGCATTCTGCGCGATGTGTTCACCATGGGGGCGCGGCCGATCGCGGCGATGGACAGCCTCAGCTTTGGCCTGCCGAGCCACCCGAAAACCGCGCATCTGGTGAAGGGCGTGGTTGAGGGCATCGGTGCCTATGGCAACGCTTTCGGCGTGCCCAATGTCGGTGGCGAGGTGCGCTTTCACCGCAGCTACAATGGCAACTGTCTGGTCAATGCCTTCGCCGCAGGGCTGGCCGATGCCGACAAGATATTCTATTCCGCCGCCTCGGGGGTCGGCATGCCGGTGGTCTATCTCGGGGCCAAGACCGGGCGCGACGGGGTGGGTGGTGCCACCATGGCCAGCGCCGAGTTCGACGACACGATCGAGGAAAAGCGCCCGACGGTGCAGGTCGGCGACCCCTTCACCGAAAAATGCCTGCTCGAAGCCTGCCTCGAGCTGATGGCCTCGGGAGCGGTCATATCGATTCAGGACATGGGCGCGGCGGGGCTGACCTGCTCGGCGGTGGAAATGGGCGACAAGGGCGGGCTTGGCATCAGGCTCGACCTCGACCGGGTGCCAGTGCGCGAGGTCGGCATGACCGCCTACGAAATGATGCTGTCGGAGTCACAGGAACGCATGCTGATGGTGCTGAAGCCCGAGCGAGAGGCAATGGCGCGGGCGATCTTCGAGAAATGGGATCTGGATTTCGCCATTGTCGGCGAAACCATTGCCGAGGACAGGTTCCTGATTTTGCATGGTAACGAGGTGAAGGCCGATCTGCCGTTGTCGAAACTGTCCTCCAGCGCCCCGGAATACGACCGGCCCTGGGTCGAAACGCCCGCCTCCGCAGCTTTGGGCGAGGTGCCCGCGATTGCACCGATTGCCGCGCTCCGCGCGCTGATCGGCAGCCCGAACTACGCCCACAAGGCCTGGGTCTGGGAACAATACGATTGCCAGGTGGGGGCCGATACCCTGCGCCGCCCAGGCATGGGCGCGGGCGTGGTGCGGGTGCATGGCTCCACCAAGGCGCTGGCCTTCACCTCGGACGTGACGCCGCGCTACGTCAAGGCAAACCCCTTTCAGGGCGGCGCGCAGGCGGTGGCCGAGGCCTGGCGCAACCTCGTCGCGGTCGGCGCGCTGCCGCTGGCCGCGACCGACAACCTCAACTTCGGCAACCCGGAAAAGCCCGCGATCATGGGGCAGCTGGTGGGCGCGGTGAAGGGCATCGGCGCGGCCTGCCGGGCGCTCGATTTCCCGATCGTTTCGGGCAATGTCTCGCTTTACAACGAAACCGACGGTGCCGGGATATTGCCGACCCCGACGATTGGCGGCGTCGGCCTGCTCGCCTCGCTTGACGATCTGATTTCGGGGCTGCCCGGTGCAGGCGATCTGGCGCTGGTGATTGGCCGCACCGAAGGCCACCTCGGGCAAACGGCGCTTTTGGCCGAGGCCTTCGGGATCGAGGCAGGCGATGCGCCGCATGTGGACCTTGTGGCCGAGCGCAAGCACGGCGAATTCCTGCTTGCTAGCCGCAAACTGGTCTCGGCGGCCAGTGACCTTGCCGATGGCGGGCTGGCGCTTGCGGCGTTCGAAATGGCCGAGGCCGCCGGAATTGGCGTCAGCCTGGAGAGCGGCGATATCGGCCAGCTTTTTGGCGAGGATCAGGCGCGCTATCTGGTTGCCTGCACCCCGGCCAATGCCGAAGCACTGGCGGCGGCGGCGGCGCAAGCCGGGGTGCCGCTGGCGCGGGTCGGGCAATTTAGCGGGGCTACGGTCAGCCTTGGCGGTGATGCGGCCCCGCTCGCCGGGCTTTCAGCGCTCTATCGCTCGGCTTTCGCCGAAGCGGTGGCCTGAAAGCGGCGGGGGGCTTTCCGCCCCCCGTTCCCCCCGAGGGTATTTGAACGTTGAAGAAGATCGGCGTCTTTAACGCCCAAATACCCCCGCCGGAGGCCAGCGCGGCAGGCGGGTGCGCGGCGGCACTTGCAGCGCGGCGTGGGTCGCCTTAAATCTGGTCGCAACAGCAAGGAGCCGCGCATGGCCATCGAAGCCCACGACATCGAGACCCTCATCCGCGCCCGCTTTCCCGAAGCGCGGATTACCATCACCGATCTGGCGGGCGACGGGCGGCACTGGTCTGCCGAAGTGGTGGACGCCAGCTTCAAGGGGATGAACCGCGTCGAGCAGCAGCGCGCGGTGTATGCCGCGTTGAAATCGCAGATGGACGGTGCGCATGGCGAGTTGCACGCGCTGGCGCTGACCACCAAGGCGCTTGAGTAGAATTTTTCGCAAAGGAACCAAGATGACCGACGCGCTGACCACGATCCGCGAGACTGTCGCAATGAATGATGTGGTGCTTTACATGAAGGGCACCAAGGAAATGCCGAAATGCGGGTTTTCGAGCCGCATTGCCGGGGTGCTCAATTTCATGGGCGTCAGCTTCAAGGATGTGGACGTGCTGGCGGATGCCGAGGTGCGGCAGGGGATCAAGGACTTTTCCGAATGGCCGACGATTCCGCAGCTATACGTCAAGGGCGAATTTGTCGGCGGCTGCGACATCGTTACCGAGATGACGCTTTCGGGCGAGCTTGACGCGCTGTTTGACGCCAAGGGCATTGCCTACAGCAAGGACGCCGCCGCGAAGATCCGCGAAGCCAACGGCTGAGTGGCGCGGCCGGGTCACTCGCCGTAGGGCACCCAGATATTCTTAACCTGCGTCGCCCGGGCAAGGAACCTTGGGCCCTGCGCGCCCGGTCCCTGCCAATCACGGTTGCGCAGGGTCCATGTGGCTTTGAGGTTTCCGGCACTTTCAGCCTCGACCATGGCACCGCCTTCAGCGCTGCCGCAATACCACATCGCCGCCACGTCATCATGCTGGGCAAGGGTCTTGGCCAGTTCGTCGCGCGCGCCGGTGATGATGTTGACGACACCGCCGGGCAGGTCCGAGGTATCGAAGACCTGATAGAGGTCGGTAGCCGCGAAGGGCATCGACTGGGCGGGAATTGCCACCACCCGGTTGCCCATGGCGATGGCCGGGGCAACGAGGCTGACAAAACCGAGAAGGGGCGCTGCGTTGGGGCAGGCGATGCCCATCACGCCGAAGGGTTCCGGCATGGCAAGGGTGACATGCGCCGACTTGGTCGCATGCACCGCGCCATCAAATTTGTCGGCCTGGGCGGCGTAGTAGAAGAGGCGGCGGATCGAGGCCTCGACCTCGGCAGCGTCGCCCCCGGCGCTTGCAAGGCGCGCGGCAAACTCCGCGGCGCGGGCCGAAAGGTTTTCGGCGATGAAATAGAGCACCTGGGCGCGGTTGTGGCCGGTGGCCTTGCCCCAGCCTGCGGCCTTGTGCGCCGCCTCGACCGCGTTGCGGATATCCTTGCGGTTCCCCAAAGGGGCGAGGCCCAGATGCGTGCTGCCTGCGTTGACCGCGTAGGAATAGCCACCATCGGGGCGCTTCTGCGCGCCGCCGATGTAGATTTTCGCGGTGCGGTCGATGCCCGGGGCAGCAGGGGTGCCCGGCAGCGGCGCGGCATCGAGCCGGGTCGGTGCCGCCTCGGGCTGCGGTTTCGGTTCGGGAAGCTTTAGGTATTCGGCCATCCCCTCGCGCCCGCCCTCGCGGCCAAAGCCGCTTTCGCGCATGCCGCCAAAGCCTGCGCCCGCGTCAAAGAGGTTGGTGGCGTTGACCCAGATCACTCCCGCCTTGACCCGTGCGGCGATATCGAGCGCCAGCGAAATATTCTCGGTCCAGATCGAGGCGGCGAGGCCGTAGCGGGTGTTGTTGGCCAGTTCCACCGCCTCATCAAGCGTGCGGAACGAGGTGAGCGTGGCCACGGGGCCAAAGATTTCCTCGACCGCGACGGGGTTGGCGGGGTGCACCCCGGTCATGAAACCGGGGGCGAAGAAGCTGCCCTTGGCAGGCAGTTGGCATTCGGCCTGGACAAGCTGCGCGCCCGCCGCCTGGCCTTGCGCCACCAGATCGCGAATGCGGGCGAGTTGCACCGGGTGCACGATGGCGCCGATGTCGGTGCATTTGTCCAAGGGGTCGCCGAGGCGGAGTTTGCCGAGCCGCGCGGTGAGGCGGGCGGTAAAATCGGCCTCGGCCGCCTCGGCCACCAATATGCGGCTGCCGGCGCAACAGACCTGGCCCTGATTGAACCAGATCGCATCGACCACGCCTTCAACGGCGGCGTCAAGATCGGCGTCGGCAAAGACGATGAAGGGCGATTTGCCGCCAAGTTCAAGCGTGAGTTTCTTGCCCGTGCCTGCGGTGGCGCGGCGGATGATGCGGCCAACCTCGGTTGAACCGGTGAAGGCGATCTTGTCGACGGGGGCTGCCACCAGCGCCGCGCCGGTTTCGCCATCGCCGGTGACGATGTTGACCACGCCGGGAGGCAGCCCGACTTCGGCACAGATTTCGGCGAAGGCGAGGGCGGAAAGCGGGGTGTATTCGGCGGGTTTGAGCACCACGGTATTGCCGGCGGCAAGCGCGGGGGCGATTTTCCAGGCGAGCATGAGCAGCGGGAAGTTCCACGGGATGATCTGGCCGCAGACACCCACGGGCACCGCATCGGGAAATTCATCGGCCAGCATTTCGGCCCATCCTGCGTGGTGGTAGAAATGCCGCGACACCAGCGGCACGTCGATATCGCGGGCTTCGCGGATTGGTTTTCCGTTATCCAGAACTTCCAGCACAGCCAGAAATCGATCCCGTTTCTGCACATGGCGGGCGAGCGCATACAGCCACTTCGCCCGTTCGTGCCCCGGCAGGGCGGCCCAAGCGGGCTGCGCCGCGCGCGCGGCGGCGACGGCTGCGGCGACATCTGCTGCGGTGCCTTGGGTTACCTCGGCCAGGTTTTCGCCAGTGGCGGGGTTGTCGATCGCAAAGGTCTTGCCCGCTGCGGTGAAGCCGCCATCGATGAAATGGCCGAACCGGCGGCGCGCCTTGAGCCATGCCAGTACCTCGGCTGCCGCCTCGGGGGCTGGGCCGTATTCCATTGTTTCGAGGATATCTTTTACCAAAGCCATGTCATCCCTCAGGCAAGCGCGTGGCGCGACGAGGACGCATAGCGCCCGGTGACGAAATGTTCGAGCTGCCGCTCGATGTCGCCCAGCATTGACGAGGCACCGAGGCGGAACAGGTCGGGGCGCAGCCAGTCGCGCCCCAGTTCCTCCATCATCAGCACCTGCCACGCAAGCGCGTCCTTTGCGGTTTTCATGCCCCCTGCGGGCTTGAAGCCGATCTTGAAGCCGGTGCGCGCGCCATAATCGCGCAGCGCGCGGGCCATGATCAGGCTGACCGGCAGGGTGGCGTTGACACCCTCCTTGCCGGTCGAGGTCTTGATGAAATCGGCACCTGCCTGCATTGCCACCACGCTGGCCTTGTAGACGTTGCGCAGGGTGCGCAATTCGCCGGTGGCGAGGATCGCCTTCATATGCGCCGCCCCCGCTGCCTCGCGCATGGCGGCGATTTCGTCGTGAAGCGCGGCCCATTCGCCGCCGAGCGCGAGGCCGCGCGAAATCACGATGTCAATCTCGGCCGCGCCTTCTTCGACCGAGTAGTGTATCTCGGCGAGGCGGAGTTTCAGCGGCATCAGGCCAGC
The DNA here is from genome assembly GCF_030684035.1 of Phaeovulum sp. Taxonomy (GTDB): domain Bacteria; phylum Pseudomonadota; class Alphaproteobacteria; order Rhodobacterales; family Rhodobacteraceae; genus UBA6213. The sequence goes on along the minus strand of NZ_JAUXPI010000058.1, from coordinate 39,445 downwards.
CGGAAAGCCGGTGGCGACCGAGGCGACCGGAATGCCGGACCCGGCAAGCGCCTTTACCGCCGGGGCGACCATGGTCGGATAGACGCAGACCGCGCCGGTCTGCACCGCCTCAAGGCCGAGCCCGGCGAGAATGTGATCGGCCAGCGGTCGGCGCGCCTTGGCGCAAAGCCGGGCTACGCGGTCGGGCGTGTCGTCACCCGCCAGCGTGGTCAGGTCCATGCAGCGGATCGCGTTGACAAGCCATGCGGCCTGCCATTCCTTCTTCAGGCTGCGCCGCCCGGCAAGGCTTTCGCTGCGGCGCCCTGCCGCGGGGGTGTTTACCGCGACGCGCTCGAACCAGTCGGCTGCGAAGGCGTGGCCCGGGTTGCGCGGAAACTGCGGGGTCTTGGCATCCGGGGTCATGGGCGGGCAGGTTCCTGTTGCTGCGGCCGCTTTCGGCTGGCCATCCACCAAGGCTAGCGCCTTGATGCCGCCGCTTCAACGCATTGTGCGCAAAATCGGAGCCGGGGGTTGCGCCACGACCGCGCCGGGCGCGAGCGAGACCAATTTAGATAGAATGCGACGCATCAGGATTGCATTGCCCGCCCGGCCCGCTATCCCCTTGGTCGGGTGGGGTGCGGGTGGCAGGGGTATGGCGCGCGGTTCTGAGCACGAACCTACCGAGTTCGCGGTCGGGCGGCTGCTGGCCCAGGGCGAGGGCTGGCGCGCGCTGGTGCGCGATCTGGCCGCGCGCTGGCCCGAGGCAGACCCGCTTGATCTGGTAATGGCGCTGGTTGATGCCGCTGCCGCGATCGAGCGGATGTTTGCCCCCGGCAGCCATGCGCAGGAAGGCGCGGTGCATGGCTACCGCTGCGCCGCGCTTTTGTCGCTCGACATTCACGCCATGAACCGGCTCGGGATGCGTTGCGGCAGGGCCGCGGATCTCGCTGCCTATTGGCAGATCGACGGCTATTTCCTGCGACTTTGACTAGCGGCGCGGTCTGCCGCGAAAGGTGCCAAGCCAATCGACGAACCGGCCCCAGATGCCGCGCGCCTTTTTCGCCGCCGCCTCGCCACGGTCTTCAACCCCATCCCAGGCCTCGGCCACGTCCTGTGCCACCGGGTCGAGCATGCGCTCGCGAAATTGCAGCCACATCCGGCGCAACATCAGCGCAACGAGCAAGAGCACGGTCAGCACGACGATATTGACCCAAGGGATGATCCGCACATCGGGGCCTGCCACCGCCTTTACCGCCACCGCATTCGGATAAATCGAGAAGAACGGTATCCGCCAGCCGTAATGGGTGACCGAAACCCACTGCGGGTTGATCTTGTCGGAGCGCAGGTTGCTGGCTTCTGCCTGAAGGTTGGAACTGTCGTATTTGAAATAGGGCGGCCAGATCAGCCCGGTATCCTCGTTGCGATAGACGATCACCTTGTCGTTCGGGCGCGCCGTGGCGATAAAGCGGATGTCGCGGGTATTGGTGCCCTCGGCGGTGCCGGCATCGGGCGAGGCGTAGAACAGCGCATTCGCGCCGACCGTGGTGATGCGGTTGTAGGTTTCGGTAATGCGCACGATATCATGCTGCGGCAGCGTGTAATGCAGGAACAGGAACAGCGTGAGCACCACCGAGAGGCGGAAACCCCATTTGACATAGCGCCACATCGGCACCTCCTATTGCGCGTTCACGATGTAGATGATGACCGCCACCACCGCCATCGGAACGATGTAGACCAGCCAGATCAGCTTGTGCCGAAGGCTCTTTTCGTATTTCGCCATGCCCGCCTCAATGTAGGCCTCGCGGTCGGGTGCATCTTCGGGCGGGGCGGCATCCCATTTCTTTTCCAGCCGCTCGCGCTCGGTCGAGCGGGAATAGAGCGACAGCAGCCAGTAGAGCACCGACAGGCCGATGAGCGCGAAGAATGCCACCCGCAGAAATCCGATCATTTTCGCCCGCCTTTCACCGAGCCCCAGGGCCCGACCATTTCCACCAGATCACGCTGCGGCGCGGGCGCGGCATTGGCCATGTCGGGTTCGGGGCCGAACAGCTCTGCCCGCGCGCCAGCCTTGTCTAGCTGATATTCGCGCCCCAGAAAATCTGCCACATAGGCGCGCTTGGGTTCGGGCCAGGTGGCGTAGAGGCGGTAGAACAGTTCCTTGTGGCAGATGAAAAGCTGGCGCACATCCAGCGGCGCGAGTTCGGCCAAGAGCATGTTCACCAGGTCGCGGTTGGGCCCCTGCGTGGCGCGCATTGTGTAGAAATAGGCAGCGTGGCGGCTATCCATCTGCGGCCATGGCCCGCCCGCCTCGACCCAGCGCAGAAGCGCGGCAAGGCCCTGGAATTCATCGGGAAGCCGCGCGCCCAGGGATTGCGCCACCGCGCGCAAGGCGGCGCGCGTGGTGCCTTCGCCGGTGACAAGGCCAAGCCGGGTTGCCGCCTCGACCAGAATGAAATCCATCTTCTGCCGCAAGATCGCGCCCGAATCGGTGCCGCGCGCACGCACGATGGGTTCGGCGAGGCCGTTGATTTCCAGAAACTTCGCCACCTCGTTGCGCTGGCTGAGGTCATAAAGGTTCTTGATCGGCAGGCTGCCCAGCGCCTCGCGCGGCCCCACCGAAATCGCCGCCGGGTGTTCGACCGAGCGAAAGAGGTATAGCCCGCCGAAATGCGCGGTCCAGAAATCCGGCGTCTCGAAACTGGTAGAGCCAAGCAGCACCGGCTGGCGTGTCACATCGCCGGTTTTCTTGGCGAGACCAATCATTTGCGCGATCAGCACGTCATCCCACCAGGCGTCCGGTTCCTTGCGGAACCGCTCGATCAGGGTGGCAAGCTTCGCCGCCTCGGCCACATGCGCGCCGGTGGTATCGGCCACCACGCTGATGCGGTTGAAATCGAATAGCCGGGCGGGGGTATCAACCTCGTAGACCGAATCCTCCAGTTCCCCCGCCACCGCATCGCGCGCGGTGAGCGAGAATAGCTGCGCCTCGTTGGCCTCGATGAAGCGGGTCAGGATGGAGCGCCAGTTGGAAAACTGCGCGTTGAGCAGGGGGGCGTCCTTTTGCTCGGTCGAAAGCAGGATGAACTGCCGGTTGCAGCCCTTGGGGTTGAGATAAAGCTCATCGCCCAATTCATCGGCGATCTCGGGGGAAAAGCCGGCAAGGTCGATGTGGAATTCGGTGAGGGTGGTGGTGCGGCCGGAGAGTTGCTTCAAGGCGCGGTTGTAGCGCTCGACCAAGGCAGGCGCGTCGATGCGGATCAGGTTGCCGTACATCAGGCCGCGGGTGATGAGGCGTTTCATGGGGTTACCTTACGGTGCCGCAAAGTGCGAAGGGCAGCGCCCGAACCGAGGGGTGGGCGTAAAGCGCCCGCCCCGTGGGGGCGGTTCGGGCGCTGCCCGTGCTGGCGCACGGGCGGAAGGATGATTCGGATTGCGCACCTGCGCGACAATTGCGAGCCGCCTTTCCCAACCGACTCATTTCAATTTCCCCACCTTCGCCGCCAAATAGGAATGCACGTCGCTCAGTGTCTTATCAAACTTGGCGCGAAACTCGTCGCTATCGGAAAGCTTATCGTAAAGCACCCTCTCATCAATCAACTCTGCAAATCCACGCGCGGTGTCGGGGTCATCTTCACGCAGACTGTTGAGCAAGTTGTCGACGCCGAGCGTGAGGTCGATTTCTTGTTTGGTAATCGCCTCAAACTTTGACCTTATGGCAGGTTTCCAGAACGCATCTGTCTCAAGAAACAGGCCATCCAGTTCGTTGCGCGCCTCTCTGATCTGTTTGAGTCGAGTCACGAATGCGGCGTAGAGCCCCTTATCGCTTACGTCATCCGGAACGGTATCAGAATCCAAATCGCCGACGCTAGTTTCCCGATCCGTTACGGGCCTACGCGCCGACAGGACGGCGCTTCGATAGACACCAAGCGCAATAACGAGCCTTTGAACCAAGTCCCTGTTTGCCTGCCATTCATTCTGTTTTTTCCAAGTATTGACACCCAGACACGCCGCTATGGCACCAAGTAATGCAGCAATAGCTACAACCCAATCCGCAATGACACTCCAAATTGCACACATCACCCCCGCCCCTCCAGATACCTTCGCTTCGCCTCTTCCATCCGCCGCATGTCCCGCACCGCCCCTTCAATCGCCGCCTCGTCCGACTTGTCGGCATAGCGGAACTCGCTGTCGGCGTAGCGGTTGATTTCCTGCACCACCATTTCCACCGTGATCGGCGTGCGCAGATCGGCGATCATCGCGCGTTTGGCGTCGTAATCTCGAAACAGGAACAGCTCGGGGTCTTCCATCCAGAGATCGGGCAACTCGAAATCCATCGCCCGCACCTTGACCGCATCGGTGATGTTCTTGACCGCGCGGCCGGTAAAGCGCGGGTCGGCCTCCTGAATGGCCTTCAGATACGCCCCCAATTTGGCCAGCGTATCAAGCCGCCCCAGCCGCCCTTCCACCGCCTGCCACACCGTCACCAGCCCCGCCTCTTGCGGCCGCCCGTGCCGCTCGAAGCTTTCCGCCACCGCACGCCGGATCTCCTGAGCGCCGTAAAGATCGTGCTCGCCCAAGGGGATGGTGTGGTTGCGCCCCAGCAGCAGCGCCAGAATGTCGATGTAATCCTCGCGGCTTTGCGGCCCGTCGACCAGAAACCGCGCCCCGGCCCGCTGGCGCAAGGCATCGTCGACATTCTCGGGGTAGTTCGAGAACATCCCGAACGTGCAATTGCCGCGCACCACGGTGTTGGCCCCGGCAAAGGCCTCCATCAGCACCGCGGTTATTTCCTGCTGGCCGGTGGAGCTTTGCCGATCACCGCGCTTGCCCGCCACCTGATCGATGTCATCGACCGTGCCAAAGCCGATCACCGCCGGGTCCATCACCGAGGTGATGAAGGCCTTGGCGTTCTGCCCCGACTTGCCCTGATAGCTGTCGACATTGTCGATGCTCAGGTTCTGGTAGCGGAACGGGTAGCCCGCCACCTTGCAGTAATCGTTCAGCAATCCCGCCATCATCTGAATGAGCGTGGTCTTGCCGGTGCCCGGCTTGCCGTCGCCCATGAAGGTGAAGATGAAGCCGCCCATTTCGGCAAAAGGGTTCAGGCGGCGGTCGAAATCATAGGCCATCAGCATCTTCGCCAGCCGCATCGACTGGTATTTGGCGATGTGGTTCCCGACCACCTCATTGGGCTTCTTGAACGCCATGCTGAGCGTCGTGCCCTTGGCCTTGCGCGCCGGGGCAAACCCCGCGATCGGAAAATCATCTGCCGCCACCCGCCAGTTGGCACCGGTGAACGCCCCGAGCCGTGGCGCACTTTCGGCGCGCAGCCGCAGCTTTTCCATCAACTGCTCGGCATAGGCCAGCACCACCGCCACCAACCGCGCCTCGTCGCTGGAGAAGGCGGCGATGTCCTGATCCAGCTCCCAAAGCGCGCCGTGCAGCGCGAGGCTGGCGTTGTCGGTCAATATCTCCTCGACCGCCCCAACCTCGACCGTCACCTCGCTAGCCTGCGGTGCCAGCAGAAACGCCGTGGCATTGGCGAAAACCGAGAGCACCGCCAGCGCCTCGGCACTCAGCAACTCGCCAAACTCGCCCGCCTTCGCGCCCGGCAGCCGCGCTTCCAGATTGGCCTTTTTCAGTTCCGCGAGGCCCGTCGCCGTTGCAAATTCCTCGCCCACCGCCAGCGCAATCGCCAACGCCCGGCGCAGCCCTTGCACCACCGCGGCGCGCATCGGCCCCGGCAGATCGTCGCCGCCCACCGCCAGCACCCGCTCGGCCAGCCGCACCCCTTCGGCGCGCGCCACGGAACGCGTCACCAGCCCCGGCGTGGTCGAGCGGAACCGCGGCCGCGCGCCGATGCCGGGCGAGCGTTCCGCCACCGGCTCTATCGCTATCGCCTTCGCCAGCCGCGGCGCGTGGTCAAGCCCGGCGAGCAGTGCCGCCGCCGCGGCATAATGTGCCCGGATCGCCTCTTCCTTCAGCTCCATCTCGTCGCGCGGCATGCTCATCTCGAATTCCCTGCAATTGCTTCAGCAGAAATATCCTCCGGGGGTCCGGGGGTGGAAAACCCCCGGCCTTGCCCCGGCCTAGTTGTAAACCAGCACCCGCCCCTCGCGCCCGACCACGAACTTGCGCACCTCGCGGAACCCTTCGGGGTCCTTTTCGGCCAGCACCTGAAACGGGCGCTGCGGCAGAATGATCGACCGCGCCAGCCGGGTTGCCCCGAGGTCGGCACCGCGCCCGGAAAACGGGTCAAGCCGGAATACCTGGCGCTCGGTCTGGCTGAACCATCCCTTTTCCCATTCTACCCGCTCGCTCTCAAGCTCTTCCACCGCCCAGGCCAGCGCCCAGTCTTCGCCTTCGGGCGCATGCGCCTCTTCCAGCACCTCGCGGATCGGGCCGGTTTGCAGGGTGTAGACGCTCGAATACATCGGGCCAAGGTGGATGCGGCGCAGGCGTTTGGGGTGCAGGTCGTCAAAGTCTGCATCGAACCCGCCCGCGATGGTGACCAGCTTCAGCCCGCCCAGCGATTGCGCCAGAAGATGTGCCTGCACCTGCGGCCAGCGCCCCTGATCGAGCGGCAGCGCACGCCTGCCGCTGTCTTCGGCTTCCAGCAGATAGACCACCGGCACGTTGAGCTGGCTGTCATAAACCGCCCAGTGCAGAAGGTAGCTGCGCCGCCCTTTCGGCAGGTCGGCCAGCCATTGCGCGGTCGGGTGCATTTGCGGCCAGTAGAGCCCGCCCTTGGCCAGCGTCTCGTAATAAAGCCGCTGGCTCAATGCATATTGCAGCCTGGTGGGTATTTCGCGGGCACCGACAATCTGGCGGATCATCTCGTCCTTGATCTCGGCCACCGCCGCAATGCCGCGCAGATGCAGCGCCGCCTGCGCCGCGTCATTCGCCATGCTCGCCAGTTCCTGATAAATCGGAAAACCGCTTTCGTGCAGATCGATCGTCAGGTGCTTGGCCAGAAGCCCGTCGACACGCCCCGAAACCAGGTATTTGAGCGATAGCGCCCGGAAGCTGGCCGATATTGCGTTCACATAGCCCGCGAGCACGCCGGTATCGCGGCGGCTCAGGGATCGGTCAGCCTCCATCGCACCGGCCACCGACACCAAGAGCCGGGTGATGCGGTCGAACTTGGCAAAGTAGCGCCGCGCGGCAAGGTCATCATCCAGCCGCTTGTGGTCGCGGGTCAGGTTTGCTTCAGCCACCATAAAGGTTCTTGTCGTGTTTTTCGACGATCGCGGCGAAGCGGCGGGCAAAGCGTTCGTCGGCTTTCGCCTTTTGCTCCAGCACCTTGCGGGCGAAGACCATGTGGCCTTCGTGGGCTTCCAGCATTTCGGCCATACGCTGGTTGGTGGCGGCGCCAATGCCCGCCATCGCGGTCTGCGCCTCCTGGTCGGTCTGCACGCCGATTTCGTTGATGCGGTGTGCCACGTCCTGCTGCTGCGCGGTTTTCAGCGATTTGGTCAGCGCGTCATAGAGCACCACGCGCTGCTTGGTATCGGTGGCGAGCTTGTTGATCAGCACCATTTGCGTCGCGGCCTGATTTTGCAGGCTATCCACCCAGGTCTTGCCCTTTTCGATGTAGCGCTCCAGCGTCTGGCTTTTGGCGAGCTTCACCTGCTCGTCCTGCACCAAGGCGTTGTGGCGCACGTTGAGGTCGGCCAGTTCGCTCTCCAACCGCGTGCGCGCCGCCGCGTCCTGTTCCACCGCGATCTTGTTTTCCAATTCGATGATCTTCGGGTCGAGCGCCTCAATCTCGGCGCGCACCGATTCCAGCGCCGCCACGGTGGCCTCGCGATCGGCAAGCGTGTCGGTCAGGTTGGTTTCGACGCGTGCCTTTTGGGTGTTCAGTTCCGCAAGCTGGCCTTCCAGCAGCCGCACGATCACATCGGATTTGCCGATCAGGTCTTGCAGTTTGGCGTCGATGCTGGCGGTGCGCAGCCGCTCTTGCCGCATCGCTTCCGATTTTCCACGCGCGAAGACGCCAACGAAGCTTTCCCAACCGGTCTTGGTGCGCATCTGGTCGAAATCGCGCGAAAACCCGGCGGTCACATCGTCAAGGCCCATGATAAGCTCGGCGATATTGGCGTTCATCAGGTCGGCATGCGCCTGCACATCGGTCAGCGTGGCGTTTTCGATGTCAAGCGTGATGTCCTGCCCGGCCTCGGCCTTGACCCTTGCCGCCTCGATCCGCGCGGTCAGCGCGGCCATGCGGGCCTGGGTTTCGGCCACCTGCTTCTGGCTTTCCTCGATCTGCGCCTCAAAACTCGGCATCGGTGCCTCCAATGTTAACGACCTTCACAATCTGGTGCGCGTCGCATCGCATTTCCAGATCTGCCCGGTGAAAAGCTAGCGAAATCCGGCCCCGCCCGCTACCGCTTTCGGTTGCGGGGGGCGGGCAGCGGCGCTAGCGTTTCAACATGGACCAAACTGCCGCCATTTACGCCGAAATCGCCGCGCGCCGCGAAAGCCTGATCGCGCTGACGCAAGAACTGATCCGGATCCCGACACTCAATCCGCCGGGGCAGCACTACCGCGAGATTTGCGACTACCTCGCCGCAAGGCTGGAGCCGCAGGGCTTTGCCGTTTCGATGGTGCGCGCGGAGGGGGCACCGGGCGACAGCGAACAATTTCCCCGCTGGAACCTGATCGCGCGGCGTGAGGGCGGCGGGCCGGGCGATTGCGTGCATTTCAACAGCCATCATGATGTGGTCGAAGTGGGCCACGGCTGGAGCCGCGACCCGTTTGGCGGCGAGCTGGACGGCGGGCGCATTTACGGCCGCGGTGCCTGCGACATGAAGGGCGGGCTTGCCGCCAGCATCATCGCCGCCGAGGCGTTCCTTGCCGCCTGCCCCGGCTTTCGCGGTGCAATCGAGATATCGGCCACGGCGGATGAGGAATCGGGCGGCTTTGGCGGCGTCGCCTATCTGGCCGAGCGGGGCTGGTTCGCGCCCGAGCGGGTGCAGCATGTCATCATTCCCGAGCCCCTGCACAAGGACCGCATCTGCCTTGGCCATCGCGGCGTCTGGTGGGCCGAGATCGAGACCAAGGGGCGGATCGCGCATGGCTCGATGCCATTCCTGGGTGATTCGGCCATTCGCCACATGGGCGCGGTGCTGGAAGAGATCGAGGCGACGCTTTACCCGCTTCTGGCGGGCAAGCACACGGCAATGCCGGTGATCCCCGAAGGTGCCAGGCAATCGACGCTCAACATCAACTCGATACACGGCGGGCAGGCAGAGCCGCCCGCAGGCAATACCGGGCTGCCCGCGCCTTGCGTTGCAGACCGCTGCCGGATCATCATCGACCGCCGCTTTCTGATCGAGGAGGACGTGGCCGAGGTGAAGCGCGAGGTGACGGCACTGCTGGAGCGGGTCAAGGCGGCGCGGCCGACATTCGCCTATGAGGTGCGCGACATGTTCGAGGTGCAGCCGAGCATGACCGACCGCGAAGCGCCGATTGTGCGCAGCACCGCCGCGGCAATCGCGCGCGTGCTGGGGCGCGAGGCGCAATATGTGGTTTCCCCCGGCACCTATGACCAGAAACACATCGACCGCATCGGGCGGCTGAAAAACTGCATCGCCTATGGGCCGGGCGTGCTCGACCTTGCGCATCAGCCCGACGAATGGGTGGGGGTGGATGACATGGCCGACAGCGCGCGGGTGATGGCGCTGGTGCTGGCGGAGTTGTTGGCGCAGTGAGTGCAGCAACTGCCGTTCCGCAGGTGGAAATTTCTTTTCGAAGGCGGGCCCTTGGTGCATTGGGCTTGATTGGCGGGGGGTTCGGGGCAATCATGCGGCCGACCGAAGACGCGCCTGCGCACTCGGGTCAGACAAGGAGACATACATGAAGAGCTTGTTCAAACCGGCGTTTGCGGCGCTGCTTGTGAGCACCGGAATGGCTTGGGCCGCGCCCGATGCGATTACCGTGGGCATGGTGCTGGAGCCGCCAAACCTCGACCCGACTGCGGGGGCCGCAGCGGCGATTGATGAGGTGGTCTATGCAAACGTGTTCGAAGGCCTGACCCGATTTGGGGCTGACGGCGCGGTGCTTCCAGGGCTGGCCGAGGCCTGGGAAGTTTCGGCGGATGGCAGGATCTGGACCTTCTTTCTGCGTTCGGACGTGAAATTCCACGACGGCACCACGTTTGATGCCTATGACGTAGAGTTCAGTCTCAACCGCGCCCGCGCCGAAGACAGCACCAACGCGCAAAAGCCGCTGTTCGCCGGAATTGACCTGGTTGAAGTGTTCGAGCTGGGCAACATCGTGATTACCCTGAAAGAGCCGGATGGTGCTTTCCCGTGGAAAATGGCCTGGGGCGATGCGGTGATCGTGGCACCCGAAAGTGCCGCGACGCTGGCCACCAATCCGGTCGGCACCGGGCCCTTCGTGTTTTCCGAATGGGTGCAGGGCGATCATGTGACCTTGACCGCCAACGAAGACTACTGGGGGGGCAAGCCGGCCCTTGCGCGCGCCACATTCCGGTTCATCTCGGACCCGACGGCGGCATTTGCCGCGATGATGGCGGGCGATGTCGATGCCTTCCCGAACTTCCCCGCGCCGGAAACGCTGCCGCTTCTGGCCGCCGATCCGCGCTTCAAGGTGATCGTCGGCTCGACCGAGGGCGAAACCATTCTGGCGATGAACAACAAGGTCGCGCCGCTCGACAATGTGAAGCTGCGCGAGGCGATTGCCCATGCGATCAACCGGCAAGACATCATCGACGGCGCGATGTTCGGCTATGGCACGCCGATTGGCACGCATTTTGCCCCGCACAACCCCGACTATGTCGATCTGACCGGACTTTCGGCCTATAACCAGGAAATGGCGAAAAAGATCCTCGCCGACGCAGGCCTGAGCGGCATCAAGTTGCGGCTGGCGCTGCCGCCGCCCACCTATGCGCGGCGCGGTGGCGAAATCATCGCGGCGCAGTTGCGCGCCGTGGGGATCGAGACCGAGATCAGCAACCTCGAATGGGCGCAGTGGCTGGAACAGGTGTTCCGTGGCAAGGACTTTGACCTGACCATCGTCAGCCATACCGAGCCGATGGATATCGATATCTATTCGCGGCCTGACTATTATTTCCAATACGCGCGGCCCGAATTCGTGGCGCTCATCGACAAGCTCAAAGGCACCACTGACGCCACTGCGCGTTCGGAATTGCTGCGTCAGGCGCAGGAGATGATCGCCAAGGACTATGTCAACGGCTATCTGTTCCAGTTGGCCAAGACCGGCGTCGCCAATGCCAAGCTCGTCGGGCTTTGGGAGAATTCGCCGACCCAGGCGAATGATCTGACCGCCGTGCACTGGGTCGATTGAGCCCCGGCTTCGGAACGAAATGCGCCGCTCCCCACGCGGGGGGCGGCGTTTTCAATCGCGGTGGTTTCAGCCGCTGGTTGCCGGGGTCGGTGCCGGGGTAGCCGCGGCGGCGGCAAGGGCCGCAGCCTCTGCGGCCGCATTGGCGGCAACCATTTCAGCGTCGGCCTCGATTGCCGCAGTGTCGGAGGCAGCGACCAGATAGCCGGTGGAAAGCTCGACCACCGGACCTTCCATCGCAAGGCTTTCCGCGGGTGTGCGCACCTTCACCCGCATGCCCAGCTGCGATTCGTCGAAGAGGTCAATGATGTCCTGATTGAACAGCCGGATGCAGCCCGCCGAAGTGGCCTTGCCGATTGACGAAGGGTCCATGGTGCCGTGGATGCGATACATCGTATCCTTGCCGTCGCGGTAGAGGTAGAGGGCGCGCGCGCCCAGCGGGTTGTCGAGCCCGCCGGGCAGGCCGCCCGCAAGCGCCGCGTAGGTTTCAGGTTCCTGGCGGACCATGTTGGCGGTGGGGGTCCAGGAAGGGTATTCCTCGCGCCGCAGCACGGTTGCGCTGCCGCGAAAACCGCGCCCTTCGCGGCCCACGGCAATGCCGAAGCGCATCGCCCTGCCCGGTTCATAAATGTGGTAGAGAAACCGCGCATAGGGATCGACGACAAGCGAGCCGACCGGCTCGGTGCCTGTATAATCGACCCACTGGCGGCGGTTGCGCTGGTTCAGATAGCCGGGATTGACCGCCGGAATGACCCGTTCACCATCTTGCCGGGGGGCGTATTCGGGCGGCACCAAAGGCGCGAAAGCGGTTTCCTGCCCGGCACAGGCGGCGACAGCAAAGCCAAGGCAAAGCGAAAGCGCGCCGCGCCGGGAGATATTTTCAGGGTAGAACACACTGGCTCCTGCGATTGCGGGAATTGCACACGAATCCTGCCCCTTGCCGAGGCCGTGCGCGCATCTGGGCCTGTCGGTCGTGATCACGTCAAGCCCCCCTGCGTGGCAACGTCGGGGCGAAACGCCGGATTCAGCCTGCAACCGGGGTACGGAATGCGCATGCGCTGGCAACTGTTGCAGCTTTGCGCCACGCCGAAGGCCCGGAGCGGCTCTGGACCCCGGCGGGCGCAAGGGCTAGCCTGCGGTAAACGGGAGGGAAGATGGCGCGATACCTGCTCCGGCGACTGCTTTCGCTTGCGGCCAGTCTGGTTGCAGCGAGCCTGGTTATTTTCGCGGTCATCGAGGTGGTGCCGGGTGACCCCGCCGCCTACATGCTAGGCATGAACGCCGCCCCCGATACGGTGGCGGCGCTGCGCGAAAGCCTTGGGCTGAACGTGTCGCTGCCGGCGCGCTATGCAAACTGGCTGGGCGGCATGCTGGTGGGCGATTTCGGCATTTCCTACACCTACAAGGTGCCGGTGGCCGATCTGGTGGCGGACCGGCTGCTGATCTCATTGCCGCTGGCGGGGCTGGCGCTCGTGCTTTCCACCGCAATCGCGCTGCCGATCGGCCTTCTGGCGGCGGCGCGGCGCGGGCGCTGGCCAGATTACGCGGTGATGGGCGGCACGCAGCTGGGAATCGCGGTGCCGAACTTCTGGTTCGCGATGCTGCTGGTGCTCGCCTTCGCGCTGCATTGGCGGATTTTTCCGGCAGGCGGCTTTCCCGGCTGGGATGCACCGCTGATGGCGCTGCGCGCCCTTGCCCTTCCCGCTGTGGCGCTGGCGCTGCCGCAAGCGGCAATATTGGCGCGGGTGCTGCGTTCGGCGCTGATCGAGACGCTGGGGCAGGATTATATCCGCACCGCGCGCGCCAAGGGGCTGACCGGCGCGCAGGCGCTGACCCGCCACGCGCTGCGCAATGCGATGATCCCGGTGCTGACGATTCTGGGGATGCAGTTTTCCTTCCTGCTGGCGGGGGCGATCATCATCGAGAACGTGTTCTACATTCCCGGCCTCGGGCGGCTGATCTTTCAGGCGATTACCCAGCGCGACCTGATCGTGGTGGAATCGGTGGTGATGATTCTTGTTTTCGCGGTGATTCTTGTGACCTTTCTGACCGATCTTGCCTATGCCGCCGTGGACCCAAGGCTGAGGACGCGCGGATGAGGCCGGGGCTTGCCATCGGCATCGTTCTGGCGGGCGTCGCACTGGCCGCTGCGCTGACCTCGCTGGTCTGGACGCCCTATGACGTGACCGAGCTTGTGATCTCGCAAAAGCTGCAGGCACCGTCTGCCTTGCATTGGCTTGGCACCGACCATTTCGGCCGCGACATTGCGGCGATGCTGATGGTGGGGGCGCGCACTTCGCTGGCGGTGGCGCTGGTGGCGGTGGGCATCGGCATGGGAATTGGCGTGCCGCTGGGGCTGCTGGCGGCGTCGAAGCCCGGTTGGGCGGATGAGCTGACGATGCGCGGCAATGATCTGATCTTTGCCTTCCCTTCTCTGGTCATCGCGATTCTCATTACCGCCGTTTTCGGCCCCTCGGCGGTCAACGCCATCATCGCCATCGGCATTTTCAACATTCCGGTATTTGCCCGCGTCACCCGTGGCGGCGCGCTCAGCCTCTGGACGCTCGATTACATCCGCTCGGCGCAGGTCGCGGGCAAGGGGCGGGCGCGGATTTCGCTGGAACATGTTCTGCCCAACATCGCCAACCTGTTGATCGTGCAGGGCACGATCCAGTTTTCGCTGGGGATTCTGGCGGAAGCGGGCTTGAGCTACGTTGGCCTTGGCGCGCAGCCGCCGTTGCCAAGCTGGGGGCGGATGCTGGCCGAAGCGCAGACGATGGTGACGCTGGCCCCGCATGTTGCCATATTCCCCGGCCTTGCCATTGTCGCCACGGTGCTGGGCCTCAACCTTCTGGGCGACGGGCTGCGCGACGCGCTCGACCCAAGGCTGAGGCACGCGAGATGAGCTTGCTTTCGGTCACCGACCTTTCGGTTTCGATCAACGGCACGCCGCTTTTGGAAAAGGTGAGCTTTGCGCTGCAACCTGGCGAGATTTTCGGGCTGGTGGGCGAAAGCGGTTCGGGCAAGTCGCTGACCGCGCTGGCGTTGATGGGGCTGCTACCGGAGGGGGCAGTGACCACAGGGCACGCCGAGCTGGAAGGGCTGGACCTGCTCAACCAGACCGAAAGGGCGATGTGCGGCCTGCGCGGCAACCGCATCGGCATGATCTTTCAGGAACCGATGACGGCGCTCAACCCGCTGATGACGATCGGCGACCAGGTGGCGGAAACGCTGATGGTGCACCGTGCCCTGCCCCGCGCCGAGGCACTGGCGATTGCGCGCGAAAAGCTTGACCGCGTAGGTCTGCCCGAGCCGCGTTTTGGCTTGGGGCTTTTCCCGCACGAGCTTTCGGGCGGGCAGCGGCAACGGGTGGCAATTGCGCTTGCCATCGCGCTGAAGCCCGCGCTGTTGATTGCCGACGAGCCGACCACGGCACTTGATGTCATGACGCAGGCGCAGATTTTGGCGCTGCTGCGCGGTCTGGTCGAGGATGAGGGCATGGGCTTGTTGCTCATCACCCACGATCTGGCCGTGGTTGCGGGCCTGGCAAACACCACATCGGTCATGCAGACCGGGCGGATTGTCGAACAGGGGCCGACCGAAGCGCTGTTCCGCGCCCGCAAACACCCCTATACCGCAGCACTTTTTGCCGCCTCGGCGCATCAGCCCACGCGGATTGACATCGGCCTGTCGGTGCCGCTTCTGGAGGTGGATCGCGCCCTGCGCGCCTATACGCTCGCGCGGCCCTCGGCCTTTGCGCCGCGCCCGGTGCTGCACGCAGTCGATGGGGTTTCCTTCACCCTGCACCAGCGCGAGAGCCTTGGGCTGGTGGGTTCATCGGGTTGCGGAAAATCGACGCTGACCCGGGCGATACTGGGGCTCGACAGCCTCCAGGGCGGCGAGATCAGGCTTTCTGGCACCCGCGTCGGGCCAAAGCTGCCGAACGCGCTGCGCGCCGGGATGCAGGTGGTGTTTCAAGACCCCTATGGCAGTTTCAACCCGCGCTGGCGGGTGGACCGGCTGGTCGCCGAGCCATTCCATCTGCTGCCAAAGGCCCCCGCCGACTGGCGCGAGCGGGTGGCGGAGGCTTTGGTCGAGGTTGGCCTGCACCCCGACGACCGGCGCAAGTATATTCACGAGTTCTCCGGCGGCCAGCGCCAGCGCATTGCCATTGCCCGCGCGCTGATTACCCGACCCGATCTGATTGTGCTCGACGAGGCGGTGAGCGCACTGGATGTGCGGATCCGGGCGCAGGTGCTTGACCTTCTGGCCAGTTTGCGCAGAAGCCACGGGCTTGCCTATCTGTTCATCAGCCACGATCTGAGCGTGGTGCGCGCCATTACCGACCGGGTGCTGGTGATGGAGGCGGGCCGGATTGTCGAGGAAGGTCCGACAGAGGCGCTTTTTGCCGCGCCGCAGCACGAGGTAACCCGCCGCCTTGTCGCGGCGACGCCGCAAATACCCGCCGCATGGATGGAGCCGCAGACATGACCGTGACCGCCCTCTGGTTCGACCCGACCGAGATGCTGATCGGCGGCAGGTGGCTGAAACCGGCGGCGCATTTGCCGGTGGAGAACCCTTCGACCGGCGAACTGGTGGCCGAGATCGCGCGCGGCGGCGATTGGGAGATCGACGCGGCGGTGGCCGCCGCCGAGGCGGCGCTGGCGGGCGACTGGGGGCGGCTGAGCGCGACCGAGCGGGGGCGCATTCTGGCGCGGATCGGGCAGATGGTGCTGTCACGCGCCGACGCCCTGGCCGAAATCGAGGCGCAGGACGTGGGCAAGCCGCTCAAGCAGGCGCGCGCCGATGCGGTGGCACTGGCGCGCTACATGGAATTTTACGCCGGTGCCGCCGACAAGGTTATGGGCGAAACCATCCCCTATCTGCCCGGCTACACGGTTTATACCCTGCGCGAGCCGCATGGGGTAACCGGGCATATCGTGCCCTGGAACTACCCGATGCAGATCATCGGGCGCTCGGTCGGGGCGGCGCTGGCGATGGGCAACGCGGCGGTGTTGAAACCTGCCGAAGAGGCGAGCCTGACCGCGCTGGCTTTTGCGCGGATCGCGATGGAGGCGGGGTTGCCCGCCGGCGCGCTGAACGTGGTGCCGGGCCTTGGCGAAGAGGCGGGGGCGGCGCTGACCGCGCATCCTCGGGTGCGGCACCTTTCGTTTACCGGTTCGGTGGGGGTCGGTTCGCTGGTACAGGCGGCGGCGGCGCGCAACATCGTGCCGGTGACGCTGGAGCTGGGGGGCAAGTCTCCGCAACTGGTGTTTGCCGATGCCGATCTGGAAAAGGCGCTGCCCTTCCTCGTGAACGCGGGCATCCAGAACGCCGGGCAGACCTGTTCGGCCGCCTCGCGGATACTGGTGGAACGGTCGCGCTACGCCGAAGTGGTCGAGGCGATGGCGGCGCGCTACCGGGCCTTGCGCGTTGGCCCGGCAATGGCCGACCACGACCTCGGGCCGCTGATTTCGGCGCGGCAAAAGGCGGTGGTCGAGGGTTATTTCGCAGCGGGGTCAGACCTTACCGTAGCCGCCGAGGGGCGGATTGTGGCGGAGGCACCGGCGGGCGGGCATTATGTAGCGCCGCGGCTTCTGGCCGATGTGCGCCCCGGCCACCGGCTGGCACAGGAGGAAATATTCGGCCCGGCGCAGGTGGTGATTGCCTTCGACGACGAGGCCGAAGCGCTGGCGATTGCCAATGGCACCGAATTCGGGCTGGTGGCGAGCGTCTGGAGTGAGAACGGCGCGCGGCAGATGCGGCTGGCCAAGGGTCTGCGCGCCGGGCAGGTTTTCCTCAACAATTACGGGGCCGGGGGCGGGGTAGAACTGCCGTTCGGCGGGGTCGGCAAATCGGGGCATGGCCGCGAGAAGGGCTTCGAGGCGCTCTACGGGTTTTCGGTGCTGAAAACGGTTGCGGCGAGCCACGGCTAGGGGCCGGGACCGAGGGCCGGGGAAGCGAGGCTCCGGTGGAGCCTCGCCCGGCCCGATTGCCTGACGGCGCAAGCCGGTAGGCAAGGGGTTATCCGTCGGCTCAGGGTGCTGCCAGATCGGGCAAGAACAATCTCGCCGAAAGCCGAGAGGCTAGCCCGTTGCCCGCCATGCGCCGCGATCACACGGAGCGGGTAATTCCGCCATCCACCCGCAGGTTCTGCCCGGTGATGTAGCCCGCTGCGTCGGATGCGAGAAAGCTGATGACGCCGGCGATTTCCGCCGTGGTGCCATAGCGGCCCATCGGGATTTGCGCGCGCCTTTCGGGCTTTTCCGGCAGGCTGTCGATATAGCCCGGCAGCACGTTGTTGATGCGGATGTTTTCGGCCGCGTAACGGTCGGCGAAAAGTTTGGCAAAAGCTGCAAGCCCGGCGCGCGCCACCCCGGATGTGGGGAAAAGCGGGTCGGGCTCAAACGCCGCGAAGGTGGAAATGTTGATGATGACCCCGCCCTTTTGCGCCTGCATGATCGGGGTGACCAGCCGGATCGGGCGCACGGCGGAAAGGAAATAGACCTCTATCCCCCGGTGCCAGTCGGCATCGGTAAGATCGAGTATCGGGGCTTTCGGCCCGTGGCCCGCGCTGTTCACCAGCACATCGATACGGCCCCATTTTGCCATTGCGGCATCGACCACGCGGGCAACATCTTCGGCCGACTGGTTGGAACCGGTCACGCCAACGCCGCCAAGCGCGGTTGCCAGCGCCTCGCCCTTGCCCGACGAAGACAGGATCGCGACCCTGAAGCCGTCTGCCGCAAGGCGACGTGCCGCCGCCGCGCCCATGCCGCTGCCGCCCGCCGTGATCAGTGCTACCTTGTCCATCGCCCGCTCCTGCTGCAAACCTCTGGCATTGATGGCAGCCCGGGCGGGCGGGTGCAACATCGCGCTTGCGCTTGCCGCGCCACTGGGCAGGCTGGGGCAGCAGCAGTGAGCGGAGGAACCATGCGGCTTTCAGGCAAGACGGCGATCGTGACCGGGGCAGGCTCGGGTTTTGGCGCGGGCATCGCGCGGCGCTTTGCCGCCGAGGGCGCGCGGGTGATGCTGGCCGATATCAACCTTGCCGCTGCCGAGACGGTGGCGGCAGAATGCGGCGGGCGGGCACAGGCGGTGGACGTGAGCCTTGATGCGAGCGTGGCCGCAATGGCGCAGGCCGCAATGGCAGCCTGGGGAAAGATCGACATTCTGGTGAACAACGCCGGGATTACCCATTTGCCGCAGCCGATGGAGGCGGTGGCCGAGGCCGAGTTCGACCGGATACTGGCGGTCAACGCCAAATCGGTTTACCTCACCGCGCGCCATATCGTGCCGGCGATGAAGGCGGCGCGGGCGGGGTGCATTCTCAATGTTGCATCCACCGCAGGGGTTTCGCCGCGCCCGAGGCTGAGCTGGTACAACGCCTCGAAGGGCTGGATGATTACCGCGACCAAGGCGATGGCGGTGGAACTGGCACCCTTTGGTGTGCGGGTGAATGCGATCAACCCGGTAGCCGGCGAGACGCCGCTGCTGAAAAGCTTCATGGGCGAGGATACGCCCCAGATCAGGGCGAAGTTTCTGGCGACAATCCCCTTGGGGCGGTTTTCGACGCCCGAGGATATGGCCAATGCGGCGCTTTACCTTTGTTCGGACGAGGCGAGCATGGTGACCGGGGTGGCGATGGAAGTGGATGGCGGGCGCTGCATCTGAGGCAGCCGGGGGCTGCGCGCCCCCGGACCCCGCGGGATATTTTTCTCTGAAGCAGGGACGGGTAACATGAAACCGGGCAAGCGCAATCTGATCACCGATGTCGAGGGGCTGCTGGTGGGCAATGCCGAAAACACCCAGGTGCGGACCGGGGCTACGGTGCTTTTGGGCGCGCGGTCTTTCGTGGCGGCGGTGCAGGTGATGGGCGGCGCGCCGGGAACCCGGGAGACCGACCTTCTGGCACCCGACAAGCTGGTGCAGGAGGTCGATGCGCTGGTGCTTTCAGGCGGCTCGGCCTTTGGGCTTGATGCTGCCTCGGGGGTGGCCGACGGGCTGCGCGCGGTGGGGCGCGGGTTCGAGGTGGGCGGCATGCGCGTGCCGATCGTGCCGGGGGCGATCTTGTTCGACTTGCTCAATGGCGGCGACAAGGCCTGGGACGAAAACCCCTACAAGCGGCTGGGGCGCGAGGCTTTGGCGGCGGCGGCAGAGGAGTTTGCCCTTGGTTCGGCGGGGGCCGGGTCTGGCGCGATGACGGGAAGCTGGAAAGGCGGCCTGGGGTCCGCCTCGCTGGTGCTCGACTGCGGCATCACCGTGGGCGCGCTGGTCGCGGTGAACGCGCTGGGCAGCGTGACCGTGGGCGAGGGGCCGGAGTTCTGGGCGGCACCCTGGGAGATGGGCGCGGAGTTTGGCGGGCGGGGGCAGGCCCAGCGGTTCGATCCGGGCCATGAGCCGAGCCCGCTGAAACGGATGGGCGAGGCCACCACGATTGCCATTGTTGCCACCGATGCGGCGCTTACCCAGGCCCAGGCACAGCGCATGGCAACAGCGGCGCACGACGGCATGGCGCGGGCGATCGTGCCAAGCCACACCCCGTTTGATGGCGATCTGGTCTTTGCAGTGGCGACCGGCGCGAGGCCGCTGACCGATCCGATGGTGCAACCCTTCGTGCTTGGCCACGCGGCCGCAACCTGCCTTGCGCGGGCGATTGCGCGGGCGGTTTACGAGGCGCGCCCGATGCCGGGAGATTTGCAGCCTGCGTGGAAATCCCGCTTCGCGCACTGAAACTTCATTGCCCGAACAGACCGGAGGCTGAGGCCGAAAGGCCTCAGAGAGGCGCAGCCCCCCGGCCTCAGCCGATCAGCGCGCCGAGCAGCGGCGAGGTGCCTTCGAGCCCCTCGATCACGTCGAAGTGGTGGCGCGCGGGTTCCACCCGCAGCGGGCAGGCCCAGGCAGCAGCGAGCGCCCCGGCCTGCGCCAGAAATGCCGGGCGTTCGGCACCGCCGACCCAGATCCGCACATCGGTGTTTGCGCGGCGCGGCAGATAGACCGGGCTTTCGGCGGCAACCTCGGCGGCATCGAGCCGCAGCTCGGCCTGCATGGCGGTCAGCATCAAGGGCGCAAGGTCGGCCACGGGCGAGACCGGCACCACGCGGGCAAGGCGCGCGGCGAGGGGTGCGGGCAACACCCCTTCGCAAGCCATGCGCGCGGCAAGGTGGCCACCCGCCGAATGGCCCGCGAGGTGAATTGGTCCGGCAACCCGTGCCGCGAGCATCGCCACCGCCTGTGCCACCTCGGCGGTGATCGCCGCAATCCGGGCTTCGGGGGCAAGCGTGTAGGCAGGAAGCGCGCAGGCAAAGCCTGCCGCGAGCGCCCCGGCGGCGAGGTGCGAGAAATCTTCGGGGCCAAAACGCAGCCAGTAGCCACCGTGCACAAAGACCACGAGGCCGCGCGGAGTGCCTTTGGGCCGGTAGAGATCGGCCCAGTTTCGCGCGCCCCGGCCATAGGCCAGCCTTTCGGGCGGATGCACCGCGCGGAAGGCGGCGGCTTTGGCGGCCCAGCGCGGCGCATAGGCATCGCCACCCGGAATGAAGGCGGAATTCGTGTAGGCAGTATCCATATCCATGCCGCTTTCCCCTGCTGTCGGGTCGCCCGTTTGCTGGACAACCGCGCTTGCCCGTGCTTTTGCTCTGGCAAGCCACCGCCCCGGGAGGAAACCATGCTCGACACCGCCACCGACCTCAAGAGCCTCTTGCAAGACCCGAGCTTGCTCGCCACCCGCGCCTTTGTCGCAGGCGAGTGGATCGATGCAGACGACGGCACGACATTTCCGGTTACCAACCCGGCGCGCGGCGATGTCATTTGCCATGTGCCGAATCTGGGGCGCACCGAGACCGCCCGCGCCATTGCCGCCGCCAATCTGGCAATGAAGGAATGGGCGGCGCGCACCGGCAAGGAGCGCGCCGGAGTGATGCGCAAGTGGTTCGATCTGATGATGGCGAACCAGAACGACCTTGGGCTGATCCTGACTGCCGAAATGGGCAAGCCGCTGGCCGAGGCGAAGGGCGAGGTTGCCTATGGCGCGGGCTTCATCGAATGGTTCGGCGAGGAGGCGAAGCGGGTTTACGGCGAGACCATTCCCGGGCATCTGCGCGACAAGCGCATCACCGTCATCAAGCAGCCGATCGGGGTGGTCGGTTCGATCACGCCCTGGAACTTTCCGAACGCGATGATCACCCGCAAATGCGGCCCCGCGCTGGCGGTGGGCTGTGGCTTTGTCGCCCGGCCCGCAGCGGAAACGCCGCTGTCGGCGCTGGCATTGGCGGTTCTGGGCGAGCGGGCCGGGCTGCCAAAGGGCATCTTCGCGGTCATCACCTCGAAGCGCTCCTCGGACATTGGCAAGGAATTCTGCGAAAATCCGCTGGTGCGCAAGCTGACCTTTACCGGTTCCACCGAAGTCGGGCGGATCCTGCTGCGCCAGGCCGCCGATCAGGTGATGAAATGCTCGATGGAGCTTGGCGGCAACGCGCCCTTCATCGTGTTCGATGATGCCGATCTGGATGCGGCGGTGCTGGGTGCGATGGCGTCGAAGTTTCGCAACAACGGCCAGACTTGCGTCTGCGCCAACCGCATCTATGTGCAGGCAGGCGTCTATGACGCCTTCGCGGCAAAGCTGCGCGCGGCGGTGGCTAAAACGCGCGTTGGCGACGGGCTGCGCGATACCGTCGATTTCGGCCCGCTGGTGAACATGGCGGCGGTGGAAAAGGTCGAGGAACACATCGCCGATGCGATGGCCAAGGGTGCGCAGGTTGAGCTTGGCGGGCACCGGCACGCGCTGGGCGGCAATTTCTTCGAGCCGACGATTCTGACCGGCGTCACCGACCAGATGATAGTGACCAACGAAGAAACCTTTGGCCCGCTGGCCCCCTTGTTCCGCTTCGACACCGAAGAGGAAGTGATCGCCAAGGCGAATGCCACCATCTTCGGCCTTGCCTCCTACTTCTATGCCCGCGACATCGGGCGGGTAACGCGGGTGCAGGAGGCGCTGGAATACGGCATCGTCGGGGTCAACACCGGGATCATCTCGACCGAGGTTGCGCCGTTCGGCGGGGTCAAGCAATCGGGCCTCGGGCGCGAGGGCAGCCGCCACGGCATGGAAGACTACCTTGAAATGAAATACATCTGCCTGAGCATCTGATAGGGCACGTCTTCGCGACAGTGCCTGAACCGAATGGCCCGGGCGATGGCCCGGGCCTCTTGCATTCCTTGCTTCGCCTCAGCGGCGTTTGCCGCCCTTCTTGCCGCCCTTTTCCTCGTCGTCCTCGGCGTCGGTTTCGGCGTCGGGCAGGTTGAAGAAACTGTCGGCGTTCGAGAAATCGCGCGGTGCGGCGTATTCATCTTCGACGACACGCGTCACCGCCTCGATCCCCGCAAGGCGGGCGCTGGTGCCCATGTTCAGCGAGGTTTCGGTGGAGACAAGCTTGCGCCGCTCGTCATCGGACATGAGGCCACCCTCGGCGGCTTTCTTTTTCGCCGCTTTCTGCACTTCGGCGTCAAGCTCGGTCTGGCGGCAAAGTCCCAGCGCCACCGGGTCGATCGGGGTGATGTTGCCGATGTTCCAGTGCGAGCGGTCGCGGATGGAAGCGATCGTCGGCTTGGTGGTCCCGACCAGCCGCGCGATCTGCGCGTCAGCCAGTTCCGGGTGGAATTTCACCAGCCAATAGATTGCCGCAGGGCGGTCTTGCCTTTTGGAAAGCGGCGTGTAGCGGGGCCCACGGCGCTTTTCTTCGCCCACGGCCGAGGCGTTGAATTTCAGTTTCAGCACATGCGCGGGGTCGGCTTCGCCCCTGGCGATTTCCGCGGCATCAAGCTGGCTTGAAGAGACCGGGTCAAAGCCCTTGACGCCGGTTGCCACATCGCCATCGGCGATGCCTTGCACCTCCAGTTCGTGCATGCCGCAGAAATCGGCGATCTGCTTGAAGGTGAGCGTGGTATTGTCCACCAGCCAGACGGCGGTTGCCTTGCTCATCAGGGGCCGTGTCATCGGATCTCTCCTTTACAAATCTTTCCCGGGCCGGGAAAACGGCTGCGGCCTTGGCCGCCATTCCATTCTTCGGGGGAATTGACGCCCCTATACCCCCGATCCTGACGCGAGAAAAGCAAGAAATGCGCTACGCGATTGCCCTTCTGGCCCTGCTGGCTGCTACCCCTGGCCTTGCCGAAGGCGAGCGGGCGGGCGATTTTGACTATTATGTGCTCTCGCTTTCCTGGTCACCCAACTGGTGCGCGCTCGAGGGCGATGCGCGAGGCGATGACCAATGCGATGCGCGGCACGATTTCAGCTTCACGCTGCACGGGCTCTGGCCGCAATTTGAAACCGGCTGGCCAAGCTGGTGCCGCAGCGTGGAACGCGACCCGACGCGCAGCGAAACCGCAGCAATGGCCGACATCATGGGGGGCAGCGGCCTGGCGTGGTACCAGTGGCAAAAGCATGGCCGCTGCGCAGGTTTTTCTGCGCAGCAATTTTATGCTGTGGCGCGGCAAGCCTATGAAAGCATGGTAATTCCGGAGGTGTTCCGCAATCTGAACCGCGATGTGCGACTGCCCGCGCTGGCGGTGGAGGAGGCGTTTCTGGAGGCGAACCCGAAGCTGGAACGCAACATGATCACCATCACCTGCGACCGGGGGGCAATTCAGGAAGCGCGCATCTGCCTGACGAAAGATCTGACACCCCGCCCCTGCGTCGCCGATACCGCGCGCGATTGCCGGATGCCGAACGCGCTGATGGAAGCGGTGCGCTAGCTGCCTTCGCGGTGGGCCCCGGCGAGAAGGATCGCCATGTCGTCATCTCCGATCCGGTCGAGCATGACCGTCGTCCACCCCATGCGGCCCCAGCCGCCAGAAACCGGCGCGACGACGCTTTCGAGCCTTTCTGAATGCAATTCCTGTTCGTCTCGCGTGAGCTTGAGATTTGCGCTGCACCCGTCAGCCGCCAAAGTAGCGAAAATGATCCGCACCCGAAAGGCGTGCCGATCCATGTGCGCCCGCTCGACAACGCCGGGCAGCGCCAGAGCCATCTGGCGGAACGCCGCGGGCGTCATCCGACCTTCAGCACGATCTTGCCGATATGCGCGCCGCTTTCCATCCGCGCATGCGCCAGCGCTGCCTCGGCAAGCGGGAACTCCGAATCGTGCACCACCCGCACCGCGCCCGCTTCGATCAGGGGCCAGAGGTGAGTGCGCAGCGCGCGCGCGATCTCGGCCTTGGCGGCATCGCTTTGGGGCCGCAGCGTCGAGCCGGTCAGTGTCAGGCGGCGCAGCATGATTTGCGAAAAGTTGATCTCGGCCTTGGGGCCTTGCAGAAAGGCGATGTTCACCAGCCGCCCTTCGTCAGCCAAGGCCTTGATGTTCCGGTCAATGTAGCTGCCGCCCACCATATCGAGAATGAGGTTGGCACCACCCTGCCCACGCAGAACGCTCCCAAAATCCGCATCGCGGTAGTTGATGGCGGTGGCACCGAGCGCCTCGCAGGCCGCGCATTTCTCGGGCGATCCGGCGGTGGCGAACACCCGCGCGCCCAGTGCCCGCGCCACCTGGATCGCCATTGTGCCAATGCCGGAGCTGCCACCGTGCACCAGGAACCGCTCGCCCGCGCGCAAGCGACCGCGCATCACTACATTCGACCAGACGGTGAAGGCGGTTTCCGGCAGGCAGGCGGCATCGCGGAGCGAGGTGCCGCGCGGCACCGGCAACGCGTGCGCGGCGGGGCAGACTGCATATTCCGCGTAGCCACCGCCGGGCAGAAGGGCGCAGAGCGCATCGCCCTCGGCCCAACCGGCAACCCCCGGCCCGACCGCCGCCACATGGCCCGCGCCTTCAAGCCCCGGCAGGGTCGAGGCACCTGGCGGCGGCGCATAGGCACCGGCGCGCTGCAAGACGTCGGGGCGGTTCACCCCGGCATAGGCGAGCTTGATGACAATCTCGCCGTGCCCCGGCACGGGTGTTGGGCGCTGGCAGAGCCGCAACACCTCGGGCCCGCCCGGCGAGGCGATTTCGACGGCGCGCATCATGGCCGCTGCCTTTGCGGCGCATGGATGCCCGCAAGCAAGTCTTTCATTCCCGGCAACTCGATCACGCGGCCCTTGATCTTTTCAAACCGCAAGATGCCCTCGATTCGCCTCTCGATGAACTCGAACGTGTCGCGCTTGCCCTCCGAGGTGTCGCCCATCCAGTAAAGCACGGTGGCGGAATACACGCCCGAAAGTGTCATTCGCTTGGAATACCAGTTGAAATCGTCGCTGGCATCGCCCAGCGCCCGCCAGATCGCGTCGGCGGTGCCCCAGATCAGCGCCGCCCCGGTGGCGGCGTTCTGTGGCAGCGCAAAGACCGCCGCGGCGCGGCGCACATTCTCGGGATCGGCGACCTCAAGCCGAAGCCGGAGCGCAAGTGCCACCCGGTCGCGGTAGCGCCGCGCGGCAAGATCGGTTTCGGCCAGCCGCGCCAGCATCGCGGCATCGCCGGCGCGGTGGTAGGCAACCGCCAGATCGACCGCGCCGCGCGGGCAGATCAGCCGCGCCAAAGCCGGGTCAAACCCGACCGCTTCCACCGCGGCCTTGAACGCCGGCGCTGACCAGCCGTCAAACGGCACATAGGGCAGGATCGCCGCCAGAAGCTCGGCGGTTGCCGCACCCACATCAAGGGCAGAGTTCTTCATCGCATTCCCCGTTGCGCCCCGGCGGTGGACAAACCGCGCGCCCGCTGCTATAGGACCGCTTCCTGCAAATGCATGCAACTCAAACCTAGGAAGGTGGTGACAACCACATGCAGGTCAGCGTTCGCGACAACAACGTCGAACAGGCGCTTCGTGCTCTGAAGAAGAAACTTCAGCGCGAGGGGGTTTTTCGGGAAATGAAGCTCAAGCAACATTTCGAGAAGCCCTCGGTCAAGCGTGCCCGCGAGCAAGCCGAAGCGATTCGGCGTGCACGCAAACTGGCGCGCAAGAAGGCCCAGCGTGAAGGCGGTCTCTAGGCACCTGGAACAGCTGGCGGGGCAACCCGCAACGATCAGCCCCCGCTCCGGCGGGGGTTTTTCTTTGCCCGCTTGGGCGCGCTCCGCGGGGGATATTTCTTTCTGAAGCAGATGCTTCAGGTCAAATATCCCCGCCGGAGGCCAGCATCAGATCGGCAGCGCGGTGGTCTTGAACACCGTGCGCAACGCAAAGCTGGATTGCATCTGCGCCACGCCGGGCAGGCGGGCAAGATAGGCACGGTGGATGCGCGCGAAATCTTCGGTGTCTTCCGCGACCACCTTCAAGAGGTAGTCGGCGCTGCCCGCCATCAGGTGGCATTCGAGCACATCGGGGATTTTGCGCACCTCGCGCTCAAAAGCGTCCAGTACCTCGTCAGCCTGCCCGGAAAGGGTGATTTCCACGAAGACCGTGGTCGGAAAGCCGAGGCGGCGGGCATCGAGCAGCGCCACATAATCACGAATGTAGCCCTCGGCCTCAAGCCGCTGCACGCGGCGATGGCAGGCAGAGGCGGAGAGGTTCACCCGCTCCGAAAGCTCGGCATTGGTCATCCGGCCTTGCCTCTGCAGGGCCGCGAGGATCCGGCGGTCTGTCGCGTCAATTGTCATTTCGGCGCAGGTTTCTTCGATCAGGATGGCATTTTGGCGAAGATACCATTCAATTGCTGCGCTTGCACCACCGTTTTTTGCAAAGCAATTGCGCCGCTTCTGGCCCATCATGTCGGCAGGCGTCACATGAGGATTCTGCCATGAAGATCGGTTGCCCCAAGGAAATCAAGCCGCAGGAGTTTCGCGTTGGCATCACGCCGAACGCGGCGCACGAGGCGGTGCTGCACGGCCACGAGGTGCTGATCGAGACCGGTGCCGGAATGGGATCGGGCTTCGCCGATGCCGATTATGTCGCGGCGGGCGCGAAGATCGCGGCGAGTGCCGAGGCGGTCTTTGCCGCCGCAGAGATGATCGTGAAGGTCAAGGAACCGCAACCGGCGGAACGCGCGCGGCTCCGGCAGGGGCAGGTGCTGTTCACCTATCTGCATCTTGCGCCCGATCCGGCGCAGACCGCCGATCTGCTGAAATCGGGGGCCACCTGCATTGCCTATGAGACGGTCACCGATCGCATGGGCGGGTTGCCGCTTCTGGCACCGATGTCGGAAGTGGCGGGGCGGCTTGCGCCGCAGGTGGGCGCATGGACGCTGCAAAAAGCCAATGGCGGGCGCGGCGTGCTTTTGGGTGGCGTGCCCGGCGTGGCACCGGCAAAGGTGGTGGTGATCGGCGGCGGCGTGGTAGGAACCCACGCGGCGCGGGTGGCGGCGGGAATGGGTGCCGATGTCACCGTGCTCGACCGGTCGCTGCCGCGGCTTCGCTACCTTGACGACGTGTTCGGCCGCGATTTCAAGACCGCCTATGCCAGCGCCGGGAACATCGCCGACCTTATCGTCGAGGCCGACATGGTAATTGGCGCGGTGCTGGTACCGGGGGCCGCGGCACCGAAACTGATCAGCCGGGCGCAGTTGAAAACCATGAAGCCGGGTTCGGCGCTGGTTGATGTTGCCATCGATCAGGGTGGCTGCTTTGAAACCAGCCACGCCACCACCCACCAGGACCCGATCTACGAGGTTGACGGCGTACTGCACTATTGCGTCGCCAACATGCCGGGCGCGGTGGCGCGCACCTCGACGCTGGCGCTTGGCAACGCGACCCTGCCCTTCATGCTGGCACTGGCCGACAAGGGCTGGAAGCAAGCCTGCGCCGATGATGCGCATCTACTGGCGGGGCTGAACGTGCACGCGGGCAAGCTGACCTATGCCGCTGTCGGCGAAGCGCTGGGCCTGCCCTTCATCACGCCGCAGGCCGCGTTGGCGATGTGACGCGGAAAGGCCCGGCCGCAAGGACCGGGCCTTTTCCTTCGGCGCTACTTTTGCAGCGCGTCGCGGATTTCGATCAGCACGTCAAGCTGGCTCGGACCGCTTGGCGCAGCCGCCGCCGCGGCCTCTTTCCTTATTGCCGCGTCTTTCACCCGGTTGACCATCTTCACCAACAGGAACACCACGAAGGCGATGATCAGGAAATTGATCACTGCGGTAAGGAACGCGCCATAGGCAAAGACCGGCGCGCCGGCATCGCGTGCGGCGGCAAGGCTGCTGAATTCACCTTCGCCAAAGTTCACGAACAGGTTGGAAAAATCCATGCCGCCGGTTACCAGCCCGATGATCGGATTGATGAGATCGGCGACGAGCGACGTGACGATGGCGGTGAGAGCCGCGCCGATGATGATACCAACGGCCATATCCATGACATTGCCCTTGGCGATGAAGTCTCTGAATTCCTTGATCATGAACTGTCCCCAGCCGTTGCCGCGCCCTTCGTGGGCGCTGTGCCAAAGCTACCACAGCAATGTGCGATTTCCAGCCTTTCACAGCGGGGAATTCGTGCCTAGTTTCCCCCTGAACAACAGGAGCACCCGATGACTGACCTTTCTGCCTTTGCCATCACCCGCCGCTGGTCGCCACGCACGCCAGGCGCGATACAGCTTTATTCGCTGCCGACGCCGAACGGAGTCAAGGTGGCGATCGCGCTCGAGGAAATGGGCCTTCCCTATGACGCGCATCTGGTAAACTTCGCCACCAACGACCAGATGAGCCCGGAATTCCTCTCGCTCAACCCCAACAACAAGATCCCGGCGATTATCGACCCCGAAGGGCCAAATGGCGCGCCGCTCGCGCTGTTTGAAAGCGGTGCGATCCTGATTTATCTTGCCGAAAAGTCGGGCAAGCTCATGCCCACCGCGAACCGGTATGAGGTGCTGCAATGGCTGATGTTCCAGATGGGCGGCATCGGGCCGATGTTCGGGCAGCTGGGCTACTTCCACACCTTCGCGGGAAAGGAAATCGAGGACCCGCGCCCGAAAGAACGGTATCGGGCCGAAACCGAGCGGCTGTTGAAGGTGCTTGACGGTGCGCTTTCGGGGCGCGACTGGATTGCGGGCGACTACAGCATTGCCGATGTTTCCATTGCACCCTGGCTTCGTACGCTGCGCGATTTCTACAAGGCCACCGAAATAACCGGCTGGGACAAGCTGAAGAACGTGCCCTCCTATCTTGACCGGTTCCTTGCCCGCCCCGCCGTGCAGCGCGGGCTGGTGCAGCCGCTGCGCCCCTGAAATGCTGCGTCAATGCTGCGTCAATGCTGCGCTTCGCTGCGCAGCATTTCTGCTGCCTTCTCGGCAATCATGATGGTCGGCGCGTTGGTGTTGCCGCCGGGAACGCGCGGCATCACCGAGGCGTCGATCACCCGAAGGCCCGCAATTCCGCGCAGGCGCAGCGCCGGGTCAACCACGGCCATCTCGTCGCCGCCGATGCGGCAGGTGCCGACGGGATGGTAGATGGTATCGGAACGCGCGCGGATGTCGGCCTCCAGCGCCGCTTCGCTTCCGTCGTGCGGATAAAGCCTCGGGCCGCGCCAGGGTGCCAGGGGCGAGGCATCGAGAATTTGCTCCAGCTTGCGCGCGGCGCGCAGCAGCAGCGCCATGTCGCGCGGGTCGCTGAGATAGCCGGGGTCGATGCGCGGCGCCCGCGCCGGGTTGGCCGACTGTAGCCCGACCGTGCCGCGACTGAACGGGCGCAGCGCGCAGATATGCGCCGAATAGCCATCGGCCAGGTGCAGGCGGCGCATGTGCTGATCGACAATGCCGATGACGAAGTGAATTTGCAGATCGGGGCGCGCCAGCCCCGGCTCGGAGCAGATGAACGCCCCGCCCTCGGCCATCGGCGAGGCAAAGAGCCCCTCGCCCGAGCCGCGCCATTTCCACGCTGCCCGCGCCAGCCGCGCCAGTCCCGCCGGATTGAGCCCGACCACATCCGGGCGCAGCGAGCGGTGGCTGATGATGTAGTCGAGATGGTCCTGCAGGTTGGCACCGACGCCGGGCAACGCATGCGTGACCGGCAGGCGGTGCGCCCTGAGTTCGTCCTCGGGGCCAATGCCCGAGAGCAGCAGCAGTTGCGGCGAGCCAAAGGCTCCGGCCGAAAGGATCACCTCGCGCCGCGCCGCGATGCGGCGCTGCACAAAGGCCCGCCGCACCAGCACCCCAGTCGCGCGCCCGCCTTCAACCAGAACCTTTTCCACCCGCGCATGGGTCAGGATGGTCAAGTTCGGCCGTCGCATCACGGGGTGCAGGTACGCCGCCGCCGCTGAACAGCGTTCGCCCTTGCGCGCGCCGTGGTGAAACTGGGTCACCTGATAAAGCCCGGCACCCTCCTGCCGGGGACCGTTGAAGTCTTCGTTGCGCGGCACATGCGAGGCTTCGCAAGCATCGACAAAGGCACGGGAAATGCGGCGCGGCGCATTCTGATCGGCGACCTGCAAAGGCCCGTCGCCGCCATGCAGCGCATCGGCACCCCAGGCGTTGCCTTCGGCCTTGCGGAAATAGGGCAGGCACGAGGCCCAATCCCAGCCCTCGGCGCCAAGCTCGGCCCATTCGTCGTAATCCGCCGGGTGGCCGCGCGTGTAAAGCATGGCATTGATCGCCGAGGAACCGCCGAGCGCCTTGCCGCGCGGCTGAAACCCGCGCCGCCCTTTCAATCCAGCTTGCCGAATGGTGCGAAATGCCCAGTTGTGAATCGGCGGCCGCCCCGCAACCATTGCCGCCACCAGCGCCGGGGCGCGCACGAAGATGTCGTTCCCCTTGCCACCCGCTTCGATCAGGCAGACCGAAACCCTTGAATCTTCCGAAAGGCGGGCCGCCAGCACTGACCCCGCCGAACCGCCGCCGACAATGACGTAATCAAAAACCACCGGCCCCCTCCCAGTATGGGCGGAGCGTCGTGCTTTCGTTGCATCAAGGCAAGCGTCAGCGCGCCGCACTAGCTGCGCAGCGCGCCACCTGTGGCTTTTGTGACCTTTTCGATAATGCGCGCCGAAACCGCCTCGATCTCGGCCTCGGTCAGGGTCTTGTCGCGGGGTTGCAAGCGCACCGAAAGTGCGATCGATTTCTTGCCCGCGCCCATCTGCGCCTCGGCCTTGTCGCCGGTGAACTGGTCGAACACCCGTACCGATTCGATCAAGCCCTTGTCGGCTCCGGCGGCGGCGTTGACCGCCACCAGCGCTTCCACGCGCGCATCGACGACAAAGGCAAAATCGCGTTCGACAGCTTGCAGATCGGAAAGCTCCAACGCAGGGCGGGTGGGGGTTTTGAGTTTCGGGAAAGGCACCTTTTCAGCGTAAAGCGTGAAGGCGACCGCAGGCCCCTTTACCCCCATGTCGCGCAACACGCGCGGGTGTACCTCGCCAAAGGCACAAAGGGTGTTTGGCCCGAGTGCCATCGCGCCCGAGCGGCCAGGGTGCCACCAGACGGGCAGCTTGCGGGTGATCTGCATGCGGGTCGGCGCGCCAACCGCCGCCAGCACCGCCTCGGCATCGGCCTTGGCATCGTAAAGATCAACCGGGCGGCGCGAACCGAAGGCATCGCGCGGGGCCGAGGCACCGACCAGAAGCGCGGTGGCCTGCAACTGTTGCTCGCCCGGCTCGCCGCCGCTGAAGGCGGGACCGACCTCGAACAGCGCGAGATCGGCAAAACCGCGCGCCTGATTGCGGGCGGCGGCGGCCAGCAGGCCCGGCAGCAGGTCGGGGCGCAGATGGGTCATTTCCGACGAGATCGGGTTTTCGATCAGGCAGGCATCCTGCCCGCCGCCAAAGAGCCGCGCAGAGGCCGCATCAATGAAGCTGTAGCTGACGCATTCGTTGTAGCCCAGGGCCGCCAGCATCCGCCGCGCCGCCTTTTCGCGCATCTGCATCGGGGTCAGGATCGGCTTTGGCACGCCGGTGGTTTCGCGCGCCAGCGGACGCCCCTTGAGCTTGGTCAGCGAGGCGATGCGCGCCACTTCCTCGACCAGATCGGCCTCGCCCAGCACATCCGGGCGCCAGCTTGGGGGCGTGACCATGTTGCCTTCGATGACAAAGCCCAGCGCCTCCAGCGTGGCGCGCTGTGTTGCCTCGGGAATTTCCATCCCCACAAGGCTTTGCACCCGCGCGGGGTCAAGCTTGTAGGCGCGGCGGGTATCGGGCACCGCACCATCCATGGCAATGTCGCTGGCCTCGCCGCCGCAAAGCTCGAGCACCATTTGCGTTGCCAGTTCCAGCCCCGGCAGGGTGAAGGCGGGGTCCACGCCGCGCTCGAAACGGTAGCGCGCATCAGAGCTGATCTTCAACGCGCGACCGGTGGCGGCAATGGTGATCGGGTCCCAATAGGCGGACTCAACGAACACATCGCGCGTGGCCTCGGTGCAGCCAGAATGCTCGCCCCCCATGATCCCGGCAAGGCTTTCGGGCTGTTCGTCATCGGAAATCAGCATCATGCCGGGGCGGAGCGTGTAGGCCCTGCCATCAAGCGCCAGCAGCTCCTCGCCGCCCTTGGCGGGGGCAATGTGCAGGCCGCCCTTCACCTTGGCGGCGTCGAACACATGCAGGGGCCGGTTCAGGTCATAGGTGAAGAAGTTGGTGATATCGACCAGCGCCGAGATCGGGCGCAGGCCGATTGCCAGCAGCCGCTGTTGCAGCCATTGCGGGCTGGGGCCGTTGCTGACACCGCGGATAAGGCGGCCGGTGAACAGCGGGCAGCCCTTGGCCTTCAGCGCGGGGTCGATGGTAACCGAAATCGGGCAAGGAAAGCCGCCCGGCACGGGTTCGATTTCGAGCGGTTTCAGCAGCCCGAGGCCGCGCGCTGCCAGATCGCGCGCGATGCCGCGAATGCCAAGCGCATCGGGGCGGTTGGGGGTAATCTTGATGTCGATCACCGGGTCCACCACCTCGGGGCGGTGTTCGGCCAGCCAGTCGGTGAATTTCTGCCCGATGTGGCCGCCTTCCAGCTCGATGATGCCGGTGTGCTCGTCGGAAAGCTCAAGCTCGCGTTCCGAGGCCATCATGCCGTGGCTTTCGACGCCCCTTATCTTGCCGACGCCCAAGGTCACGTCGATGCCCGGCACATAGTCGCCGGGTTTGCAGAGCACCACGGTAATGCCCGCCCGTGCATTGGGCGCGCCGCAGACGATCTGCTTCAGCCCCTCGTCGGTTTCCACGATGCAGACCCGCAGCCTGTCCGCCTCGGGGTGCTGGATGGCCGACTGGACACGCGCGAGGGTGAAGGGGGCGAGCTTCGCGGCGGGGTTCGTGACCGCCTCGACCTCAAGGCCAAGATCGGTCAGGGCATAGGTGATTTCGTCGAGCGTGGCCTCGGTTTCGAGGTGATCGCGCAGCCAGGAGAGGGTGAGTTTCATGTCAGGCACTCCAACGGCACGGGGTGCCGGGGGGAAGAATAAGTCGCATCGCATGGCTCGGAAATGAGGGCAGCGCCCGAACCGAGGGGTGGGCGTGAAGCGCCCGCCCCGTGGGGGCGGTTCGGGCGCTGCCCGGTCTGGCGACCGGGCGGAAGGGGGGTGCGGGGGGTCATCGGGCTTCTCGCCTCGCCCAGGCGTGACATCGGCGCGCTATTTAATATAGTTCTGGGTCTCATTGTTCTTCCTGACCCTCTAACAAATTGGCAATTTCGAAGAGACGTTTCTGGTACGCCTCCGTTTTTCTGTTTAGATACCAATAGCGGGCAGCCGCGACTGAAATAACAATGAATACTCCTCTCCAATCGTTAACATAGACATTGAACAAGAAGCCCGCAACAATCACCGCGATCGTCGTAAAACCTGCGGTCAGCATTGCAGACGTAACTGCATTGGCGCCTTCGAACGAGGCTAATTCCGGATTTTCTTTCTTTAGTACTTGCCGGGCTATTTCTAATGATTTCGAGAAATCGCTCATCGACTTGACCCTACAGGCCCAGACGACAGATCGTCGACCGCAAACCAATAATGTTGTAGCCAGAAGCGCAGCATTCTCATAACTCGATCCCTGTGTGCTGAGATATCTTCTTTTTTAAGAATCCCATCGCCAAGGCCTTTACAATCTCGACAGTTGCGCTTCCGCCGGTGTCACGCACCGCATCCTTGGTCCTCGACCAGATACCGTCATCCCTGACTGCATCAAGAAAATCATGACCCTGCGATGTCATGCGAAATACACCTGCCTCGGCAATGCCGCCAGTGAAGCATACCAAGTAGCCTAAATCGCAAAGTAAATGGATATGATATTGACGGGAGTTTCTTTCGGGCGGCTCACCGGAAATTTTCGAAATTGGAAACTGCCATTCGTCAGAACTCTCGAACTCGAATAGAAGTTTGCGAATAAGATCATCATCCCGTTTCACCTGCTCAACCCCCCATGCACCGTCGGCACATCCCCTGCGGCAAACCCATAATGCCTTAGCCACCGCAGGTCGCTCTCAAAGAAAGCCCGCAAGTCGGGGATGCCGTATTTCAGCATTGCCAGCCGGTCTATCCCCATGCCAAAGGCAAAGCCCTGCCACTCAGTCGGGTCGACCCCGGCGGCGGTCAGCACCTTGGGGTGGACCATGCCCGACCCCAGCACCTCCAGCCAGCCCGACCCCTCGCCGATGCGCAACTGGCCATTCACCCAGCTGCACTGGATGTCGACCTCGGCCGAAGGTTCGGTGAAGGGGAAGTGCGAGGCGCGGAAGCGGGTGCGCACCTTGGTCTCGAAAAAGGCGCTGAAGAACTCTTCCAGCGTCCATTTGAGGTTGGCCATCGAAATGTCGCGGCCTATCGCCAGCCCCTCGATCTGGTGGAACATCGGCGCGTGGGTCTGGTCCATGTCCATGCGGTAGACGCGGCCCGGCGCGATCACCCGGATCGGCGCGCCCTGCGCCTGCATGGCGCGGATCTGCACCGGGCTGGTGTGGGTGCGCAGCACATGCGGCGGGCGCGGATCATCCGCCGCGCGCGCCATGAAGAAGGTGTCGTGTTCCTGCCGCGCCGGGTGCTCGGGCGCGATGTTGAGCGCGTCGAAGTTGAAGAAATCGGATTCCACCTGCGGCCCCTCGGCCACCGCAAAGCCCATGTCGGCGAAGATCGCGGTGACTTCCTCCATCACCTGTGAAACCGGGTGGATGGTGCCGGTGCGGCGTGGCCGCGCGGGCAAGGTGACATCGAGCCATTCGGCGCTGAGCCGCGCATCAAGCGCCGCATCGGCCAGCCCCGCCTTGCGGGCGCGCAGCGCTGCGTCGATCTCGTCCTTGAGCACATTGAGCCGCGCCCCCGCCGCCTGCCGCGCCTCGGGTGCCATGCCGCCAAGTTCGCGCATCAGAAGGCTGATCTCGCCTTTCTTGCCCAGCGCCGCCAGCCGAAGCTCCTCGAGCGCGCCCTCATCCGCCGCCGCCGCGATGCCAGCCAGATACTTGCCCTTCAGCGCCTGAAGATCGGACATGATACTCTCCTAGATTTCGCGCCTTCGTGCTAGCGGCGGGGCGGCGTGAATGCAAGCGCACCCAAATGAAAACCCCGCGCCGGGCCATTGGCCAGCGCGGGGTTCTATTCGTTCCGAAACGGGAATTACGCGGCCAGCGCGGCTTTCGCTTGCGTGACGATGGTGCCAAAAGCCTCGGGTTCGTGCACGGCCAGATCGGCCAGCACCTTGCGGTCAACCGCGATGCCCGCCTTTTCCAGCGCGTTGATGAAGCGCGAATAGGTCATTTCGGCATCGAAGGCGCGCACCCCGGCGTTGATCCGCTGAATCCACAGCGCGCGGAAACTGCGCTTGCGGGCCTTGCGGTCGCGGGTGGCGTATTGCATCGCCTTGTCAACCGCCTGGGTCGCGGTTTTGAAGTTGCGCGAGCGGGCGCTGTAGTAGCCGGCGGCGGCCTTGATGACTTTCTTGTGGCGGGCGTGCGTGACGACGCCGGATTTAACGCGAGACATGGTGCATTCTCCTCAGCGGTCGTAGGGCATGTATTTCTTGACGATCTTCGCATCGGCAGCGCACAGCAGCATGGTGCCGGTCGCGTTGCGAATGAAGTCCGTCGAGCGTTTGATCATGCCGTGACGCTTACCGGCGACGCCAGCCTTGACGCGCCCCGAGGCAGTCATGCTGAACCGCTTCTTGGCAGCGGATTTGGTCTTCATCTTGGGCATTTTCATCTCCTCTTGCGAGTGTGTGAACACGCGACTCGGCATGCCACTTGGGCCGGACGCGCGGGATTGAAGTGGGGCCTATACGCGGGCGGGCGGCGCTTGGCAAGGGGGGCTAGTTCAGAAGCCTTGCAAAAACCTGCGCGAAAACATTGGGGATCTGCGAGGCGGTGTAGCCGCCGGGTTTGGTCACGATCGCCACCAACACCAGCGCCCCGCCAAGCACCAGCCCCACGGCGGCGGCGCGGGGCGCGCGGCTGTCGCTGAAGGCGGCAACGATCGACGGGATCGAAAGGGCGGCAATCATCAGCCCGATTACCAGAAGCAGATCACTGTCCATGTGCCGCACCCCTGCAAGCAATGGGCAAACCTACTCCGGATCGGCGCTGAAAATCAATCTTTCGTCGCAAGGCGCGACCCGCAGGATGTTGGTGGTACCCTGCACGTTGAAGGGCACGCCCGCGATGACCACGATCTTGCCGGTTTCGTCGGCAAAGCCGAAATCGCGCGCGGCGCGGGCGGCGTTTACCACCGCCATCTTGAAGCGCTCGACCTTGTCGCAGCGCACCGTGTGCACACCCCAGGTCAGGCAAAGCACCCCAAGCGTGGCCGGTACCGGTGACAGCGCCACAATCGGCACGCGCGGGCGTTCGCGCGCAACCAGCGCCACGGTCTTGCCCGACTGCGTGTAGCAGCAGATTGCCTTGATGTCGGTGGTTTCGGCAATTTCGCGCGCCGCCGCCACGATCGCGTCGGCAACGGTGCGGCGGTCGGCCTTGCGGCTCGCCTCGATCACCTCGCGGTATGTCGGATCGCTTTCAACCGATATCGCCACCGCGTTCATCGTTGCCACCGCCTCGACAGGGTAGCGCCCGGCAGCGCTTTCGGCGGAAAGCATCACCGCGTCGGCACCCTCGTAAATCGCGGTTGCAACGTCGGAAACCTCGGCGCGCGTCGGCATCGGGCTTTCGATCATGCTCTCAAGCATCTGCGTTGCGACGATCACCGGCTTGGCGACGGTCCGGCAGGCGCGTACCAGCCGCTTCTGGATCGGCGGCACGGAATGCACCGGCAACTCGACCCCAAGATCGCCGCGTGCAACCATGATGCCATCGGAAACCGCGAGGATCTCGGTGAAGGCCGCGACCGCGGAAGGCTTTTCGATCTTCGAGAGGATCGCGGCGCGGCCACGCGCCAGCGCGCGCGCCTCGATAACGTCTTCTGGGCGCTGCACGAAGGAAAGCGCCAGCCAGTCCACCCCCATCTCGCAGGCGAATTCGAGATCGGAGCGGTCTTTCTCGGAAAGCGCCGCTACCGGCAGCACCACGTCGGGCACGTTCACGCCCTTGCGGTTGGAAATCGTGCCGCCGGTGGTCACGGTACAATCGGCAAAATCGGGGCCGCAGGCATTCACCCGCAGGCGGATCTTGCCATCGTTCACCAACAGGCGCGCGCCGGGGGTGAGGGCTGCGAAGATCTCGGGGTGGGGCAGGCTTACCCTGTGGCCATCGCCCTCGGCAGGGTCGAGATCAAAGCGGAAGGGGTTGCCCTCCTCCAGATCGACCGCGCCATTGGCAAACACGCCAACGCGCAGCTTTGGCCCCTGAAGGTCGGCCAGAATGGCGATCGGGCGGCCGGTATCGGCTTCGATCTGGCGGATGATATCGCGCCGCGCGCGTTGATCAGCCTGGCTGCCGTGGCTCATGTTCAGCCGGAACACATCGGCCCCGGCCTCGAACAATGCGCGGATCGTGGCATAGTCACTGGATGCGGGGCCGAGCGTGGCCACGATCTTCACATTGCGAAGGCGTCTCATGCTGCCTCGGTCTCCGGGCTTTGGGGTTCACTCTTGGGGTCGGCGGTGGTAATGGCGCAATTCGCGCGACAAGGCAACAGGGCTGGTGTTTGCGCTACCACTTGTAAGTATCGGGCAAAAAGGCAAACGGCGCATGACTGAAACCGCCTACCACATTCTCGGGGAAGAGCGCCCGGGGCGCTGGCTGGTAAGCTGCGATCATGCCTCGAACCGGGTGCCGGACTGGTTGGGCGGCGGCAGCCTTGGCATCGCGCCCGAAGACATGGCCCGCCACATCGCCTATGACGTTGGCGCAGCGGGAGTGACGCGGCGGCTCGCCGAAAGGCTTGATGCACCCGCAATTCTCTCGGATTTTTCGCGCCTGGTGATCGACCCGAACCGGGGCGAGGGCGACCCGACCCTGCTGATGCGGCTTTACGATGGCACGATCATTCCGGCCAACCGGCACGCCGACGCGGCAGAGCTTGAAAAGCGGATGGCGGCACTTTACCGCCCCTATCACGCCGCCTATGCCGAACTGGCCGCGCGGCGGCCCGACACGGTGATCTGTGCAGTGCACAGCTTTACCCCCTGCCTGCGCGGACGCGCGCGTCGGCCCTGGCCGGTCGGCATCCTCTATTCGCACCGCGACACGCGCCTTGCGCTGCCGCTGATAGCGGCACTCGCCGCCGAGGGGCTGAACGTGGGCGACAACGAACCCTACAGCGGCCATCTCGACGGCGACGCGATCGACCGCCACGCGCTGGCCCCAGGCCGCCCCAACGTGCTGATCGAGCTGCGCAACGACCTGATCGCGCATGAGGATGGCCAGATCGCCTGGGCCGAGCGGCTGGCACCGGTTCTGGAGCGGGTGCTGGCGGCAAGCGGGCTTTAGATCGCCGCCTTGCGCGCTTCCTCAAGGTAAATCTCGCGCAGGCAGGCAGCAACTGAGCGCGCATTGTGCACTCACAGTCGCGTTGGCGCTTGTGAGCTGGTTCCGGAAATCGGAACAGCCGGGATAGCTGGATTTTCCGTGCAACAGCGGCATGTTGCGGCGAGCAAGGAGAAGACCTTGGCAAGACGACCACGGCGGAACCACTGCCCGGCATTCAAGGCGAAGGTGGCGGTGGCCGCGATCAAGGGCGGGAAGACGCTGATCGAGTTGGCGCAGGATTTCGACATTCATCCGAACCAGATCAAGCAGTGGGGTAGTGCCCCATTTGGTGGTGTATGAGCGCCAACCCTCGGAGAGGCTCGGTCTCGATCAGGCGGCCACGGCGGGCAGCCTATGGTTGGGAGTATCCGTGATGCGGGCGAGGGATTCCAGCCCCATGTAGCGCCGCGCC
>NZ_JAUXPI010000046.1 GCF_030684035.1 Phaeovulum sp. | reverse complement strand
AGTCTGCCCGAAAGCGGGCGCGCCGCCGCGGATGCGGCTCCGAAACCGCAAAATCGATGCCATTTGCCCGAAAAAGGTGCCCCAGCGACGCTCAGACGGCCATCTCGGCGAAGCCGAAGCCGTTAATCAGACGTTCCTTAGCATTGACATTATTTGTATCAAACCCATTGGGCATCAAACTGACTAGCCGAGTGACTTCAACACCGATTCTCCCACCAATGGAGAAATCTGGAAAAGTGCAGCTACCGAGTGGCTCGAACTTTATCGCCCCAATTTGCAGCGACAATAGATAGCTCTGAGTAGCTCGCTCCAAGAAATCCATTGGTGTCGAGTCGGCTTCCCTCACTGATCCAGAAAACTCCGCAATTTCCGGCTCCTCGACGGATGCTTCAGCTTCCTGAGCGCCTTCGCCTCGATCTGTCGGATGCGTTCGCGGGTGACCGAGAACTGTTGGCCGACCTCTTCCAGCGTGTGGTCGGTGTTCATGCCGATGCCGAAGCGCATGCGCAGCACGCGTTCTTCGCGCGGGGTAAGCGAGGCCAACACGCGGGTGGTGGTTTCCTTCAGGTTTTCCTGAATCGCTGAATCCAAAGGCAGAATCGCGTTCTTGTCTTCGATGAAATCGCCAAGCTGGCTGTCTTCCTCATCGCCGATGGGCGTCTCCAGCGAAATCGGCTCCTTGGCAATCTTCATCACCTTGCGGACTTTTTCGAGCGGCATTTGCAGCTTTTCGGCAAGTTCCTCGGGCGTCGCCTCGCGGCCGATCTCGTGCAACATCTGGCGACCGGTGCGCACCAGCTTGTTGATCGTTTCGATCATGTGCACGGGAATGCGGATGGTGCGCGCCTGATCGGCAATGGAGCGGGTGATTGCCTGCCTGATCCACCAGGTCGCGTAGGTGGAGAATTTGTAGCCACGGCGGTATTCGAATTTATCGACCGCCTTCATCAGGCCGATATTGCCTTCCTGAATGAGGTCGAGGAATTGCAGCCCGCGGTTGGTGTATTTCTTGGCGATGGAAATGACCAGGCGCAGGTTGGCCTCGACCATTTCCTTTTTCGCCTGCCGGGCTTCTTTCTCGCCCTTTTGCACCTGATTGACGATGCGGCGGAATTCGGAAATATCGACGCCGACATATTGGCCGACCTGGGCCATTTCCGTACGCAGGTCTTCCACCTTGTCGCGGCTTTTCTCGACCAGTGCCTGCCAGCCACGCCCGGATTTGGCGGCCATCCGGTCAAGCCAGGTCGGGTCAAGTTCATAATTGCGGTATTCGTCGATGAATTCGCGGCGGTTGATGCGGGCACCATCGGCCAGTTTCACCATGCCCGAATCAATCGCCATGATCTTGCGGTTGATGCCGTAAAGCTGATCGATCAGGGCTTCGATGCGGTTGTTGTGCAGGTGCAGTTCGTTGACGAAAACCACGATTTCGGAACGCAGTTTCTGGTAGGCGGCCTCGTCGGTCTTGGAAAAGGTGCCGTCCTCGTTGAGCGTGGCCGACATCCGCAGGTCTTGCATTTCCGCGAGCGTAGTATAATCGCGCGCGATAAGTTCCAGCGTTTCCAGTACCTTGGGCTTTAGCGCCGCTTCCATGGCGGCAAGGCTCATATTGGCACCTTCGTCGTCATCCTCCTCGTCATCGGGGATGACAATGGGGTTGCCGTCGGCGTCAAGCTCTGGCTCTTCGGCAGCGGCGCGGCGCGGCGCGGCGCTGATTTCGGGCTCGTCCACCACCGGCTCGACGATCTCGCCCTCATCGTCAAGGGTGCGGCCAAAGGTGGCCTCAAGGTCGATCACGTCACGCAGGAGAATGTCTTCGTTCAACAGTTCGTCGCGCCAGATGGTGATCGCCTGAAAGGTCAGCGGCGATTCGCAGAGGCCCGCGATCATCGTGTTGCGGCCAGCCTCGATGCGTTTGGCGATGGCAATTTCGCCCTCGCGCGAGAGGAGTTCGACCGAGCCCATTTCGCGCAGATACATGCGCACCGGGTCATCGGTGCGGTCGAGCGTTTCGCTGGTCGAGGTGGAAACCATCACCTCGCGCGAGGTGGAGGCAATTTCGACAAGCTCGCCCGCGGACTCGCCCTCATCGGCCTCGTCGTTTTCGATGATGTTGATGCCCATTTCCGACAGCATCGACATCACATCCTCGATCTGTTCGGAGGAAGCATGTTCGGGCGGCAGCGCGGCGTTGAGTTGATCGTAGGTGATGTAGCCGCGTTCGCGCGCATCTGCGATCATGCGTTTGACGGCGGCCTGGCTCATGTCGAGCGCGTCTTCGCTTTCCTGTTCGGTCGGCTTTTCTTCGTCAGAGTCCTTGGCGGCCATGGGCGTTCCTTGCTGCGGGCTGGGTCGATGGTCGTGCGTCAGGGCGAATCACATCGCCGTCATACCGAATCATGCGGGCGAATCACAGGGGGGCGGCGCGCGCGCCGTTCAACTCTCGGGTTTGCGCGACCGCTGGGCATCAAGCAGGCTTTGCAGGTAGGCGGACATCGCCGGGCGGTCTTCGCCCATGTCGGCGGCTTCTTCGAGCTTCGGGTGCTCGGCGAGGTGGCGGGCGCGGGCGGCCTGACCAAGCCGCCAGGTCACGCCTTCGTTGGCCAGCCCCGCCAGATCTTCGGCCGCATCGGCGATTTCGGCACGCGCGGCGCGGGCGGCGGCAAGTTTGGCGAGTTCTTCAGCAAGGCACATGCGGGCAAGATCGGGGTCGGCGTCGGGGCGCACCGGCGGGGCAATGCGCACATGGGGCAGCGCCAGCAGCCGTTCAAGGGTGCCACCCGCTTGGGTGGCAAGCAGGCTGCGGACCGTCTCGGGCGGCTCATGGCAATGGCGCAGCAAAAGGTGGCGCAGCGCGTCATGCGCCGGGTCGTGCAGCGCCAGCCGCTCGAGCTGGGTTTCGAAACTGACCACCAGCGCCGGGTGATGCGCGCAGATCGCCAGGATCATCGCCTCGCGCAGCCGCTCGGCACCATCGGGGCCAAGCGCGCCCGCGAGCATTGAGGAAAGCGTGCTGGCGCGCGGTGGCTCGGGCGGCGGGGTCCACTTGCCGTTGGCGTCGCGGCTGCCTTTGCGAAGCGTGCGGCTGGCGGCGCGGGGCCTTTGGGCGCCGAACAGTTCATAGCGCAACTCTTTGATTTCGGCTGCGTAATGCGCCTTGATCGAGGGGTCGGTGATGCGCGCGATCATGGCGCGCAGGCTTTTGTCGAGCGTCGCCTTGCGCTCGGGGCTGTCGAGCACGCGGCCCTCGACCTCGCGCTGCCAGATCAGCCGCACCATTGGCTGCGCGGCCTCGAGCACCCGCGCCATCGCGCCCGCCCCTTCGGCGCGGATCAGATCATCGGGGTCCTGGCCGCCGGGCAGGATTGCAAAGCGCAGGCCCTGCCCGGCCTCTAGCAGCGGCAGCGCGAGATCGGCAAGCCGGAGCGCGGCGGCGATGCCCGCGCGGTCGCCATCGAGCGCCACGATCGGCTCGGGGTGGATACGCCAGAGCATGCGCAGCTGGTCTTCGGTAACGGCGGTGCCCAAGGGCGCAACCGCCCCGGCAAACCCGGCCTCAACCAGCGCGATCACGTCCATATAACCTTCGGCGACGATCAAGGGCGCGCCCTTGCCGCAGGCTTCGCGCGCAGGCCCGGCGTTATAAAGACTGCGGCCCTTGTCAAAAAGCGGCGTCTCGGGCGAGTTGAGGTATTTCGCCCGCGCCTCGGGGTCCATCGCGCGCCCGCCAAGGCCGGTGCAGCGCCCGCGCAGGTTGCGGATCGGGTAGATGATGCGGCCCCGAAACCGGTCATAAGGCTCGCCGCCGTCTTCGGGGCGGGCGCAAAGCCCCGCCTCGACGATCAGATCGGCGGCATTGCCCTTGCCCCGGAGCGCGTGGAACAGCCCCTGCCGCTGATCGGGGGCAAAGCCGATTTCGAAACGGTCGAGCGTGGCCTGACCGAGCCTGCGCCGGGCGAGGTAATCGCGCGCCGCCGCCCCGGCGGCGGTTTTGAGTTGCAGCCGGTAATGGCGCACCGCCTCTTCCATCACCGCCGCAAGTTCGCTCTGCCGGTCGGCGGCGGCGGCGGCCTGAGGGTCGCGCGCGGGCATGGCTATGCCTGCCTCGCGCGCCAGCACCTCGACCGCCTCCATGAAACCCATGTTCTCTGTCTCGCGCAGAAAGCTCAGCGCATCGCCCTTGGCGTGGCAGCCAAAGCAATAGTAATAGCCCTTTCGGTCATCAACATGAAAAGACGCGGTTTTTTCCTGGTGAAACGGGCAAGGTGCCCAGAGGTCGCCCTTGGCGAGGTTCGATTTGCGCTGATCCCATGTGACCTTGCGCCCGACCACCTTGCTGATCGAGACGCGGGCGCGCAGTTCTTCAAGAAAACCGTTGGGCAGACTCATGCCGTCTATATTGGGCGCGGGCGGGCCCAAGTCCAGTGGTTCAGCGGGCGGCGAGGCCGCGCATGGCGCTGGCAAGATCGTTGAGGGCATGCGCTGCCATGGAGCGCGGCAGCCAGATTTCGAGCGCCTCGGGGGCCGCTTCGGGGCGGTGGATCAGCACCGCGACATGGCCAAGAAGCGTGCGCGCGACGTGGCCGGGGCGGAAATTGAGCGCCCGAAGGTCGATCGGAACCAACCGGGCAAGCACCGCATCGGGGGCCGGGCCAGTGAGGCGGGCGATTACCCAGGCGTCGGTTTCATCGGTCTGGGGGGCGGTTTGGGGAACGGCCTGGGGCGGGGTGCCGGTGGCGAGCCAGAGCCCGTGCCCTGCCCAGAGCACGATACCACCGGCATGGGTTTGGGCGCGCCCCGGCGCGGGCAGGCCCTTGGCGGGGCCAATGGGGGCAAGCGCGGTGACCCGCCCGGGCTGCGCACCGGCAAGCTGATGCGCGCCACGGGTGGTTGGCAGAAGCGCCGCAAGCGGGTCGGTTGCAATGAAATCAGCCACGGGCGCGGCCTCCCTCGGGGTCATAGGCGGTGGGGGCCGTGACTTCGACAAGCTGATCGGTGCCGCGCAAACCATCCCATAG
The DNA here is from genome assembly GCF_030684035.1 of Phaeovulum sp. Lineage (GTDB taxonomy): Bacteria > Pseudomonadota > Alphaproteobacteria > Rhodobacterales > Rhodobacteraceae > UBA6213. Next base: position 44,540 of record NZ_JAUXPI010000046.1, on the reverse strand, counting down.
CCGCAGGGTTTCGCCATGCCGCCCCCGCCCGTCGCGCAACAGCGCCAGCGCAAGCGCGTGGCCCAGGGTTGGGGAATCGCAGGCGGAGGTGACATGGCCGAGGTCATTTTCAGGGGCCAGCACAGCACCTTGGGCGAAGAGGTGGCCGCCGGCGGCGATCGGCATGGCTTTGGCAAGCGGGCGGAGCCCGACAAGCTGCTTGCGCCCCGCTTCGGCAAATGCAGGTCGCGCGGCCATTTCGGCACCGATATGGCCACCCGAGGCCCGCAGCATCCGGCCAAGGCCAAGATCCTCGGCGCTGACCCTGCCATCAATCTCGGCATGGGTGAGAAAACCCTTTTCGATGCGCAAGACATTCATCGCTTCAAGGCCATAGGCACCGCCGCCCAGCGCCTCGGCGGCATCGCAAAGCGCCCGGAAGGCGGCATCGCCATAGCGCGCGGGCAGCACCAGTTCATAGCCGAGTTCGCCCGAATAGGAGATCCGCATCAGCCAGCCCCTGGCACCGCCTGCGCTGACCGGGGCCGCGCCCATGAAAGCCAGATCGGGAAGGCTGTCGAGCGTTTGCGCCAAAAGCTCGCGGGCGCGCGGCCCGGCGATGGCAAACTGCGCCCAGTTTTCGGTGGCGTCGAATATGCGCAGGCGGAGATCGGGCCAATAGCCCTGCGCGGCAAGTTCCAGATGCCGCCGCACCGCCTCGCCCGAGCCTGACGAGGTATAAAGCCAGAACCGCCCCGGCTCCAGATGCACCAGCGGCCCGTCTTCCATCACCTGTCCATCCTCGCGCAGAAGCAGGGTATAGCGGGCATGGCCGGGTTTCAGCGTGGTTATCGTATTTGTGCAAATCCGTTGCAGAAACTCGGCGGCATCAGGCCCCTGAATGTCGAATCGCGACAAGCTGGAAACATCGGCCACGGCAACGGCATGGCGCACATAGGCAACCTCGCGGGCGCAGGATTCGGCCCAGCCGGACTCGCCCAGCCTGAGGAAATGCGAGGCGCGCAGCCAGGGGCCTGCCTCGATCATCACCGCCCCCCGCGCCAGCGCCGCAGCATGCGCCGGGGTAACCCGGACCGGCGCGAAGCCGCGGCCCGCGCCGCCTGCCCCCATCGCGGAAATGCTGACCGGCACAAAGGGCGGGCGCGCGGTGGTGGTGCCGCCCGCGGCAAGCGCGCTGGCGGTTGCATCGGCAAGCACCGCAAGTGCGGTGGTGTTGGAACCACGGCCCTGATCGGGGGCCATGCCCTGCGTGGTGTAGCGCTTGGCATGCTCTGGCGCGCCCATGCCTTCGGCGGCGGCAAGCACCAGATCCTTCACCGTCACGTCATTGGCCAGATCGACAAAGGCGCGCCCGGGGGCCGCCACCTGCCAGACAAGCCGCATTGCCCCGGCCGCATCGCTTGCCGCCGGCAGGTCGGGGTCAATCGGTGCCAGGCCAAGCGCGCGCGCCGCCTCGGCCCCTGCCCGGATGCCCGCCGAAAGCGCCGCGCGGGTTGAAAACACCCCCGCCACCGCCCCCGCGAAGGCCATGCCGGGAACCGCGTCCGGGGCCATGAGAAAGCCGCCAACCGCCTCATCCCAATGCGGTTTCGCGCCAAGGTGGCAGGCGAGCTGCAGCGTCGGGTTCCAGCCGCCCGAGACCGCGAGGCAATCGGCGGCAATCCATTCCACCCGGCCCCCGGCATCGCGCAGCGCGACCGAGGAAAGCGCGGCGCGGCCGCGCGTGGCCACCACTTCGGACCCCGCCCGCAACGGGTAATCGCCCAGCGCCACCGCCTCGGGGCGCGGATCGACAACCACCACCGCGGCCCCCGCCCCGGCCAGATCGCGGGCGGTGCGATGGGCATCGTCGTTGGCCGCAAAGACCACCACCCGGCGGCCCGCCAGCACGCCGAAACGGTTGAGGTAGCCGCGCACCGCGCCCGCCAGCATCACCCCCGGGCGATCATTGCCAGGGAACGCTATCATCCGCTCGCCCGCGCCGGTGGCAAGCACCGCACGGGTCGCGACGATGCGCCAGAAACATTCGCGCGGTCGCTGGGGGCTGCCAGCGGGCAGGCGCTCCAGCGCCGCGAAGGTGCCATGGTCATAGACCCCGGTCACCGTGGTGCGCGGCATCAGCCGAACATTCGGCCAACCGGCAAGCTCGGCCAGCGCCGCTGCCACCCAGGCCGTGGCGGGCATGCCGCCCAGATCCTCAGTCTCGTAAAGCAGCCGCCCGCCCATTACCGCGCCCTCGTCGGCAAGGATCACGTCGGCCCCGGCGCGCGCCGCGGTCAGCGCCGCCATCAGCCCCGCAGGCCCCGCGCCGATCACCAGAAGGTCGCAAAAGGCAAAGGCTTTTTCATCCTGCCCCCGGTCGGGCAGGCCCGAGAGCGCGCCAAGACCTGCGGCGCGGCGGATGATCGGTTCATAAAGCCGGAACCAGGCGCGGCGCGGCCAGAGGAAGGTCTTGTAATAAAAGCCCGCGCCTAGGAAAGGCGCTGCGAGATCGTTCACCGCCTGCAGATCGCGTGCAAGCGAGGGCCAGGCGTTCTGGCTGAACACCTCCAGCCCCTCGTGGATTTCCACCATCGTGGCGCGCTGGTTCGGGGTCTGCGCGGCCCCGCGCCCAAGCGTCACCAGCGCCGAAGGCTCATCGGAGCCGAGCGAGACCACGCCGCGCGGGCGGTGGTATTTGAACGAGCGGGCGACCAGTCGCTGGCCCGCGCGCAGCAGCGCCGAGGCGACAGTATCGCCGGCAAAGCCCTGCACGGCGCGTCCGTCGAAGTGGAAGCGGATCGGTTGCCCGGGGTCGATGCCGTTCATCTTGCGCCCCCTGCAAGCACCAAACCCGCGGTCGCGTGGCTGCGGGTGTCGCGGCGGGCGCGCAACAGCGCGCCGCAGCCCGCAGAGTGCAGCCAAAGCTCGTCAAGCGGCCCGGCGGGGTTTTCGCGCAGGTGCAGCCAGGCGACAAGATCGCCTCCCGGTGCCGGGCGCGGCAGAAGCTCGGCTGCCCCGACCCAGGTGAATTCGCGCCGGTCGCGGGCCCCGCAAAGCGGGCAGATCAGGCGCATCGCGGGCCCCTAATGCAGATGATGGGTGGCACCCGTGCCCTCCTCGTCAATCAGCGCGCCGGTGGCGAAACGGTCAAGCCGGTAGCGCCGGGCAAGCGGATGCGGCGCGTCGGTGGCCATCAGATGCGCCATGCAAAGACCCGATGCGGGCGTGGCCTTGAAGCCGCCGTAGTTCCAGCCCGCATCAAGATACAACCCCTCGACGGGCGTGCGGTCGATGATCGGGCTGCCATCGGGGGTCATGTCCATGATGCCACCCCAGGACCGCAGCACCCGGGCGCGGCCGATGGCGGGCATCAGGGTCATCGCCGCCTCCATCACATGCTCGGCCATCGGCAGGTTGCCGCGCTGCGCGTAAGACGGGTAAAAGTCGATATCGCCGCCAAACACCAGCCCGCCCTTGTCGGACTGGCTGATGTAGAAATGCCCCATGCCGTAGGAAATGACGTGGTGGATGAAGGGCTTCAGCCCCTCGGTGACAAAGGCCTGCAAAATGTGGCTTTCGATCGGCAGGCGCAGCCCGGCGCGCGCCGCCAGTTCGCCCGAACGGCCCGCCGCCACCATGCCCACCCGCCCGGCACGGATCGCGCCGCGGCTGGTCTGCACGCCGGTTACCTTGCCGCCGGTGATGTCGAAGCCGGTCACCTCGCAATTCTCGATGATATCGACGCCGCGGGCATCGGCGGCGCGCGCATAGGCCCAGGCCACCGCATCATGGCGCACGGTGCCGCCGCGCGGGTGCAGGAGCGCGCCGTGCAGCGGAAACCGGGTCTGCTCAAAGTCGAGATAGGGCACCAGGGCGCGCAGGCCCTCGCGGTCGAGCAGTTGCGCATCGTCGCCCTGCACCAGCATCGCATTGCCGCGCCGCGCGAAGGCATCGCGCTGGCCGTCGGAGTGAAACAGCATCAGGAGGCCTCGCGGCGAATACATCAGGTTGAAGTTGAGCTCCTGCGCCAGCGTTTCCCACATTTTCAGCGAGGCCGAATAGAATTCCTGATTGCCGGGGATCATGTAGGTGGCGCGCACGATGGTGGTATTGCGACCGATGTTGCCAGAGCCGACCCAGCCCTTTTCCAGCACCGCAATCCGCGCCAGCCGATGTTCGCGCGCAAGGTAATAGGCGGTGGCAAGGCCGTGGCCGCCTCCGCCGATGACGATCGCATCATATTCCGCCGCAGGTGCCGCCTTGCGCCAGAAGGGCCGCCAGCCGCTGCCGCCGCGCAAGCCCTCGGCCAGAACCCTGAAACCCGAAAAGTGCATCTCGCCCTCCGGCGGCCATCAAGCCCCGGAACGCGGCGGAGTGCAATGCGGCAGCTTCGGCTTTATCGCGCAAAATGCGGCGTCTTCATCGCGAAAATACCCCGCGCGGAGCGCAGCCCGGCCGGAACGCGCCTGGCGGCGGGCGGGTGGGCCGGGGCATGAAAGCCCCCGCCACACCCGCCGCCGCTGGCGAGGGCCTTTGAACCGAAACGCAACCGGCGCATGCGGTTTTGCGCCTAAAGCCCCTTGGACCGGTAGCTTTGCGCCACCCGGTCGATCGCCACCACATAGGCGGCCATGCGCAGGTCGGTCACTTCCGGGCGGGCATGCCAGACTTCGCGCATCGACTGATAGGCGGTGCGCATCGTGTCATCGAGGCCGGAGCGGACCAGTTCCAGCTCGTCAGACCCGGTCTGGTATTTGTCCTTGAACCCGGGCGAGAGGGTCCAGCCGAGGCCCTTGTCGGCCGAAAGCCGTTCGAGTTCATTGACCAGCAGGCGGGTGCGCGCTTCTTCGGCGCGCCGCTGCATACGGCCAAAGCGGATATGGCTGAGGTTCTTCACCCATTCGAAATACGACACCGTCACACCGCCGGCGTTGGCATACATGTCGGGAATGATGATCGTGCCCTTGTGGCGCAAGACCTCGTCGGCCCCGGCGGTGATCGGGCCGTTCGCGGCCTCGATGATCAGCGGCGCGCGGATGCGCTCGGCGTTGCCCAGATGGATCACCGCTTCCATCGCGGCGGGAATGAGAATGTCGCATTCCGCCTCAAGCAGGCTTGCGCCCTCGGCAACATAGCGGCCCTCGGGGCAATCCTTGATGCCGCCGTATTCCGCCATCCAGCCGAGCACGGCGGCAATGTTCAGGCCCTTGTCGTTCCACAGGCCGCCATCGCGTTCGATGATGCCGACAATGGCGACCCCGTCTTCTTCCGAAATGAACCGCGCGGCGTGGCTGCCGACGTTGCCGAGGCCCTGCACGACGCAGGTCTTGCCCGCGAGCGAGCCGAAAAGATGCGCAGAGGCGACGTCTTCGGGGTGGCGGAAGAACTCGCGCAGCGCGTATTGCACGCCGCGCCCGGTGGCCTCAATGCGGCCCTGGATGCCGCCGGAATTCAGCGGTTTGCCGGTGACGCAGGCGCGGGCGTTGATGTCGGTGGTGTTCATCCGCGCGTATTGATCGACGATCCAGGCCATTTCGCGCTCGCCGGTGCCCATGTCGGGGGCGGGAACGTTTTGCGCCGGGTTGATCAGGTCGCGCTTGATAAGCTCATAGGCAAAGCGGCGGGTGATCTGTTCCAGATCATGTTCGTCATATTTGCGCGGATCGATGCAGAGCCCGCCCTTGGAACCGCCGAAAGGTGCCTCGACAAGGGCGCATTTGTAGGTCATCAGCGCCGCCAGCGCCTCGACCTCGTCCTGGTTGACCGCGAGCGAATAGCGAATGCCGCCCTTGACCGGCTCCATATGTTCGGAATGCACCGAGCGGTAGCCGGTGAAGGTTTCGATCTTGCCGTGCAGGCGCACACCGAAGCGCACCGTATAGGTCGAATTGCAGACCCGGATCTTCTGGCACAGGCCCGGCGAGAGATCCATGACCGCCGCGGCGCGGTCAAACATGATATCGACGGATTCGCGAAAGCTCGGCTCGGTCTTTTGCAGCATGGTTCCTCCAATGGCTCCGCAACCTGCGGCGATAGACCGCAACGCTGGCGGCCCGGCACGCAGCGCGAGCCTAGGCGCAATGCTGTGCCACCGCCACCACGGAAATGAACGAATCACCGCGCCGAGCGCCCAAAACGGCGTGATTTGCGCGCAATCTGGTACCGAAGGGTTAACCAATTGTGGCACGAATCTGGCGGCACCGTGGGCGGCGCGAAACAAACCCGCAGCATCGCCGCCACCGTATGCAAATACCGCACAATGCCGCTCTCGGGTCACAATTTCTGCCTCAATTCTGCCGCGCGAATGAGTTTAATTCAAACCCGTGAGTCTGCCCCGGGTCGGGAGAAACCGGGATGGCGCGCCACGGCGCAAGTGGATGAGGTGTGTGATGGAACGATCGAAACTGTCCGCTCTGAACCGCCGGGCCGCCGCCGTGATGCACCGGTTCCGCGACGCAGAGGATGGCGCGCTCATCGCCCTTTCGCTTTATCTGTTTGTCGGCATGCTGGTGGTGACCGGGGTGGCGATCGAGATCATGCGCCACGAGGATCGGCGCGTGCAGATTCAGGGCACCGCGGACCGCGCCGCACTTGCCGCCGCCGACCTTGGCCAGACGCTCAGCCCGGCAGACGTGGCGCGCGACTATTTCGCCAAATCGGGGCTGGAAGGGCTGAGCGTGACTCCGGTTGTCGAGCAGGGCCAGTTCGGTGAATGGCGCACCGTCGCCATCAATGTGCGCGAAACCTACCCGACCTTTCTGGCGCAGTTCGCCGGCCTGAACGAAATGACGGTAAACGCGCAATCGCGCGCCATCGAATCCATCGGCAACGTCGAGATTTCGCTTGTTCTCGATATTTCCGGCTCGATGAACGACAAGGTCTATGTGAACGGGGCGCTGAAGGGCACGCGGATTTCGCTGCTGCGCTCGGCCGCCGTGCAGTTCGTGGATACGATGTTCCAGAATGTGCAGCCCCCGGGCGCGCCAGCCGGACGGCTTGGCATTTCCGTGGTGCCCTATAATCAGCAGGTGGTGCTTGGCACCGGTCTGGCGTCCCGGTTCAACATCTCGAGCGACCACACCCAGAACACCTGCGTCGATTTCTTCACCGCCGCGGATTTCTCGACACCCGCGGTCACGCCGACGCAGCCGCTGCAACGCTCAATGTATGGTGCCAGCTTCGACTATCGGCAGTGGGGCTTTTCGACGCCAAGCACCTGGTCAACCTCGGGAAGCAGCATCCTGAACTGCCCGGAAAACAGCATGGCCGCGATTCTGCCATTCGCCAATAATCAGAGCGTGCTGACCAACAAGATCAACGCGCTGACCGCGGGTGGCGATACCGCGATCGATATGGGCGCGAAATGGGGCCTGGCGCTTCTTGACCCGGCGGCACAGCCGGTGGTTGACGGGCTGATCGCCGCCGGGCAGGTCAGCGGTAATCTCTCCGAGCGGCCCTATGCCTACGGCGACCAGAACACGATGAAGGTGCTGGTGCTGATGACCGACGGGCAGAACACCCGGACCTATTCGACCAAGCCCGAATTTCGCTCGGGCGAAAGCGGGCTGATTTCGACCTCGTCGGCGACCAACATGTCGACCAGCTATCTGTATTACTACGACCCGTCGCGTTCAAACCCCTACTACAAGTTCAGCGACGGCAAGTGGTATGCCGAAAACAAGGTGACCGGCACCAAATACCCGATCACCTACCAGACGCTGTGGAACACCCAGAAATACACGTTGCAATACGCGCTGAACACCTTTCTCGGCAAGCCGTTCAACAACGCCTCGACGCTCTACAACCAGATGGCAGAGCAAGCCGAGTTTGGCGGCAAGGATACCAACCTCGAGGCCGTCTGCGATGCCGCCAAGCACCGTGACCGCAACGTGGTGATCTTTTCGCTGGCGGTGGATGCGCCTTCGGCCGGGCAGACCGTGCTGCGCAACTGCGCAACAGCACCCGCCTATTTCTGGAGCGTGACCGCCGCCGAGCTCGACGCCGCCTTTGCCGGCATTGCCTCGGCCATCAACTCGTTGCGTCTGACCAACTGACATGCGCAAGCGCCTCGCCCGACTGCTCGCATTTCCGCGGCGCTTCCTTTGCCGCGAGGAAGGTGCTGTCACGATCCCGACGATCATCTTCATTCCGTTCTTCCTGCTGCTGTTCACCTCGTCTGTCGAGCTGGCGACGCTGTCGATCCGCCAATCGCTGCTGGACCGCGCGGTTGATGATACCGCGCGCATCCTCAAGCTCGGCATCGAGCCCTTGCCCGACCACCAGACGCTGAAGCGGTCGATCTGCAACCGCATGGCAATCGTGCCGACCTGCATGCAGGATCTGATGGTCGAGGTGATCGAGATCGACCGGACGACATGGAGCACGGCACGGGCGGGCACTGCGGTGACCTGCATCGACGCAAGCGAGGAGACCGAGCCCGAAACGCTTATCCAGCGCGGCATTTCGGATCAGTTGATGCTGATGCGGGTGTGCCTGAAGGTCAAACCGATGATGCCGGGTGCCGGTGTGGGCGCACAACTGGTGACCGACGCTTCCGGCGCGCTTGCGCTGGTGGTGGTCACCGCCTTTGTCAACGAACCGAGGTGAGTGGGGCCATGAAGCGCTTTCGCCACAACCTCGTCCGTTTCCTCGCCCGCTGGCGCGACGACAGTTCCGGGGCAACCGCCATCGAGGGCGTGCTGGCCGCGGTGATGCTGATCTCGTGGTATGCGATGGCTTACCAGTTCACCGACGCCTTCCGCGTCAAGACCGCCAACACCAAGGGGGCCTTTACCGTGGCCGATGCGATTTCGCGCGAAAAGGCCCCGGTCAATGCCGCCTATATCATCGGGCTGAACCGGCTTTTCGACTTTGTGACCAATGCGCAGGGCGAGACCTGGATCAGGGTGACCTCGATCTACTGGGACGCCGACACCGAGAAGTTTCGCCGCGAATGGTCCTACGCCACCGATGGCAAGCCGCGGCATACCAATGCCTCGATCGCGCTGGAGGCAGACCGGATTCCGACAATGCCGGTGGGCGACACCGCGATTGTGGTGGAAACCTCGATGCAATACAGCCCGCTTTTCGGCATCGGCCTGGGTGCCGGGTCGCACCAGAACTTTGTCGTCACCCGCCCGCGCGGGCCGCGCGTGGTCTGGGAGGACTGAGCGCCCCCTTCGCGCGCGCTCTCCCTCTGTGCGGCAGGGCACATGTGCTGTTGCGCCAAAGGCCTGTGCGCGCGGCGCGGCTGCGCCTATCTTGGCGGCAAGCAGCCATCAAGGAGCCCCCGCCATGTCGATCCGTCCCGTTGTTGAAAACCGCCGCGCCCGCCCGACGCTGGAAGGTGCCGGCGTGCATCTGCACCGCGCCTTTGGCTTTGCCGACCCGACCGAGCTGGACCCTTTTCTGCTTTTTGACGATTTCCGCGGCGAGCGGCCTGCCGACTATCAGGCCGGTTTTCCCTGGCACCCGCACCGCGGCATCGAGACCATTACCTATGTGCTTGCAGGCACCGTCGAGCACGGCGACAGTCTGGGCAATGCGGGCAAGCTTGGCGCGGGCGATGTGCAATGGATGACCGCCGGGCGCGGCATTCTGCATCAGGAAATGCCGACCGGGAATGCGAAAGGCCAGATGCACGGCTTTCAGCTTTGGGCAAACCTGCCCGCCGCGCTGAAGATGACCCGGCCGCGCTATCAGGATGTGAAAGCGGCCGACATTCCCGAGGTGATCGAGGATGACGGCACCAGGGTGAAGGTGATTGTCGGCAGTTTCTGGGGCAGGCGTGGCCCTGTCGATGGCATTGCCGCCGATCCGCAATACCTTGACATCTATGTGCCCGCCGGGGTGAAAAAGCGCTTCGCGCTTGATACCCGCCGCCGCGCCTTTGCCTATGTGTTTGAAGGCGATGGATTTTTCGCCGATGCCAGCGGCCCCGAAGGGGTGCTTTTGGAAAAGGAAGTGATGGGCAAGGAGGTCAATATCCGCGATCTCTCGGGCAACCGCACGCTGGTGCGCTTTGGCGCGGGCGACGAGGTGGTGGTGCAGGCGGGCGCGCAGGGGCTGCGGTTCCTGTTGATCTCGGGTGCGCCGCTTGAGGAGCCGGTGGCCTGGCACGGGCCGATCGTGATGAACACCCGCGCCGAAATCGCGCAGGCAATTGCCGATTTGCGCAACGGCAGCTTCATTGCCCCCGCGCATTGAACCGGCCGGGGGGCCAGCCCCCCGGACCCCCCGGGGTATTTGGGCAAAGAAGAAGCGCTTCCCGGTTTCTTGACGAGGCGGCGCTGGGGCGGCGGGTCAGGCACCGACCGCCTTGCGCACCATGTCCCAGTAGATCTCTTCGACCGTGGCGAGGGCGAGCCTGCCGCCTTCGCGGAACCAGATATTGACCCCGGTCAGCATGGCGATGATTGCCAGCGTTGCCAGCTTGCTGTCGGGCAAAAGAAAGCCGCCTTCCGCCTGCCCGGCGCGCAGGATCGCCTCAAGCTCGTTCTCGTAAGCCCGGCGCAGGTTTTCGATCGCGGCGAAGTTGGCGGGCCCAAGGTTGCGCAGTTCCATATAGGAGAGGAACACCGCCTCGGCGCGTTCAAGATTGAAGCGGATATGGAAGCGCACGAAGCTTTCGAGCCTGCCAAGCGGCGTGGCGGCGGCGGGCACCCTGGCCCAGGCCGCCAAGAGATCATCCATATGGCCCTTGAGAAGGTCGAAGAGCAGGGTTTCCTTGTCGGGCGTGTAAAGGTAGAGCGCGCCTGCCTGAAGCCCCACCGCCGCCGCGATCTGGCGCATCGAGACCGCGGCAAAGCCGTGGCGGGCAAATAGCCTTTGCGCCTCGGTGCGGATCCGGGGGCCGGTGATTTCGGAATGCGAACCGCTTTTGCGTGCCATGCGGTCAGGCTATCTGAACAGCCGTTCAATATCAAATGCCGGAAGCTGCCAGCGCTTGCCCAGGGTGCCGCGGGCGCGGTATGCTTGGCCCATGCCGCTTGCCCGCGCCCTGCTTTTGCTCTCGTTGCTGCTGCTGGCAGGCTGCGATCTTGCGCCTTTGCCGCCGGAACGCGCCTATCCGGTGCTGCTGCCGCTGGACCAGATACTGCTGGTGCCAGTTGGCACGCGTGCGCCGGACCCTGGGCTCTTGGCGCGCGGGGCAGCCTTGCGCGCCCGCGCCGCCGCACTCGGCGCGCTCTGATCGCCAACCCCCGCGTTGCATGCCTGCGGCGAAGCCGCTATGGGAAGCCGGAAGTTTGCCGTTTTGGAGTCTGCCATGCCCCGTTCCGCCGCCCCTGCCCTGCGCCTTGGAATTGCCGGGCTTGGCACCGTCGGCATCGGCGTGGTGAAGATCGTGCAGAGCCATGCGGCGCTTCTGGAAGCGCGCACCGGGCGGCGGATCGAGATTGTCGCCGTGTCGGCGCTGGATCGGAGCAAGAACCGCGACGCCGACCTTTCGCACTATGCCTGGGAGGCGGACCCGGTGGCACTTGCGCGCCGCCCCGACATTGACGTGTTCATCGAGGTGATGGGCGGGGCCGAAGGGCCAGCGCGCGCGGCGACGCTGGCGGCGATTGCGGCGGGCAAGGACGTGGTGACCGCCAACAAGGCGCTTCTGGCGCATCACGGCCAGGCTTTGGCCGAGGCGGCCGAGGCCAGAGGCCGGGTGATCCGTTTCGAGGCGGCGGTGGCGGGCGGCATTCCGGTCATCAAGGCGTTGACCGAGGGGCTGGCGGGCAATGCCATAACCCGGGTCATGGGGGTGATGAACGGCACCTGCAACTATATCCTGACCCGGATGGACAGCGCCGGGCTGCCCTATGACGTGGTCTTTGAAGAGGCGCGGCAGCTTGGCTATCTGGAAGCCGACCCGAACCTTGACGTGGGTGGCATCGACGCCGGGCACAAGCTGGCGCTGCTGGCCTCGATCGCTTTCGGCACCAGGGTTGCTTTCGACGCGGTAGAGCTGGAGGGGATCGGGCGGATCTCGATAGACGATATCCGCCGGGCGGGCGACATGGGCTACAAGATCAAGCTGCTGGGCGTGGCGCAGATGACCGGCAGGGGCCTTGAGCAGCGGATGACGCCGTGCCTGGTGCCCGCCGCCTCGCCGCTTGGGCAGTTGCAGGGCGGCACCAACATGGTGGTGCTTGAAGGCGACTCGGTTGGGCAGATCGTGCTGCGGGGCGCAGGGGCCGGGATGGGCCCGACCGCCAGCGCCGTGATGGCCGATGTCGCCGACATTGCGCGCGGCACCCGGCTTTCGACCTTTGGGCAGCCGGCGAAAAGCCTTGTTGCGCCGATTGCCGCCAAGGCGAGTTCGCCCGCGCCCTATTACCTGCGCATGGAGCTTTTGGACAAGCCCGGCGCTCTGGCCAAGGTGGCGACGGTCTTTGGCGAAGAGGGCATCTCGATTTCGCGGATGCGCCAGTATGATCACCCCGAGGCGCTGGCCCCGGTGCTGGTGGTCACCCACAAGACCACCGGCGATGCGGTGGCGCATGCCTTCGCGCGACTGCCCGCGACCGGCGTGGTCATGGGCGAGCCGGTGGCGATACGGATCGAAGCGGTCTGAGACACCGGTGCCGGGCGCGGTCGCAGCGCGCGGATAATTGGTGTTTGCTGGCAATTCCGGCGCCTTCCCGGGGCGTGTCGGCCTGACAGCCGCCCGGCACCCGAGCCTGCGGCCGGGCCCGCGTGACTTATCGGCCCCCGTTAGCGCACCCATCCTTGTCGCATGGCAAAGAGCCGCGCTAGATGCCGCCAGGGCACACCGCAGGGGGAAACCGCCATGACCGACTCGCTTGAATTCAAGGACCGGATGCTGTCGCTGGGCCTTGCCCGCGTTTCCGAAGCCGCCGCTTTCGCCTCGGCCCGGCTGATCGGGCGCGGCGACGAGAAGGCCGCCGATCAGGCCGCGGTCAACGCCATGCGCGAACAGTTGAACCTGCTCGATATCCGCGGCGTGGTGGTGATCGGCGAGGGCGAGCGCGACGAGGCACCGATGCTTTTCATCGGCGAGGAGGTTGGCACCGGTGTAGGCCCCGCGGTCGATATTGCGCTTGATCCGCTGGAGGGAACCACGCTGACCGCAAAGGACATGCCGAACGCGCTGACCGTGATTGCCATGGCACCGCGCGGCTCGCTGCTGCACGCGCCCGATGTTTACATGGACAAGCTCGCGATTGGCCCCGGCTACCCCAAGGATGTGATCAGCCTCGAGATGTCGCCCGCCGAGCGGGTCTTTGAACTGGCGCGGGCAGGTGGCGTTACCCCCGGCGATATCACCTGCTGCGTGCTCGAACGGCCCCGCCACGACGACCTGATTGCCGAGATCCGTTCGACCGGGGCCTCGATCCGGTTGATAACCGATGGCGACGTGGCCGGGGTCATCCATTGCGCCGAATCCGAGATCACCGGCATCGACATGTACATGGGCCTTGGCGGCGCGCCCGAGGGGGTGCTGGCGGCATCGGCGCTCAAATGCATGGGCGGGCAGATGTGGGGGCGGCTCAGCTTTCGCAACGACGACGAGCGCGGGCGGGCCTACAAGGCGGGCATTACCGACCTCAACCGCATCTATTCACGCGACGAGATGGTGCGCGCCGATGTGATCTTTGCCGCGACCGGCGTGACCAATGGCTCGATCGTCGAGGGGGTGAAGCGCGAGCCGAACTTCATTCAGACCGAAACCATTCTCATGCGGTCGAAAACCGGATCGGTGCGGCGGATGCTGTGGCGGAGCCCGATTGCGCGCAACGGCCACAGCAGCCACTGAATTTGGCACCACCTCGCGGTGGTGCCTGACCCTGCGCGCGCAGCGGATGCGCCGCTGCGCGTATCTGTCATTCCTGGACAGACTGCAGGAAATAGACCAACTCGAGTATCCGCGCCCGCACCACAGCTTCGCTGCCGTAGGTTCCAGCAGCGGGGTTATCGACGGTATAGCGGTTGCCGAACAACGGCATCGGGTCGCCGTGCGCCTTGATCTTGGCGCGGCCATCGATGGTCTGGAACACGGTCAGAGTCGGAAACACGCCATCGTTCGCCTTCGCGAGTTGCGTCAACCGCGGCACCTTGCCCGAAAACATGATGGCAATCGGGCCGTTGCCATCGAGAGCCTCACCGTGGCAGGCGGCGCATGCCGCCATGTACTCGGCGCGCCCAGCGGCATATTCATCCTCTGCCATCTGGGCTTGCGCGACGCTGCCGAGTCCGAGGAAAGCCATGATAGAAACGGAAACAACAAACGATCTGAACATTTCTTTGCTCCTTTCGTATCGCTATGCTCTCCCTTTCACGTTGAAGACTCCTCCCAGCGGTGATTATAGCACGAAATGCCCGGCCAGACAAAATTTCGGCGGCCGCCCAGATGTGCCCGCTCTGGCATCTCGTCCCCGAATAGGGCATGTCGGGGGGCATGAGCGCACGCGCCTTTCTTGATGTCGAAGCCTCCGCCACCGGGCGGCGCTGGGTTGGGCCCGGGGTCGAGGCCGACCGGATGGCCGAGGCGATGGTGCAGGAAACCCGGTTGCCCTTGCCGCTGGCCCGCCTGCTGGTGGCGCGCGGGGTGGCCGCTGCCGATGCAGCGCGGTTTCTGGAGCCGCAGTTGCGCGATCTCTTGCCCGACCCGCTGCTGCTGAAAGATATGGGCCGCGCCGCCGCGCGGTTTCTGCGCGCCGTGGCGGGGCGCGAGGCGATTGCCGTTTTTGCCGATTATGACGTTGACGGCGGGGCCTCGGCGGCGCTGCTGACGGTCTGGTTGCGCGCCATGGGGCGGCGCGCGACGCTTTATATTCCCGATCGCATCGACGAGGGCTACGGGCCGAACGAGGCGGCGATGGCGATGCTGGCAGAGGGGCATCGGCTGATTGTCTGCGTCGATTGCGGCACATTGAGCCACGCCCCGATCGCCGCCGCCACGGGGGCCGATGTGCTGGTGCTTGACCATCACCTCGGCGGCGAAACATTGCCCCCCGCGCTGGCGGTGGTGAACCCCAACCGCGCCGACGAGACCGGCGATCTGGGCCACCTTTGCGCCGCCTCGGTGGTGTTCCTGATGCTGGTCGAGGCCAACCGGCAGTTGCGCGCCGAGGGGGCAGAGGGGCCCGACCTGATGGCGATGCTCGATCTGGTGGCGCTGGCCACGGTCGCCGATGTGGCCCCGCTGGTGGGGGTCAACCGGGCACTGGTGCGCCAAGGCCTGCGGGTGATGGCGCGGCGCGAGCGGCCGGGCCTTGTGGCGCTGGCCGATGTGGCCCGAATGGACCGCGCGCCCAACACCTATCACCTCGGTTTTCTGCTTGGGCCAAGGGTCAACGCGGGCGGGCGAATAGGTGCCGCCGACCTTGGCGCGCGGCTGTTGGCGACGGATGACCCGCATGAGGCGGCAGCGCTGGCCGAGCGGCTGGACGCGCTCAACACCGAGCGGCGCGAGATTGAGAACCGGGTGCGCGACGCGGCACTGGCGCAGGCCGAGGCGCGCGGGCTGGAAGGGCCGCTGGTCTGGGCTGCGGGCGCGGGCTGGCACCCCGGCGTGGTCGGCATCGTCGCCGCGAGGCTGAAGGAGGCTACCAACCGACCGGCGGTGGTGATCGGGGTCGAGGGCGGCATCGGCAAGGGCTCGGCGCGCTCGGTGGCGGGGGTGGACCTTGGCGCGGCGGTGCAGCGGCTGGCCGCCGAAGGGCTGATCGTGAAAGGCGGCGGGCACCGGATGGCGGCGGGGCTGACGGTGGCGGAAGGCCAGATCGAGGCGGCGATGGCGCGGCTGGCCGAGCTTCTGGCGCGGCAGGGCGCGGGGGCGGCAGGGCCGCGCGAATTGCGGCTTGACGGGCTCCTCATGCCCGCCGCCGCCACGCCCGCGCTGATCGAGGAAATCGAAAAGGCCGGGCCTTTCGGGCAGGGTGCCCCGGCACCGCGCTTTGCCTTTGCCAGCGCCGAGGTCACCGGGGCGCGGCGCATTGGCGAGAACCACCTGCGCTTCAGCCTCGGTGACGGCCGCACGCGGCTTGATGCGGTGGCGTTCGGGGCCTTTGACGGGCCGCTGGGGCCGCTGCTTGCCAGCCCCGGCGCGGCGCGATTTCACCTTGCCGGGCGGCTTGAGACCAATAGCTGGGGCGGCCGCAACCGGGTGCAGCTGCGCCTTGAAGACGCCGCAAGGGCCTGACCCCGCCGCCACCCCGGAAGCTGCGGAAGTTTCGACCATATCGGCAAAATCCCTCTTGCAGAGCACCCCGCCCTGCCCTAAACACCGCCCACGCCAAGCGCGGCCCGTTCGTCTATCGGTTAGGACACCAGGTTTTCAACCTGGGAAGAGGGGTTCGACTCCCCTACGGGCTGCCACGCGTTCATGTAAAATGTTGATTTCGCTACACAGTCTGAAATCCGGCAAAACTCTACCCACAATCTACCCATGGCAGATTGACCCCTGAAAGCGGCCCTTCGGGCGCTGCGACAGGCTGGAAACGATCACGCGAACGTGAACGCTTCGCGTCATGCCATGGCCTTCCGTTCGATCATTCTTCGCGGTTGATCTTTTGTCTAAGCTGTTTGACAGCACCTTCGGCATACCGTGCGCCCTCGGAAGCTGCCGACATTGCCAACGAAGACGCAAGCAACCCCGCCATAGGTTCGGGCATTTGCGTGAAGCTTTTTGAAATTCGCGTCGCAGATACGGAAACGGCTTCGGCAACATCAAGGTTCGACAGCGGCAAGAAGTGGTCGATGAAATCTTCGTAAGGCATTGAGGAATATGGCATAACGCCCCCAACTTTCGTTAGGATCATATGAGCGACTGCGACCACTTCGGTAAAATCATCACTCAAGTCTTCGTCTAGACTTGCGCGAGCGATTCCGAGAAGTGCGATTTCGACAGCGGTCTTATCTCCAACTGTTCCGTGAAGTAACTTTGCCACTTCAACACGCTGCGAGCCGAAAATACGAAGTGTTTCAAAAGCGTTCATAATGCAGAAACTAAAAACTGCGACGAAACCCTTCACTTCTGCATCGGGGGAACCGCGCTGAACGTCACGCCAGCTTGCGTTCAAAACGCGGTCAATCCCTACCTCAAACGCCGTATGTTTCGCCATGATCCTGCGCGCCCGGAACTTTTCAAACATGGCAAAACCCTTCGACTTGCTCTTTCCACCCCTTCTAACCGACCAAGCCTTTCCCTGAAATCCAATTTTCGACTGCTATCGCGCCGTGTGACGCCTGCCTTCCCGGCAACTACGACGAAAAAAGACCCCCGAAACCTTGCGGCAACGGGGGTCAGGTAGCTTCCTCAGTGGCCCTGTGGAAGATCGTTAGAAAGCGGCTGCGGGGATGCCCACAAGGGGCGCGTCGGGGTCGATACCCGCAGCGGTGCAGGCTTGGCGCATGGTGGCCCCTGCGGCGACCCGCAGCACGGGCCGGAGCGGCGGCACCGCACCCGTTCAGCCCCGGTCACCGTCCGCCCCCGCCCTACTCCGCCGCTACCCCCTTCGCCCCCCTCCCGAACCACCCGCGCCGCTTCCTCGGCCCGTTCGCCCGTGTCGTCAGCATCAGCATCGACGGGGTCACGATCAGGGTAAGGATGGTGGCGAAGGCGAGGCCGAAGACGAAGGCGGAGGAGAAGGCGATCCACCATTGCGTGGAGGGGGCACCGTAGGTGGTTTCGTGGCTCAGGAGTTCGAGATTGAGCCCGAAGGCGATCGGCAGCACGCCCAGTATGGCGGTAAGCGCGGTCAGCACCACCGGGCGGGCGCGCTCGCGGCAGGTTTCCAGAATGGCCTCGACCTTGTCCATGCCTTCGTGGCGCAGCGTATCGTAGGTGTCGATCAGCACGATGTTGTTGTTCACCACCACCCCGGCAAGCGCGATGATGCCGATGCCGGTCATCACGATCACGAAGGGCTGGCCGAGAATCATCAGGCCAAGCAGCACCCCGATGGTGGACATCACCACCGCCGAAATCACCAGACCGACCGAGATGAACTTGTTGAACTGCGCCAACAGCACCGCGAAGATGAGCGCCATTGCGGCACCGAAGGCCTTCATCAGGAAGGCCGAGGCTTCGTCCTGCATTTCGTCTTCGCCAGCAAGTTTCCAGCGGATGCCCGCCGCTTCCAGCCCGGCGCTTGCCAGCCGCTCCGAAATCGCGGCGCGCGCCGCGGCTGCCTGCACACCGTCGCGCAGGCCCGCCTGCACAGTGACCGTACGCACCCCGTCGATGCGGGTCAGCGTGCCGGTGGTGGGCGCGGCGACGCGGGTGACGAAGTTCGAGATCGGCACTGGCCCCGCCGCGGTTTCGATCTGCAACTGGTCCAGCGCCGAGATCGTGCGCTGGTCGGGTGGCAGGCGCAGCACGATATCGACCGCGTCATCGGCCCCGGCGGGGCGATAATCAGACAGTTTCAGGCCACTTGTGACAAGCCGCACCATCGAGCCGACGGCCCCCGGTGTCAGTCCATAACGCGCCGCTGCCGCCCGATCGACCTGCAATTCCCAGTCCACGCCCGGTGGCGGCAGGCCGTTGTCGATATCGATGATATCGGGGAATTTTGCCAGTTCGTCCGCAATCATGCGGGCCGCGTCATTGAGCCCGGCCGGGAATTGCGCCGAAAGCCGCAGCTGGATTGCCTTGCCGCTCGATGGCCCGGCCACCGGAACCGCAACCTCGATATCAACGCCGGGAATGCCCTGCATCGCCACCCGCAGATCGGCGAGGATTTCGCTGGCGGGCTTGCGCTCGCGCCAATCGACGAATTCATATTGGATCGTACCGATCACATCTGCCGCGACGCTGGTGCCAAAGCCGCCGCCGGAGCCGGTGCGGGTATAGACGGTTTCAATGCCGCGCCAACCGAGAATGCGCGCCTCGGCCTGCCGCACCAGCGCATCTTTTTCTTCTATCGACAGGTTGCCGCGGGCATGCACATAGAGAAGGCCGTAATCGGGTTCGACCGAAGGGAAGAACTCGACCCCGGCCCCGTAGGTGCCATAGCTCATCGGCACCGCGATCAGGCTGCCAAACGCAAGCAGCACGACGATGACGGGGTGGCGCACCGCGCGTTTCACCACCGCCATGTAAAGCCCGTCGCGGTCGCCCTGCTTGAGGTGCACCGGCTTGGAAAAGATCGCGCCGAGGGTGGGGGCGAAGATCAGCGCATAAAGCATCGAGGCGGAAAGCGTGGCGATCAGGGTGATCGGCAGGAACATCATGAATTCGCCGACAATGCCGGGCCAGAACAGCAGCGGCGAAAAGGCGGCGACGCGGGTCATGGTGGCGGCAATCACCGGCCCGGCCATCTTGTGGCTGGCCTGGGCAAAGGCCTCGCGCTTGTCCATGCCCTCGCTCATTCGCCGCTCGGCATATTCGGTCACGATGATCGCGTCATCAACCAGCATCCCCACCGCAAGGATCAGGCTGAACAGCACCACGAGGTTCACCGTTGCCCCATAAAGCGACAGGAACAGGATGCCCATCAGGAACGAGGCGGGGATCGCCAGGCCGATCAGAATCGAGGCACGGCCGGAAAGCGCAAACAGGATGACGATGAACACGAGGATAACCGCGGTCAGCACCGAGTTCTGCAGATCGGCAAGCAACTGGCGGATCGAGATCGATTTATCCTGGCTGAACGAAACATCGATGCCTTCGGGCAGAAGCGCGCGAAACTCCTCGACCACCGCCTTCACCGCATCGACGGTCTCGATCAGGTTGGCACCGGAGCGCTTGCTGACCTCGATCGCCACGGCGGGCTGGCCGTTGAGGCGGGTTACCGTGGTCGCGGCCTTCTTGGTGGAAAGCACCGTTGCAATGTCGCGCGCCCGCACCGTGGCGGCGGGAGAGACCACCACCGGCAGGTTTGCCACATCTTCAGCGGTTTCGATCAACGACGGCACCTTGATCGCATAATGCCCCTCGTCGCCTTCCAGCGCCCCGGCGGCGATAAGCTGGTTGTTGGCACTCACCCCGGCGATCAGCGCATCGACCCGGAGCCCGTAGGAGGCGAGCCTTGCGGGGTCAACGATCACCTCGATCAGGTCGTCGCGCACGCCTTGCAGGTTGGCATCCAGCACGCCCGACACGTCTTCGATGCGGTTGCGCAATTCGCGCCCGGCCAGCGTCAGCACCCGTTCCGGCGCATCACCCGAAATCGTGACCACCAGCACCGGAAACTCGGATAGCGTCACCTCGTTCACGCTGGGCTCATCGACGCCGCTCGGCAGATCGCCGCGCGCCGAGGAGACCTTGCTGCGCACATCGTCAAGCGCCTTGGCAAGGTCGGCCCCGGCCTGAAACTCCATCAGCACGTTACCGCCGCCGGTATAGGCCGACGAGGTCATCTGCTTGATGCCGGGAATGGTTTTCAGCGCCGATTCCATCGGCCGCAGCAGCAGCCGTTCGCTGTCTTCGGGCGAGATGCCCTGATAGGACATGGAAACGTAAATGATCGGAATCTTGACGTCAGGCTCGGCTTCCTTGGGGATCGAGACATAGGCCATGGCCCCGGCGACCATCAGGAAGATCAGTATCGATATCGTCAGCCGGGCGTTCCGGATCGCAAGCTCGACCAGTTTCATTCGGTCACCTGCGCGGCGGGTGCCGCGGCGGTGGGCACATCGGCCGCAACTGTCACCAGGTCGCCATCGCGCACCAGATCCTGCCCGGCGATGATGATGCGCACATCGGCAGGCACCCCGGCCAGAACCAGCCCTGTCGGCGTGTCGTCGAGGAGTTCGACCGAGGCGAAACGCGCGATATTGTCTGACCCCACCACCCGCAGACCCAGTTCCCCCGTCTCCGAAAGGGTGATGACCGAGCGCGGCACAGTGACCGAACGCACCGGGTCGGCGAAAAGCCGAACCTCCGCAGTCATGCCTGCACCGATCGCGCCACCGGGGTTCGGCAGCGTAATGCGGACCGGAAAGGTGCGGGTCTGGGCCGAGGCCTCTTTGCCGACAAAGCGGACGCTGCCGCTGAGTTCGGTGCCATTGGCGAGCGTCACCTCGGCCTCGGCACCGGCGCGCAGGTAGCGCGCGAAAAGCTCGCTCACCTCGGCCTGCACCTCGATCGGGTCAAGCGACAGGAGCGTGGCTACCTTGGTGCCCGCGGTAATCCACTCGCCCCGCTCCACCTCGACGCTATCGACAATGCCCGTGAAGGGCGCGCGCAGTTGCAGCCGGTCAACCGCGGCGCGCGCCTGTTCCAGTTGCGCCGCAGCGGTGGTGGCGGCGCTGCGCGAGGCGATCAGCTGCAATTCGGTGCGGTTGCCTGCGGCAAAGAGCTTTTCGGCAACTTCAAGCTCGCGCTGGCGCTGGTCATGTGCGGTTTCGGCAATGGTCAGCGCCGCCTGCGCATCGCGGCCCTCAAGGGTCATCACCACGGCGTCGGCGGCAATGGTGTCGCCCGCCGCGATGGTGAGGGTTTCGATGGCACCACCGGCGCGCGCGGCCAGAACCGCGCGCTTGTCAGGCGCGGTGAGGCCGGAAAGGCGGATCAGCCGGGCATGATCGGAAAACACCGGCACCACCGCCTCGACCACCCGGCGCACCGGCGCGGTGGGGGTGACCGCGGGGGTGACCTCGGTGGGAAGCACAATGGCAGGGTCTGCGGTCCCGGCCACCGGCTGGCGCTGCGCGGCACTGGCGATCTTGCTGCCGACCGACGAAAATTCGCCGGTGCCAACCCAAACACTTGCCGCCACCAGCACGACCAGCGCCGAAATCGTGTGGCCCTTGATGAATCTAGCCATTTTTTCCGTCCCATTACCCTGCGTGACGCCGCCCATAGCGAAAGACAATACGCCCCGCAACGCTGAACGGATCAGTTCAGCGACACATTGGGTGCGGCGCGACAAAGGTCAATATCGAAGCGGTAATTCGGTGGCATTGCGACGCCCGTGCCATGTCATGCTGCCCGGAGTCGCTGCGACCCCCGGCGGAGACCGGTGCTTGACCCTACGTCGCCCGAACCTGCCCCTACGCGCGGCGACCAAACCGCGTTATGTTACGCTTCTGCCCTTCACGAACGCTGGATATGCCGATGTCACTGCCCGAAGCCCACCCCCGCCTGCACAAGCGGCAGCCGAGCCAGGGCGAGATCGTCGCCGATGGCGTGGTGCATATTGCCGCGATTCTTGCCGGGCTGATCGCCTTTGCCGCGCTTTTCACCTATATCGCGCTACACGGATCGGCGGGCTATGGCATTGCCACCGGCATCTACGCGGCGGGCTTTTTTGCCATGTTCGGGTTTTCCTGCGCCTATAACCTCACCCCGCCGTCGCCGCTCAAATGGCTGCTGCGGCGGTTCGACCATTCAGCGATCTATTTCATGATTGCCGGCACCTATACGGCGCTTCTGGCGATGCTCGGCAATCAGGTCTGGAATTGGCTGCTGATCGGCGTCGTCTGGGCCGGGGCGCTTGGCGGCAGCGCGATCAAGATCTGGCTGCCGGGGCGCTTCGACAGGCTGGCGATCGCGCTTTATCTGGTTCTGGGATGGGCGGCGCTGGCCGCGATCAAGCCGGTAGCCACCGCGCTGCCGCTTGCCACGTTGGTTCTGGTGGTGGTCGGGGGGCTGCTCTATTCGGTCGGCGTCATCTTTTACAAATGGCACAGCCTGAAGTTCCAGAACGCGATCTGGCACAGCTTTGTCGCCGCCGCCGCCGCCTGCCATTACGCGGGCATCGCCGTGGCGGTCAGCGCCTCCTGAGCGCGGCCCGAGGATTTTCATTGGACAGAAACCACGCGGCGGCACATTCTGCGCGCGGGGAGATTTCCGATGACCATACCGCGCAGCCATGCCGACCGCGTGCTTGCCGCCATTCGTGCGGGCGAGGCCACGCATTCGCGCATTGTCGCATCGTGGAGCCGGTCGGCAGAGCTTTACGGGCTGGATGCCGGGGCACCGGTGAAACCGCAGCGCCTGAGCGAGCAGGAGTTCCGCGCCGCGCGCGAACGCATGGAGCCGATCATCCGCGCTGCGGGAACCAGCCTTGACGATCTTTTTCAGGCGGTTGGCGGGGTCGGCTGCTGCGTGCTGATGGCCGACTGCGACGGCGTACCAGTGGAACGGCGCGGCAAACCCGCCGATGACCGCGATTTTTCCGATTGGGGCCTGTGGACCGCAACCCGCTGGGGCGAGGCCGAAATGGGCACCAACGCGATCGGCACCTGCCTGAGCGAACAGCGCCCCACCAAGGTGCACCGTGACCAGCATTTCCTCGCCCGCAATGCCGCGATCAGTTGCATGAGCGCGCCGCTACACGGTGCCGATGGCAGGCTTGCCGGGGTGCTCGACGTTTCATCCTGCCGGGCCGATCTGACCGAGGCGCTGGCCGAACTGATCGCGCAGTCAGTCGCGCAGACCGCGCGGCGGATCGAGGCAGAGACCTTCCGGCTGGCGTTTCCGCTCGCCCGCATCGTGATGGTGCCGGGGGCCGAGCGCAGCGCGGGAGCATTGGTGGCCGTCGATGCCGACGATCTGGTGGTGGGTGCCACGCGCGGCGCGCGGCGGGTGCTGGGCCTTTCGGGCGACGTTGCGGCGGCACCGCGCCCGGCGGCCGACCTTCTTGGCCTGCAAAGCGCCGAGACGCTGGATCAGGCCGAGCGCGGGGTGCTGGCGCGGGCGCTGGCGCGCGCCGATGGCAATGTTTCGGCGGCGGCGCGCGGGCTTGGCATTTCGCGCGCAACGATGCACCGCAAGCTGCTCAGGCAGCGGATTGCCCTGCCCGAGTGATGCTGCCGCCAGACTGTCGCAAAGCTGCGACAGGTCGGCCCCGGCATCTTTCCCGCCCATGCTGACAGCGCGGAATTCCTGCCCGCTCATGGTTCGAGGTGCCGCGAGGAGGCGGTGCCTTTGCATCATTCCGGGAGGAACACCATGAACAAGGTCGAACATTTCCGCACCGCAAAATCACCGTTCAAGACGGTCTACGGCAACTTCATCGGCGGCAAGTGGGTGCCCGCCCGGTCGGGCCGCACCTTTGCGAACACCTCGCCGGTCACCGGCCAGGTGATTTGCGAAGTCGCGCGCTCGGACGCCGCCGACATCGAAGCGGCGCTGGACGCAGCACATGCCGCCGCCCCCGCCTGGGGCCGCACCAGCCCCGCCGAGCGGGCGCTGATACTGAACCGGATCGCCGACCGGATGGAGGAAAACCTGAGCCTGCTGGCGACCGCAGAAACCTGGGACAACGGCAAGCCGATCCGCGAAACCACCGCCGCCGACATGCCGCTGGCGATCGACCATTTCCGCTACTTCGCCGGAGCGATCCGGGCGCAGGAGGGCAGCCTGTCGCAGATCGACGACAATACCGTAGCCTACCACTTTCACGAACCGCTCGGCGTTGTCGGCCAGATCATCCCGTGGAACTTTCCGATTCTGATGGCGGTCTGGAAGCTCGCCCCGGCGCTGGCGGCGGGCAACTGCGTGGTGCTGAAACCTGCCGAGCAGACCCCGGCCTCGATCCTGCTCTGGGCCGAGCTGATCGAGGATCTGCTGCCGCCGGGGGTGCTCAACATCGTCAACGGCTTCGGGCTGGAGGCGGGCAAGCCGCTGGCAAGCTCGAACCGCATCGCCAAGATCGCCTTCACCGGCGAGACCACGACCGGGCGGCTGATCATGCAATACGCCGCGCAGAACCTGATTCCGGTAACGCTGGAGCTTGGCGGCAAATCGCCCAACATCTTCTTCAAGGATGTCTGCGACGAGGATGACGACTTCTTCGACAAGGCGATCGAGGGTTTCGTGATGTTCGCGCTCAATCAGGGCGAGGTTTGTACCTGCCCGAGCCGCGCGCTGATTCACGAATCGATCTATGAGCGCTTCATGGAGCGGGCCTTGAAGCGGGTGGCCGCGATCGTGCAGGGCGACCCGCTCGACCCGGCGACGATGCTTGGCGCGCAGGCGTCAGGCGAGCAGATGGAAAAGATTCTCTCCTACTTCGACATCGGTCGCAAGGAGGGTGCCGAAGTGCTTACCGGCGGCGCGCGGCGGCAGATGACCGGCGGGCTGGAGGGTGGTTTCTACGTTCAGCCGACGGTGTTCAAGGGCCACAACCGGATGCGGGTGTTTCAGGAGGAAATCTTCGGGCCGGTCGTTTCGGTCACCACCTTCAAGGACGATGACGAGGCGCTGCGCATTGCCAATGACACGCTCTACGGTCTTGGGGCCGGGGTCTGGAGCCGCAATGTCAACACCTGCTACCGTTTCGGCCGGGCGATACAGGCGGGCCGGGTCTGGACCAACTGCTACCACGACTACGCCGCGCATGCGGCCTTTGGCGGCTACAAGCTGTCGGGGATCGGGCGGGAAACCCATCTGATGATGCTCGACCACTACCAGCAGGCCAAGAACATGCTGGTCAGCTACAATCCGAAGAAGCTTGGCTTCTTCTGAGCAAGGTGCGGGGGGGCCTCTGCCCCCCCCCCGCACCCCCCCGAGGGTATTGCGGGCAAAGAAGAAAGGGCAGGCTGATGGGCAAGGTTTCCGCGACCCCTGCGGCGCTCGCGCTTCTGGCGGAGATTGTCGCCGAGCACGGGCCGGTGCTGTTTCACCAGTCAGGTGGCTGCTGCGACGGGTCATCGCCGATGTGCTATGCGCTGGGCGATTTGATGATCGGCCCGCATGATGTGCTGCTTGGCGAGATCGGCGGCATGCCGTTCTACATTGCCGCGCGCCAGTATGAGGCTTGGCAGCACACCGATCTGGTGATTGATGCGATCAGCGGGCGCGGTGGCATGTTCAGCCTCGACAATGGCCGCGAGAGACGGTTTCTGACGCGCTCGCAGCTTTGCGCGCCGCCCGCCGATGGTGCGGCAGGCTGAGCCCGGCCTCAGGTGGTCATGTCGATTTCGAAATCGAGGAACGGCGCATATTGTTGCGCGCCGAAAATATCGGCATCGCCCGCACTGCCCGAGGGGCGCAGCCGAAGGATGGTGAACTTGATCGCGTAGCCGGGATCATATTCCACAAAATCGGTCAGCCGCGCGGGATCGACATTGAGCGTGGCGCAGACGCTGTTGCGGTTGAGCGCACCGGAGCGTTTCACCGCCTCATAGGTCGCCTTTTCCCTGAATATGATGTCGAAGGTGATCTTGTCGGTACCGGCGTTTTTCGAGCGGATGGTCTTGGCGAGATCGGCAAGCTTGGTGCGGGTGTTTTTCGGGTTTGTCATGGGGTACCTCAGCCGACAATCGCGCTATGGGTGGGGAACAGTTCCAGCGGGTCGGAAACCGCCATCGTGTGATTGAGCGTCCAGCGATAGGCGGGGCTGGCGAGCAGCACCTCGTCAAGCACGAAGGAAACACCACCGGCGGTGCCCTTCACATCGGGCAGGCGGGCGTAGAAAAGCTGGCGGGTGCCGGTCATGGTCACTTCCTCGGCCATCTCGCGGGTCGGGGCGACGCCCTGCACCACGATCATCAGCTCGTGCCCTGGCTTGTCGCGCAGCGGTTCCATATCGCCCATCACGCCATCGCGGCCAAAGACGTTGTAGTGCAATTCCCAGCCAGTATCGCCGAAACGTTCGCGGGTCTGGGTGCGCGCCCAGTCGATCACCCGATCGACATTGGCGATGGTGTAGGGGTCGCGGATGCCCGCCATGCCCACATACCGCTCGCCGACCTTGCCGGAGCCTTCGAGCTTTACCCGAAAGTCGGTGGCGGGCACGAATTGCATGCCGGTGACGCGGGTGGTCTTTTCGCTGACCTGCGAATAGTCGCAATGGGTCATGTCAAGCATGCCGCCAGCGACGAATTCGTGGTAGGGGTTGGAGCGTTCATACATCGCGTGACCGGCGACCGAGGCGATGGTGCAGCGCTGAAAATCGGCCATCGCGGTGACTTCGACAAAATCCTGGGTGATCTCGCCCATCACGGTTTCCTTGGCACCGTAAGGTTCGGCGCAGAACGAAGCGCATTCGAGCACCTTGCCGAGGTAATAGCTTTCCGCCTCGGGGTAGCCCTTGAACAGCGCTGCGGCGGCAAAAATGGCGCTGTCGGAGGAGCGCCCGCCGATGATCACATCGCAGCCTTCTTCCAGCAGCTTGATGAACGGATGCACCCCGGCCATGGCGACGATGCGCGAGGTGGCATCAAGTTCGGCTTCGGTCAGGTCTTCGCGCGCATCGAGGCCCTTGATCGGCGAGCCGGAGCGGATTTTTCCGCGCACCATTTCCTTGTCAACCTCGGAATAGAACCAGCCCAGCTTGAAAGGCGCCAGTTGGTGTTCGGCCGCGATTTCGCGGATCATTTCAAGGTACATGTCCACCCGGCTGTTGGTGCCGGTGTCGCCGGAGGAACCGATGATCATCGGCACATTGATGCGGCGCGCCGCCAGCAGCATCTCCTCGAGGTCGTGGCGCTGCCAGGCCTTCGGGCTGGCGCAGGTATCGGCGCCAAGCGGCACCGGGCCGATATCGTCGCTGCCCGAATCGGCGGCAATGAAATCGGGGCGGGTGGCAACGGCAACATGGAAGCTATCCGGCTTCAGCGGCGCAAAGCCGAGGTGGCCATTGGGGCAGATGATCCGGAGCGACGCCATTATGAGCCTCGTGCATGGGTGCGATTGCTTGGGTATATGCACAAAGCGTGCCGCGCGATGGGGTACCGCAAGGGGTTGAGTTGAAAAGCGGATTTTTCTGCTGCTGGCAGCGCTTTGGTGCTTGCGTGAAAACCGCGCACGGGTGCTGCGGTTTTCACGCCGACCCGAGGCCGAGCTTTATCATCTGATGGCGCAGCGCGTGGCGGCTGAGACCAAGCCGGGTCGCTGCCGCTTGCAGGTTGCCGTCGGCGGCGTCGAGCGCGCGTGCCAGCATCAGCCGCTGAAAGGCCTCGGTCGCGTCGCGGAAACTGCCTTCGGGCACGGCGGGCAGCCCCTCGGTGTGCCGCGCCACCGTTGACGCATTGACCGAGCGCAGAATCCGCGCGGGCAGGTGTTGCGGCAGGATCAGATCGTCCTCCTCCAGAATGAAGATGCGTTCCAGCAGGTTTTCCAGCTCGCGCACATTGCCGGGCCAGGCGTAGCGCTGAAAGATATCTTCGGTTTCGGGGGCAAGGCCGGTGATGTTGCGCTTGTACATCACGTTGTATTTGCTAATGAAATACTGCGCGAGCCGAAGCACGTCATCGCCCCGTTCGCGCAGTGCGGGCAGGTTGAGCGCCACCACTTGCAGCCGATAGTAGAGGTCTTCGCGAAACTTGCCCGCGCTGACCTCGGCCAGCAGCACCTTGTTGGTGGCGGCGATGAAGCGCACATCGACCGTGGTCGGCTTGACCGCCCCCACCCGGCGGAATTGCTGGGTATCGAGCAGGCTGAGAAGCTTGGTCTGCAACGGCGGGTCAAGCTCGCGGATCTCGTCAAGAAACACCGAGCCGTTGTTGGCGGCCTCGATCAGCCCGAGCTTGCGTTCGACCGCGCCGGTAAAGGCCCCCCGCTCGTGCCCGAAAAGCTCTGATTCCAGCAGGCTCGCCGGAATCGCGGCGCAGTTGATATCAACGAATTCGCGCGCGGCGCGGGCCGAGGCCTGATGGATCATCCGCGCCACCAGACCCTTGCCAGTTCCGGTTTCGCCGTAGATGAGCACCGTGCGCGCCGGGCTTTTTGCCACCCGCTCGATCAGTTTGCGCAGCGCCTGAATGCTGGGGTGGGTGCCCACCAGTTCGCTTTTGTAGTCGGCCATGCCTCTTCCCATCCGCCCGGTGCCCCGGTCAGGCGGGAAGCGAAATGGTCCGCCACGCCCCGGTGCAGGGATTGCCCTCGCAAAAATCCATCTGCCGCAGGTTACACGAATAGACCGCCGAAGAAATGGTCTCGGCGGCATCCGCATTGCCATGCTGGCAGATCGGGGCGGCTCCGGGCGCGGTTTCGGGGTGGGTGGCCATCAGCTTTCGGGCGCGCGCGCGGGTCCAGCTTGTGCCGGGCAGGCTGCGCGAAAGGTAGCTGAAACGATCCCGCGAATTCGCGGCGATGCTGTCATCGCGCGGCGGCAGGGTATCGGCGGCGGGGCTGCCGGTATAATGGTTGGTGCGCCAGACCTCGGCACCTGTCGCCACCGTCACCCCGCCCGCGCCAAGTTCGATTGCGGCGGTCGCGCCGGAGTGATCGGCGAGCACCAGCGTACCGCCGCCAGCATGTTGGCTGCCACGAACAAAGGCAACGGCTTCGGCCACGGTCTTGCAGCGCGCCAGAAGCCGGGTCATCAGGAAATAGCGCAGCCAGCCGACGCGATGCGTCGCCACCGAAACCTGCGTATCGGCGAGCGCAAGCCCTGCGGCGTTGATGCCGCTGGAATAGGCTCCGGGGCTGCCGAGGCTGCCAAGGCAGAGCATGCCGCCCGAGGTCACATCGGGGCCGGTATGGCGTGCCAGCGTCTGGATGCCCAGATGCAGGCCGGAATAATCGCGGTTTTTCACCACCAGCGGGCCATCGGGGCCTGCGGCGACGGCCCAGGCGGAACAGCCGTCGACAAGTTCGGCACCGCCCTTGAGGTCGCGCAACGTTCCAAGGTGGAGATGCGCGAAAAGCTCGGCCTCGGGCAGCGCGAAGCCCTCGGCGATGCCGAGAAGTTCCGACATGCCTTCGGGGTCATGCAGCGCCATGAAGGCGCGCTGCGCGGCCAGATAGCCGCGCGAGGCTTCGTCCAGAAGGCCCTCGGCGCGCGCCGTTTCGACCCGGCCAACGGTGGCGGCGCGCAGCTGCGGCCCCTGCCCCGCCGCCGCCTGACCGCGACCGCGCGCATAGGCCGAGCCGGAAAGCACAAGATCAATGCTCATGCGCCGGCCCCGTCGAGCAGGTTCAGCCCTTCGGCAAGCCTGTGGCAGGCCGCCTGATGCCCCGGCCCGACGCTTTCGCTGACCGGTTCGCGAACGCGGCAAATGTCGGTCGCCAGCGGGCAGCGGGTGTGGAATTTGCAGCCCGCGGGCGGGTTGAGCGGCGACGGCAGATCGCCCGCAAGCCGCACCCGCGCGCGCCGCCCCTGCGGCTCGATCTCGGGCACCGCGGAAAGCAGGCTCTGGGTATAGGGGTGGCGCGGATTTGCCAGTACGTCCTCCACCGGACCCATCTCGACGATCTCGCCCAGATACATCACAGCGACCCTGTCGCTGAGATAGCCTATCACCGAAATATCATGCGAAATGAAAAGGTAAGTCAGTCCCATCTCGCGCTTGAGTTCCAGCAAGAGCGCGATGATCTGCGCCTGAATCGAAACGTCGAGCGCCGAAACCGGTTCATCGCAGACGATGAATTCGGGGTTCGACACCAGCGCCCGGGCAATGCCGATGCGCTGGCGCTGGCCGCCTGAAAACTGGTGCGGGTAGCGGTCAAGCTGGTTCGCCTTCAGCCCTACCCTTTCGACGATCCGCGCGGTGATGGCACGGGCTTCCTCGCCGCTCGCCAGACCGTGCAGCTTCAGCGGCAGGCCGACGATCTCGGCCACGGTGCGGCGCGGGTTGAGGCTGGCGTAGGGATCCTGAAAGATGATCTGCATCCGGCGGCGCATGTTTTTCAGCGCCAGCGGATCAAGCGCGGTCACATCGGTGCCGTCAAAGGTGACCTTGCCCGCATTCGGTTCATTGAGCCGCAGGATCGCACGGCCAAGCGTGGATTTGCCGCAGCCGGATTCGCCGATCAGGCCGAGGATTTCGCCCTTGCCGACGCTCAGGCTGACGTCATTGACCGCGCGCACCACGGTATGGGGCACGCCGGTCATGCGCTCGATCAGGCTGCGGCGGCCTTCGTAGTGCTTGGAAAGGTGCTCGACCTGCAAAAGCGGCGTCATGCGGGCACCTCGTCAAGCAATATGCAGCGCGCCATGCGCCCCTCGCCCGCCGCGCGCATGGCGACCGGGGCAAGGCACGCCTCGCGGCGAACGGGGCAGCGCGAATAGAAGCGGCACTGCGGCGGCATGCCGATCAGGTCGGGCACCTGCCCCTCGATCGGGCGGATCGGCTGGCCGCGCAGGCCGGGGCGCGGGATCGAGGCCAGCAGGCCGCGGGTGTAGGGGTGGCGGGGGTGCGCGATGACCTCGGCGGTGGGGCCGGATTCGACCACCTGCCCGGCATACATCACCATCACCCGGTCGCAATGCTCGGCGACCACGCCAAGGTCGTGGGTGATCAGCACGACGCTCATGCCCAGCCGCCCACGAATTTCGGTGATGAGTTCCAGCACCTGCGCCTGAATGGTCACGTCAAGCGCGGTGGTCGGCTCGTCGGCAATCAGCAGCTTGGGGCGGCAGGCAAGCGCGATGGCGATCATGATGCGTTGGCGCATGCCGCCGGAAAATTCATGCGGATACTGGCGCAGGCGGCTTTCGGCAGATGGGATGCCGACGAGGCCAAGCATTTCCACCGATTTCGCGCGGATCGCCGCGCGCCGGGCGCGGCCACGGGTGGGCAAGGTTTCGTCATGCGCCTCAAGCGCCTCGGAAATCTGTTCGGCCACGGTCAGCGCCGGGTTGAGCGCGGTCAGCGCGTCCTGCATGGTCATGGCAATTTCCTTGCCACGCACGGCGCGCATTTCGCGTGGGGTCAGGGCGCGCAGATCGCGCCCGTCAAACAGTATCTGGCCTTCGGCCACCCTGCCGGGGCTGCGCACGAGGCCCATGACCGAGGCGAAGGTGACCGATTTGCCCGAGCCGCTTTCGCCGACGATGCCAAGGCATTCGCCGCGCCGCACCTCGACATCGACGCCATCGACCGCCCAGACTTCACCGGCGCGAGTATGAAACACGGTGCGCAACCCGCGCACTTCCAGCAGCGCGCTCATTCGTGGAACCTCGGGTCGAAGGCATCGCGCAGGCCCTGGCTCGCCACGTTGATTGCCAGCACCAGCAACAGGATCGCAAGGCCCGGGAAGGTCGAAACCCACCAGGCTTCCAGAATGAAGGCGCGGCCGTCGGAAACCATGCTGCCCCAGCTTGCCATCGGCGGCTGCACGCCAAGCCCGAGGAACGAAAGCGAGGCTTCGAGGATGATCACATTCGCCATCCGGATGGTGGAAACCACAACCACCGGCGAGAGGATGTTGGGCAGGATCTCGCGCAGCATGATGTGGCGTGGCGAGGCACCAAGCGCGCGCGCCGCCTCGACATATTCCAGCTCGCGCACGGCAAGGGTTTCACCCCGCACCACGCGCGCCGGGATCACCCATTCCTTGTAGGCGAGCGCCAGAATGATGTTGCCAAGCCCCGGCCCCATCATCGCCATCAGGCCGATCGCAAAGATCAGGTAGGGGAAGCCCAGCAAGATATCGACGATGCGCGAAATCACCACATCGACCCAGCCGCGCAGATAGCCCGCAGCAAGCCCCGCCACGATGCCGATGCCGGTCGCCACCACGATTACCGTGACGCCGACGAATATGGAAATGCGCGCGCCGTAGATGATGCGCGAAAAGATGTCGCGGCCAAGCGCATCGCAACCCAGAAGAAAGCCCCACTCGCCGCCATCTACCCAGGCAGGCGGTTGCAGGCGGCGGAAAAGGTCGGTCTCATAGGGGTTTTGCGGCGCAAGCCAGGGCGCGAAGACGGCCATCAGCACGAACAGAAGCACCACAATGGCGCTGCCCATTGCCAGACGGTTGCCCGCGAAGCTCGCCAGATTGCGGCGAAAGATCGAATCTGCGGCAGCGGGTGTGCTTGCCATGCTCACAGCTTCACCCGCGGGTTGAGAACCGTGTAGAGAATGTCGGCGAAGAAGTTCAAGAGCACATAGATCACCGCGTAAAGCAGCACTGCGGCCTGCACCAGCGGGTAGTTGCGCAGAAAGATGCTTTCCACCACCAGCCGCCCGAGGCCGGGCCAGCCGAACACGGTTTCAACGATCATGTTGCCGCCCAGAAGGCTGCCGGTTTCAATCGCGGCCACCGAAACCGTGGGAATTAGCGCGTTTTTCAGCGCGTGGCGAAACAGCACCCGGCGGCGCGAAAGGCCCTTGGCATCGGCAAAGGTCACATAATCTTGCCGCAGCACCTCCAGCATCGAGGTGCGGGTGACGCGCATCAGGATCGCGGTCATCGGCAGGCCAAGCGTGACGGCGGGCAGGATGATATGTTTGAACGCGTCCCAGAAGGCGGGAAGGTTGCCGCGCAAAAGCGTGTCGATCAGCAGAAAGCCGGTGATCGTTTCGATCTCGCTCGAATAGCCGATGCGGCCCGAGACCGGCAGAATGTGCCACTGCACCGCGAACAGCATGATCAGCAGGATGCCGAACCAGAACCCCGGCAGCGATACCCCAAGCAGCGAGCCGACGGTGGCGAGCTTGTCGAAGATCGAGTTCTTGCGGATCGCCGCGAGCACACCAAGCGGGATCGCGGTCACCAGCGCCACGATGAGCGCAACGAGGCTAAGCTCGATGGTGGCGGGCAGGCGTTCGGAAATGACATCGGCAACCGGGCGGCGGTGGTAGAAGCTCTGCCCGAAATCGCCCTGCAAGGCGTTGCCGAGAAAGACGAAAAAGCGCTCGACTATGGGCCTGTCGAGGCCGAGGCCGCGGCGCAGTTCCGCTTCCTGTTCCGGGGTGATGTTCTGGTCCCCGATCATGATCTGCACCGGGTCGCCGGGGGTCAGCGCCATCATCACGAAGACGATGAGGCTGACACCCAGAAGAACGGGCACGAGTTGCAGCAGGCGTTCGATCAGCTTGCCAAGGCTCATGCCCGTTCCTCCTGGTTGGCGGCGCTTACTTCAGGCAGGCGTCATGCAGGTTGATGCGGCTGTCGGCGCTCGGCTGCCAGCCGGTCACGCGGTCGGATACTCCGTAAATGTCCTGCGGCACCCAGAGGTAGAGGTAGGGCAGGTCGGCGTTGATCAGCAGTTCCGCTTCCCGATACATGCCCGCGCGCTTGGCCACGTCAAGCTCGGTCGCCGCGGCGTCGAGCAGCGCATCCACCGCCGGGTTCGCATAACCCGCCGAGTTGCCGCGGTCATTGGTGCGGTGGGTGGGGGTGAAGATGTCGAACGGGTCGAGCGAACCGTTGCCCCAGCTGGAGAAGTACATGTCGCCGGTTTTCGGGGCCTTGCCCTGCACCCGCCATTTCGCGGTCAACTGGGCGCTTTCGCCCACCGCGACGGTGGTGCGGATACCGACCTTGGTCAAGAGCGAGGCAATCGCTTCGGCGGTATCCTTGAAGGCACCCTCGGTATCCATGACGATGTCGATACCGTTCGGGAAACCCGCATCGGCGAGAAGTTTCTTCGCCATTTCGGGGTCGTAGCCATAGCTCGGCAACTCGCTCGCGCCAAAAGCGTCGGGCGAGAGGATGCCGTCGATCGGCGCGGCGTTGCCGCCGAGGATCTTGTCGATCAGGAGGTTCTTGTCGATCGCATGGGCGGCGGCCTGGCGCACCCGCGGATCATCGAAATATTCGCCTTCGAGGTTCATCGCCACGAAGAAGCTGCGGGTGCCGTTCACGGTCATCACATGGGTGCCGGCGTTGGCATTGACCTGCGCCATCGAGAAGGCCGGAAGCTCGTTGATGATGTGCACATCACCCGCCAGAAGCGCGGCAACGCGGCTGGCGCTTTCGGGGATGATCTTGAAGATCACCCGGTCAACGCAGGCCGGGCCGACCGGGGCAATATCGGTGGCACCGCCGTAGTAATCGGCAAAGCGTTCCAGAATGACCGATTCGCCCTTGCGCCATTCCACGAGGCGGAACGGGCCGGTGCCGTTTTCGCTGGTGGCGATGCCTTGCGAGCCGTTCGCTTCGA
This sequence comes from Phaeovulum sp., assembly GCF_030684035.1. Lineage (GTDB taxonomy): Bacteria > Pseudomonadota > Alphaproteobacteria > Rhodobacterales > Rhodobacteraceae > UBA6213. The sequence continues at coordinate 9,867 of NZ_JAUXPI010000046.1, read as the reverse complement.
CAAAGGCTTTGGAGACGATCTGCTGGTTGGGCAGCATCGCGGGCAGGATCGGCCAAGGTTCCTTGAGCGTGATGCGGACGGTATCGCCGCCCACCACCTCGACCGAGGCAACCGGGCCCATCAGGCTGGCGCGCGGGCTGGTCTGGCCTTCCATCGCGCCTTCGACGGTTACCCGGTCAAGCGTGAATTTCACGTCTTCGGCGGTCATCAGCGAGCCATCGTGAAACTTGATGCCGGCGCGGATCTTGAAGTCATAGACGGTGGGCGAAACCTGGGTCATCGACTCGGCAATTTCGGGCACCACGACCATGTTTGCATCGCGCGTCAGCAAACCGTCATAGAGGTTGCGGATGATGGTTTCGGTTTCCCGCTTGCGGTGGTTGGCGGGGTCGAGCGTATCGGCATCAAGCGTGAAGCCGACCACGAGATCGGCGGCATGGGCACCAGTTGCAACCGGGCCGATTGCCATCGCGGAGGCCAGCAGAAGGCGCTGTAGGGTCGTCATCTTCTATCTCCCTGTGTACTGCGCTCGAAACGGCGCATTCGTCCGGGTCAAGGTGGACAGCTTCCTAGATGCACAAGTCGTGCCACACAGCGCGGCCGGGCTGCGCGCAAAATTTTCGGCGTTTTTCCAAACCTTGGGCGCAGTGCCACGGCGCGCCGCTGCGTCTGGCGGGCGCAATGCGTGAAATGCGCGCACCCCTGTGCAATTTTCGCGCAAGCCATGGTGCCCCTCACCGCTTGCGCCGCGCCGCCGAGCCCGCGATGCCAAGCGCCGCGCGGTATTTGGCCACGGTGCGCCGCGCAAGCACCACACCCCTGGCCTGAAAATGCCGGGCAATGTCGTCATCGCTGAGCGGCCGGGTGCGGTCTTCGGCGGCGATCAGGGCCTGCATCTGGTGCAGCACGCGCTGGGTGGCGACCGGCGCGGCATCCCCGCGCGCGGCCAGCGCGGCGCTGAAGAAATCCCGAAACCTCACCGTGGCGCGCGGCGTTGCCAGCAGCAACCCGGCGGTGACCCGGCTGATCGTGCTCGGGTGCAGACCGGTCGCCTGCGCAATTTCGGCGGCGGTCAGCGGCACCAGCCGCTCTGGCCCGTCGGCGAGAAACCCTGCCTGACGGAGCAGCACTTCGCGGGCGATGCGCAGCGTGGTGGCGTTGCGCCGCGCCACCGCGCGCGCCATCCAGCGGGCATCGCGCAACAATTCGTCGCTGCCACCCTCGGGGGCCTCGCGCAGTTCGATTGCGGGCAGGGTGGAGCGGTTGAGTTCCACCATCCAGCGCCCGCGCTCGCGCCGCACGATCAGGTCCGGCTCGGTGATCGGCGGCGGCGCATCGCCAAAACCCGCGCCGGGCTTTGGGTTCATGGCACGAAGAGCGCGCAGCATTTCCGCCAGCCGCTCTGCGCTACAGCCGCATCGCGCCGCCAGCGCTGCCTGATCGCCCCGCGCCAGCAGCGGCAGGTTGTCGAGCAGGGCGGCGAAATCTGCGGCAAGCAGACCCCGATCCTGCGCTTGCAGCCGCAGGCATTCGGCAAGCGAGCGGGCAAAAAGCCCGGCGGGTTCCGCCTGCTGCAACTCTGCCAGCACCTTTTCGGCGCGGGCCTGGGGCACGCCACAGCCGCGCGCAACCTCGGCAACACTGGCACCAAGCCAGCCGCTCGGCTCCAGCACCGCGACAAAGGCCAACGCCAGCGGGCGGTCGGCGGGATCGCGCACGAGCAGGCCAAGCTGCGCCATGACATGCTCCACCAGCCCCGGCTCGGGGGCCGCAGCGCGCTCTGCCGCGTCGGCCCCCGAACTGCTGCTGCCCCCAGAGATCGGCGCGGGAGCTGGCGCTGCGGCCCCGGCAGGCGGCGCGGCAAGAAACTGGTCAAGCCAGTTCCGTGCCAGCGCAGGGCGCGGCGCGGCGGCCAGCACCAGATGCGGGTTGGCGGCGGCAAAGCTTGCCAGATGCTCGGAAAGCTGCTGGTTGCCCAGCCGCAAAAGCCCGATGGCCTGCCGCAGCCGACTGGTCATGGCAAGCGATCGTGTCTGATAGGCACCAAGCTCCAGCCGGGTTTCCATGCCGCTCCTCAAATCCGCGTTGCCCCAGTCTGGCTGCAAGCGGCGGCGCGGGCAAGCACCGGGTGCGAGACCGTGACCCCGAACAACGCGCGCCCCGCCCGCCGTGCCCTCCCACCGCACCAGGCACCGCCAGCGTGGCCGCGGCGATTACCGCCATCAGAATGCCAAGCGGCACCCCCTGCCTTAACGAGGCCTGCGGTCTGACCGGATCGGGTCGGCGAGCAGCCGGAGCCCGTTCAGCACCACCAGAATCGTGCCGCCCTCATGGCCGATCACCGCAACCGGCAGTGGCAGTTCAAACGCCAGCGCACCCGCCACCAGCACCACCATTGCGCCGACGGCAAAGAACAGGTTGGCGCGGATGATGCGCTGCGTGCGGCGGGCAAGCCGAAGTGCTGCGGCAAGCCGGGTCAGATCGTCCGACAGGAGCGCCACATCGGCGGCGGCAAGCGCCACATCGCTGCCCGCGGCCCCCATCGCTATGCCCACGTCGGCGCGCGCCAGCGCCGCCGCGTCATTCACCCCGTCGCCGACAAAAGCCACCCGCGCCTCGGAGGCAAGCGCGGCCACCAGCCGCAGCTTGTCCTCGGCCAGAAGGTTCGCGTGGGTGTCATCGGGCGCAAAGCCAAGCTCTTCCCCGATCTTCTCTGCCACTTCGCGGCGGTCGCCGGTCATCATCACCTGCCGCGCGATGCCGACGCGGCGCAGCGCCGCAAGCCCTTCGGGGGCCGAAGCGCGGGCCCCATCGGCCAGACCGATTGCGCCCAGAAGCTGCGGCCCGCGACCGACCCAGACCACGGTTTCCGCCGAGTTGGCAAGTGCGGCAAGCGGCGGTGCCGCGGCCCCTGCATCCGCCAGCATCCGCGCCATCATCCGCTCATTTCCCGCCCAGACGAGGCTTTCTCCGGCCATTCCGGCGATGCCCTCGCTGGTGACCGCGGTTACCTCGAACACCGCGACAGGTTGAATGCCGCGCGCCACGGCGGCGTGGCGAATGGCACCTGCAACCGGGTGTTCGGAATGCGCCTCAAGGCCCGCGGCAAGCGCCAGCAGCGCCGCTTCGCTGCCCTCCAGCGCCACCACGCGGCGCAATTCGGCGCGGCCGGTGGTCAGCGTGCCGGTTTTGTCGAAGGCAAATATCCCCGCCTCGGCAAGGGTTTCCAGTGCCGCACCGCCCTTGAACAGCACACCACCGCGTGCCGCCGCCGAAAGCGCCGAAAGCATCGCGGCGGGCACCGATATCACGATGGCGCAGGGGCTGGCCGCCACCAGAAGTGTCGCGGCGTGGTAAAGCGCCGATTGCGGCGTGTAGCCAAGCCAGAGGAACACCCCGTAGGCAAGCGCCGCGCCCGCCAGCACCGCCAGGGTATAGCGCTGTCCGAACCAGTCGCCGAACCGCTCCGAAGGGGCGCGCTCGGCTTGCGCGCGGGTGACCATTGCGATCATCCGCGCCACCGTGCTTTCGCCAAGCGCCCGCATCACCTCGATCTCGAGCACCGCGGTCAGGTTCACCGTCGCCTCGAAAACCGCATCGCCCGCGCCCTTGCGCACCGGCATTGATTCGCCGGTAATCGTCGCCTCGTCGATTTCGCCTTCGCCAATGCGGATTGCGGCATCGACGGGCACCCGCATGCCGGGCCGCAAGAGCACCCGGTCGCCGGGGGCAAGGCTGGCAACCGGCACTTCGCGCAACCCGCCATCGGGGCCACGCAGAAGCGCCGTATCAGGGCGCAGCGCCATCAGCGCCTCGACCGCGCGGCGTGCCTTGCCCATCGCGCGCGCTTCCAGTGCGCCCGCCGCCGCGAAAAGCGTGAGCAACACCGCGCCTTCAAGCGCCGCCCCGACCGCCGCTGCGGCAACCGCCGCCAGCACCATCAGAAGGTCGATCGCCAGCACCCGGTGGCGCACCAGCGCCAGCCCGGCGCGCAGCGACGCGGGAATGCCGCCCGCCGCATAGACCAGCACCAGCCCTGCCACCAGCGCGGGCCTGAAGGGGAATACAAAGGTCGCCAGAAGCGCCAGCGCCAGCCCGCCGAGCGCGACCAGCGCCAGCGGCGTCACGCCTTGGTCTGCACCTGTTTTCGACATTGCCTGCCCTTGGTCCCGCACCGCGGGACCGCCCGACGGGGCAGCCGCCGCGGGCGCTCGGCACCAATCTGCGCCCCTTGGCGCGGGCTCCGCAATGCGGTCATAGCGCCTGCGGCAATAGGCCCGCCTCAGGCCAGAAGCGCACGCACCCGGGGAATGACCACACTGCCATAAAGCCCGATCGAGCGCATCAGCGCCGCATGTGGCAGCGGCCCCATGGAATATTTCAGATCGAACCGCGCCAGCCCGAGCGTGCGCGTGGTCGCCGCGATCTTTCGCGCCACGGTTTCGGGGGCACCCACATAGAGCGCGCCGTGCTCGATCTCGCGTTCAAAATCGGCCCGGGTGATCGCGGGCCAGCCACGTTCGCGGCCAATCCGGTCATGCAGCGCCTTGTAGGCGGGAAAGGCCTCGGCTTGCGCCTCGGCATCAGTCGGCGCGATGTGGCCGGGCGAATGCACGCCCAGGGGCTGCGGCGCTTTGCCGATCTCGGCATAGGAACGCTGGTAAAGATCGACGAAGGGCAAAAAGCGGCGCGCGCTGCCACCGATGATCGCCAGCATCATCGGCAGGTCGTGGCGCACCGCACGCAGCACCGAACCCGGGCTGCCGCCGACCCCGATCCAGGTTTTCAGCCCGCCCGGACCAAGCGGCGGCCAGACCCGCTGGCGGCGCAGCGGGGCGCGGCTTTGCCCGCTCCACGTCACCTCGGGCTGGCGGATCAGCGCGGCGAAAAGCGCAAGCTTTTCCTCGAACAGCGCCTCGTAATCATCGAGGCTGAAGCCGAACAGCCCATAGCTTTCGGTGAACGAGCCGCGCCCGAGCATCACCTCGGCCCGCCCCTCGGAAAGCGCATCAAGCGTGGCAAAGCGCTGGAACAGCCGCACCGGGTCGTCGGTGGAAAGCACCGTTACAGCGGTGCCAAGGCGGATCCGGCGGGTACGCCCGGCAATTGCGGCCAGCACCACCTCGGGCGCGGAAATGGCAAAATCGTCGCGGTGGTGTTCGCCCAGACCGATGAAATCAACCCCGACCTCGTCGGCCAGCACCGCCTCCTCGACAACATCGCGCAGCACCTCGGGCTGTGGTTTCAGGCGGCCATCCGCGCCGGTGGTGACATCACCGAAAGTGTCGAGGCCAAATTCGAGGCTTTGGGGCATGGTGCGATCCGTTCGTGTGGCTCTGTCGCCTGTCTACCACAAAACCGCGCATGGCAAAGCGGGGCCGAAGCCCCGCCCCACCTTCATGCGGTTGCGGCACCAGGTTGCGACAGGGCGCGAAAGACCCCGCCCAGCACCGCGCCGAAGACGACATGCAACACCAGCGTCATCATTGCGGCCATGATGCCGAAGGCCATGCCGAATAGTCCGGCCCCCGCCATTGGCATGACCACGAGCATCATCATCAGCCAGGCGGCGATGGCGAACACGATACCCTTGCCAATAGCGCCACCGCCGGGGATCAGGGCGTAGGCGACCGCAAACCCGCCGCCCCAGGCAAGCGTGCCGATCATGAAATGCGCGGCCCAGCCCAGCGCATCGCCGGTGCCCATCATCGCGCCGAGCATCTTGACGACGTCAAGTTCGGGCATCACCCCCATCATCGTTTTTGCCACCATCAGCGCCGACAGAACGACAGTCGCCACGAACCCGGCGACGAGGCCAGCTAGCAGATTTTTCATTCCCATATTCCTTCCCTTGGGGCCTCAGCCGCCCGTTTGCTTGCCTTCGTGAAGCTCGGATAGGATGGCGCTGATGCGCAGATCGTCCGCATCCTGCTCCGCCTCGGCCTCGCCTGCGGCCTCGGTCAGTCCGCGCGTGATGCGCATCTGGCCGATGAACCGCTCGCAGCCCTTGCACATCGCCAGGTGCATCCGCATCTGGAGCATGTCCCAGGCTCCAAGCTCGCCGTCGATCATGGCGCTTGCGCGTTGGGCAACTTCCTTGCAGCTCAGCATCTGGCGAAGTCCTTTTCTCGTGCTTCACCCGATGAGGACATGCCAGCCCTGCGCGCGTTACAGCATGGCGAAAAATAGGCGCAAATCTGCGGTGTGCAAGCCGCGCCCCGGTTCATGCCAGACCATCCACCGCTGCCCGCACTGTTAGCCGCGCGCGGTGCAAAAGCACGCGCATATTGCCTTCTGTGATCCCGAGAATTGCACAGACCTCGTCCGCCTCAAGCCCCTGTTGGCCCCGCAGCACCAGCACCGAACGCTGCGCCGGCGGCAGGGTTTCGATTGCGGCGGTGACGTGGTGCAACACCGAGCGCCCGGCAATGATCCGCTCGGCGGTGATTTCCTCCCAAAGCTCGGGCATGTCCTTCCAGCGGCCGCGACCGTCGAAGGCGGCAGCAAGGTTGTCATCTTCTCCCGCGCCATCGAACGAGACCGAGCGGCCATCGCGCCCGGCGCGGGTGCGGGCCTTGTTGAGCACGATGGTAAAAATCCAGCCCGCCAGCGACGAGCGGCCCTCGAAGCCGCCGATGTTTTTCAGCACCGACACCCAGGCATCCTGAGTGACCTCTTCGGCACTTGCGCGGCTGCGCAAGATGCCGGTGGCAAAGCGCACCATGGCGGCGTTGTGCTTGCGATAAATCGCTTCAAAGGCGGCGCGGTCGCCCGATGCGAGCATGCGCAGCAACGCGGCCTCTGCGTCCCGGTCTTGCCGCTTGCTCTCGCGCACCCTTCGCACCCCCGCCGTTGCGACCGCAGCTTCGTGAAATCTGCGCGCGAATTCAACCGCTCAATGCTTCGTGAAGCCGCGTGATTTGTGTTTGGCAGAGTTCCGCCACAGCTTGAGCCATGCCGACCACCGCCCGAGACCCCGCGCGAGCAGGGCGCAGGGGCCTCCGCGGTGGCTGGCACGACACCTTTTGGGGAGACCGCAAGATGAAAACCCTGCTCGCAGCGCTCGCCGCTGCCCTGACCCTTGCCGCTACCGCCGCCACTGCCCAGACCGCCCCCGCGGCCTGGCGTGCCGAGTGGCCAGCCACGGATTTCAGCCGCTCATCGGTTGAATTTGCCGAAATCCTTTCCGGCGGGCCGCCGAAAGATGGCATTCCCGCCATCGACGCCCCCCAGTTCCAGACCGTGGCCGCGTTGTCCACCCGCCCCGCCGACCGCGAGCCGGTGATCAGTATTGAGATCGGCGGCCAGGCGCGGGCCTATCCGGTGGCGATTCTGATGTGGCACGAGATCGTCAACGACAGTTTCGCAGGCACGCCGATTGCCGTGACCTATTGCCCCTTGTGCAATTCCGGCATCGTCTTCGACCGCCGTGTGGGGGGCGAAGCCACGACCTTCGGCACCACCGGCAAGCTGCGCAATTCCGATCTGGTGATGTATGACCGCGCCTCGCAAAGCTGGTGGCAGCAGTTCGAGGGCCGTGCCATCATCGGCAAACACATGGGCGAGGAGCTGGTGCGGCTGCCTTCGCGCTTTGAACCTTTCGGCGAATTTGCCGCGCGCCACCCGGATGGCGAAGTGCTGATTGCCTCCAACCGGTTTGGCCGCAGCTACGGAGCCAACCCTTACGAGGGCTATGACAGCCTGCGCCAGCCGTTCCTCTATGACGGTGCCTATGACGGGCCGGGCGAGCCGCTGATGCGGGTGGTGGCAATCGAGGGCCTGCCCGATGCCTGGAGCTTTGCCTATGTGCAGGCCCATGCGCCCTTCGAGGTCGGCGGGTTCAGGGTCGAATGGCAGGCGGGCCAGGCCTCGGCGCTCGATACGCGGCAGATCAGCGAAGGGCGCGACGTGGGCACGGTAACGGTGACAAGGGGCGGGCAGACGGCAATCTACCATGTGCCCTTTGCCTTTGCCTTCGCGGCCTTCAACCCCGGTGCGACGATCTTCCACGACTGACAGGCTGCTGAAAAAGGTCTTGCCCACATCCCGGGCGGGAAAACGTTCCGGGCCGGACACCGGTTCGGGCGGATCAGGAAAAGCCCTGCTTTTCCCCGCCCGCCGCGACCAAGCTGCAACATGGCCGCCTCCACCTCCACCACGAAAGGTCAGCGCCTGCCCTGGCGGGCGAGAAGCGCCCGCCCTCCGGGTGGCGGGCGCTGACCGGGGGCTTTGGGCCCCCGGCCCGGAAACCCGAAAATCAGCGCATGGCCGAGGCGATGGCCTCGGCCATGGCAGTCGTAGCAGCAACAGCTTCGCGCTTTGGCGTCAGGAACAGGCCATGTCAGGGTCTTTCCGCGGCCCGCCAGGCCGAAGCTTTCAGAACATCGCCATCAGATTGATGTCGAAGCCCCAGATCATCAGCGGCACGGGTGCCACCGCAAGCGCGATGGTGCCCGCCATTGCCCAAGGCCGAAACAGGCGACTCAGCCCCGCCACGAACAGAATGCCGCCACCGCCGCCGATCAGCGCGTTGCCCGGAAGGTTCACCGCCACCGCGATCAGCGCATAGCGATAGCGCGACACGAGGGGCGCGCACCAGCGCGGCAGCCTTGCGCGCAGCAGCGCCAGCCGCGCTTCGCGCGAAAGCGGCGCCACCCGTGCCAGCAGATCACCCGCACGGCGAAGCCGCAGGTCGGCAAGCAGCCGCACCAGCCGCGCGTAGGCCAGGCGTTCGCCCAGAACATAGGCCAGCATCAGCCCGGCGTTGGTGGCAAGATAAACGAATGGCGCGATCCACGCGCCTTCAATGGCCAGCAGCGAGAGGCCAATTTCTATTCCCGGCACAAAGGGCGTGGCGATGAGCAGCGCATAGACCGCCAGCAGCAGCAGCAGCATGCCCGCCCGCAAGCCGCCCATTGGCTGGCTTGCGGTCAGCCCGGTCGCCCAGCCGATCAGCAGATGCAGGGCATAAACCACCAGGGCGATCAGCGCCACCCGCCCGAGGCTGCGCCCGATCCAGCCTGCGATGCCGTGCAGGCGCATGCGGTCCGGGTCAGCGGCCATGCGCGGCCCATTGGCAACGGTCGAAGGCGGCATAGGCCAAAAGCTCTTCGTTTCCCCCGGCCCCGACCAGCCTCGAACACCCCTCGACGCTGTCTTCGCGCTCAAACACCGCCACCACCCCGCCCGGCATTCCGGAACTGCTCAGGCAAAGCCTGGCACCCGGGGCAAGCATGGCGCGCGCCCGCACCCCGGCCGCATTCTCTACGGTAAAGACCAAGGCGGCGGCATCGCCGTTTTGCACACAAACCTCGCCCGCAGCAAAACCGGCACTCGGCGCGGCCGCAAGCAGGAATAGCACCGTCGCCAGCCTTCGCACCAAAGCCGCCCCCTTTTTGCCAAGCATGGGACATGACTGCCCCCGGTAATGCGCCATTACAGGTTTTCGCGCAAACGTGAAGCGCAGCTTCCCAAGGCGCTCCCATGCAACCGCCGCTCACGAACAGGTGAACGGTTCTCGTGTAACAAGCCCCGCCGCCCGCAGTCCTGAACGCACCAAACCAGGGAGAACGACCAATGAAATCGAAACTGATTGCAGCCGCCTTCACGCTTTCGCTCGGCATGTCCGGTGCCACTGCGCAGGCCCAGACAATGCCCTTCGGCAGCCCGGCCGATGCCGATTACGCCCAGCTTTTGTGGGATGTGATGACGGCCGCGAAACTGGTCGGGCCGGGGATGATCCACGCTACCCCCTACGAGGGCACCGATCCGCATGGCATGATCCTTGAAACCTTCTACACCACCGCCACGATCAACGGCCATGCGGGCGATCTGATCGTCAAGCGCAACTACGGCCCGGCTGGCGTG
>NZ_JAUXPI010000018.1 GCF_030684035.1 Phaeovulum sp. | reverse complement strand
TCCATGAACCTGGAATACATTCTTCGCCAGATCGAGCCCGACCGTGATAATCTCCGACATGACCGCTCTGCTTTGTGGATCGTTGATGACCCACCTTGGCACGTTGATGCCGTCGGGGGGCGGTCACATCATCAAAGCCTCATTGATAGGTCCGCTCTTCCAACCTGACGGTCCGGATCAGCTCGGTGATCGCGGCAATCAGCTTGCTTTCCGCGGGGTTGGTGCTGCGATTCGGGTTGGTGACGAAGAACACATCGACCGCCGGGATGCCGGCATAGGGCGGCAGCCGCCACAGATTTCCTGCCTGAACATCCCTTTGCGCGACATGCACCGGCAAGGCGCCGATCCCGAGCCCCACAACGATCATCCGCCTGACTTCCGGCAGGTTTGCCGAAATCCCTTTCAGTTCCGTTCGCAGCAACGCCTGTTCGCGCAGATGCGTCACCGAATGCAGCGGACCGCTTTCCGCGTCGGTCTGGTAGGAGACAGAGTTTTCGCCCCGCAACTCGGACAGTTTGATTTTCTCTTTGCCGAAAAGCCGGTGATGCGGCCCGCAATAGAGCCCGAAAAACCCGCGGAACAGCACCTGTGCATCCAGCACATGATCTGACTCGCGCATCAGGCAAATGCCAAGCGTGGCCCCGTTCTGGCGCAACGTGTTGAGCACCTCGGAGCTTTCGGCAACCACGATCGAATAGGTCACATCCGGATAGTTTTTGTTGAATGTTTCCAGCAGTTCATCAAAATGCCGACAGACAACACCGCTGGTCATCATGATGCTGACATGCCCGCTGATACGATTTTTGGCGGCGTTCAGGAGGCCGGGCAATTGCGACACAGCACCAAAAACCAAGCTGCATTCCCGGTACAGGATCTGTCCCGCCTCGCTGACGGTGAAATGGCTCGGGCGGCGATCCACCAGCCGCTGGCCGACCATCTCCTCAAGGCGTTTCAGTGCGGCACTGATGGTGGGCTGTCTGACACCGAGGAAATTGGCGGCCCGCGTGATGCCGCGCTGCTCCACGACGACCATGAAGGTGCGCAGCAGATTCCAGTCCAGGTTCCAGGGGAACCGCTGTTCGTAGGGCTTCATTATAAATCTCGCAAATAGTCGAGATACAGAATATCTGTTTGCTATATAATTGGTCCCTCTGCAATTGATTTGTGGGGGCGCAAGAACGGCACCGCGCAAGCCTGATGGCTTCTCACAAAAACTCTGACAGGGAAAGGATGCACCATGACCGCATTACGGAAATTTTTCAGAACCGCAGCGACCGCCGGGGTTGTTGCACTCGCAACCTTCGGCATGACCGGTGCTGCCACTGCCGACGAGTTGGCCAGCATCAAGGAAAAGGGTGTCATGCGCATCGCGATGAGCGGTGGCTACCCTCCGTTCAACTTCGTGAACGAGCAAAACGAAGTTGTCGGTTTTGATCCGGCGATCGGCGCGGAAATCGGCAAACGCATGGGCGTTGAAATCGAAATCATCACCACCGCCTGGGACGGGATCATCGGGGGGCTTCTGGCCGGCAAATACGATGCGATCGTCGGCTCGATGTCGATCACCGACGAGCGCAAGAAAGTGGTGGATTTCGTCGGCCCATACTATCGCATGAGCCGCGGAATTTTTGTCAAGGAAGGGTCGGCGATTACCGGGCTTGACGCGCTGAACGGTGCCAGGATCGGCGTGACACTCGGCGAAACGCATGAGCAGTGGGCACGCGAGCAGGCCGGTTGGGACATTCGCACCTACAAAGGCCTGACCGAGTTGCTGCTTGAGCTGGATAATGGCCGCATCGATGCCATCGTGACCGACGATATCCCGGTTCTGGTGGCGATCAAGAAAAACGGCAATGCGATTACCCAGCTCGAAACCACCGGGCTTGCCGGCGCTGCGGATGAGGCCGGTATCGCCATTCGCCAAGGCAACCCCGAGCTTGCCGCGGCGATGCAGGCCGCGCTGGACGCGATGCAGGCTGATGGAACGTATCTGGCCATCGCGGAACAGTGGGTAGGCGGCGACATCCGCTGAGGTCAGCGGGGCAGGCCGGCATTCCCGGCCTGCCCTTGAAACTGAAACCATCCGAATTCGAGCGAAAGCCTCTCACCGTGGATATCGACCTGATCCTGCGCGTCTATCCGTTCTTTCTGAAGGCCGCCCTCGTCACGATCCAGCTTTCGGTCCTGACAGTTGCTCTGGGCCTGCTCTGCGGATCGCTCGGCGCTGCGGCGCGGCTGTCGCGCAGCTGGGGGCTGCGGCTGATTGGGGCAACCTATGTCAGCGTCATTCGCGGCACCCCGGCACTCATTCAGCTTTTCATCCTGTATTTCGGCGGCCCGCAGATCGGCATCCAGCTTGATGCCTTCGAGGCCGGGGTAATCGGGTTGGGTGTCAACATCGGCGCCTACATGACCGAAACGATCCGCGGTGCCATCGTTGCCGTCGACAAGGGTCAGACCGAGGCGGCGCGCACGCTTGGCCTCAGCCGATCCGAGACGATGCGCAAGGTGATCCTGCCGCAGGCGGCGCGGCTGATGATCCGGCCGCTTGGCGTCAACATCAATGCGCAGATCAAGGGCACCGCGCTCGTGGCGGCGATTTCCGTGGTCGAGCTGACCTATACCGCGCAGCGCTACATCGGCTCTACCTACAAACCGTTCGAAATGTTCCTGCTGGCCGGGGCCATCTACATGGTCATCATCCATGTGACCGGGCTTGGCGTTTCCTGGCTTGACCGGCGGGCGAGGATCACATGAGCGGCCTTTTCCCAGACATCGGAGGCCGCCATGGGGCTTGATTTCACCGTCCTGCCCGCCTTTTTCGCTCTGCTTCTGGTCGGGGCGGGCTGGACGATTGCCATCACCGTGGCCGCCGCCATTCTGAGCTTTTTCGGCGGCATCTTTCTTGCGGTGATCGCGCTTTATGGCCCCGCCGTGCTGCGCTATCCGTTCCGGCTGTTCGCCTGGCTGTTCATGGGAACGCCGCTTCTGCTGCAACTGTTCCTGATCTATTTCGGGCTGATCCAGATCGGCATCGACCTGCCCGCCTTCGTGGCCGGGGTGATCGGGCTGGGGCTGCATTTCGCGGTCTACAACTCCGACATCATTCAGGCCGGCATCCTCGCGGTGGACCGCGGCCAGTACGAGGGCGCGCGCACGCTGGGGCTGAGCAGGGTGCAGACCATCGCGCGGATCGTGGTGCCGCAAGCGGTGCGCTCGGTGATCCCGCCGATCGGCAACAACATGATCGCGCTGCTGAAGGATTCCGCGCTGGTTTCGGTGATCGGCGTGACCGAACTGACGCTGACCGCACAACTGGCGATCAGCAGAACCTTTCGCCCGTTCGAATTCTATCTGGCCGCCGCGGCCTGTTACTACCTCATAAACCTCGTGCTCGAGGCTGGTCTGCGCCACATCGAACGCCGCATCCAGATGGCCCGGTAAGGCGATTACGGAGACAACCATGACCGAGAAGCCATTCATCGACATCCGCCACGCCGCCAAAAGCTACGGCGCGCTGGAAGTGCTCAAGGACATCAGCCTGCAGGTGCAGAAGGGGCAGATTGTGGCGATCATCGGCCCCAGCGGCTCTGGCAAATCGACGCTGTTGCGCGCCATCAACGATCTTGATCCGCTGACCAGCGGCGAGGTCTGGCTGGAGGACATGCTGGTCAACAAGCCGCTGTCGCCGCGCCAGTACGAGCGGCACATCAACCAGATGCGCCAGCAGATCGGCATGGTGTTCCAGCACTTCAATCTGTTCCCGCATCTGACGGTGCGCGGCAACATCACGCTGGCGCCGAAGATGCTGAAAAAGCTGTCGGATGCCGAGGCGAACGCGCTGGCCGAGCGTCAGCTGGCCCATGTCGGCATGCTGGACCGGATCGACTATTACCCCTCGCAGCTTTCGGGCGGCCAGAAACAACGCGTGGCGATTGCCCGCGCGCTGGCGATGGAACCCAAGGTGATGCTGTTCGACGAGGTCACTTCGGCACTTGATCCCGAGCTTGTCGAGGAGGTCAACCTGGCGATGAAAAAGCTCGCCGAGGAACACATGACGATGATCATCGTCACGCATGAGATGGGCTTTGCGCAGGATGTCTGCGACCGCGTGCTGTTCATGGATCAGGGCGTGGTGGTCGAGGAAGGCCCGCCCGAGGTGATCTTCCGCGCGCCCAAACACGAACGCACCAGAAACTTCCTGCGCAAACACCTTCAAGGAAACGCACAATGACCGCAGTTGCCGAAGCCCGCACCTCGAACCTGTTCTACCAGTCGGGCACCGTGCGCCCGATGCTGGATCACGGCGAGGGTGTCTATCTCTATGATGTCTCGGGCAAGCGCTATCTGGATGGCTCCAGCGGCGCCATGGTCAGCAATATCGGCCATTCCAACCCGCATGTGCTGGCGGCGATGAAGGCGCAGATGGACAAGGCCACATTCGGCTACCGGCTGCATTTCCAGAACGAACCGGCCGAACGGCTGGCCGCGATGACCGCCGATCTGATGCCTGCGGGGCTGGACCGGGTGTTCTTCGTTTCGGGTGGCTCCGAGGCGGTGGAAAGCACCATCAAGCTGGCGCGCCAATATGCGCTGACCCAGGGCCAGGGCAGCCGCTGGAAAGTGATTTCGCGGTTCCCCTCGTACCACGGCTGCACGCTGGGGGCGCTGGCGCTGACCGGCTACGACCCGCTGACCGAACCCTTCACGCCGATGATGCGGGCGATGCCGAAAATCGCCGCTCCGCGCTGCTATCTGGACAATGACAACCTTGACGACGCGGCGCGCGGGCTGAAATACGCCGATTTGCTGCGCGCCGAGATCATCGCGCAGGGTGCCGATACGGTGCTGGCCTTCATCATGGAGCCGGTCGGCGGCGCCTCGACCGGCGCGTTGGTAGCGCCTGACAGCTATTACGCCCGTATCCGTGAGATCTGCGACGAGTTCGGCATCCTGCTGATCTATGACGAGGTGATGACCGGCGCGGGCCGCACCGGCAGGTTCGTGGCTTCGGAACACTGGGGTGTCATTCCCGATATCGTGGCACTGTCCAAGGGCTTTGCCGCCGGGTATTCGCCGCTGGGCGCAATGGTGGCCAAACGCGAAATCGTGGACGCGGTGCTGGGCGCGGGGGGCTTTCAGCACGGTTTCACCTATGCCGGCAACCCGCTGGCCTGTTCCGCCGGCGTGGCGGTGCTGGAGGTGTTGCAGCGCGAAAACCTGGTCGAGAATGCCGCCGCAATGGGCGATGTGCTGAAGTCCCGCCTGACCCGGCTGATGGACCGCTACCCCTTCATCGGCGATGTGCGCGGCAAGGGGCTGTTGCTGGCCTTCGAGCTGGTCGCCGACCGTGCCACGATGGCACCGCTGCCCAAAGGGCTGAACGCCTTCACGCGGCTGGTGGATCTGGCCTACGAACGCGGGCTGATCATCTATGCGCGCCGCAGCCGTGGCGGCCATGAGGGCGACCATTTCCTGGTCTGCCCGCCGCTGATCATCACCCGCGCCCAGATCGACGAGATCATCGGCGTATTGACCGAAAGCCTCGATGCGCTTGCCGCCGAGATGAAACTGCCGGTCAACCGCTGATGCCACTGCCCGACAAAACCTGCGGCATCGCCGAGGCCATCGCCCGCATCCTCGACGGCGCGCGCATCATGCTGGGCGGCTTCGGGGTGCCCGGCACGCCGTTCTGCCTGATCCGCGAACTGGTGCGGCAGGGGCAGAAGGGCCTGACCATCATCAAGAACGATGCCAACGAGACCGGCATGGGCGTGGACTGGCTGCTGGAAAACGGTCAGGTGGCGCGGCTGATCACCTCGCATATCGGGCTGAACCCGCGCGCCATGCAGATGATGAATGATGGCAAGATCAGCGTCGAATTCGTGCCGCAGGGCATTCTGGCCGAACGCATCCGCTGCGCCGGGGCCGGGATGCTGGGCTTTGTCAGCGATATCGGTATTGGCACCCTGATGGCCGAGGGCAAGCCGACAGTCCGCGTCGGCGACAGGTCCGGCATTCTGGAAACCGCGCTCGGTGCCGATTTCGCGCTGGTGCATGCCGCCCGCGCCGACACGTTCGGCAATCTGCGCTATGCCGCTTCGGCGCGCAATTTCAACCCGCTGATCGCCATGGCCGCCCGCCATACCATCGCAGAAGCCGAAACGATGCTGCCACCGGGCGGCATTGCGCCCGATGACGTGCACACCCCCGGACCCTTCGTCGATCAGGTCGTCCTGCTGCCCGAATTACCGGAGGTCTACGGTGTCGTTGAACGCTAGAGAACGCATGCTGCGCCGGGCTGCGCGCGATATCCGCGCCGGGATGACGGTCAATCTTGGGATCGGCCTGCCAACACAGGTGCTGCAATACGTGCCTGCCGGTCTCGCCGTCTGCCTGCATTCGGAAAACGGCATTGCCGGGGTTGGCCCGGTGCTCGACAGGGTGCATGCCGACCGCAACCTGATCGACGCGGGCGGCGCCTATGTGTCGGCGCTGCCGGGCACCGCGTA
Organism: Phaeovulum sp.; assembly: GCF_030684035.1. Taxonomy (GTDB): domain Bacteria; phylum Pseudomonadota; class Alphaproteobacteria; order Rhodobacterales; family Rhodobacteraceae; genus UBA6213. The sequence continues at coordinate 3,254 of NZ_JAUXPI010000018.1, read as the reverse complement.
TTTCGACAGTGCGGTGTCCTTTGCCATTGTGCGCAGCGGCCGGCTGGACCTGACGTTGCTGGGCGCTTTCGAGGTGGCCGCCAACGGCGATCTGGCCAACTGGATCATTCCGGGCCACCTGACACCGGGGGCGGGCGGCGCGATAGAGCTGGCGCAAAAGGCCCGCAAGGTGGCGGTGATCACCACCCACACCGACAAGCACGGCCGCCCGAAGATCGTGGCGCACTGCACCCTGCCGCTGACCGCGCCCGGCTGCGTGCAGCGCATCTTCACCGATATGGCGGTCTGCGATGTCACCCCCGATGGCCTGCGCCTGAGCGAACTGGCCGAGGGCGTGACGGTCGCGCAGGTGATCGCCGCCACCGGCGCGCCGCTGATCGTGCCGCAAGCCCCGCTTCCCAGGTTCTGAAAGGCCCGGACATGGACAGCAAGGACCAGACCGCCATACTCAATGCCGTCGATGCGGTCTTTGACGATGAGGTCGCTTTTCTTGCTGAACTTTGCGCCCACCCTTCAACGCGCGGCAACGAGCAGTCGGCGCAGGCGTTCATGGCCGCCGCGATGGCGGCGCGCGGACTGAAGGTTGACCGCTGGAAGCTGCGGGTCGAGGACATCGCGCATCTGCCCGGCTTTTCGCCGGTGATCGGCAATTACGACGATGCGGTGAATGTGGTCGGCACCCGCCACAGCCGCACCCGCACCGGCAAGAGCCTCATTCTGAACGGTCATGTCGACGTGGTGCCCACCGGGCCGCTTGACATGTGGGACAGCCCGCCGTTTCAGCCGCGGGTCGATGACGGCTGGATGTATGGCCGCGGCACCGGCGACATGAAGGCGGGGCTGGCCAGCAACCTCTATGCGCTGGATGCGCTGGCCCGTATCGGCCTTGCCCCGGCGGCCGATGTGCATCTGCAATCGGTGGTCGAGGAGGAATGCACCGGCAACGGCGCGCTGGCCTGCCTGCAACGCGGCTACCGGGCCGACGCCGCGCTGATCCCCGAACCCTTCGCCGAAACTCTGGTGACGGCGCAACTGGGGGTGATCTGGTTTCAGGTGCATCTGAAGGGCATCCCGGTGCATGTGGCCTTTGCCGGCAGCGGTGCCAATGCGATCGAGGCGGCGCTGCCGCTGATCGCGGCGCTGCACCAGATGGAAGCGCGCTGGAATGCCCCGTCCTGCCGCCACGCCGCCTATCAGGGCCATGACCACGCGCTCAACCTCAACATCGGCAGGATTTCGGGTGGCGACTGGACCAGCTCGGTCCCGGCCTGGTGCGTTTTCGATGTACGGATGGCGCTGTTTCCCGGCCAAAGCCTTGACGATGCCCGCCGCGAGATCGAGGCGGTGTTGCATGAGGCCGCGCAAAGCCACGCTTTCCTACGCAACAACGCGCCCGAAATCATCTATCACGGCTTTTTCGCCGAAGGTTACGCGCTGGCCGACCACAAAAGCGCGGCCCCCGCGATTGCGGCGCTGCAAGGCGCGCACCGCGCCGTCACCGGGGCCGATCTGGACCGGGCGGCGATCACCGCCACCACCGACGCGCGGTTCTTTGGCCTTTATGCCGATACGCCCGCGCTGGTCTACGGCCCCCGCGCCGAGGCGATACATGGCTTCAACGAACGCGTCGATCTCGCGTCGGTTCGCCGCGTCACCCAGACCACGGCGCTATTCATCGCCGGTTGGTGCGGTCTGGAAGAACTCTGAAAAGGACTGCCCATGCGCGAAGCCGTGATCGTTTCGACCGCCCGCACCCCGATCGGCAAGGCCTATCGCGGCGCCTTCAACGCCACCCAGGGGCCGGTGCTGGCCGCCCATGCGGTGCGCGCGGCGCTGGCGCGTGCCGGGCTGGAGGGCGGCGAGGTCGAGGACATGACGCTGGGCTGCGCGCTGACGCAGGGCAGCACCGGCATCAACACCGCGCGCCATGTGGTGCTGGCCGCAGGCCTGCCCGACAGCGTGGCCGCCGCAACGATCGACCGGCAATGCGCCTCGGGGCTGAACGCGATCGCCATTGCGGCGTATCAGGTTCTGCATGACGGGGTGAATGTGGCGTTGGCAGGCGGGCTTGACAGCATCTCGCTGGTGCAGACCGAGGGCTGGAACGGTATGCATTACCAAATCGGCGCGGTACCCGAGCGCTACTACATGTCGATGCTGGACACCGCCGAACTGGTGGCCGCGCGCTATGGCATTTCGCGCGCGGCACAAGACGCCTACGCGCTGGAAAGCCAGCAGCGCACCGCGCGGGCGCAAGCTGACGGGCTTTTTGCCGATGAGATCGTCGCGGTCGGCACGATCAAGGCGGTATTCGACAAGGCCGGCGGCGCGACGAGGCAAGAGGCGGTGACGCTGGCGATTGACGAATGCAACCGTCCCGGCACCACGCTGGCGGGGCTGCAAGGCCTGGCCCCTGTCAAGGGCGCGGGCCATAGCGTCACCGCCGGCAATGCCAGCCAATTGTCTGATGGCGCCTCGGCCTGCGTGGTGATGGAGGCGGGCGAAGCCGCAAGGCGCGGGCTGACGCCACTCGGCATCTTTCGCGGCATGGCGGTGGCCGGCTGCGCGCCCGAGGAAATGGGCATCGGCCCGGTGCTGGCGATCCCGCGCCTGTTGCGGCGCCACGGGCTGAGCATCGACGACATCGATCTGTGGGAGATCAACGAGGCCTTCGCCGCGCAACTGCTTTATTGCCGCGATCATCTTGGCATCGACGCGCAAAAGCTCAACGTCAACGGCGGCGCGATCTCGATCGGCCACCCTTACGGCATGAGCGGTGCGCGCATGGTGGGCCACGCGCTGCTGGAAGGCAGGCGGAGGCGGGCAAAGCTGGCCGTTGTTTCCATGTGCATCGGCGGCGGTCAGGGGGCAGCGGGGCTGTTCGAGATTCTGGCCTAGCTGTGACATTCCGGATGCGTTGACGGATCCGCGCCGAACCGGATCCGGTCACAAATATATCGTGACGCCGGTGCAGGGGTTTTCCAGTCCTGCCCGATACAGGCCGAAGAAGGGCGCGACGTGAACGAGCAGACTTGCCCGAGAGCAGCGGTTGGGTTGCCCCGGATGCGCGACACGTTGCCCTGAAGCGGAAAATGGCGGCATGCGCCTTACGATTGTTGATTTTCACCCAGAACTGAGCCGGTTAGGCGGATAATTTTCACTGAGAACTGAGCCATGTGAACCTACCCCAAGGCCGAGAGCAGCGGGGGCAACGGAGTGATCCACATGGGACTATTGAACATCATCCGACGGAT
>NZ_JAUXPI010000059.1 GCF_030684035.1 Phaeovulum sp. | reverse complement strand
TCCATGAACCTGGAATACATTCTTCGCCAGATCGAGCCCGACCGTGATAATCTCCGACATGACCGCTCTGCTTTGTGGATCGTTGATGACCCACCTTGGCACGTTGATGCCGTCGGGGGGCGGTCACATCATCAAAGCCTCGGGAAGTGAGAAACTTCGTTGAGTTGCACCCCCGACCGTGCATATGCGGGCGTTGAGGGGGAGGGGCCGGCATGCGCTGCGCAATGCTCGGGGGCGGCGATTTGGCACCTCGGCTCGAGCGCGCCCTTTCGTTGCCCCGGCGCGCCACCCTTCCCTTGCTCGATTTGTCACCGGACAAATCGGGCCGCGCCTGCCTGCCCGTGGCAGGCGCGAAAACGCGCTCCCGGCCCGCCCGACGCGGGCGGGCGTTCGGTGGGGAAGGCGTCCACTGGACGCCTTCTTGATCCCACATCACCCCAGCCAGGCGCGCCCCGATTGGCGCGCTCCGGGGCATCCCTCACCCCCCTTGCCTTCCGGCTTGCGCCTCTCAGGCAATCGGGCCGGGCGAAGGTCCACCGGACCTTCGGCAATCCGGCCCTCGGGGCATTGCGGCAGGCGCTTGCGCCATCTCCCCAAGCAGACGGCACCCGATTGGCACCCACTCGGAGTATGCTTCACCCGCCACCCCCAGCACCAGCGCGAACACCGGCCGCCTGTAGCGGAAGGGGGTGATCACCGAGACCTCGCCCATCCGCATTGCCGCGGTCAGGCCCCAATAGGAGGCGACGCCGAAGAGGGTGGCGAGCGCAAGGCTTGGTGCCTCGGGGGTGCCGGGCCGGGCCGGTGCAGTCGCGCCGCGCCAAGGCCGCTTCAGAAATTCACCGTCACCCCGGGCAGGCGCAGCGCCTGCATCAACTCGCGGAGTTCCTGCCGCGCGGCGACGTTGGAGATGTTGAGGGTTTCGACCCCGACATCGCGCAGATCGAGAAGTGTCAGGCCGCGCGGGAACAGCTCGCGGAAGATCACCCGCTCGGCAAAGCCGGGGGCGACGCGAAAGCCGATGCGGCGGGACAGTTGTTCCAGTGCGGCCCCGACCTTTTTCTTGTTGTGCATCTGCTGCGCGCCCAGCCGGTTGCGCAGCACCACCCAGTCGATCGGTTTCAACCCGGCGCGGGCGCGCAGCTGGCGCGCGTTCCAGACCATTTCGGAATAGATCGAGGGGCCGGTCACGCGGCTGGTTTCGGGGTCGATGCGGGCCAGAAGGTCAAAGTCGATGAAGCTGTCGTTGAGCGGGGTCACCAGCGTATCGGCCAGCGAATGCGCCACCTGGCTGAGCCGGGTGTGGCTGCCGGGGCAATCGATGACGATGAAATCGACCTCGGTTTCCAGCGCCGAGACCGCCGCCGAAAGCCGGTGGTCAAAAACGTTTTCGGCAGGCGCGAGGCGCGAAGCGTCGATCTCGGGCAGATCGCGGTATTCGGGGCTGGCAAGCTGCAGCCCCTCGCGCGCCAGAAACGCCTGCCGGTTCTCGATGTAGCGGGCAAAGCTCTGCTGGCGCAGGTCAAGGTCGAGCGCGCCGACCCGGTGGCCCATGCGCGCCAATGCGGTTGCCACATGCATGCAGGTGGTCGACTTGCCGGTGCCGCCCTTTTCATTGCCCATCACGATGATATGCGCCACCGACTCTGCCCCCGGTTGAGACTCAAAAGGCGCGCCGTTGCGGGCGCGCCTTCACTATATCTTGTGCGCCTCCAATACGAAAGCGCAAGCGGCTCAGAAACCGAGGCCCGCGTATTTGTTCTTGAACTTGGAAACGCGGCCGCCGGTATCCATCAGCTTGGCGCTGCCGCCGGTCCAGGCGGGGTGCACCAGCGGGTCGATTTCAAGCGACATCTGTTCGCCTGCCTTGCCCCAGGTGGAGCGGGTGCGGAACACGGTGCCGTCGGTCATCTTCACGTCGATGAAGTGATAGCCGGGGTGAATGTCTTTTTTCATGGTCCCGCTCCTCAGGCTTCGGCTTTGGGTTTGTAGTTGGTCACTTCCGCGATGCGGGCCGATTTGCCGCGACGGTCGCGCAGATAGTAGAGCTTGGCGCGGCGCACATGGCCACGGCGCAGCACCTCGATGCTGGCGATGTTGGTCGAATAGAGCGGGAACACCCGTTCCACGCCTTCACCGAACGAGATCTTGCGCACGGTGAACGAGGCGGCCAGCGTGGAGCCGCCCTTGCGCGCAATGCAGACGCCCTCGTAGTTCTGCACCCGGCTGCGGGTTCCCTCGGTCACCTTGTAGCCGACGCGAATGGTATCGCCGGCCTTGAAGTCGGGAATGTCCTTGCCGAGCGCGGCGATCTGCTCGGCTTCGAGTTGTGCGATAAGGTTCATCGCAAGTCCTTTCAATTGCTCACGGTTTTTCCCGTGAAGATGTGCGCGGCCTCAGAGCTCTTGGTCTTCATCCGGGTCCCGCATGTGCGCTGCACAATAAGCCCGCCAGAGGTCAGGTCGTCTTTCCTTGGTCAGCCTTTCGGCCATGTTCCGCCGCCAGTCGGCCATCTTCGCGTGGTGCCCGGATTGAAGCGTTTCCGGTATCGCGCGGCCTTCCCAGACAGTGGGTCGTGTGTAGTGCGGGTGTTCCAGAAGCCCGTGCGAGAAGCTTTCTTCCTCGGTGGAGGCCTGATTCCCAAGCACGCGGGGTATAAGGCGGACCGTCGCGTCAATCAAGGCCTGAGCGGCGATCTCGCCGCCGGTCAGGACAAAATCGCCAATGCTGACCTCCTCGACGCCGAAATGGTCGAGCGCGCGCTGATCGACACCCTCGAAACGGCCGCAAAGCAGGGTCAGGCCTTCGGCTTTTGCAAGGGCGCGCGCCATTTCCTGCGTGAACGGCTTGCCGCGCGGGGAGAGGTAGAGGACCGGCCAGCGGGCGCGATCGGGCGGGGTGCCGATGGCGGCCTCGGCCAGCGCCGCGCCGACCACATCGGCGCGCAGCACCATGCCCGCGCCGCCCCCGGCGGGGTTGTCATCGACATTGCGGTGGCGGCCGATGCCGAACGGCCGCAAATCGATGGTCTCGAGCGCCCAGAGCCCCTCGGCAAGCGCCTTGCCGGTGAGGCTGAGGCCAAGCGTGCCGGGAAATGCCTCGGGGAACAGCGTGATGATGCGGGCGGTCCAGGCACCTTTCAGGCGGGCGCTGTCGGCCATCAACTCTCGCGGCGTGGCCGAGGCGGAAATGGCGATGCGGCCATGCGAGCGGGAGGGTTTTTCGGTCATGACGCCGGTTCCAGTGCGGTCCGCAAGTTTTGCAGGCTCGGGGCCAGATCGGCGTCAGGGGCGGCTTCGAGCGCCGTTTGCAGCAGCGCCAGCAGGCGCGGCGTTGCCAGACCGAAGCCGCCGCAGGATTCGGCCTTGCCCAGCCAGCCATGCGCCATTGCCGCAGCATCGGTCTGCGTTTCGGGCACCCTCAGCGCGGCCTCGACCCAATCCACCACCTGCTCGGGGTCAAGCCGCAGCCCCACCGTGAAGGGGTGGCCGACATAGCGCAGCAGCGCCGCCTCGCAGAGCGGGTGAAAGCTGCGCCATTCAAGCAGCACGCCCAAGACCTCGTGCTCGGGTTCGTCGAGCTTCACCAGTTGGCGCACCAGATTGTCGCATTCGGCGCTGCCGGCACCCGCTTCGTGCAGGTCGTTGGCAAAGCCCGCCAGAAGCCAGTCGGACTGGCTTTGTTGCGGGGCGGGGCTTGATGGGGCGGCATCGGGCGCAGCGGCTGCCATGCCCTCGATCTGGGCGATGGCCTCGTCGAGAAAGGCCTCCATCTCGACCCGTTCCTGCGGGTTCCAGGCAAGCCGCGCCAGCGCCACGCCGACCAGCGCCAGAATGATCGGCATGGCCAGCGGCAAACCCGGCAGGCCCAGCCCAAGCGCCGCGAGGCCGCGCCCGAGGCCGAGCACCAGCGCCACCACCAGCGCCTGCACCGCCACGGTCAGCGCCGCCGCCGCGAGCGGCGCGGGCCTTGCCCAATCGGCGGCAGTCTTGGGCCAGCGCTCGGGGTGCAGGAGCACCTGCCAGAGCGTGAACACCGCTGTCAGCACCAGACCCGCCGCAACACCCTGACCCGCAAGCCCGGCCAGCAGCGGCCCCGCGTAAAGCAGCGCGCCGGAGAGGTAGAACAGCCGGTTCTTCCAGCGCAGGGTCATTCGACCTCCTCGGGCGGGTCGGCGACGATACGGCCCCGGGTGAGGTCCACGGTGGGCACCACGGCGCGGGTGAAGGGCAAGAGCAGCGCGGCGGGCACCCCCGGCACGAACACCTCAAGAATGTCGCCCGCGCCGTGGTTGTGCACGGCGCGCACCTGCCCGAGCCGCACACCGCCGGTGTCGACCACCTCGAGCCCGATCAGATCGGCGTGGTAAAATTCGTCATCGGGAAGCGACGGCAGTTTCGATTTCTCGGCCCAAAGCGTCACCCCCCGGAGCGCGTCTGCCGCCTCTTTGCTGGCGATGCCGCCGAGCCGCGCGGCAAATCCGCCCGCCACCGGGCGCGTCAGCTTGACGGTGAAACTCCGGGCGCGGTCTTCGGTAAGCAGCGGCGCATAAAGCGCGATGTCCTGAGGCTGCGCGCAAAAGCTTTTCAGCCGCACCTCGCCCTGCACGCCGAAGGCACCCGCAATGGCACCAACGCAGATCAGCTCGGGCTTGCTCATCGGCCATGCTCCCAAAGGCGAAGACCGGGCAAGGGCTGCCCGGCCAAGGAATGCGCCGCGTGCCGGTTACTCGGCGGTCTTTTCGGCCTTGGCGGCCTTTTCGGCGGCGCGCTTGACGGCTTTTTCGCCCGGCTGCGCGGCCTTGGGGTTCGAGCGCACGGTCTTGGCGATCACCCCGGCAGTTTCCAGAAAGCGCGCGACGCGGTCGGTCGGCTGCGCGCCCTGGCCAAGCCAGTATTGCGCCCGCTCGAGGTTGAGCTTGACGCGGTCTTCGCTGTCCTTGGCCAGCAGCGGGTTGTAGGTGCCCAGCTTTTCGAGGAAGCGGCCATCGCGCGGCATGCGGCTGTCGGTTGCCACGATCGAATAATGCGGGCGCTTGTTGGAGCCACCACGGGCGAGGCGGATTTTCATCGACATTGTTCAGTCTCCTTGGGTTTCAGGGTCGCGGCGGTGCCGCTATTTGAGGAATTGCTCGTGATGCCGGATCACTTCGGAAATCACGAAGGTGAGGAATTTCTTGGCGAAGGCGGGGTCGAGGTCGGCCTCGCGCGCCAGTTCTTCGAGCCGCGCGATCTGCTGGGCTTCGCGGTCGGGGTCGGAGGGTGGCAGCGCGTGTTCGGCCTTCAGCCTGCCCACGTCTTGGGTGCGCTTGAAGCGTTCGGCGAGGGTATAGACAAGGATCGCATCGAGCCGGTCGATGCTGGCGCGGTGGTCGCGCAGCAGGGCGGCGGCGCGGGCGGCGGTGTCGGTCATGGCTGGCACTCCCTGAGGCTCGCGGCAAGGGCCGGGGTGCCGCCCCGGACCCCGGGGAATTTGGGCGATGAAGAAGCGGAGCGGGTCATGCTGCGGTCTCCGGCGTGGGGTGGCGGAAGACCAGGGTCGGCTCGTCGCCGGGGTGGGCGGCGGCGGGGTCGAGGCGGGCACCAAGCCTTTCGGCCAGTGCGATGGAGCGGGCGTTGGCGGGGGCGATGTAGCTGACGGCGGTTTGCCAGCCGAGCGGGCCGAAGGCATGGGCGATGGTGGCGCGGGCGGCCTCGCGGGCGTAGCCCGCGCCTTCGGCTCCTGCGTCCCAGAGGGTCCAGCCGATTTCGGGCTCCGGCCAGGTGGCGGGGAACCAGGGCCCGCACATGCCTATGGCACGGCGATCGTCGCGACGGGTGATCACGAAGGTGCCAAAGCCGCGCATCGCCCAATGGCCGATGACGTGGCCCCAGGCGCGCCACGAGATTGCCTCGGTATAATCGACCGAGCGCACGAATGCGGCGCGGTCGCTAGCCAGAAAGGCGTCGAAGGCGGGCCAGTCGCCGCCTTCGGGCGCGCGCAGCAGCAGCCTTTCGGTTTCCAGCATCGGGGTGGCGGCCAGCGTGATCATGCTGGGGCCCCCGGCGGCACCGGGTGGTGCCAGACCTGCGCGGCACTGCCCAGAACCTCGGCGGTGCCTTCGAGCCGGGCACCCATGCGGCGGGCGAGGCTCTGCGAGCGTTCGTTCTGGGGGTGGATCACGCTGATGGCAGTGCGCCAGCCGAGCTTTGCAAAGGCGAAGTCGCGCGCCGCCACGGCGGCTTCATGGGCGTAGCCCTTGCCCTCGAAACCCGCGATGACCATCCAGCCGATTTCAGGCTCGGGCCAGCCATCGGGGAAATAGGGGCCGACCTGACCGACGTAGGAACCGGTGGCCTTTTCCTCGACCGCGAAGAAGCCGTAGCCGCGGATCACCCAATGCCCGCTTTCGGCGCAAAAGCTGCGCCAGGCGTTCCAGCGATCGCGCAGACCGCCGCGCAATGCGGCGCGCCCGGTCTGATAGAAGGCGGCATAGGGCTCGAAATCCTCGAAACGGTTGGCGCGCAGGACCAGCCGCTCGGTTTCAAGAACCGGGATATGGACGCTCAGCGCGGTCATTTCTTGCGGCCAAGCCCCAGCCCGGACAGCCCGCCGGGCAGTTTCAGCCCGCCCGGCGCACCCGGAAAGCCGCCGCCCATGCCGCCAGCCACTTTCATCGCGCGCGCCGCCTCTTCCAATTGCGCGGGGTCCATGTTTTTCAGGTCGGGCAGGCCGCCCTTGCCGCCCATCATGCCCTTCATCGCCTGCTTGAGCATGCCGCCACGCCCCATCTTCTTCATCGTGTCGGCCATCTGCCGGTGCATCTTCATCAGGCGGTTGAGTTCGGCCACATCAAGCCCGGCCCCGGCGGCGATACGCTTTTTGCGGCTGGCTTGCAGCAGGTCGGGGTTGGCGCGTTCCTTTTTGGTCATCGAGCCGATCAGCGCAATCTGGCGGCGCAGCATGCGGTCATCAAAGCCCGCCGTCTCGGCTGCCTTGGCCATCTTGCCCATGCCGGGCAGCATGCCCATGACGCCCTGCATGCCGCCCATCTTCAGCATCTGGTCAAGCTGGCCGCGCAGGTCGTTCATGTTGAACAGGCCCTTCTGGAAGCGCCGCATCATCCGCTCGGCCTGTTCGGCCTCGAAGGTTTCCTGCGCCTTTTCGACCAGCGCCACGATATCGCCCATGCCGAGAATGCGGCCGGCGATGCGCTCTGCCTCGAAGGTTTCAAGCGCGTCGAGTTTTTCGCCGAGGCCGACGAAGCGGATCGGCTTGCCGGTGACGGCGCGCATCGAAAGCGCGGCACCGCCGCGCCCGTCGCCATCCATCCGGGTCAGGACGACGCCGGTGATGCCGACCTTGCCGTCAAATTCGGTCGCGACGTTCACCGCGTCTTGCCCGGTCAGGCCATCGACCACCAGCAGGGTTTCGCGCGGGTTGGTGGCATCGCGCACCGCCTGCACTTCGGCCATCAGCACTTCGTCGATATGCAGCCGCCCGGCGGTGTCGAGCAGGTAGACATCATAGCCGCCGAGGCTTGCCTGCTGGCGCGCGCGTTTGGCGATGTCGACCGGCTTTTGCCCCGGCACGATCGGCAGCGTATCGACGCCGATCTGGGTGCCAAGGATGGCAAGCTGTTCCATCGCCGCCGGGCGGTTCACGTCAAGCGAGGCCATCAGCACGCGCTTGCCGTTACGCTCCTTGAGGCGGCGGGCGAGCTTGGCGGTGGTGGTGGTCTTGCCCGAGCCTTGCAGGCCGACCATCAAGAGTGCTGCGGGCGGATTGTCGATTTTCAGCGCGTCGGGTTCGCCGTCGCCTGCCAGAACCCGGATCAGTTCGTCATGGACGATCTTCACGACCTGCTGGCCGGGGGTAACCGATTTGGTGACCGCCTGACCCTTGGCCTTGGCCTCGACCGCCTTGATGAAATCGCGCGCCACGGAAAGCGAAACATCGGCTTCCAGAAGCGCCACCCGCACTTCGCGCAGCGCGGTGGCAACGTCGGCCTCGCTCAGCGCGCCCTGTTTGGTCAGCCGCGCGAACACCCCGCCAAGGCGTTCGGATAGGTTCTCGAACATCGCGCGCCCTCCGGGGACTGCGGCAAAGACCAAGGGCGCCAGTGGGCGCAACGCGCTGACTGACGGCGATCCCTGCCAATGGCATAAGGACCGGAAGCGCATGCCTCCGGGGAATGCGGTCGATCTAGGGGCAAAGCAGGGAGGAGTCAACCGCCAGCGGTGCCGGGGCACGCTGGCGAAAGGTGGCGGCCAGAACATCATTGCGCGGCCACACCGAGCGGCGCAAAATGCACAGGAATTGTTTGCGGGTGCACAGATGGGCTTTGAAAACTGGGACGAGATTCGCACCGCCTATCAGGTCGCGCGGGTTGGCACGGTTTCCGGCGCGGCCGAGGTGATGGGGGTGCACCATGCTACCGTGATCCGCCATATCGACGCGCTGGAGGCGCGGCTTGGGGCGCGGCTTTTCCAGCGCCACCCGCGCGGCTACACGCCGACCGAGGCGGGGCGGCTGCTCTTGGCGGTGGCACAGGCGACGGAAGACCAGTTTGCCCAGCTTGGCGCGCGCATTGCCGGGGCGGGCGGCGAGGTTTCGGGCGAGTTGATCATCACCTCGCTGCCGAACCTTTCGGCCATGGTGATACCGGCGATGGCGCGGCTGGTTGCCGAGCACCCGGCGGTGCGGCTGCGCTACATCACCGACCTTCGGGTGTTCCGGCTGGAATACGGCGAGGCGCATGTGGCGATCCGTGCGGGGGCCAAGCCCGCCGAGCCCGACAACGTGGTGCAGCCGCTGACCGAGCGGCAGACCGCGCTTTACGCCGCCCCCGCCTATCTGGCGGCGCATGGCACCCCGGCAAGCGATGCCGATCTGGCGCGGCACCGGTTTGTCGGCCCCGAAGCCGCCGGGGGCCGCGCGCCCTATCACCGCTGGCTGTTCGACCATGTGCCACGCGAAACCATCGTCTTCGCCACGAATGAAGCCGATGCGCAGCGCGCGGCGATTGTGGCGGGCATCGGGCTTGGCTTTCTGCCGGTGCTGGAGGCACGCGGGCGCAGCGATCTGGTCGAGGTGATGGGGCCGCGCCCGGAATGGTCAGCGCCCTTGTGGCTTGTCAGCCATGTCGATCTGCACCGCACGCCAAAGGTACAGGCGGCGCTCGCCGCGCTGAAGGCAGCGGCGGCGGCCTGTCCGAGCGAGGGCTAGGCCCTATTCCTCGGGCTTGTCGCGAGTGCCAAACAGCCCTGCCAATGCGCGGCCCACAAGCGCGCGCACCTTCGGGCGCGGGAGTACGGTGAAGGCCAGCGGGCGGCAGACCTCGATCGCGGCAATACCAACGCGGGCAGTAAGCGCGCCGTTCACCACGCCTTCGCCAAAGCGCCGCGAAAGCTTGGCAAGCAGGCCGCCGCCCGCCACGGTTTCGATCAGGTCATCGCCCACGGCCACCGCGCCGGTTGCCACCAGATGCGTCATTACCGTGCGCGCCAGCCGCCAGCTGCCGAAGGTTCCGGCGCGGCCGCCGTAAATCTCGGCCACCCGGCGGATCATCCGCAGGTTGGCGGTCAGCGCCGCCACGACATCGGCAAGCGCCAGCGGCACCAGCGCGGTAACCGTGGCGACAAGCCGCGCCGCCGCCTCGACCTCGGCCCGTGCGGCGGCATCGAGCGGGGCCATAAGTTCGGTTTCGGCAAGGCCGAGCAGGCTTTCCGCATCCAGCATTTCGGCCTCGCGTTCGGCAAGCCGAGCCCGCGCCCATGCAAGCTCCGCCCGACCGGCATAGAGCGCGCGAAGCCGCGCCGTCACCGCGCGCGCCGCGGTGAGGTTGCCCGAGGCAAGAGCCGCCGAGGCAGCGCGGTGCACCCGGTCGAGGCGGGCGAGGCGGGCGAAGGCCGCAAGCTCGCGCAGTGCCAGAAGCGCTGCGGCGATCAGGAAGGCGGCAAGCAGGCCGGTGCCGAGCCAGCCCAGAAGCGGATGCGCGGCGATCAGGCCGCTCAGAAAGTTCCATGCCGCGACCGAGGCGAGAAAACCCGTCAGCGCCAGCGCCGCCTGCCAGAAAAACCGCGTCAGCCGCGATGGCCGCCGCGCCGCAAGCCGCGCCGCGATCTGCATGGCGCGGCCCTCGGGCGGGGCAAGGGTGCCAAGGTCGGGCACCGGGGCGGCATCGGCGGGGCTTGGCGCGCTGCCTGCAAGTTCGATCAGGACCGGTCCGGGGCGGGTGCCGGGGCGGGGAACGCCGAGCGGTTCGGGGCGGGAGCCGGGGTTCGGGTCTTTCATCTGGGCCTCGCGAGCTTGTCGCCCAGCAGGAATTCGGCGGCGCGGTCGAGCCTGATGTGCGGCGGGCCGTCGCCGGGTTTCAGCCGCTGCGCGGCGGGGCGAAAATCCATCATCGCGTAATCGGCCCCGAGCCATTTCGTGGCACCTTGCCGCGCCGGGGTCAGAAGCTGCCCCGGGTCATCGGGCAGCGCGCCGGGGTAGAAGGCCGCCTGCCGCCCGTCCGCCAGCGTTCCGCGCACCGCCTCAAGCGGCGCGCCGTTGTGGCTCAGGGTTTCCTCGGTGGTGGTGCGCAGCGCGGCAATTGCCAACGCCTCGGTGCGGGCCCCGGCGAAACTGGCGCGGTCGCGCGCCTCGCGCAGCATCGCCTGCATGATCGCGGTCAGTTGCGGGTGCTGCGAATGGTGCAGATGATCGGCCTTGGTGGCGGCAAACAGGATCCGGTCGATGCGTTTGATGCCGATCAGGCGCGCCAGTCGCCCGGAGCGGCCGGGGCGGAAGGCGGTGAGGATCTCGGCCATGGCGCGGCGCATGTCTTCCACCGCCTGCGGCCCGGCATGGATTGCCCCGAGCGCGTCGAGCAACACCACCTGCCGGTCGATGCGGGCGAAATGGTCGCGGAAGAACGGCCGCACCACATGCGCCTTGTACGCCGCAAAGCGCCGCGCCATTTCGCGCCAGAGGCAGCCGCGCGGCGCATCGGCGGGGCGCGGCATCGGCGCGAAGGTCAGCACCGGCGAACCCGCAAGCTCGCCCGGCAGCAGAAAGCGCCCCGGTGTGCAATCCGACCAGCCCGCAGCGCGGCTGGCCAGCAGATGCGCGGTAAAGGCAGCGGCGAGCGCCTGCGCGGCGGGTTCGGTGAACGCCGCGCCGGTCTCAGCGGCGGCAAGCGCTGCGAGGTATTCGGGGCCGAGCGGGCGGGCGGCAAGGCGGGCGAGGGTCGCCTCGGACCATGCGGCAAAGCTCTGGTCAAGCAGGGCGAGGTCGAGCAGCCATTCGCCGGGGTAATCGACGATGTCGAGGTGCAGCTTGCGCGGGCCACGCAGCGCGCCAAGCATGCCGCCGGGCTGGATCAGGAACGAAAGCCTGAGTTCGGAGACTGCGCGGGTGCCTTGGGGCCAATGCGGCGCGGGGCCGGTGAGCGCCGCGAGGTGCGATTCGTAATCGAAGCGCGGCACGGTATCGTCGGGCTGCGGTTGCAGCCAGGCGGCGCGAATGGTGCCGGTGCTGGCGGCGACAAGGCCCGGCATACGGCCACGGTCCATCAGGTTGGCGACCAGCGAGGTGATGAACACCGTCTTGCCCGACCGCGACAGGCCGGTGACCCCGAGCCGCAGCACCGGCTCGAATAGTGCCGCCGACACCGAGGCCCCGAACTGCTCGACCCCGCGCGCCACCCCGTCCGCAATATCGCCGATGCCCAAGATGCTGCGCCCCCAGAGGTTTGGCTCAAGATAGGCGGGCGGGCGGCGCGATGAAAGGGGCTGCGTCGGTGTGGCCCGATGCGCGCCGCGCGGGGGGCTATCTGCCCCCCCGCGACCCGAGCGCTCCCCCGTTGCCACCGCGCCCCTGTTGCCCGCCGCTACCCATCGCCCGCTTCCACATCGCTCCACGCGCCCCCGGGTTCCCTCGCTGCCACCGCGCCCGTGACTCCGCGCCGGTGTCTCCGCGCTTCCCCGCTGCCGCCGCGTCCCCGCGACCCCCGCTGCCGCTGCGCTCCCTGTCGCAGCCGCGCTCCCCCGTTGCCGCCGCGCCCGTGACCCCCGCGCTCAAGCGCTGCAGCCGCGCTCCCCCGCTGCCGCTGCCCCCGTGACTCCACGCTCACGCACTGCCACCGTGCCCCCGTGACTCCACGCTCCCGCGCTGCCACCGCGCCCGTGACTCCGCGCTCCGCCGCTGGCACCGCGCTCCACGCGGCCCCGCTACCCTTCGCCCGCTGCCGCCGCGCTCCCCAGCTGCCACGGCGTCCCGCCGCGCCTCCCTGTTGCCACCGGTTCCCCCGCTGGCACCGCCCCCCCTGCTGCCATCGCGACCCCCCGAAGGGCATTTCGACACTGCCCAAACGCGGTGCGGGATTGTCAGCGGGCAACAGGGCGGGATATGGGGGCACATGCCCAGATATGCGCTCCTGCTTGAATATGACGGCGGCCCTTTCGCGGGCTGGCAGCGGCAGGCGGGGCATGCCTCGGTGCAGGGCGCGGTCGAGGCGGCGTTGGGGCGGTTGCAGGCAGAGCCGGTGACGATTGCGGCGGCGGGGCGCACCGATGCCGGGGTGCATGCCACCGGGCAGGTGGCGCATGTGGACCTTGGGCGCGCCTGGGAACCGTTCCGGCTTGCCGAGGCGCTGAACGCGCAGTTGCGCCCCGATCCGGTGGCGGTGCTGGCGGTGGCCGAGGTCGGCGCGGATTTCCACGCCCGGTTTTCGGCACTGGAGCGGCGCTATCTGTTCCGGCTGCTGGAGCGGCGCGCGCCTGCGGTGCTGGAGCGGGGGCGGGTGTGGCAGGTGAAGGCGGCGCTTGATCTGGCCGCAATGCGCGCGGGCGCGGCGCAGCTGATCGGCACCCATGATTTCACCACCTTCCGCTCGACGCTTTGCCAGGCAAGATCGCCGGTCAAGACGCTCGACGAGATCGGCTTTGAGACGCTGGCGGTGCCGGGCGGGCGCGAGATACGGCTGCATTTCCGGGCGCGCAGTTTTCTGCACAATCAGGTGCGCTCGATCGTCGGCACGCTGGAGCGGGTGGGGGCCGGGGCCTGGGCACCCGGCGACGTCGCCGCAGCCCTGGCGGCGCGGGACCGGGCGGCCTGCGGGCCGGTCTGCCCGCCACAGGGGCTTTGCCTTGCCGGGGTGCGCTACGCGGCCGATCCTTTCGCGGGCTGAGGTTTCTGCGCGGCGCTGCACAGCGGATGAGCGCGCATCGGCCTGATATCGACCCGGATTCGGCGCTATGTTGGGGTCAGTGCAGCCTGCAAAACGAATCCCGCGAGGTAAGACCGATGAGCGCCCCGATCCACCCCGAAACCCGCATTGGCCATGTGCATCTGAAGGTGGCCGACCTTGACCGCGCCATCGGCTTTTATGCCGGGGTGCTCGGCTTCGAGGTGCAGCAGCGCTATGGCACCGGGGCAGCATTCCTTTCCGCCGGGGGCTATCATCACCACATCGGGCTCAACACCTGGGAAAGCCGGGGTGGCAAGCCGCCGGCGCGCGGCACCACCGGGCTATACCATACCGCCTTTCTCTACCCCGACCGCGCCAGCCTTGCCGATGCCTTGCGCCGCCTGGTTGCGGCAGGCTGGCCGCTTGAAGGTGCCTCGGACCACGGGGTGAGCGAGGCGATCTACCTCAGCGATCCCGATGGCAACGGAGTCGAGCTTTACCGCGACCGCCCCGAGGCCGACTGGCCGCGCAACGCCGACGGCAGCCTTGCCATGGTCACCGCACCGCTCGACCTTGAAAAGCTGCTGGGCGAGGCCCCCTGATCGGGGCGCGGGCAAAGAGGATGACGTTGCCCAGAAGCGTCAGCCCGACACCCGCCAGCGCCGACCATTGCCATTCATAGCCCTCGAACCCCCAGGAGAGCATGAGCGCGATGACCGGGAACATCACCGTTGCATAGGCCGCGCGCCCCGAGCCGATGCGCGCAACCAGCATCAGGTAGGTGGTGAAACCGATCACCGAGCCGAAAAGCGCCAGATAGGCGAGCGCGCCGAGGTAGCGCAGATCGGGTGGCAGCGGCAGCGCGGTGCCGCTGAGCCCGATCAGCGCCAGCAGAAAGGCCGCGCCATAGCCCATGCCCCAGGCGTTGGCGGTAAGCGGCGGCACGCCAGAGGCGCTCTGCCGCCGCGACACCATGTTGCCGAGCGAAAAGAACAGCGTGCCGAGCATCGCCAGGCCGATGCCTTTCAGCGCGGCAAGATTGAGCGCGCCGCCAAAGAGGTCGTGCCAGAAGATCGCCACCAGCCCGGCCACCCCGACCGCAGTTGCCAGAACCGCGCGCGCGCTGATCCGCTCGCCAAAGAACAGCCGCGCGTTCACCGCGTTGAAGATGCTGGCGAGCGAGAAGATCACCGAAACCAGGCCCGAGGGAATATAGGCGGTGGCGTGGTAGAAACAGAGGAAATTGAGGCTGAACAGGCAAAGGCCCTGCAAGCCCATGAACAGGTGATCGCGCGGGCGGGTGCGGGCCAGCCGCCCGCTGGCGATCAGCAGCGGCCAGAGCAGCAGCGCCGCCAGCGCGAAGCGGTAAAAGATCGAGGCGAGCACCGGAACCGGGCCAAGTTGCAGCGCAATGGCAAGCCAGGTCGAGCCCCAGATGAGCACGGTGGCGGCGAAAAGGGCTAGGTTCATGGCGGGCTCCTTCGGGCCACCTCGCTAGCGGTTTTTCGCGCCCAGCGGCAAGCCAAATCGCCCCGCTGCCGCCGAATTCGCGGCACCGGTCGTAGCGCGCTCCGCGGGGGGTATTTGAGCATTAGAGAAACGGCGATCTCTTCAACGCCCAAATACCCGGATGCAAGCTCACAAGGGGGGCACCGGTGGCGGCTGGACCCTGCCGCGGCAAAGTGCTTTCATGCCCGCCGCAAAGAGGGAGGGCCCGTGATGGCATTTGGCACGCATATCCGCACCTGGTTCGATGGGCGCTGGCACGAGGGCGACGTGGCGGTGATGCGTGCGGCGGACCATGGCATCTGGCAGGGCAGTTCGGTATTCGACGGGGCGCGGTATTTCGAGGGCGTCGCCCCCGATCTTGCGGCGCATTGTGCCCGCGTCAACCGCTCGGCCGAGGCGCTGATGATTACCCCGACGCTTGCGGCAGAGGAGATGGAGGCGATGGCGCGCGAGGGGCTGGCGCGCTACGCCGAGGGGGCGGCGGTTTATGTGCGGCCGATGTACTGGGCGATCCACGGCTCGGAACTTGGGGTGGCACCGATGCAGGGGGTCACCGGTTTTGCGCTTTGTCTCGAGCAGGTGCCGATGCCCGCACCCGAGGCCACGACCACGCTGACCACCACAAGTTTCCGCCGCCCGGTGCTGGCCGACAACGTCTGCAACGCCAAGGCGGGCTGCCTTTACCCCAACAATGCGCGGATGCTGGTCGAGGCGCAGCAAAAGGGCTTTGGCAATGCGCTGGTCTGCGATGCGATGGGCAATGTGGCAGAAACCGCCACCGCGAATGTGTTCATGGTGCGTGATGGTGTCGCCTTCACGCCGATCGCCAACGGCACCTTCCTTTCCGGCATCACCCGGGCGCGGCACATCGCAAATTTGCGCGCCGACGGGGTGGAGGTGCGCGAGACAGTGCTGACGATCGACGATTTCCGCGCTGCCGACGAGGTGTTCCTTTCGGGCAACTTCGCCAAGGTCACGCCGGTGCGGGGTTTTGACGATGTGAGCTACCAGCTTGGGCCGATCACCCGCCGGGCGCGGGCGCTTTACTGGGATTTCGCGCATTCGGGAGCATGATCCGGCGGCTGGCACGGCTGGCGCTGGCGCTTTGGGCGGCGGGTTCGGTGGTGCTGGCGGGGGTGCTCTTGGCGCAGCACCCCTTTGCCGTGCCGACGTTGGAGAGCGCCCGCGCGGCACTGGCGCGCGCTGTCGCCGCGACCGCGACCCCCGGCTTTGTCAGCACCCGGCTGGCGGTGGCGGCGGAGGCACCGCTGATGTGGCGCTTTACCTCGACCTGGCGCGCGAACGGGGGCTGGCGCTGCCGCCCGGGCTTGTGGGCGAGGCCGGGGCGATGCTGGCGGAAGATCAGGGCTGGCTGGCGGAAGCGGGCGATTGCGCCGCCTGCGCCTGGGATATCGGCAGCTGCCGGACGCTGGCCGAGCTTGGCTATTGCGCGCTGCCGCTGGAGCCTCGCCGCTGGGCGACGTGAATGCGCTGCGCCGCGCCGGGCTGGCCTGGTCGCTTGGCCAAGAGGTGGACCAGTTCGAGGCCGGGTTGGCGGTGGCGGGGCTGGTGGCCACCGGGTTGGTGCTGAGCAGCGGTGGTGCCAGCGCCACGGTCAAGGTCGGGGTGACCGGGCTGCGCCTGGCGCGCAAACTGGGCAGCGTGCCCGCGCGGCTGCAGGCTGAGCTTTCGGACGCGGCGCGGGCGCTGAACCGCTGGGACACGTTGCCCCATGTGCTGGCCCGGCTGGCCCGGCTGGCCGAAGTGGCCGGCCCCGATACGCGGCGCGCGCTGGCGGTGTTGGGCAAGGCCCGCGCCTTTCGCGCGCTCGGCCGCGCTGGCGATGGCGGGGCTTGTGCTGGCGCAAATCGGCGCGGCGCTGGCGGCGGTCGGCAAACTGGCGCTGCGCCGCGCGCTCGCCCCGCCAAGGGTAGTTGCCAAGCGCCGCGCTTCCGCGCCATGATCACGCCGAGCTGAGGGGGGGCTTGATGCGCAAGTTTCTGGTGGTGCTTGACGACACCCGCGAATGCCTGAACGCGATGCGATTTGCGGCATTGCGTGCTGCGCATACCGGTGCCGGGGTGACGATACTTGCGGTGATTCCGCCCGAGGAATACCAGCACTGGATCGGCGTTGCCGAGATCATGCGCGACGAGGCGCGCGAGCGGATCGAGGCGCATTTCGAGGTTTTCGCCAAGTGGATGCGCGACAAGCAGGGGATCAACCCGGAGCTGCTTATCCGCGAGGGCGAGCCCGCCGCCGAGATCCTGGCGGTAATCCGTGAAAATCCGCAGATCGGCGTGCTGGTGCTTGGCGCGGGCAGCGACAAGGCCGGGCCGGGGCCGCTGGTCACCCATCTGTCGCGCAGTTCGGCCAGCCTGCCCTGCCCGCTGACCATCGTGCCGGGCGACATGTCGAAGGAACGGCTGGAGGAAATCACCTGAGCCGGGGGGCGGCCGCCCCCGGACCCCCGCGGGTATTTTCGCAAAGAAGAAGCCCTGCCGATTTGCCGGGCGGCAAACTTGACGAAAACGCTTGGGAAGCGCATATGCGGTGCTGACGCGCACGGAGGCTGCCCATGTTCATCCAGACCGAAACCACGCCGAACCCGGCAACGCTGAAGTTTCTGCCCGGCATGACCGTGCTGGAAACCGGCACCGCCGATTTTCCGGCACCCGAGGCGGCGGCGGGCTCGCCGCTGGCGCGGCGACTGTTCGCCCAGACCGGGGTCACCGGGGTGTTTCTGGGTGCCGATTTCATCACCGTGACCAAGGCCGAGGCGGTGGCATGGGAGCACATGAAACCGGCGCTGCTTGGCGCGATCATGGAGCATTTCCAGTCTGGCGCGCCGGTGCTGGAGGCGGCGGCGAAGGCCGCGGGCGGGCATGCGGGGCACGACGGCCCCGATGCCGCGATCGTGGCGCAGATCAAGGAATTGCTCGACACGCGGGTGCGCCCGGCGGTGGCGCAGGATGGCGGCGACATCACCTTTCATGGCTTCGAGCGGGGCGTCGTCTACCTGCACATGCAGGGGGCCTGCGCCGGTTGCCCGTCAAGCACGCTGACGCTGAAGATGGGCATCGAGAACCTGCTGCGCCATTACATTCCGGAGGTGAGCGAGGTGCGCCCGGTTGCGCTCTGAGGCACTGATATTGGGGTTCGACACATCGGCCGCGCATTGCGCGGCCGCTTTGCTTGCGGGCGAGGTGCTGCTTGAGGCCCGCTTTGAGGCGATGGCCAAGGGGCAGGCGGAACGGCTGATGCCGATGCTGGAAGAGATGCTGGCCCGCGCCGGTGTGGGCTGGCGCGATCTGGCGGCACTTGGCGTTGGTACCGGGCCGGGCAATTTTACCGGGGTGCGGATTTCGGTGGCGGCGGCGCGCGGGCTGGCGCTGGCGCTGGGGATACCCGCCGTGGGGGTGAGCGGGCTGGAGGCGGCGGCCTTCGGGCTGCCAAGGCCGCTCGTGGTAGCGATGGATGCGCGGCGAGGCGAGGTTTACGCGCAGGCTTTCGACCCCAATGGCGCGGCGCGGCTTGCCACCGCCGAGGCGCTGGCGGGCGAACTGGTGACGGGGCAGGCGGTGACCGGGTCGGCTGCGCCAGCGCTGGCCGGGGCGGTGCCGGGGCTGCGGTTGCTGGACGCGGCAATGCCGTTGTCCGAGGCGGTGGCGCGGCTTGCGGCGGCGCGGCGCGCAACGCCGCAGCCACGCCCCGCGCCACTCTATTTGCGCGCCGCCGATGCCGCCTTGCCGGGCGAGCCCGCGCCGGTGATCGTGCCATGACACCCGCGGCGATGGCGGCGCTGCACGCCGCCGCCTTCAGCACGCCGCGGCCATGGAGTGCCGCGGAGATTGCCGGTTTGTGCGCGACTGCCGGGGTTTTCGTGCTGGGTGATTCGCGCGGTTTCGTGCTGGGGCGGGCGCTGGCGGGCGAAGCCGAGCTCTTGACCCTTGCGGTTGCCCCGGCGGAGCGGCGGCGCGGGCTTGGCCGCGCGCTGCTGGCCGGGTTCGAGGCGGCGGCGCGCCTTGCCGGGGCCGAGGCCGCATTTCTGGAGGTGGCTGCGGCAAATGCGCCCGCGCGCGCGCTTTATGCCGCTGCGGGCTGGCGCGAGACCGGGCGGCGGCGCGGCTATTACCGCAATCCCGATGGCAGCCCGGAAGATGCGCTGGTGCTGACGCGGGCGCTTGGCGCGCGCTGAACCGCATCCGCCGCGAGATTGCTATTGACCGCCTCGCCTGCTTTCGCCCTAATCACCGGGTCTGCGGGCATTTCGCCCGCCAACAGGCGTCCGCCAAGTGGCGGGTGCGCAACAGACCGGGAGACACCTATGACCCTCATGAAACAGTTCCTTGGCGCGGCGGCGACGCTGGCGCTTTGCGCAGGTCCGGCGCTTGCCGATCCGGCGCTGATCTATGATCTTGGCGGCAAATTCGACAAATCCTTCAACGAAGCTGCCTTTGGCGGTGCCGAGCGCTGGAAGGCGGAAACCGGCGGCAGCTACAAGGAACTGGAAATGCAGTCGGAAGCGCAGCGCGAGCAGGCGCTCCGCCGCCTTGCCGAAACCGGTGCCAACCCGATCGTGATGACCGGCTTTGCTTTTGGCGATGTGCTGAACACGGTTGCGCCCGACTACCCGAACACCAGATTCGCGATCATCGACATGGTGGTTGACCAGCCGAACGTGCGTTCGGTGGTATTCACCGAAGAGCAGGGTTCCTACCTTGTCGGCATCATGGCGGGGATGGCCTCGAAAACCGGCACCGTCGGCTTCATCGGCGGCATGGATATTCCGCTGATCCGCAAGTTCGGCTGCGGCTATGCGCAGGGTGTCAAGGCAGCCAACCCGGCAGCCAAGGTGATCCAGAACATGACCGGCACCACGCCGACCGCCTGGAACGACCCGGTGAAGGGCGCGGAACTGACCGCCTCGCAGGTGTCGCAAGGCGCTGACGTGATCTATGCGGCAGCGGGCGGCACCGGCATTGGCGTGCTGCAGGCGGCGGCGGATGCGGGCATCCTGTCGATCGGCGTGGACAGCAACCAGAACCACCTGCAACCGGGCAAGGTGCTGACCTCGATGCTCAAGCGCGTCGATAACGCGGTTTACGATGCCTTCATGTCGGGCACCGATCTGGAAACCGGCATCAACGTGATGGACCTTGCCGCCGGTGGCGTGGGCTTTGCGATGGATGACAACAACGCCGCTCTTGTCAGCCCCGAAATGCTGGCCGCGGTGGAAGCCGCCGCTGCCAAGATCATCTCGGGCGAGATCATGGTGCATGACTACATGAGCGACAACACCTGCCCGGTCAACTGATCGGCGATGGCGAAAGCTCAGCCTTCGGGGCGGCGGGAAACTGCCGCCCCAGCGATAGAATTGCGCGGCATTTCAAAGGCCTTCGGGCCGGTGCAGGCGAATAAGGACATTTCCATTCGGGTGATGCCAGGCACCATCCACGGCATCATCGGGGAGAACGGCGCGGGCAAATCGACGCTGATGTCGATCCTTTACGGGTTTTACCGGGCCGACGCGGGCGAGATATTCATTCGCGGCAAGCCGACGATCATTCATGACAGTCAGGCGGCGATCCGCGCGGGCATCGGCATGGTGTTCCAGCATTTCAAGCTGGTGCAGAATTTCACCGTGCTGGAGAACGTCATTCTGGGCGTTGAAGAGGGCATGCTCTTGCACCCATCGCTGGCCCGTGCGCGCGTTGCGCTGGCGCAACTGGCCGAGGAATATGCGCTTGAGGTGGACCCCGATGCGCTGATCGAAGAGCTTTCAGTCGGCCAGTTGCAGCGAGTTGAGATATTGAAGGCGCTTTATCGCCACGCCGAAGTGCTCATCCTCGACGAACCGACCGGGGTGCTGACCCCCGACGAGGCCGACCATCTGTTTCGCATCCTCGGCAACCTGCGCGAACAGGGCAAGACGATCATCCTCATCACCCACAAGCTGCGCGAGATCATGGAGATCACCGATACGGTCAGCGTGATGCGGCGCGGCGAGATGACCGCGACGGTCAAGACCTCCGAGACCAGCCCCGAGGCGCTGGCCGAGTTGATGGTGGGGCGCAAGGTGCTGCTGGATGTGACCAAGGGCCCAGCAAACCCCGGTGCCAATGTGCTCGAGGTGGAAAACCTGCGGGTGATCGACGCCGACGGGGTCGAGCGGGTGAAGGGGATCAGCTTTGCGATCCGCGCGGGCGAAATATTCGGCATCGCCGGGGTATCGGGCAACGGTCAGTCGGAACTGCTCAAGGTGCTTGGCGGGTTTCAGAAGGCGACCGGCACGGTGCGGATCAACGGCCAGGAGATTGACCTTTCCGGGCACCATTCCGATGGCCAGACCCGGCGCGCGCGCGGCATTGCGCATGTGCCCGAGGACCGCCAGCACCTTGGCCTGATCATGGATTTCACCGCTTGGGAAAACCTGATCTTCGGCTATCACAACGCGCCCGAATACCAGTCCAACGCGCTGTTGATGGACAATGCGGGCATCATTGCCGAGGCCGCAAGAAAGCTGGAGCGATTCGACGTGCGCCCGCCCAGCCCGATGCTGCCCGCGAAAAGCTTTTCCGGCGGCAACCAGCAAAAACTGGTGCTGGCGCGCGAGATCGAGCGCAACCCTGACCTGTTGCTGGTCGGCCAGCCGACGCGCGGGGTGGATATTGGCGCGATCGAGTTCATTCACAAACAGATCATCGCGCTGCGCGATGCGGGCAAGGCGGTGCTGCTGGTTTCGGTCGAGCTTGACGAGATACTCTCGATGTCCGACCGGATCGCGGTGATGTTCGACGGTCGCATCATGGGCGAGCGCGACCCGGAGAAAACCGATCAGCGCGAGCTTGGCCTGTTGATGGCCGGTGTCGGCACGGAGGCGGCATGATGGGCAGGCTTCCGGCATGGGCGGATGTGGTGCTGATCCCGCTGATGAGCATCATTGCCGCATTCGGCATTTCGGCGCTGGTCATTCTCTACATCGGGGAAAACCCGTGGGAGGCGCTGAAGCTGATGGTCGATGGCGCGCTCGGCTCGGCCTATGGCTGGGGCTACACGCTTTATTACGCAACCAACTTCATGTTCACCGGGCTGGCGGTTTCGATCGCTTTCCGCGCCAGCCTGTTCAACATCGGCGGCGAGGGGCAGGCGATGCTCGGCGGGCTTGGCGTGGCGGTGGTGGCGCTGGCGTTGCCCTGGCCGCACTGGACGCTGGCCTTGCCCGCGGCAATGCTGGGCGCAATCGTCTTTGGCGCGGCCTGGGCGGCGATTCCGGCCTGGTTGCAGGCGCGGCGCGGCAGCCACATCGTCATTACCACGATGATGTTCAACTTCATCGGTGCGGCGCTTTTGAACTATGTGCTGGTCAATATCCTGCGCCCGGCGGGCAGCATGGACCCCGCCACCGCGCGCTTTCCCAAAGGCGCGCATCTGCCGACGCTGCATGACCTGCCGCTGATCGGCAGCTATTTCGACAAGAACACCCCCGCCAACATCACCCTTTTCGTGGCGCTCGCGGCTTGTGTGGCGGTCTGGTACCTGTTGTTCCGCTCGCGGCTTGGCTATGCGATCCGGGCCTTTGGCAAATCGGAATCGGCGGCGGTTTACGCCGGTATCTCGCCGTTCCGCATCACCATGTATGTGATGCTGCTGTCCGGCGGCCTGTCGGGCATGATGGCAATCAACAACGTAATGGGAGAGGCCGAGCGGCTGGTGCTGAACGCGGTCGAAGGGGCGGGCTTCATTGGCATCGCGGTGGCGCTGATGGGGCGCAACCACCCGTTCGGGGTGTTCCTGGCGGCGCTCTTGTTCGGCTTTCTCTATCAGGGCGGGGCCGAGCTTGGGCTTTGGACCACAATCCCGATCGAATTGCGCACGGTGGTGCAGGCGCTTGTGATCCTGTTCACCGGGGCGCTTGACAACATGATGCGCATGCTCGTCGAACGGATCTTCGCGCTCGGGCACCGCAGGAGGGCCGCGTGATGGAGTTTTCAACCCTCATCCAGGTGCTCGACAGCGGTGTGCGGTTAGGCATTCCGCTGCTGCTGGCCTGCCTCGCCGGGCTTTATTCGGAACGTTCGGGCGTGTTCGACATCGGGCTTGAGGGCAAGATGCTGATGGGGGCCTTTGCCGCCGGGGCGGTGGCCTCGATCACCGGCTCGGCCTGGCTTGGGCTGGCGGCGGCAATCGGCGGCTCGCTGGCGCTGGCGGCGATCCACGGTCTCGCCTCGATCACCTTTCGCGGCAACCAGCTTATTTCTGGCGTGGCGATCAACTTTCTGGCCTCGGGGCTGACGGTGCTGATCGGGCAGAACCTGTTTCACCTCGGTGGCCGCACGCCGCCGATCAAGGGTGCCGCGCGGTTCGAATCGATCACCCTGCCGGGGGCCGATGCGCTGCGCGATGTGCCGGTGATCGGTCCCGTCTACTACGACCTGATTTCGGGCCACACCATCCTTGTCTATATCGCCTTCGCAATCGTGCCACTGACCTGGTTCCTGCTGTTTCGCACCCGTTTCGGGCTGCGCCTGCGGGCGGTGGGCGAAAACCCGGAATCGGTCGATACCGCTGGCGTTTCGGTGCTGCGGCTGCGCTATACGGCGGTGGCGATGGCGGGCATCCTGTGCGGCATCGCCGGGGCTTACCTTGCCACCTCGGCCCCCTCTGCGGGCTTTGGCAAGGAGATGACGGCGGGCAAGGGCTTCATTGCGCTGGCGGCGCTGATCTTCGCCAACTGGCGGCCGTGGCGGGCGCTGGGGGCAACCATGCTTTTTGGTGTGCTGGAGGCGGTGGCGATCCGGTTTCAGAACATCGACGTAGGGCTTTTTGTGGTGCCGGTGCAGTTCATGCAGGCGCTGCCCTATATTCTGACCGTGGTCATTCTGGCCGGGTTCATCGGCAAGGCGACGCCGCCGCGCGCGGGGGGGCAAGCCTATGTCAAGGAGCGCTGAGCTTGCCGCGCTGATCCGCGCCCGCGCCGGGGCGGAACCGCCGCGGCTCGGGCTGATCCTCGGGTCCGGGTTGGGGCATCTGGCAGAGGCCGTGCGGGGGGAGGCAATCGACTATGCCGATCTGCCCGGCTTTCCGCATGCTGGCGTTTCCGGGCACAACCCGCGCCTTGTGCTGGGTGACCTGGAAGGGGTGCGGGTGGCGGTGTTCGGCGGGCGCGCGCATTACTATGAACGCGGCAACCCCGCCGAAATGCGCCTGCCGCTGGAAGTGCTGAAGGCACTGGGTGCCGAAAGCCTGATCCTGACCAATGCCGCCGGGTCGCTGCGAGCCGATATTCCGCCGGGCGGGCTGATGCTGCTTGCCGATCACATCAACCTTTCCGGGGCCAATCCGCTGATCGGCGAGGCCGACGATGCGCGCTTCGTGCCGATGACCGAGGCGCATGATCCCGCGATGCGGGCGGCGCTCAAGTCCGCCGCAAGCGCCGAGGGCGTGGAGCTGCCCGAAGGCGTCTATTGCTGGTTCTCCGGGCCCTCGTTCGAAACCCCCGCCGAAATTCGCGCGGCAAAGGTGCTTGGTGCCGATGCGGTGGGCATGTCCACCGTGCCCGAGGTTATTCTCGCGCGCTTTCTTGGCCTGCGGGTGGCGGCGGTTTCGGTGGTGACCAACATGGGCGCGGGAATGTCGGCCGAGGCGATCAGCCACGAACACACCAAGGCCATGGCCCCGCTTGGCGCGGCAAAACTGGAACGCGTGCTGCGACGATACCTGCGCGACCTCGCCTGAGCCCCGCCCGGCGGGGTTTGACAGTGCCCGGCTCAGGGCGCAAGCTTTCCCCCGAAAAGGCCGCGCGAACCCGAACATGCTGATTTACCTGCCCATCGCCGAGGTTGCCGTAAACGCGCTGCTGCTTTTGGGCCTTGGCGCGGTGGTCGGCGTGCTCTCGGGCCTGTTCGGCGTCGGCGGCGGCTTTCTGATCACGCCCTTGCTGTTCTTCATCGGCATTCCGCCCGGCGTGGCGGTGGCGACCGGCTCCAATCAGGTCGTGGCCTCTTCGGTTTCGGGGGTGCTGGCGCATCTCAAGCGCAAGGCGGTCGATATTCCGATGGGGCTGGTGCTGCTGGCGGGTGGCGTGGCGGGGGCGGGGGCAGGCATCATCGCCTTCAACCTGTTGCAGGCGATGGGCCAGATCGACCTTGTGGTACAGCTTTCCTATGTGGTGTTTCTGGGCTTCGTCGGCCTCTTGATGGCGCAGGAAGGGCTGCGCGCCTGGCACCGCTCCCGACGCCCCGGAGGCCCGAGGGTGAAGCGGCACCAGCACCACTGGGTCCATAACCTGCCGCTGAAAATGAAATTCCGCGCCTCGGGGCTTTACATCTCGGTGATCCCGCCGGTTCTGGTCGGCTTTGTCGTCGGCGTGCTGGCGGCGATCATGGGGGTTGGCGGCGGCTTCATCATGGTGCCGGCGATGATCTACATCCTCGGCATGCCGACCAAGGTTGTAATCGGCACCTCGCTGTTTCAGGTCATCTTCGTTTCCGCCTTCACCACGCTGGCGCATGCGATCACCAACCAGTCTGTGGATGTGGTTCTGGCGTTCCTCTTGATCATCGGCGGGGTGATCGGGGCGCAGGTCGGCACCCGGCTTTCGGGGCGGCTGAAGGCCGAGGAACTGCGGCTGCTTCTGGCGGCGCTGGTTCTGGCGGTGGCGGCGAAGCTGGCGCTCGATCTCTTGCTGACGCCGGGCGAGCTTTTCTCGCTCTATCCGGGGGGTGGGGGATGATCCGGCTGCTCGCGCTCCTGCTCCTCGCGGCACTTCCCGCCAGCGCCGAAACCGTGGTTGCCGGGCAGTCGCTGGACGAGATCGGCATTACCGCGCGCTTCGACGGCTCCGAAGTGCTGATCTATGGCGCGGTGCGCCGCGATGCGCCCGAACCCGAGGGGCCGCCGCTCGAAGTCATCGTCACGCTCGAAGGCCCGTCGGGTGCGGTGACGATCCGCAAGAAGACCCGCGAGGCGGGGATCTGGATCAACACCGAGCAGGTCGGAGTTGCCGCGACTCCAAGCTATTATGCGGTGGCCAGCACCGGGCCGCTCGCCGACATTCTCGACCCCGCCGAAGATGTCCGCCAGCGCATTTCGGTGCCGCTGGCGGTACGCGCCTTTTCCGGCCCGCTCGAAGTCGACGACGCACGACCCTTTACCGAGGCGCTGCTGCGCATCCGCGAGGCCGAGGGGCTTTATTCGCTGTCCGAAGGCACGGTTCGGCTGGTCGAGGGCACGCTGTTTCGCGCCGATTTCCGGCTGCCCGCGAACCTTGTGGAAGGCACCTACAAGACCCGCATCTTCCTGCTGCGCGGCGGCAAGGTGATTGATGCCTATCGCGCCGCCCTGCCGGTGCGCAAAGTCGGGATCGAGCGCATCCTTTTCG
The DNA here is from genome assembly GCF_030684035.1 of Phaeovulum sp. Lineage (GTDB taxonomy): Bacteria > Pseudomonadota > Alphaproteobacteria > Rhodobacterales > Rhodobacteraceae > UBA6213. Next base: position 10,138 of record NZ_JAUXPI010000059.1, on the reverse strand, counting down.
CGCTGTCGCGGCAAAACCCGCTCGCCTACGGGCTGCTTTCGCTGGTGCTGGCGGTGACGGCGGGATGGGCCGCCTCGGCCGCGTTCCGGTTTCTGCGCAGCTGACGGTCAGAATGCCTTGAAGGTCATCGTCGTCAAGGTGCGGCTGATGCCGGGAATGTCGAACAGCGCTTCGCTGAGGTAGTGCCCGACGTCGGCCTCATCGGGCACATAGACCTTGGCGATCAGGTCGTAATCGCCCGAGGTCGAGTAAAGCTCGCTCACCACCTCGCGGTCATAGATCGCATCGGCAACCTCATAGGTCTTGCCCGGCTGGCACCTTACCTGAACGAAAACGCAGCGCATCCATGCCTCCCGTTATCCCGGCCCGAACTTTAGCCGCGCTGGCAGGCGGCGAAAACCCCTCGCGGCCTGCTTCAGCTCAAATATCCCCGCCGGAGGCGTCGCTGCCGCCCGCCGCAAGCACCAGCCCCGCCACCCCGCGCGGCAGATCGTCGATGCCAAGCGGGGCCGAGGGCCGCGCCAGCCGGTTGCGCACCACCCAGAGCAAGCGGTTTTCGGCGCGGGTGATGGCGACATAGGCAAGCCGTTTCCAGAGCGGAATGCCCGCCTCGATGCGCCCCGATTGCGCCGCCGCGTAAAGATCGGGCGCGAACACCTGCACGGTATCCCACTGGCTGCCCTGCGCCTTGTGGATGGTGACCGCCGCGCCATGCAGAAACGCCGCCCCCATCCGCGCCGCATAGGGAATGAACGGCTCTTCGCTGTCGGCCAGCTCGATCTTGATGATCGAGGCGGCGGAAAACCTCGGGTCTTCGGCCCCGACCACATGCAGGCGCGAAAAACCGGGCTTGGTGCCGGGGCCAAGATAGATCACCTGCGCGCCCTTGATCAGGCCGCGCGCCTCCAGATCGATCCGCTTCTTGCGGTGCTTGAGGGGCAGCTCGATGCCGTCGCAGATCAGCGGCTCGCCGGGCAAGAGCGCATCGACCGGCGCGCCATGTGCGGCGCGAAACGCCGCGATCAGCCGCACCCGGGTGACGTTGCGCCAGACCAGCACCGGGCTGCGCGCCATCAGATCGCTCTCCACCCGCTCGGCCCAGACCACGCGCGGGTCGCGCCGCGCCGCATCCTGCACCATCTGCTCGAAGGCCTCGAAGCCAAGGCTCTCATCGCCAAGCGCATGCGCGAGGTCGAGGATCGGGCTGTCTTGCGCCTGCCGGTGGATGCGGGTCAGATCGAGCCTCTGGCCATCGCCGAGCCGGTCAAACACCATCTCGCCCGACTGCCCGACAGGGGCAAGCTGCGCCGGGTCGCCAAAGATCACCAGCGTCGGGAAGATCTCGCGCAGGTCGTCAAACTGCCGCTCATCCAGCATCGAGGCTTCATCGACAAGGCCGATGTCCAAGGGCTCGTCGCGGCGTTTCCAGCCCTTGATGAAATCGGCACCGCGCAACCCCGCTGTCGCCAGCGCGCCGGGGATCGACTTGACCACATCGTAAAACGCTTTCGCGCGGTCAAGCGCCGCCTCGCTTAGCCCCTCCACCTGCGGGCGGCTGCCCTGCCCTGCCAGCCATTCGGCAATGCGTTCATACTGCGGGTCATAGACCGGGGTGTAGAGAATGCGGTGGATCGTTGTGGCGGGCACGCCACGCCCGCGCAGCACCGAAGCGGCCTTGTTGGTCGGAGCGAGAATGGCCAGCGTGCGCCTGTCCTTGCGCCGCCGCCCTTCCCAGTCGCCGGAAACGGTATCGACTCCGGCGGCGGCCAGGGCCTTGCAAAGCTCGGCCAGCAGCATGGTCTTGCCCGATCCGGCTTTGCCGACCACGGCCAGCACCCGGCGGCTGCCGCCTTCGGGCAGCAGCGTGCCGTTCACGAGGTCCACCCCGGCGGCAGCCAGCGCCTCGGAAATCTGGTCCCAGGCTTCGGCCTGATCGTGCGAAAACTGCAAGGCGGGGGCAAGGCTCATGGCGCGGACCCTAACGGCGCGGCCGGGGGCGCGCAAAGCGAAAAACCCTCAGGCAAAAGCCCCGGTGCCAACGAAGCGCAGCCCGCTGCCCTCGCGCAGTTGAAAGAGCGCGTCGAGCCCGCGCGCCCGCGCCAGCGCCGCCCCGGTCTCGGCCCCCAGCACCATCAGCGCGGTTGCCCAGGCATCTGCCGCGCAGCAACTGGGTGCCAGCACGCTGACCGCCGCAACCCCGTTTTGCAGCGGCGCGGCGCGCGCCGGGTGCATGATGTGGCCAAGCCGCGCCGCCCCAACCCCGATCCAGTTTCGATAATCGCCCGAGCTGGCAATGGCGCGGTCGCAGAGTGCCACCGTGCCCGCCAGCCCAGGGCTTTCATATTCCGCAGCCTCGATCGCCACGCTCCACGCCGCGCCATCGGGCCTGGAGCCGCCCGCGCGCATTTCGCCGTCTATGCCCACCAGCCAGTCGGCGATGCCCTGCGCCTCCATCACCCGCGCCATCGCATCGACGCCGTAGCCCTTGGCGATGCCCGAAAGGTCGAACCGCACCGGCGCAAGCCGACGGGCGCGGCCATCGGCCAGTTCCAGCACCTCGGCGCAGGGGCGGCGCGGCTGCCCGGTCAGCGCCCGAATTGCCGCCTCGTCGGGCCGCCGCGCCGGCGGGCCAAAGCCCCAGGCGGCCACAAGATCGCCCAGCGCCATGTCGAAAGCCCCGCCCGAGGCCGCGCCAATCGCCAGCCCTTCGGCCAGCACCGCCAGCAGATCGGCGGGCAGCGCCACCCATGCGCCGGGCGGCGCGGCGTTCAGCCGGTTGAGGTCTGACCCCGGTCGCCAGTTCGACATCTGCCGTTCGACCGCCTCAAGTGCCGCGGCAAGTGCCGCCGTCAGGTCGGCCCCACGCGCGGCCGGGGCATAGCAGACGGCGCTCCATTCGGCGGCCATGGCAGGGCCGCAGAGGGCAAGGCGGCTAGTAGATGTCTTCGACATAGCGGCCCTCGGCCCTGAGCTTGTCCGTGGCAATGCCCTCGCTCGCCAATACCCGCTCGAAGGCGGACCTCACGTCGCGCGCCATCTCGCGGCTGCCCACCACCATCAGCTGCGCCCCGGCCTTGACCATGGCGCGCAGCACCTCGGCATCCGCCTCGATCTTGTCTTGCAGATAGGCCGGATCGGCGGTGCGGCTGAAAGCGGTGACCAGCGCCGAAAGCTTGCCTTCGGCCAGCCATTCCAGCATTTCGCGGCGATAGAGAAAATCCGCAACCGGGTCGCGCGCGCCAAAGTAAAGCCGCATCGGACGGCGCATCTTGTTGGCGCGGATGAAGCCCGCAAGCGGCCCCACCCCACAGCCCGCGCCGACCAGAATGACCGGGTTGCGCCCGCTATCAAGCCGGAACTCCGGGTTCGGCCGCACGAAGGCGGAAATCCGGTCGCCCGCGCGCAGCCCATGCAGATAGCGAGAGCAGAGCCCGTGTTCGTGCTCGCGCACCGAAAACTCCAGAAATCCATCCGCCGAGGCCGAACCGATGGAATAGTAACGCGGCATGTTCGACCCCGGCGGCACGATGCCGATCAGGTCGCCCGCCTCGAAATAGGGCAGCGCCGCGCGCCCGGTCAGTTTCTGCCAAAGCCCGACGCGCACATCGGGCGGCGCGCCAAAGCGCATGACCGCCGAGGGCGCGCCCACCTCGGCACCGTAATCTTGCCGCGAGAGCAGCTCGAATGGCTGCCGACGCGGCGTTTCGGCGATATGCACAAGCCGCAGCCCATGCCCCAGATGCGGGGCGATGCCATCGCCCCAGCGGGCGAATTCTTGCGGCGATTCGCGGTTGATCGTCTCCAGATGCGAAAAGATCGGCCAGCCCTTGGCAATCAGCGCCGCCTCGACCTCGACCGCGAAATAGCAAAAATGCCCGAAGTCGCGGTCGCCAAAGCCAAGCACGGTCACCCCGCGCTTTGGCTTGGCCTTCAGTTTCGGCAGGATTTCAAGGAATTTCCGCGCCGTCGCCGGGGCTGCGCCATCGCCATAGGTCGCGGTCAGAATGAACATCCGCCGATCGCCGCAATGCGCCGCCGAAAGCTGGTTCATCTCGGCCACATGCACGAAATGCCCGGCGGCGGTCAGCGCGTTTTGCAGGGTATAGGCAAAGCCCCAGGTCGAATTGCCCTCGGAGCCGACCAGAATGACCGTGTCGGCATCGCCCAGCGCCACGTTGCGGCGAATGCGTGGCCGCGCCCGGCGGCGACGCCACCAGAGCACCAGACCGGAGTAGGCAAGCACCGGCACCACGAGCGCCGAAGCCCCGGTGAGCAGCGCCAGCCACCAGAGCCCTTGCCCGGTGTGCAGCGCAAGAACCGCCGCATAGACCCGCCGCGCCGGGGAATGCGGCAGCCACGCCACCACCTCACCGCTTGCCTGATCGATGAAGCCCGCGCCTAGGCGGGTCTGCAACTCCAGCGGTTCGAACGCATCGCCCGCATAGGGCAGGATCAGCCTGCGCAGATCGCCGAGATCGACCACGCGCAGCGCCGCCATATCTGCCAGTGGCAACGGTGCCGCGCCGCTGAGTGCTGCGGGGTATGCGGGCTGCGCCTCGATCCCGGTCGGCAGGATGCGAAAGAAAGCCGCCGACATCCATGCACCGCTCAACGCCAGCAGCACCAGCCCCAGAAAGCTCGCGCGGCTGGCCAGAACATGCAGCTTTTGCAGCGGCGTGCCGCGCACCGGCGCGCCAAGCAGGGCAATTCCGCCCATCCGGGTCAGCAGCAGGCGCAACCCCGATAGCGCCACCGCCAGCAGCGCCAGCGCGCCAAGCCCGGCAAGGCCGTGACCCAGCGGCGCATCGCCCATGGCGAAGGCTCGGTGAAAATCGCCAAGCCTTGTGCCAAAGGCCGAGGGCGCATAGGGAGCGATCGGAGCGGCGGTCGCTGGGTCGATGGTCACGCTGAGCGGCTCGTCATCAAGCGCATAATCTACCACCACCCGCCCTGAAGGCTTGCGGGTGATCTGTTCGGCAGCGGGGTAGCGCGCCACCACCGCCGACGCCAGATCGGCAAGGTTCACCGCGCCGCGCGGCGGCACCGAAACCCCGGCACGGTCAAGCGCCGGAAGCGGTGCCAAGAGCGCCCCCGATACCGCCAGCGCCACCAGCAACAGTGATGCGGCAATCCCGGATACCGCGTGAAGCCTGCGCTGCATTCTGATCCCGCGCTGATCTAGAGGTCGAACCGGAGGCTTTTGACGTAACCGCGACCTTCGGCTGGCACCCCTGACGCGGCGCTGACAAGCGGCACTTCGGCATCGGTGCCGTAATCGCGGCCCTCGTAAAGCGTGCTGTCGATGCGCAGCACATAGCCCAGATCAAAAAGCGCATCGGCAAGTTCAACCGTCAGCTCGGCCACCTGGCCGCGCCGCAGGCTTGCGCCAGAGCGGCCATCAGCCTCGGCGGCGCGGTCTGACCCGGCCAGACCGGTAGCCCGGTACCAGTTGCGAAGATGCGAATAGTAGCGCTGCGTGGTGCCGAACACATGCACTGTCTGTGCATATTTGCCTTCCGCATCCACAACATACACTACCGCATAGGCCCCGCCGATGAAGTTCCGCGCCATCGTGGTGGTCAGCCGCACCTCGCGCGCCAGCACCGGCAGCGCCGACACCATGAGCGCCGCGAGTGCAGCAAGGCCATGGGTGACGGGCGATCTGGGCATGCGCGGCTCCGCCAACAGGTTTGGGTGAACCGGCAAAGCTTACGCGAAACAGCGCCGCGCGTGAACGCCGAATTTCGTGACCAGCGCGCGCCAGACCGCCGCAGGGTGCGGCGTCCGCGCGGGGTCAGCGCCCGGGCTTCACATTCCGGCGAGATATTTCAGATAGGCCGAGATTTGCGCAAATTGCGCATCAGTCAGATCGATGAACGACATTGAATCGTTCGTTTCGAGCTGGATCTTCATGTTCACGGGATCCTGGCCGATTATCTTGGGGCCGTCGCGCCCGCCCTGCGCCTTGTCGCCGTGACAGGGGATGCAGCCGTAGCCACCTCTTTCGTTGACCTCGTAAAGCGCTTTGCCCGCGGCAATATCGGGCGGCAGCACATCGCCCTGTGCAGAGCCCTGCGTTGCCGCAAACAGAAGCGCCGCGACGACCGGCAAGATTTTCATGCAAAAGACCCCCATGGTCCTGCGGCCACGGTTAGGGCCGGGGCAGATTCCGTTCGTCAGTCATGTTGGAATGGCACACTGCCACCGCCGCGGCCCGAGACCGCGGCGGATTTGCGTCAACCGCTACCGGCGGTCAGCCAGATCAGGGGTTGGCTTTCAGATAGGCGAGGTATGCCACGACCGCCGCAAGCTGCTCGTCAGTGGCGTCGAACATCATCAGCTCGTTCGACTCGATCTGCCCACGGATCTCATCGGCCGACTTGCCCTGAATGTTCGGGCCAACGCCGACATCGCCCTTGGCCAGCGCGCCGTGGCACTCGATGCAGCCGATCTCTTCCTCGAAAACCAGTTTGCCAGCGGCCTCGAGATCCGTCAGCGCGGGTGCCTGGGCAAACGCGGGCATGGCCAGCGCGAACAGCCCGGTAAGCGCCGTGGCAATCTTCGTGGTCGAATTCATCATTTTCTTTACCTTCTTCTGGCCCGCAGCCGATATGGAAAGCGGGTCTTTGCCGATCCTCTTGCGCTGCACCGCTGGCATCAGCCGCCGCCGCAGTTGCGCCCCCCTGGGCCTGCACATTGCACGAAACCCGTGCGCCGAGGCTGGAAAGGACACATGATGTTTTAAGCATCTTTTGCGCGTGATTCCAACGCGCGCGAATGTCGCAGGGGCAATACATGTTTGCAAAATACGAGTAAAAACCGCTTTTACGCCAAGGCGTTGGCTAATATCTGCACCAAATAACTTTGTCGTGTAGGGCAGATTTTGCGCGCGGGCTGGCCCCGGCGGTGCCCGCGCGCCCTGCCGGGGTCAGTGTGCCGCAGCCTCGTGCAGTTCAAGCAGATAGGCCGACACCTGAGCAATCTCGACCTCGGTCAGCCTGACATTGGCCATTTCCGGCACATTACCCATCGCCTGGGCAATCGCGACCGAATCCTTGCCGCGGATATCGGGGCCGAGCTTGCCTGCGCCACCAAGGCCGTGGCAAGCTTGGCAGCCGATCCGGTTCGCGCCGACGCGGAAGATCACCATACCCGCATCGGCGTCATCCCCGTCTTCAAAGCCCGACAACGGAACTGCGGGCGCTTGCGCAAGAGACGGCGCGGCAACGCTTGATGAAAACGCAATTGCGGCGCAGGCAAGTGCGATACGGTATTTCATTGCTGGTCTCCCTGTTCGGGTCTGGCGGTTCTCTCCCGTTGCGCGCCAGACGGTTGCCGGACCCCAGCCCGCGCTGCCGTACCTCATGCAGCAGCACCCGCTGAGCAAAACCCCCGCCCCGCCCCGCCGCTTCGGGAAGAAACCCGAAAAAGCGAGGCCCGGACGGGGGCTTGCCTAGCGTAACAGATTCGAGGCCCTGCCGCTACTCAGTGCGACTCGGCTTCGTGCAGGGCACGCAGGTAGGCCGCGACCTGATCAACCTCGACCTCGGTCAGCTCGATGATCCCCATGTCGGGAACCGCTTTCATTGCGCCGAGAATGGCGACCGGATCCTTGCCGCGAATGTCGGGGCCGATGATGCCCGCGGCATCCATGCCGTGGCAGGCCTGGCAGCCGACGCCACCGGCAAGTTCTTCGTAGATCTTCTTGCCCGCGGTTTCTTCAGGCCCATAGGTCGGGCGCTTGACCCGCGGCAGCACCTGGCTGATGAAGGAGAAAACGTCATCGCGCTCTTTCGGTTTCAGCGACATGAACGACATCAGCTCGGCACCGCCATCCATCATCGTGTCGAAGGTGGCGCGGATAGCACCCGAGGTAGCCGGGGCACCAACGTCAATGGAACCCTGGCCGATATCGCCGTGGCAATCGACGCAGCCAATGCCCGAACCGACACCGCCCGCATCGTGGTAGTAAATCTGCATGCCGCGGAGTTCCTGCTCGGTCATCTCGTCAAAGGGCAGGAACCATGGCGGTTCCATTTCGGCCAGCGCGGCAGTGCCGCTGCCAACCAGCGCAAGCGCGAGCCAAAGCGAAGCCAGGGGCATTTTGCGCAAGGGCGTATGCCATTCGAATTTCATGTGCTGCTGCATCCGTATCCTCATTTGGTAGTGTCCCGGTCCTTCGACAGGGCGGCACTTTAGCAGCCGAGGCGAATAAAGAAAGTGGGCTGGGCGGGCAAAGGGTGGAAAGATTCGCGACCATTTGCCTCGTCAAAGCCCGCCCGCCAAAGGAAAACCCGCAGCATCTTGCAATGCTGCGGGCCATTTCAGATCAGATCGTAGCCGGTCTTACTTGGCCAGACGGGCAGCGATCGCGGCGAGCGACAGGTCGCGCATTTTTTGCGACTTGATCCCGCCCATGTCGGACATCACTTCGCCATCCCAGCCGTTGTAGGCATAGAAGCCGCCCGAGTGGGTATCGCCACCATGCGGGGTGGGGATCCAGGCTTCCGGCGTGTTGGTGTTCAGATCAAGAACGATGGTTTCCCAGCCGTTCATGTTCGAAACCCAGATCTCGTTCACAGCCGGATCGGGATGCAGGATGCAGTGGTCAACCGAGTTCGCCGAACCGCCAAGGAAGATCGGCTGCTGGAAGAAGCCAGCGCGGGCCGGAACGAAGGTCTTGAGGTCGATCACGCCCAGAACCGAACCGATGTTGTGCGAGCCTTCGCCCTTGCCGTCAACATAGAGCAGGCTCTCGTCCCAGTTCATGCAGGCACCATAGGGGCCAGCCACGCCAGCCGAGGCCGAGCCAACGATCTCGTTGCTTTCGTTGTCGAGCTTGTAGACATGCGAGCCGTGACCATCGACGACATAGGTGAACTTGCTATCGGCCGAGTGGATGATGCCGATCGGGTGGTTGCCGAAGCCCATGACGTTGGTCACGGCACCGGTATCGAGGTTCACCTTGGCCACGCCGGCCGCGCCATGCGCATGCGACGAGCGGATTTCAGGCGAGCCGATCGAGACATAAAGCGTTTTGCCATCGTTCGAGGGCGTGGTGAAGGGGTGACCCATCACTTGCACGTCTTCGTAGGTGATCGACCGCGCCACGCGGTTGTTGTCTTTCGGGTCGAGGATGTGGTGCGGCCCGCCGTCGGCACCGAAGCCCCACTGCAGAACCACGCGATCATTGCCGTCAACGTCGGTCCACGACTGGACGTGGTGCAGACGCTGGGCGCGCGGTGCGCCGCGGAAGCGCGATTCCTGGACCATCAGCTTGTCGATCTTCATCGTGCGAACGTTCACCACCGCGACGTAGGAAGCGAAGCCGGTCGCAGAGGGGTTGGCGACGCCGCTGAACGCGTTCACCGAGCTGTTATCCGCAGATTCGGCGATTTCCGACCAGCCGACATAGGCCCAGGCACCGTCGGGTGAAAGCGCCACGCCATGCGGCGCGCCGCGCATCAGCGAGGTTTTCGCGGTTTCGGCAGCGATGAAGCCGTAAATCGACTCCTTGGTCATCGCGTCGATCAGCTGGAAGCCTGCGAAGCCGCCCGGAAGGGTGCGGTTCGGGTTCGGGTTGGCGTGCGATTCCGAAGTCACATAGACCAGCGGGTGGGCAACCGGATCCCAGGCATCCGGGCCTGAGGAATCGAATTGCGCGACGAGGTAAAGGCCGCCGCGTTCCGATTCGGCGTTGGCCCAAGCAGCAGCCGCGCCGTTTTGCGCAGCGGCAACCGCTTCGGCGTAGCCGGGGTTATCCTTGATCCCGGCGCTGGCAGCAGGGGCCATCGCAAACATCGAAGCGCCTGCGAGCAAAGCAAAAGTAGTGAGATGAAGTTTCATGAGTTGATCCTCTCTTCAATGCGCCAATCACGAACGCTGTGCGTCAACGATCCGCGATGGCGACTACCCGGAATCTAGGGAAGTCCGGCCTCAGCAATATGATTTATATCAAGTTTCCGTGAGATCGAGCACCACAAGGCCTGCGCAAATTGCCGCATGCTTTTGCCTCGTCAAAGCCCGCCCGCCAAAGGAAAACCCGCAGCATCTTGCAATGCTGCGGGCCATTTCAGATCAGATCGTAGCCGGTCTTACTTGGCCAGACGGGCAGCGATCGCGGCGAGCGACAGGTCGC
>NZ_JAUXPI010000033.1 GCF_030684035.1 Phaeovulum sp. | reverse complement strand
ACCAGTCTGCCCGAAAGCGGGCGCGCCGCCGCGGATGCGGCTCCGAAACCGCAAAATCGATGCCATTTGCCCGAAAAAGGTGTCCCAGCGACGCTCAGACGGCCATCTCGGCGAAGCCGAAGCCGTTAATCAGACGTTCCTCAAGAGCAGCCTTTAGCGGAGGGGGCAAATTGCGACCAAGATTCGCAATTTAGATAATCGATTTGCCGCAATACCCCCTCCCGATTAGAGAGCTTGGGGGCATCCTTCACCCCCAACCCGGCTCGATCCTTGCGGATCGGGCGTTCGACGCTGGCGATCGTCAACCGGAAGATCGTCCGGGCGCATCTCACCTGTCCGCCTTACGGCTCCGGGCAATCGATCCTAGGTAATGGTCCGCCGGACCTTCGATGATCCGGCCCCCGGCTTCCGGCAGCACCCGGAAATACCTTGCCAAATCCTTAACAAAATCCGATAATATGCGTGTTTTCAATATGTTACCTCGGATAACACGCGTGTTATCACGGCCCCAAAGCAAAAGGCCGCACCCATCGGCGCGGCCCTGATACTGTTCCGGTATCGGTCAGGCGATCTTACTTGATCTTGCCTTCCTTGTATTCGACATGCTTGCGCACCACCGGGTCGTATTTGTTCACGGCCATCTTTTCGGTCATGGTGCGGGCGTTCTTCTTGGTCACATAGAAGTGCCCGGTGCCCGCCGTCGAGTTCAGACGGATCTTGATCGTCGTCGGCTTCGCCATTCTCAGTCTCCTGGTGCCGGGCGGCAGGCCGCCCGCGAGTTCTTGAAGCCCGCCTTTTAGCCGGGCGCGGGGCAGAGTCAACCGCGAAAGCCACCGCGGGGCGCAGATTTCCGCCCGGGGGCGGTCGCGGCGAGCCAAACGCGCGGATGGCCTGTAAGCCGGATCTTGTTCCGGGGGTTTCCCCCCTTCGATGACCATTCCTCTGGCCACGCGGTTGCCCGCGCGATCTAGCCGCCAACCCGGGCCTCTCGGGTCGAAGTACCCTGCGGGCGGTCTCGGGTTGCCCCGACCGGCCCCGCGCGAGGCCCCTATTCGGCGTTGCTCCCGGTGGGGCTTGCCGTGCCAGTCCTGTTGCCAGTCCCGCGGTGGGCTCTTACCCCACCGTTTCACCCTTACCCGGCCCGAAGGCCGGGCGGTCTCGTCTCTGTGGCGCTTTCCCTCGGGTTGCCCCGGCCGGGCGTTACCCGGCACCGTTTCTTCATGGAGTCCGGACTTTCCTCGCGGCGGGTTGCCCCGCCTCGCGGCCATCCGGCCATCCGCGCGGGGGTGAGATAGCTCCGCCCAGGCGCGGCGTCAATGGTCAAGCGCGGCGAGAGGGTGACGACAGCGTGGCGCTACTTCATCAGCCGGAAGCCGATCTTGCGGCTGGCGGTATCTTCGCCGGGACGGCGCGCGAGCCAGCCGCGCAAGAGCTCGTAAAGCGCTGCCTGCACCTTTTCGGCATCCGGGCAGGCGCTACCGTCAAACTGGCACTCGACCTCGCGGTCACCGATCGTCACCGTCGCCTTGGAGCCAAGGCGACGGCAATGGATGGTCACCACCATGTTCTGTTTCGGCAGCACCCCGGCCTCGCGTTCCAGCAGAATTCCAAGCCCGAAGCGGAAACTGCCATCGGTCACATGGATCACCGCGTCGTGCAGAAACGGCACCTCGCCGCCTTCGGCATCTTCCTCGTCCTTCTCGACGCGGTAATAGCTGAGATAGCGGATCACTTCGGTTTCCGAGGTGAAACTTTCGGGCATGCCAAGATAAGCGGGCAGGCCGCCGACGATCAGCCCGGCAAGCAGGTCATTCTCGCGGCAAAACCGGTTTTCGGCGTCCTTGTAGGCTGCGAAGGCTTCGCGCAGTTCCTGATAGCGGCTCATTCGGTACCTCTGGCTGGCGTCACGCCGCCGCAGTCTGCACCTGGCCGCAGGGCAGTTTCAAGGCTGGACGCGCACCGACTGGAACGGCGTCGGATCCCACGAGCAGGCAAAGCCATCGCCATCGGGGTCGAGGTTGCCGGGGTCGCGCTCTGGCCCGCCGTTTTGCAGGAAGGCGGTCTGCGCAAGATCGGCCGAGGCGAATTTTCCGCAGGCGCGGTCGTGGTTGGCGAATTTCAGCCCGATCCGGTTATATGCAGGCACGCCCAGCCGGTTCGGCGCGGCAAGGGCGAAGGCGGCAAGGTTCGGCGCGGCATTGTCGCTGCGCTCGGGTAGCGCGGTGGGCGGCACCTGCGTATAGGCGGCACGGTTTGCCTCAAGCCGGGCCTTGTCGGATTCGATGGTCTCGCGCGAGGCGACCGCTTCAAAATTCTGCTCGTCAGAGATCGCCACAGCCCCGGCAACCGCTGGTGCCGTGGCACCCGGTACCAGGGCAATTGCTGCGGGCGGAACGGCGGGCGCACCGGCTGGCGTTGGCGGTGCCTGCATCGCCGCGCCCATCGGGTTGAGCGGTGCCGCACCCAGTGGCGCGCTGCTGAGCGGCGAGGCAGATGCGGAAGCGGCAGGCGGTGAAACCGCAGCCGGAATTGGCCCATTGCCCCGCAGCGCCGCCTCGCGCTGCGCAAGATAGGCCTCGTAATCGCCAAAGCCGACGCCCGCCGCGCGGTCCGGTGCCTCGCCGACACAGCCCGCAAGCGCCAGCATCGCCGCACCTGCCGCCCCTGCCCTGATCGAACTTGCGCGCATTGGTCTTCTTTCCAGCCGGTTCGGGGTGCCCATTACCACCATTTCGCGGGCTTGCCCGAAAAACCTGCGGCACGTTCCAGCACATAGGCGTGATTCAGCAGATCGGCCTCGGCCCAGGGCCGCCCGATCAGCTGCAGACCAAGCGGCAGACCCTTGCTGTCATAGCCGGTGGGCACCGCGATGCCCGGCAGCCCGGCAAGGTTTACCGTCACGGTGAACACATCGTTGAGATACATCTCGACCGGCGAGGCATCGGCCATTTCGCCCAGCCCGAAGGCCGCGGAGGGGGTGGCGGGGGTCAGGATCGCGTCGATCCCTGCCGCGAACACCTGTTCGAAATCGCGTTTGATCAGCGCGCGCACCTTGCGGGCGCGGTTGTAATAGGCGTCATAGAACCCCGCGCTCAGCACATAGGTACCGATCATGATGCGCCGCTGCACCTCGGGGCCAAAGCCCTCGGCGCGAGTATTCTCATACATCTCGGTGATGCCGTCGCCAGCGCCGAGCTTTGCGCGGTGGCCGTAGCGCACCCCGTCATAGCGCGCGAGGTTGGAGGAGGCTTCGGCGGGGGCCACCACATAATAGGCGGGCAGCGCGTATCTGGTGTGCGGCAGGCTGATATCGACGATCTCGGCCCCCGCATCGCGCAGCATCGCGGCACCTTCCGCCCAGAGCCGCTCGATTTCGGCGGGCATGCCCTCCATCCGGTATTCCTTGGGCACGCCGATCCGCTTGCCGCGAATATCGCCGGTCAGCGCGGCCTCGAAATCGGGCACCGGAAGGTCGGCGGAGGTGCTGTCTTTCGCATCGTGGCTGGCCATGGTGCCAAGCATGATCGCCGCATCGCGCACGGTCTTGGTCATCGGCCCGGCCTGATCGAGGCTGGAGGCAAAGGCCACCACCCCCCAGCGGCTGACCCGGCCATAGGTGGGCTTGATGCCGACGATGCCGGTGAAGGCGGCGGGCTGGCGGATCGAGCCGCCGGTATCGGTGCCGGTGGCACCAAGGCAGAGGTCGGCGGCAACCGCGGCGGCGGACCCGCCAGACGAGCCGCCCGGCGTCAGCGGCGTGGTGTCATTGCCGCGCCGCCAGGGGTTCACCACATTGCCGTAGCACGAGGTTTCGTTGCTCGACCCCATGGCGAACTCGTCCATGTTGAGCTTGCCCAGCATCACCGCGCCCGCATTCCAGAGGTTCTGCGTCACGGTGGATTCGTATTCGGGCTTGAAGCCGCGCAAGATGTTCGAAGCCGCCTGCGAGGCGACACCCTTGGTGCAGAAGAGATCCTTGATGCCAAGCGGTATGCCGCAAAGCGCCGGCGCATTCCCCGCCGCCAGCCGCGCATCCGCCGCCTTTGCCTGCGCAAGGGCGATGTCGGGGGTGTGGTGCACGAAAGCGTTGAGCGCGCCCGCACCCTCGATCGCGGCAAGGCAGGCCTCGGTCAGCGCCAGCGCGGTGATCTCGCGCTGGCGCAGCGCATCGCGGGCGGCGGCGATGGTAAGGCTGTTGAGCGCGCTCATTCGACCACCTTGGGCACCGCAAAGAAGCCCTCGCGCGCATCCGGCGCATTTTTCAGGATGCTGGCCTGGATATTGCCATCGGTCACCAGATCGGCGCGGCGCTTCAGGCGCATCGGCGTGACCGAGGTCATCGGCTCAATGCCGGTCACGTCAACCTCGTTGAGCTGCTCCATGAAACTGAGAATGCCCGAAAGCTCGCCCGCCAGCGCGGCAAGCTTGGCTTCGGGCACCGCGATCCGCGCCAGATGCGCGACCTTGCGGGCGGTTTCGATGTCGATCGACATGGGTCTCGGGCTCCCCCGGTGCTGCGATTGGCACCGGGTTTAGCGGCGCGGGCGGCGCGCTGCAAGCCCGCGCCGCCCGTGCCTGCCTAGCCGCGCGCTTTCAGCGCCACCAGCTCCAGCCGCCGCAGCGCCTGCATGACCCGGTCCGCCTGCATTTGCGGGACCAGCGCCATTTTCAGTTGCGTCGCGACGATGAAAAGCACCGCACCCGAAAGCCCCCAGCGCAGCGCCGAAAGCAGCTCGGTTTCGCCGTAGAACCGCCAGCCGCACCAGACCGATGCCAGAAACATCACCGACTGCACCACCAGCAGCACCGCGCTCACCCAACCGTTCGGCCCACGGAAAAGCCCGCGCGAAAGGCTGAAGAAGCCGGGCTCCTGCATCTCGGCCAGAAGCTTGCGGTCCTCGGCACCCAGTGCTTCGGCGATCATCTTGTCAAACTTGTCCATCGTGGTCTCCTTCCAGATAGGCGCGCAACTTGCCGCGCGCATGCATCAGCCGGGTTTTCACCGTGCCCGGCGGGATATCGAGCGCAATGGCCACCTCGGCCACCCGCATCTCTTCGAGATAAAAGAGCGCCAGCACGGCGCGGTGCTCGGGCGAAAGCACCGCCAGCGCGCGGTGCAGCACCGCCGCCTCGGCCCCCGCCTCGCCCGCAGCGGGGGCTTCGGTTTCCGCCACCGCCGCCCAATCCTGCGCCAGCCGCCGCGCCGCGAGCCTGCCGCGCAGATCGCGCGCGGCGGCGCGGGTCACGATCCTCAGCGCCCAGGGCAGAAAGGCGCGATCATCGCTGAGACCGCCGAGGCCGCGCCAGATCGAGACCCAGGCCTGCTGCACCAGATCGCGCGCGGTATCGGCATCGTCGCAAAGCCGCCGTGCATGGGTGTAAAGCCGGGGGCCGCGCCAGGCCACCAGCCGCGCAAAGGCCCCGCGCCCGCCCAGCCGCACGCCGGCAACCAGATAGGCATCGATCAGGCGCGGGTCTTGCGGCAACGGGGTCTCCTCGGCTTTCGGCACCTGTTTGCAGTTAAGTGGCGCGGCGGCGGTGACCGGTTCATCGGGCTGTGCTGAATTGTCGGGTAGCATCGGCGCGCATGCCTTGTATCCTGAACGAAGCAATGGAGGACGCAATGAAGATCACCTGGCTCGGCCACTCCGGCTTTCGCATCGAGATCGAACAGGCGGTGCTGCTCATCGACCCCTGGCTCAGCGGCAACCCGATGTTTCCCGCCGCGCGCCGCGCCGAGGCCCTGGCGGGGGCAACCCATGTGCTGCTCACCCACGGCCACGGCGACCACGCGGGCGACGCGCTGACGATTGCGCGCGAATGCCGGATTGCGCTGGTCGGCAGCTACGATCTGGTCAATTTCTGGCCCACGAAACACGAGATCGAGGGCATCGGCTTCAACCGGGGCGGCACTGTCGGGCTTGGCGGCGCGCGCGTCACCATGGTCGCGGCAAGCCATTCCTCGTCGTTGCAGGGGCCGGACGGGCCGATCTATGCCGGGCATGAGGCGGGCTACATGATCGCGGGCGATGGCCACACGGTCTATGTTTCGGGCGACACCGACATCATGGCCGACATGGGCTGGATGGGCGAAGTGCACGCACCCGATATCGGCATTCTCAGCAGCGGCGGCCATTTCACCATGGATATGGAGCGCGCCGCCTATGCCGCGCGCAAGTATTTCGCCTTTCGCACGGTGATCCCGTGCCACTATCGCACCTTCCCGCTGCTCGCGCAGAACGCCGATGTGCTGAAGGCCGGGCTGCCCCCGGGGGTGCGGCTGATCGAGCCCGAGGTGCTGGTGCCGATCACGTTCTGACGCCTGCTTCAGGCAAAATATCCCCGCCGGAGGCTCTGTTTGAGGGCGCGGCGCGCTCCGCGGGGGATATTTTGCCTGAAGCAGCTGCGGGATTCAGCGCTTTTCGGCAAAGAAGGCCTTGAGCAGGGCCTCGGCCTCGGGTGCGGCGATGCCGTCATAGACTTCGGGCACATGGTGGCATTGCGGGTGGGTAAAGACCCGCGCGCCATGCGCCACGCCGCCCGATTTCGGGTCGGAGGCACCATAGTAGAGCCGCGCGATACGGGCATTCGAAACGGCGGCGGCACACATCGGGCAGGGTTCAAGCGTTACGTAGAGGTCGTGGCCGGGCAGCCGTTCGGAGCCTGCGGCGGCGCAGGCGGCACGGAGGGCGAGGATTTCGGCATGCGCGGTCGGGTCGCGGAGTTCGCGGGTGCGGTTGCCCGCGGCGGCCAGCACCCGCCCATCGGCGGCAACCACCACCGCCCCCACCGGCACCTCGCCGCGCGCGCGCGCTGCGCGGGCCTCGGCCAGGGCTTGCGCCATATGGCTTCGAAAGCTGTTCATCGGGTTTCAATGCCCGTTGACCGATCCGCTTGCAAGGTGCTTTCCCTTTGCGCGGCGGCGCTCTATGTAGCAGCCTTTCCGCCCGCCGCCGCGAGGAGCCTCCGATGCCGTCCGACCCGCCCGCCAAAGCCGCCCCCGAGACCGACCGCATTGCCAAGGTGATGGCGCGCGCCGGTGTCTGTTCGCGCCGCGACGCCGAAAAGCTCATTCTCGAAGGCCGCGTCGCGGTCAACGGCAAGGTCATCCGCAGCCCGGCGCTTGATGTCGGCCCGGCAGACCGGGTGACACTTGACGGCAAGCCGATCGACGCGCCGCAGGAAACCCGGATGTGGCTTTACTACAAGCCGCTGGGACTGGTGACGAGCGAGAAGGATGAAAAAGGCCGCCAGACGGTGTTCGATACCCTGCCCGAAGGCATGCCGCGGGTGATGAGCGTGGGGCGGCTTGACCTCAACTCGGAAGGCCTGCTGCTCTTGACCAATGACGGCGGCCTGAAACGGCGGCTGGAGCTGCCCGAAACCGGCTGGCTGCGCAAATACCGGGTGCGGGTGAACGGGCGGCCTGACAACTCGACCTTCGATCCGCTCCGCCGCGGGGTGGTCATTGACGGCGAGGATTTCCAGCCCATGGAGATCAGCCTGGACCGCCAGCAGGGGGCCAACGCCTGGCTGACCGTGGGTATCCGCGAGGGCAGGAACCGCGAGGTGCGGCGCGCGATGGAAGAGGTCAAGCTGGCAGTGAACCGGCTGATCCGGGTCTCCTACGGGCCGTTCCGGCTGAACGAGATGCAGCCGGGCGATGTGGTGGAAGTGAAGCGCAAGGTGCTTCGCGAGCAGTTGGGCGAGCGGCTTTTAACCGGCAACGAGGCCGCCCCCGAGCGGATCGAGCGCCGCCCGCGCGCCGCCGAGGCCGGAGCCGAAAAGCGCCCCTTCCTGCGCAAGCCGCGCGAGGCTGCTGCCGAAGCAGGCACAAGCGACGCCGCCGCCCCACGCAAGCCCTATGCACCACGCGAGGGGGCGGAGCGCAAGCCCTATGCGCCGCGCGAAGGGGCGGAGCGCAAGCCCTACGCGCCGCGCGAAGGGGCGGAGCGCAAGCCCTATACACCGCGCGAGGGGGCGGAGCGCAAGCCGTTTGGCGCGAAGCCTGCCGGAGCCGTGCGCAAGCCCTATGCGGGCAAACCCCGCTCCGAAGCCGAGCGCGGGGCGAAGCCTGCGGCCGGGGCGCGCGCGGACAAGGCGTGGCCGCGCTCGGCCGGGTTAAAATCGCATGGCGGGGGTGCCGGGGCGGGGCGCGCGAGTGGCTACAAATCGCAGGGCGATGCGCCGCGCGGCAAGCCCACGGGCGGCCGCCCCGGGCCGAAACCGGGCGCAAAACCGCCGCGCACACGGAACTGACGAGAGCCGGGCGAAAAGCGCCGGGTTTCGCGCCACGAACACCGCGCCTATGCCGCGATCCGGTCAGAGCGGCACGGGTTCGCGCTTCGGTGGGTGCGAGCTGGCGGGTCATTTGCACCAATCCCGCGCATGGGCTGGCTTGCGGGAAAACCGGGCGGGCATTCCCCCCAACGTTCCTGCGCGAAACACTGGCACAGGGCCGGGCGAGCACCTATAACATGGGGGCCGGGTGTTTTCCGGCAGAGTATCCGGGGGCCCCATGTCTGAGTCCGCAACTCGGCGCGTCGCGTTTTTCCTGCTTCTGGCGCTTACGCTTTATGTCGCCCTGACCGGGGGGCTCTGATGGCCGAAAGATTTGGCGGCAAGTTCAGCCCTGAGCCGCATTCGCCAGGCACCACGCCCACGCTCGCCGCCGCCGGGCCCGAGCCGCGCCACCCTTTGGCGGCGCGGCCGATATGGCTGGTGGTGGCGGCGGCACCGTTTCTGGTCTCCGCTTTCAGCGAGCCGCCAGCCGGGCTGGCGATGGACCTTGCCGCCTTCGCCGCTTTTGCCGCCGCTGCCTTTGTCACCCGTGAAGGCCTGCGCGCCGAGGCCGCCTTCAACGCGCGCCGCGTCGCCCGCCGCCCGGCGTTTCCGCGCAAGGCACTTGGCGCGGTGCTGGTCGGGGCCGGGCTCTGGCTTGGCTCCTTTGCGCCCGGAGCGGGACTTTTTGGGCCGATCATCCTGGCGGCGCTTGGCATTGCGCTGCATCTTGTCGCCTTCGGGCTCGACCCGATGCGCGACAAGGGCATGGAAGGCATTGATGCCTTTCAGCAAGACCGCGTGGCGCGGGTGGTGGGCGAGGGCGAGAAGCTGCTTGCGGGCATGCGCGATGCGATACTGCGTGCCAGGGACAAAAAGCTCGAGGCGCGGGTTGAGCGGTTCAGCGGGGCCGCGCGCACGCTTTTTCGGGCGGTCGAGGATGACCCGCGCGACCTGACGGCAGCGCGCAAGTACATGGGCGTTTACCTGATGGGCGCGCGCGACGCGACGGCGCGGTTTGCCGATCTTTACGGCACCACCCGCGATGCCAAGGCGCGCGCCGATTACGAGGCGCTGCTGGCCGATCTTGAAACCAACTTTGCCGCCCAGACGCGTGAGCTGATCGAGAACGGGCGGGAAAACCTCGACATCGAAATTGAAGTATTGCGCGACCGGCTGGCGCGCGAGGGCGTGCCAAGCCCGTCAACAGTGGAGACCAAGTGATGACCGAAAACGTTCGTGAAAAAGCTGCCGCCGAACTGGCTGCAATTACCGCAGCAACCGCGGTGGTGCTGGCCGAACCCGGCACCGCCGTAGTGCCGCTCGCCGAAGCCCCGGCCCCGGTGGCCGAGGAAATCCGCCGCCGCATTGCCGAGATCGACCTTTCCGACACCGGCTCGATCGTCAATTTCGGGGCCCGGGCGCAGGGCGAATTGCAGCAGATCAGCCAGGCGATGCTGGCCGATGTGAAGAACAAGGATGTCGGCCCCGCAGGTGACAGCTTGCGCCAGATCGTTACCACCATTCGCGGCTTTTCGGTTTCTGAACTTGATGTGCGCCGCAACCGCAGCTGGTGGGAAAAGATCATCGGCCGCGCCGCGCCCTTTGCCGATTTTCTGGCGCGGTTCGAGAATGTGCAGGGCCAGATCGACAAGGTGACGGATGACCTGCTCGGCCATGAGCACAAGCTTTTGAAAGACATCAAGTCGCTCGACATGCTTTATGGAAAGACGCTGAAGTTTTATGACGAACTCGCGCTCTACATCGCCGCAGGCGAGGAAAAGCTGCTCGACATCGACACCAGCACGATTCCGGCGAAAGAGGCCGAGGTTGCCGCAGCCGCCGAGGCCGATCAGGTGATGAAGGCGCAGGAATTGCGCGATCTGCGCTCGGCGCGCGATGATCTGGAACGGCGCGTGCATGATCTGAAGCTGACGCGGCAGGTGACGATGCAAAGCCTGCCCTCGATCCGCCTCGTGCAGGAAAACGACAAGTCGCTGGTCACCAAGATCAACTCGACACTGGTCAACACCGTGCCGCTTTGGGAAACCCAGCTGGCGCAGGCGGTCACCATTCAGCGCAGCGCCGAGGCGGCAAAAGCGGTGCGCGCGGCCAATGACCTGACCAACGAGCTTTTGACCGCCAATGCCAGGAACCTGCGGCAGGCGAACCAGATCGTGCGCGAAGAGATGGAGCGGGGCGTGTTCGACATCGAGGCGGTCAAGGCCGCCAATGCCGAACTGATCGGCACCATCGAGGACAGTCTGCGCATCGCCGACGAGGGCAAGCGCAAGCGCGCTGCCGCCGAGGAGGAGCTGAAGAAGATGGAGGCGGAACTGCGCGACACGCTGCGTTCGGCGACGGCGCGCGGCGACAAGGCCGGTGCCACCATCGGTTCGGCGCTCTGACGATGATCGAGACCCGGCACCGCCGCCTTCGGCCGCAGTCCTCCCGCTTGCGGGCCGGGCTTGCGGTGCTGGCGGTGACGCTGGCCTTGGCGGGCTGCACCGAGATGCCTGCGGCACCCGCCGCCCGCCCCGCCGCCCCTGCCCCCGCGGCACTGCCCGAACCGGCGGTGCAGCCGCCTTCGCCCAGCAGTGCCGCGATCCGGGCACATTACGCGGCGATCGCGGCGCAGATGCAGGCGCAAGGCCGGTTGCGTACCGAAACCCGGCCCGGCGATGCGCCCTTTACCACCGCGCAACTGGTGGAAAACTTCGTCCGCATCGCGCTTTATGACGAATACCAGTCAAGCGGCGGGTCCTTTGTGGCGCGCGAAAGCCCGGCGCGGTTGCGCCGCTGGTCTGCCCCGGTGCGGATGAACATCGAATTCGGCGCGTCGGTGCCGCTTGCACAGCGCAACGCCGACCGCATCATGCTTGCATCGACCGCGGCGCGGCTTGGCTATGTTACCGGCCACCCGGTCAGCGTGAGTGCGACGAACCCGAATTTCACCGTGCTGATGCTCAACGAAGATGAACGCCGCGCCATTGGCCCGCGGCTTGCCGCTTTGGTGCCGGGGATCGACCCGGCGGCGGTGCGCGCGGTGACAAACCTGCCCGACAGCACCTATTGCGTGGTGTTTGCCTTTTCGCAGGGCGAGACCGGGGTTTATACCCGCGCCATCGCGGTGATCCGGGGCGAGCACCCCGACATTCTGCGCCTGTCGTGCTTTCACGAAGAATTGGCGCAGGGCATGGGGCTGGCCAATGACAGCCCCGCCGCGCGCCCTTCGATATTCAACGACGACGAGGAATTCGCGCTGCTGACACGGCATGACGAATTGCTGCTGCGCATCCTCTACGACCCGCGCTTGCGCCCCGGCATGGCCGAGGCCGAGGCGCGCCCGATCATTGCCACCATTGCCGCCGCAGTGATGGGCGGCACCTCTTGAACTAGCGAAGGAGCACCCCGATGGGCATTCTCGACTTTCTGACCGGCGAATTCATCGATGTCATCCATTGGGTTGATGACAGCCGCGATACCATGGTCTGGCGTTTCGAGCGCGAGGGCCATGCGATCAAATACGGTGCCAAGCTGACAGTGCGCGAGGGCCAGGCGGCGGTGTTCGTGCACGAGGGGCAACTGGCCGATGTGTTCCAGCCCGGCCTCTACATGCTCGAGACCAACAACATGCCCTTGCTGACCACGCTCCAGCATTGGGACCACGGCTTCAAGTCGCCGTTCAAATCAGAGATCTATTTCATCAACACGACGCGGTTCAACGACCTCAAATGGGGCACCAAGAACCCGATCATCTGCCGCGACCCGGAGTTTGGCCCGGTCAGGCTGCGCGCCTTTGGCACCTATGCGATGCGGGTGGCGGACCCGGCGAAATTCATGCGCGAAATCGTCGGCACCGATGGCGAATTCACCTCGGACGAGGTCAGCTTCCAGATCCGCAACGTGATCGTGCAGGAGATGAGCCGGGCGCTGGCGAGTTCGGGGATTCCGGTTCTGGACATGGCCGCCAACACCGGCGATCTGGCGAAGCTGGTCAACTCTGCGATAGCCCCGAAAATTACCGATTACGGCCTGAGCCTGCCCGAATTCTACATCGAGAACATCAGCCTGCCCGAAGAGGTGGAAAAGGTGCTCGACAAGCGCACCTCGGTGGGCCTCGCGGGAGATCTGGGCAAATACACCCAGTTCGCCGCCGCCGAGGCGCTTGGCAACCCGGCGGGCGCGGGTGGCGCGATGGGCGCGGCGGTTGGGGCCGGCATGGGGCTGGCGATGGGCGCGCAAATAACCCAGGCGGGGCCCTGGGGGGGCGGTGCCGGTGCCGCCGCAACCGTCGCACCGCCACCGCCGCCGGTCGAGACCGTCTGGCATATCGCCGAGGCGGGGGCGACCAAGGGGCCCTACGGGCGCGGACATCTGGGGCGGATGGCCGCCGAGGGCGAATTTGCGCGCACCACTTTGGTCTGGTCGCCGGGCTATGCGGGCTGGGTTGCCGCCGAAACGGTGCCGGAACTGGCGCAGCTTTTCACCGTGATGCCGCCACCGCCGCCGCCGGGCGTGTAAGGGGGCAGCAATGGCCGGGATCGAACAGCAACACCACTACCCCTGCGAGGCTTGTGGTGCCGATCTGCGCTTCAAGCCGGGGCAGGAGCAACTGGTCTGCGACCATTGCGGCCATGCCCAGGAGATTCCCTCGGCCACCGGGCGCGGCACGGCGGTAGGGCTGGAAGAGCTTGACCTTCACGCCGGGCTCAAGGCCGACCTGCCGGTCGGATCGCTTGAAGAGGTGCGCACGCTCACTTGCCCGAATTGCGCCGCGCTGATCGAGCTGAAAGGGGCGGCACACGCCACCGAATGCCCGTTCTGCGCCACCCCGGTGGTGGTGGATACCGGTGCCACAAGAATGATCCGGCCACAGGCGCTGGTGCCGTTCCAGCAGACCGAGGAACTGGCGCGCGACGCGCTGGGGCGCTGGCTCGGGCGGCTCTGGTTTGCGCCGGGCGGGGTCAAGGATTATGCGCGGCGCGGCCGCAGGTTGACCGGCGTCTATTCGCCGTTCTGGACCTTCGACGCAGCCACCGCGTCATCCTACAGCGGCCAGCGGGGCGATGCCTATTACGAGACCGAATGGGTAACGGTTACCCGCAACGGCAAGAGCGAACAGCAGCAGAAACGGGTGCGCAAGATCCGCTGGCACCCGGTGCGGGGCCATGTGGCGCGGGTGTTCGATGATGTGCTGGTGCTGGCCTCGCGGGCGCTGCCGCGCAAGCATACCGATGCGCTGAAGCCCTGGGATCTGTCGGCGCTCACCCCGTTCAGGCCCGACTATCTGGCCGGTTTCACCGCCGAGGGCTATACCGTGCAGCTAGCCGAGGCGGTGGATATCGGGCATGACGAAATGGCGCGGATGATCAGCACAGACGTGCGCCGCGACATTGGCGGCGATGAGCAGCGGATCGACAGCATCGACACAAGCTATTCGCAGGAGACCTTCAAGCACATCCTGCTGCCGGTCTGGACCGCCGCCTACAAATATCGCGGCAAGAGCTTTCGCTTCGTGGTCAACGGTCAGACCGGCAAGGTGCAGGGGGAAAGACCCTGGTCCTGGGTCAAGATCACGCTGGCGGTGCTGGTGGTGGCGATTATCGTGGGGGTTGCGGTCTATTTCGGGCAGCAGGCGCAGTAAAAGGCCCGGGGGGCTTTCCGCCCCCCGCACCCCCCAAGGGTATTTCGGCGAAGAAGAAATTCAGCCCTTGCCGATCGCCACCTTCTTGGCCTTGGCGACGGCTTCGGCGGCTTTCTTCTTGACCGATACGGTCAGCACGCCGCCCTTGAGATCGGCCTTCACACCGGCCTCGTCGGCATCGGCGGGCAAGCGGAACGAGCGCGAGAAGGAGCCGAACTGGCGTTCCGAGAAATACCAGGTTTCGCCCTTTTCCTCACGCGAGGTTTTCTTTTCGCCCTTCACCGTGACCACGCCGTCATCCACCGTGACGTCGATATCCTTTTCCTCGACGCCGGGAAGTTCCATGGCAATGGTATAGGCACCGTCCTTTTCGCTCGCCTCGGCGGCGGGGGCGACCCATTCCGCAAGGCGGGTACTGAATGTGCGGAAGGGTTCGTAAAGCGTCGGCCAGAAGCCGCTGGCAAGGGATTTCTCGACCATGTTGACCTCCTGTTTCCAAGCCTAACCTGTCGCGCAGGTGGGGATTGGCGGGTTTTCCCGCAAGGGGGCGCGACCATGGGGCGCAGCACCGGTTGCCGCAGCGATGCCGGGGCGTTATCAGCGGGAAAGGGTGATTTCGGAGGGGCCGATGATCTTGTGTTGTGGCGAGGCGCTGATCGACATGTTGCCGCGCGAGACGGTGGCGGGCGAGGCGGCATTTGCCCCCTACCCCGGCGGCGCGGTGTTCAATACCGTGGTCGCGCTCGGGCGGCTCGGCGTTGAGGCGGGGTTTTTCAGCGGCATCTCCACCGATCTCTTCGGCGAGATGCTGGTGCAGGCGCTTGCCGCCTCGAAGGTCGATGCCGGGCTGGCGCTGCGTTCAGGGCGGCCGACGACGCTGGCCTTTGTGACGCTGGTGGCGGGCCAGGCGCGCTACGCCTTTTATGACGAGGCGACCGCCGGGCGGATGCTTTCCCCCGCCGATCTGCCGGTTTTGCCGGAGGCGGTGCGGGCGCTGTTCTTTGGCGGCATTTCGCTGGTGGGCGCGCCCTGCGGGGCCGCCTACGAGGCGCTGATGGCGCGCGAGGCGGGGCGGCGGATGTGCATGATCGACCCCAACATCCGGCCCGGTTTCATCACCGACGAAGCTGCCTACCGCGGCAGGATCGGGCGGATGACCGGCATGGCCGACATCGTGAAGCTGTCTGACGAGGATCTGCGCTGGCTGGTCGGCCCGGGGTCGATTGCGGCTGGGGCGCGGGCGTTGCTGGCACAGGGGGCAAAGCTGGTGTTCGTAACCGAGGGCGCGCGCGGGGCGCACGCGTTCTGGGCCGACGGCGCGGCGTTCGAGCCCGCGCGCAAGGTCGCGGTGGTCGATACCGTGGGCGCGGGCGATACCTTCAACGCCGGGGTGCTGGCGGCTTTCGCGCGGGCCGGGGCGCTTGGCAAGGCCGATGTGGCGGCGGCGGGCGAGGATCTGGTGCGCGCCGCGCTGCGGCTCGGGGTGCAGGCGGCGGCGGTCACGGTTTCGCGCGCCGGGGCCAACCCGCCCTGGGCGGAGGAGCTGGCATGAGGGTTCTGGTGCAGCGGGTTTCAGAGGCGCGGGTGACGGTGGCGGGCCGGGTGACGGGCGAGATCGGGCGCGGGCTGGTGCTGCTGGTCTGCGCCATGCAGGGCGACACCGAGGCAGAGGCGGAAAAGCTGGCCGGGCGGGTGGCGCGCTTGCGGATCTTCCGCGATGCGGCGGAAAAGATGAACCTGAGCCTGCAAGACGTGGGCGGGGCCGCGCTGGTGGTCAGCCAGTTCACCCTTGCCGCCGACACCTCGCGCGGCAACCGCCCCGGCTTTTCCACCGCCGCGCCACCGGAGCTCGGCGAGCGGCTTTATCAGCACTTCGCCGCGCATCTGCGCGGGCTTGGCCTGCCGGTGGAAATGGGCGAGTTTGGCGCCGACATGGCGGTGGCGCTGGTCAATGACGGGCCGGTGACGATCTGGATGGATACTGCCGAGCGGGGGTGATGGGTCAACACGCTTGACTTTTCTCGCGATCTGCCCCATCTCCCTCTAGCCGATATCCGCTGCCGCGTGAGCAGCCGTGCCCTCTGGGGGCGCCCCGGAGGCGGCAGATGGTTCCCAATTCACGCGGGGGTCCGGCAGGCCAGTGGCCTGCGCCCCGCCCCGAATGCCCTCGCACCAAGCGGGGGCGAAACCTTTTTCGCGCGTGGCCAGGCCTCGCGCATCCTGAAAGAAACCTGTTGGAAAACTTTGAGAATATGGGGCTTTCAAGCCTCGTTACCGGCAACCTCGCGGCCCTTGGCCTGCTGAAGCCCACGCCGATTCAGGCGCAGGGCATTCCCGCCGTGGTGGCCGGGCGCGATCTTCTGGGGCTGGCACAGACCGGCACCGGCAAGACCGCGGCCTTTGGCCTGCCGATCATCACCCGGCTGATCGAACAGAACCGCCGCCCGGCCCCCAAAACCGTGCGCGCGCTGATCCTTGCCCCGACCCGCGAACTGGCAACGCAGATCGCCGAAAACCTGACGGCCTACGCCCAGGGCTCGCCGATCCGGGTGTTCCGGGTGGTCGGCGGGGCCTCGCTTTATGTGCAATCCGAGCGTCTGGCGCGTGGCGTCGATGTGCTGATCGCCACGCCGGGGCGGCTTCTGGACCTTCTCGACCGGCGCGCGCTGACGCTTTCGGAAACCCGCTATCTGGTGCTCGACGAGGCCGACCAGATGCTTGACATCGGCTTTATCCATGCGCTGCGCCGGATTGCCGGGCTGCTGCCTGCGGAACGCCAGACCATGCTGTTTTCGGCGACGATGCCGAAGCTGATGGAGGAACTGGCCGCGAGCTATCTGCGCGATCCGGTGCGGGTGCAGGTCGCCCCCCCAGGCCAGCCGGTCGAAAAGATCGACCAGGGCGTGCATTTCGTCAATCAGGGCGACAAGGCGGCACTTCTGGCCGAATACCTCGCCAAGCATCCGGGCGAACTGGCGCTGGTCTTTGGCCGCACCAAGCACGGCTCGGAAAAGCTGTCGAAACTGCTGACCACCTGGGGCTTCTCGGTCGGCTCGATCCACGGCAACAAGAGCCAGGGCCAGCGCGAACGCGCCCTGGCCTCGTTCCGTTCGGGCGAAGTGCAGGTGCTGGTCGCAACCGATGTTGCGGCGCGGGGCCTGGATATTCCCGAGGTGCGGCACGTCTACAATTACGAACTGCCGAACGTGGCGGAAAACTATGTGCACCGGATCGGCCGCACCGCACGCGCCGGGCGCACCGGCCGGGCGGTGGCGTTTTGCGCGCCGGGCGAGGTGGGCGATCTGCGCGGTATCGAAAAGACCATCAAGAAGGCGATCCCGGTGATTGGCGGCGTGGTGCCGATGGGCATTCCCGAACCTTCGCCGGGCCGCGCGGGTGGTGGGCGCAACGGCTCTGGCGGCAAACCGGCAGCGCGGAGTTTTGCGCCGAAAAGCGGCAAGCCCGCCTTCAAGGGACCGAAACCCGTGGTCAAATACGCCAAGCCCGCGGGCAAGCCGGCGTCCGAAGGCGGCAATGCGCGCCCTGCCCGGCGGCCCTCGCGCCGCCCGAAACGCGATCAGGCCGCGTGAAGCGAACAAGGGGCGGCCCGCAAGGCCGCCCCTTTGCTTGCTGCCGCGTTCAGGCGTGGCCGTGTTCGAGATGCAGCTTCATGTCGAGCAACACCTGCTGGATCGCCTGCGTTTCCGAAAGCAGCCGCTTGGTTTCGTTGATGGTGATGGTGCCATCGGCAATCGCCTGATTATACTCGGCCATCAGCATCGCAAAACGCTGGCTGAGCGCCACCACATCGGCGTTGACATTGCCCTGCCTGCGGTTCATCCGCGAACCGTCATAGGCAAGCGTGATGCCGCGCAGATCGGCGAGCGCGCTGGTCACATGCGGAAACTTTGCCACCGCCTCAAGCCGCGCCACCACATCGACCGGCATGAAGCGGTCGGCATGCTCGGGATCGGCCGAGTAGTACCGCCCGAGCGTCGCCTTCGACTTGCCGGTGGCCGCCGCCGCCGCCTCGGTGCCCACATCCTTGACCAGGGCTTCACAGTGCTTTCTCAGATATCCCGAAACCGTATCCTTCACCGCAACCCTCCGCTGACTGCCCCCGCCGGGCGGGGAAAAACCGCTGTGCTTTCCCATTCATCCTGCTTTCAGGCTATGCCACTCATCCGGTGTTCCGGCAAGCCGGAGCGTGTGCGCGTAACAGGCGTGACCCGGAGCCTGGCAGGTTGGGCCCGCCATGCTCCTGCCGCTGCGGGGGCGGTGGGGCCGGTCAAACGGCAGCGGCATGGCGGGCTTGCGGCAACGCCCCCCGGGGGCTTGCCTGCGGCCCTTGCGCCGCGCTATGGCAGGTATATGGCCAAGCTCTATTTCCACTATTCGACGATGAATGCCGGCAAAAGCACGATGCTGTTGCAGGCCGCCTACAACTACCACGAAGGCGGGATGCAGACCTACCTGCTGACCGCGCGGCTTGACCACCGCGCGGGGCAGGCGCGCATAGCCAGCCGCATCGGCATAGGCTCGCCAGCCGACATCTTTGATGGCGAAAGCGATCTTTACGCTAAAATTGCCGCGCGGCTGGCGGCGGGGCCTTGCGCTTGCGTGTTCCTCGACGAGGCGCAGTTTCTGAGCCGCGAACAGGTCTGGCAACTGGCGCGCGCGGTCGATGACCTGAAGGTGCCGGTCATGGCCTATGGCCTGCGGGTCGATTTTCGCGGCGAGCTCTTCCCCGGATCGGCGGCGCTCTTGGCGCTTGCCGATGAAATGCGCGAAGTGCGCACCATCTGCCACTGCGGCAAGAAGGCGACGATGGTGGTGCGCAAGGGTGCCGACGGGCGCGCATTGCGCGACGGCGACCAGGTGCAGATCGGCGGCAACGAAACCTATGTGTCACTGTGTCGCCGCCATTGGCGCGAAGCGGTGGGCGACGCCTGAGCGCCGGGGGCGCTGCCAGACGCCGCCGACCGGGGTCAGGCGCGTTCGAGCAGAACCGAGCCCACCGAATAGCCGGCGCCATAGGAACAGATCAGGCCCAGATCGCCCGGCTCCATCCCGTCGGATGACATGTCGAAGGCAAGGATCGCCCCCGCCGAAGAGGTGTTGGCATATTCTTGCAGCAGGTTCGGCGTTTCGCCGGGGCGCGGGTCGCGGCCAAGCACGCGGCGGCCGATCATGTCGTTCATCGCCTTGTTGGCCTGATGCAGCCAGAGCCGCGACAGCGCCGCCGCTTCCAGACCTTCGTCGTGCAGATGGCCGAGGATATGCGCCGAGACCAGCGGCACCACCTCCTTGAACACCCGCCGCCCCTCCTGCACGAATTGCATGTCGCGGCGGTCGGCCATGCCGTCGGGGCGATTGCGGCGCAAAAAGCCGTTGTTGTTGCGGATGTTGTTGGAAAACTCGGTGGCGCAGCGGCAGGAACGGATCAGGAAAAGCGGCCCTTGCGCCGCCTCGGCGCGTTCCAGAACCACCGCCGTGCAGGCATCACCGAAGATGAAATGGCAATCGCGGTCGCGCCATTCGATATGGCCGGTGGTGATTTCCGGGCTGACGATCAACGCCTTGCGCACGCTGCCATTTCGGATCATGTCGGATGCCGCCTGCACCGCGACGGTGGCCGAGGAACAGCCCACCATCATGTCGAAGGCGAAGCCCTTGGCACCCAGCAGTTTCTGGATCTCGATCGACACCGCCGGATAGGCGCGCTCCATGTTCGAGGCGGCGCAGATCACCAGGTCGATCTCGGTGGCGGCGACACCCGCCTTGGCAAGCGCCTCTGCCGCCGCCTTGAGCGCCATTTCGGCCATCAGGCAGGGTTCGTCGTCGCTGCGCTGGCGGAAATGCGGATACATCCTTTCGGGGTCCATCAGCCCGTCGCGGGTCAGCACATGGCGCTGCAGGATGCCCGAGGCCTTGAAGATGAACTCCGCCGAGGAATGTTCCTTGGCCTCGACCTTGCCTGCGGCGATCTCGGCGGCGTGTTCGGCGTTGAACCAGTCGGCGTGCCAGTTGTAGCTTTCGACCAGTTCCTCGTTGGTGATGACCTCGGGGGGAACGAAAACCCCGGTTCCGGTTATCGCTGGCTGATACATGGCGCGCCCCTTGCTCGATTGCTTCCAGATCACCCCTTGCGGGGTGGAAGGTCAAGCCCCGGTGGCATGTCAGACGGGGTTCGGCAGCGGCGCGCCGCTGGCAAGGGCGGCGAGATTGGCTACCACCATCATCCCCATTGCGTCGCGCACTTCTTCGGCGGCGGTGCCGAGATGCGGCAGCAGGGTGGCATTTTCAAGCGCCAGCAGACGCGCGGGCACCAGCGGTTCACGCGCGTAAACGTCAAGCCCGGCCCCGGCGATCTGCCCCGCCTCGAGCGCCGCGATCAGCGCCGCCTCGTCCACCACATCGCCGCGCGCGATGTTGACGAGGTGGCCGTGCCGGGGCATTGCCGCCAGCGCCGCCGCATCAATCAGATGCCGCGTCGCCGCGCCGCCCGGCACGGCCACCACGACGAAATCCGCCGCCATCGCCTCGTGCAGCGTTGCCACCTGCCGCGCGGGCAGGCCGGGGTCTGGCAGCGCCGAGCGGTTGAAGAACCGCACCTGCATGCCAAAGCCGAAATGCGCGCGGCGCGCCACCGCGCGGCCGATCCGGCCCATGCCGACCAGCCCGAGGCTCTTGCCGCTGACGTGCTGGCCGAGAAGCTGCGTTGGCTGCCAGCCCCGCCAGCGCCCGGAGCGCAGCAGCCTCTCGCCCGCACCGGCGCGGCGCGCGCTCATCAGGAGCAGCAGCATGGCGATATCGGCGGTGGCATCGGTGACAGCACCGGGGGTGTTGGTCACCGCCACGCCTGCGGCGCTGGCGGCGGCGACGTCGATGTGATTGTAGCCGACGCCGAAATTGGCCAGAAGCCGCGCCCGGACCGGGCCGGTGAAGGCTTCGGCGCTGAAGCCGTCGCCCAGCGTCGGCACCACCGCATCATGCCCGGCCAGCGCGGCGCGGCACTCGGCCAGCGTCATCGGGGCCTCGCTGTCGCGGTAGCGCGTATCGAAAGCGGCAAGCGCCGCCTCGACCCTGGCGGTAAGCCGCCGCGACACCAGCACCCGCATCAGAAAAGCCGCCCGCCCAAAGGCACCTCGTGCCCCGGCCCGATCAGCACCACCTCGCCCGCCGCGTCGGGCACGCCGAGCACCAGCACCTCGCTCAGCACCTTGCCGATCTGGCGGGGCGGAAAGTTGACCACCGCCAGCACCTGCCGCCCGATCAGCTCTTCGGGCCGGTAGTGCACGGTGATTTGCGCGGAGGAGCGCTTTTCGCCAATCTCGGGGCCGAAATCGACCCAGAGCTTCAGTGCCGGTTTGCGCGCCTCGGGGAAGGGTTCGGCGCGGGTGATGCGACCAACGCGGACATCGACCGCCAGGAAATCATCAAAGCTGATCGTCACTTGCCAAGCTCCCGCCCGCGCGCGGCGGCGGCGGCCACGGCGCGGCGCATGAGATCGGGAAAGCCCTTTTCGGGATCCATCAGCACCTTGAGCCCGGCTTCGGTGGTGCCGGCGGGCGAGGTCACGTTGCGGCGCAATTGCGCCGGGCTTTCCGCCGCGACCTCGGCCAGCGCCCCCGCCCCCGCCACCGTGGCAATGGCAAGCCGCATGGAAAGATCGGCGGGCAGGCCCTCGGCGGCACCGGCGGCGGCCATCGCCTCGATCAGATGGAACACATAGCCGGGGCCGGATCCGGAAAGCGCGGTGACCGCATCCATCTGGTGTTCACCCGCAAGCCGCTCGACCTTGCCGATCACCGCCAGCAGGCCTTCGGCGGTGGCAAGGTCTGCGGGCGTCGCGGCGGCGTTGCCGCAAAGCGCGGTAATGCCCTTGCCGATCGCCGCGGGGGTGTTCGGCATTGCCCGCACCAGCGGCGTTGCGGCCCCGAGCACCGCTTCATAGGTGGCAATCGTGGTGCCCGCCGCGATGGTCACAAAAAGCGTGTCGCCGCCGCCCATCGCCTTCAGTGTCGGCAGCGCGGCACCCATCATCTGCGGCTTGACCGCCACCAGAACCACGGCCGGGCGCGCAGGCAGCGGCGCGTTCAGATGCACGCCTTGCGCCTTGACCCAGTCCGAAGGCTGCGGGTCCAGCACCCAGACCGCCGTTGCGGGCAGGCCCCGCGCAAGCCAACCCGCGAGCATTGCCGAACCCATCTTGCCGCAGCCCAGAAGCACCAGCCCGCGCGCCGAAATTGCCGAAAAATCCATGCATTCCCCCTTTGCCCGGGGCAGACTATGCGCGCCCGTAGGCCTCGGCAATGGCAACCTGCATGGCCGCCGCGGGTGACTCGTCGCCCCAGCAGGCAAGCTGAAACGCCGGGTAAAACCGCTCCGCCGCCAGAATCGCGGTGCCGATCATGTGGTCGATCTGTTCCGGCCCCGCAACCTGCCCGCCGCTGAGCACCAGGCCATAGCGCCAGACCATCAGCCGCTGATCGCGCCAATAGGTGAAAGCGCCGGTCCAGACCTGATCGTTGACCCGGTTCAAGAGGTCATGCAGCGCGTCGAGGCGCTCGGACGGCGGGTCCATCTCGAATGTCACGATCAGCCGCAGCACCTCGTCTTGCGCCGACCAGGAAAGCGTGAGCGCGTAAGAGCGCCACTGGCCTTCGACCTGCATCGCAATCTGGTCTTCGGTCAGGCGGTCGAAATCCCAGGCGTGCTCGGTGGCAAGCGCCTCGACCACGTCGATCGGGTGCAACTCGCCGCCCTGCAGATGGTCTTCAAGATAGGCCATGTCCACTCCTGCCTGATGGTCGCACACCAAACCCCGCCACCAATCGGCCAAAACACCAAGCGCGGCGGTTCAACGCCAAACTCACGCAACATATGGTGGCAGAATCGCGCGCCATGTAAAGCGAAATAGGTGCCGACGCTACCGGTGTGGCTGTGGCTGTTGTAGCGTGACATCAGAATTGGCAGGGTTTGACATCAGAAGTTGCAGCAGAGGGGTTTTGGGAAATGGGCGGTTGTGGGGGTAACTGAACGGCGGTTGAACGGGGGCTTCAAGGGCCGCGTGAAGGAGTAGTTTAGATGCCGTGCCCGCAACGATTCGCCAGGCCGTACACATCGACTGAGGCGCTCCATTAGCATCCCTCGGCACCCGATCCGCGCGGACTAGCGTTTCCGAGCCACCCGCTCTCCTTGCTTGAGAATATGGTCCGCGCCCTTGCGGCCGAGCCCGTTCGGCCCTGCCCAAAGCAGATAGTAAAGCGGCGCGTTTCTGGTGTTCCGAATTAGCCGAGGGGTTGCCACGAAAGGGAACAATCGACCAAGGCGCTCAACATAGAGTGCGAGCAGCCGCTCGGCCGCGCCTCCGTTTTTGACCGTAATGTCGTTGCCAAAGAGATCGACGTCACGCCGATAAGCGATAGCACGCCACTCATCAGTCCCGAAGCACCTGTCGAGTTGGTCGCTCCACCGTTCGGGCACGTCGCCTGACTTGATCATGAGGCGGTTTATTGCCATCGCCACTGGGAAATTCACCACCACTTCCATCGTGCCGGTCGCGGCGAGTGCCTCGAGTGTCGCCCACTCAAGATGCGCGCCATATGGATCGAGGAAAGCCACGCCACGGATGTTTCTGGACTTGAGCGTTGGAGCTAGATCGCGGATCAGCGGGTTACAATCGCCTACCTGCACCGCGACATCCGATCGCCCTGAGGTCAGGATGACCTGCCCCTGATCTTTCATCCAGCCACGACCGGAGCCCTGTGGTCATTTACGCCTGTCGGCGCGGGTTGAGCAATCGCCCGGCGCGCGGAGCTTTCAAGTTGCGCAGCGGGACGGGCGATTGCGGTGGTCAGGTGCAGCGCGAACCCGGCGGGGGTTTGATAGCCCAGTGCCGAATGCGGGCGTTGCGTGTTGTAGTCGGTGGTCCAGGCCGCGATCAGATCTCGGGCATGGGCGATGTTGTGGAACAGCGTCTCGTTCAGAAACTCATCCCGCATCCTGCCGTTGAAACTTTCCACGAAGCCGTTTTGCATGGGCTTTCCGGGCGCGATGTAATGCCACTCAATTCGGTTCTCCGCGCACCACTTCAGGATCGCGTTCGAGGTCAGTTCCGTTCCATAGCATGTCGGGGATGAAGTGCCGTTGAAGGTTATGGCCGCCTGCGCAGCCTCCAAAATTGCGCAGCAGGCGGCCATAACCGGGGCTCGGGTCTCTATGGTGGTTTTGCGAACCACACCAAAGAGGAGACCGGCTATG
>NZ_JAUXPI010000010.1 GCF_030684035.1 Phaeovulum sp. | reverse complement strand
CGTGAACCCGGTCGACTACATCGCCGCCACACTCCGTGCCATCTTGGAGGGCCACCCGCAAAGCGGCATCGAGGACCTGATGCCCTGGCGCTTCAATCAGCCGTCAAGCCTCGCCGCATAGGGCAGCGACGTCGCGCTTACGGTGTCCCAGAGCCATTCCGCGGATGGGACACTTCCCCTCTAACACGCAGCAAAATAACGCATAAACAGGGTGGATGGTAGGCCCGGAGGGACTCGAACCCCCAACCAAGGCGTTATGAGCGCCCTGCTCTGACCATTGAGCTACAGGCCCGCCGGGGCCGACAATGCGGCGCGGGTGGGGGTTGGATAGCAGACCCGCCGGAAGCGTCAAGCGAAAGCCCCCGGTGGCGGGCAGGCACCTGCGCGGGAAAACCCGGGCAATCGCCGCGGCGGGCGTTGTGAGGGCGCGCGCAATCGGCTATCGGAAGGCCGGGTGCCGATCTTCGGGGGGCGATGATGACGAAACGCGGTTTGACCTATGCCGATGCGGGGGTCGATATCGATGCGGGCAACGCTCTGGTCGAGCGGATCAAGCCTGCCGCCAGGCGCACGCTGCGCGCGGGCACGATGGGTGGCCTTGGCGGTTTTGGCGCGCTCTTCGATCTGCGGGCCGCAGGCTATACCGACCCGATTCTGGTGGCGGCAACCGATGGCGTGGGCACCAAGCTCCGGATCGCCATCGATACCGGCAAGGTCGGCACGATCGGCATCGACCTTGTTGCCATGTGCGTGAACGACCTCGTCTGTCAGGGCGCGGAACCGCTGTTCTTTCTCGACTATTTCGCCACCGGAAAGCTGGATGTGGCGCAGGCGGGCGCGATCATCGAGGGCATCGCGGCGGGCTGCGCGGAAAGCGGCTGCGCGCTGGTGGGCGGCGAAACCGCGGAAATGCCGGGGATGTATCATGGCGGCGATTTCGACCTTGCCGGTTTTGCCGTGGGCGCGATGGAACGCGGCGGCGATCTGCCAAAGTCGGTGCAGGCGGGCGACGTGCTCTTGGGCCTCGCCGCGTCGGGGGTGCATTCGAACGGCTTCAGCTTCGTGCGCAAGGTAGTGGCGCTTTCCGGCCTCGGCTGGGGCGATGCTGCGCCGTTCGGTTCCGGCACCCTGGGCGAGGCGCTTCTGGTGCCGACCCGGCTTTATGTGCGCCCCGCCCTCGCTGCAATCCGCGCCGGCGGTGTGCATGGCCTTGCCCATATCACCGGCGGCGGGCTGACCGAGAACCCGCCACGGGTGCTGCCCGAGGGGCTGGGTGTCGAGATCGACCTTGGCGCATGGACTTTGCCGCCGGTGTTCCGCTGGCTGGCCGAAACCGCAGCAATGACCGAGCCGGAATTGCTGAAAACCTTCAACTGCGGCATCGGCATGATCGCGGTTGTGGCGAAGGCGCGTGCCGCAGCGATCCGCGCGGTGCTGGAAGCCGAGGGCCAGACGGTGGTGGAACTTGGCCGCGTGGTTCCGGGGCAGGGGGTTGCCTATCGGGGCCAGCTCTTGTGAAGCGGGTCGCAATACTCATCTCGGGCGGTGGGTCGAACATGCTCAAACTGGTCGAGAGCATGGCGGGCGATCACCCGGCGCGGCCGGTGCTGGTGGTGGCAAACGATCCGGCAGCTGCCGGGCTGGCGCGGGCGGCGGCGCTGGGGGTAGCCACCGCGGCGGTGGACCATCGCCGCTTCAAGGGCGACCGTGCCGCGTTCGAGGCGGAACTGCTGCGCCCGATCCTCGCCATGGCCCCCGACATAATCTGCCTTGCGGGCTTCATGCGGGTGCTGACGCCGGAATTCGTGGCGCGGTTCCGTGGCCGGATGCTGAACATCCACCCTTCGCTTCTGCCCAAATACCCCGGCCTGCACACCCATGCCCGGGCGCTGGCCGCTGGCGACAGCGAGGCGGGCTGCACCGTGCACGAGGTGACCCCAGAACTCGACGCAGGGCCGATTCTGGGGCAGGCGCTGGTGCCGGTGTTGCCAGGCGATACCGCCGAGGCGCTCGCCGCAAGGGTGCTGGTGGCCGAGCACCGGCTTTACCCGGCGGTGTTGCGCCGCTTTGCCGCGGGCGAGCGTGGCGTGCTCAGGCTCTAGGCACCATCATCAGCGCCAGGGCCGAGATAGCGGCCAGCGCCAGCGCCGCGAACATCGCCATTTCCGCGCGCCAGAGCGTCAGCGCGAAGGCCAGCGCCACCGGGGCCAGCGCACCGCTGGTCATCCGGAAAATCGCGATCATCCCCAGCCGCGCGGCAAAGCCGTCGGGTCCGAAAAGCGCCAGCACCGCCGCGCCACGCACCAGCGAGCTCAGCCCCTGCGCCAGCCCGAACACGGCGGCAAAAAGCGCCACCGTCAACGGCCCGCTGCCGCCGAGCAACAAGAGCGCCAGTGCCGCGACAAGCATGAGCGAGGAGATCATCGCGGTGCCCAAGGGGTGCAGGCGCTGGCCAAACAGCATTTCCAGCAGCCGAACCCCCACCTGCGCCGGCCCCATCAGCGCCCCGGCGGCCACGGCGGCACCGCTTGCCACCCCGAGCGCGCCAAGCGCGGTCACCCATTGCGCGGTCAGCGCGGCGAACACGAAGCCCACGGTGCTGAGCGACAGCGTCAGCCAGCCAAGCGCGCGCGCTTGGCTTGCGGCGGGCAGCGGCGTCCAGACCCGTGCCGGCAGGCGCGCGGCGGGCATCGCCTCGGGGTCCGGGCTGGCGCGCAGCCGCAGATGCAGCGGCAGGCACAAGAGCAGATGCACAAGCGCGTAACAGCCAAGTGTCGCGCGCCAGCCAATCGCCCCCGCCATCGCCTCGGTCAAAGGCCAGAACAGGGTTGAGGCAAAGCCGCCGAACAGGGTCATCTGGGTAATCGCGCGCCGCGCCCGGGCGCTGCCAAGCCCCTGCGCCAACGCCGCGAAGGCCGCGTCATAAAGCACCAGCGCCGAGGCGAGTTGCGTGGCCACAAGGGCCGCGATCAGGGTTGCCGGGCCAACCGCCAGCGCCATCGCGCCAAGCGCCACCGCCGCGGCGACCGAGCCTGCCGCCATCACCCGCCGCGCCCCGAGCCTGTCGATCCGCCGCCCCACCGGCAGCGCCACCAGCCCGCCCGCCAGCAATGCCGCCGAAAAGCCGCCGAAAAGCAGCCCCTGCGACATGCCAAGATCGCGTGATATGGCGGGCACCAACACGCCAAAGGCATAATAAAGCGTGCCATAGCCGACGATCTGCGTCACCCCAAGCGCCACCACCGGGCCGGGTAGCAGGAAACGGGCAAGGGCAGGGCGCATCGGGCTGGCTTTCGGGGCATTTTGCCCAGCCATAGCGTCTCTCGCAGGCGGCGGCGAGGGGCGAAGGCAGGGCAGGTGCCAATTTGCCCGTCCGGCAGGCGGTGGCGGGGTTTTCAAACGCGGGGCAACCGCATAAAGGAAGAAAATGCGGGATGCCCCCGCGCCTTCGAAAGCTTCCAATGCCCTGCATTACCACAACCGACGCGCTGGCCCGATTTTGCGATGCGGCGAAAACCGCGCCCTATGTCACCGTTGATACCGAGTTTCTGCGCGAACGCACCTACTGGTCAAAGCTCTGCCTGGTGCAGATGGCGCTGCCCGGCAAGGACGGCCCGGCGGTGATGGTCGATCCCCTGGCCGAGGGCCTCTCGCTAGAGCCGCTCTATGACCTCTTTCGCCACGAGGCCACGGTCAAGGTGTTCCACGCCGCGCGCCAGGATCTGGAGATCTTCTTTGTCGAAGCGGGGGTATTTCCGAAACCGCTGTTCGACACCCAGATTGCCGCCATGGTCTGCGGTTTTGGCGAACAGGTCGGCTACGAGACGCTGGTCAAGAAGATCGCGCGGCAAAGCCTCGACAAGACCTCGCGCTTCACCGACTGGACGCGCCGCCCGCTGAGCGAGGCACAACTGACCTATGCGCAGGCAGATGTCACCCATCTGCGCCAGATCTACGAATTTCTGGCGGCCGAGTTGAAAAAGACCGGGCGCGAAGCCTGGGTGGAAGAGGAGGAGGCGATCCTGCTCAACCCGGAAACCTACATCACCCGCCCGCATGAAGCCTGGAGCCGGGTGAAGACCCGCACCACCTCGGGGCGTTTCATGGCGATCGTGCGCGAACTGGCGCAATTCCGCGAAGCCCATGCCCAGGCGCGCAACATTCCCCGCAGCCGGGTGTTCAAGGACGATGTGCTGCTGGAACTGGCGTCAACACGGCCCACCAACCTTGAAGAGCTTGGTGCCTCGCGGCTTTTGCTGCGCGAGGCGCGGCGCGGCGAGATCGCCGAGGGGATTCTGGCGGCGGTCAAGGCGGGGCTGGAGACCAGGCCCGAAGATTTTCCCAAGCTCGAAGACGGGCGCGAACAGGTGCAGGTGTCAACCGCGCTGGCCGACCTGCTGCGGGTGCTGCTGAAGGCCAAGTCCGAGGCCGCCGGGGTCGCTCCGAAGCTGATCGCCACCTCGGCCGATCTCGATGCCATTGCTGCGGGCAGGCTTGACGGCGCGGTGATGCAGGGCTGGCGGCGCGAAGTCTTTGGCGAAGATGCGCTGCGCCTTGCGCGCGGCGAAATCGCGCTTTCGGCGCGCGGCAATTCGGTGCGGGTGGTGTCGGTCTGAAGACGCGCTGATTTCCGCCGCGCCGCGCTCAGCGGTTGACGCTGCGCGAATTGCCAGCCCCGGTGACGACGATCCGGCGCACGTCCTGCAACGCGATGTTGGAAAGGAACGCGCCTGCGGTAACCTCGCGCGATTCCGCCGTCAGCACCCGGGACGCAACCGCGGTGCCCGGCACCGGCTCGCCCACAAGAAAGCGGTAGGTTACCGTGCCGCCGACCGGCAGGCCGTGGTTTTCCGCCACCAGCTCCGCATCCCACCAGCCCTGCGTCGGCGGCAGACCCGCCGCCGAAACGATCGCACCTTCCGGGGTGCGGCGAATTTCAAGTCGGGTGACCTGATCGACCAGCACCCTGCGGTCGCTGGCCGAGGTTCCATAGCCGCCCACGGGCACCAGCGTGATCGCTTCGGCCTGGCGCGACTTGCCGAACCAGTTGAATGGATTGATCCGGCTGTCGCGAATGCCGCTGCACCCGGCAAGTACCAGCGAAAGCGTCAGAACGGCGACGAGTGGCGATTTCATCTGGTCCCCCGGCATCAGTCGGCGCGCCGCGCGCGGCCCCTGCCTTTGGGTAGCCGAAACCGCGCCGTTTGAAAAGGCCGCTACTGGACCTTGGCGTGGGCCGGGGCTAGGTCGGGATGAAGCCAACGGAGAAAGCCATGGCCAGCGCCGCATTCGAGGAAATCGCCGAGACCTTCGACTTTCTGGAAGACTGGGAAGACCGCTACCGCCACCTGATCGAGCTTGGCCGCGCGATGCCGCCGCTTGACCCGGCGCTGCGCGTGCCCGCGATCAAGGTGGAAGGCTGCGCCAGCCAGGTCTGGTTCCTGCCGCGCATTACCGGCCACGGCCCCGAAGCCCGCTTCGATTTTCAGGGCGAAAGCGACGCGCTGATCGTCAGCGGCCTGATCGCGCTTTTGCACGCGCTTTACGCGGGCCTGAGCCTGGCCGAGGTCGGTCGCGTCGATGCGGCGGCCGAACTGGCGCGGCTGGGGCTTGAAGGGCACCTTTCCGGCCAGCGCTCGAACGGGCTGCGCGCCATGGTGGCACGCATTCGCGCCCTCGCCGCCGAGGCGGCGGCGGGCTGAGCGTTGACCCCTTCGGTGCCGCCGCTCAGGCCTGCGCCGCGACCACGATGATCTCGACCCGGTAGCCGGGGGCGGCAAGCCGTGATTCGCCGGTGGCGCGCGCCGGGCAGTTGCCCGCAGGCACCCAAGTATCCCAGACCGCATTCATCGCGGCGAAATCGGCAATATCGGCCAGCCAGATCTGGGCGCTCAGGATCCGGGTCT
The DNA here is from genome assembly GCF_030684035.1 of Phaeovulum sp. Lineage (GTDB taxonomy): Bacteria > Pseudomonadota > Alphaproteobacteria > Rhodobacterales > Rhodobacteraceae > UBA6213. Next base: position 8,712 of record NZ_JAUXPI010000010.1, on the reverse strand, counting down.
TGTCAGACCCCGCCGCCGCCAGCAACCTGTCGATATTGGCCAGTATCGTGCGCATCTGGTCGGTGACGCCATCGCCGGGGGTGCCGACCTGCCCGGCAAGGTAGATGGTGCCATTATGGATGACCGCTTCGCTCATCCGCTTGCCGCATTCGATCCGGGTGATGGTGGACATGGGGAAACTCCGCTTGTTTCCCCGCTGATAGCGAAACCCGTGCCGAAGGGCCAGTGCTTGCGATCAGGGTTGCGCGGCGAGAGCTGGAGCGGGTGAAGGGAATCGAACCCTCGTCGTAAGCTTGGGAAGCTTCTGCTCTGCCATTGAGCTACACCCGCGACGGGCCTGAGGTATGCCAGCCTGCGCGGCGCGTCAAGCCGGTCACGCTTCGGGGGTGGTGAAAAAGACCCTGGCGCGCGCCATTGCCTCGGCGTCGGCCAGCACCTCGCCGGGGGCGTCGCCAACCCCGTGCAGCGCGCCGCCAAAGCGCAGGCCCATCCAGCGCGCGCTGCGGCGCATCGCGTCTTCAAGCGGCGCTTGCGACCCCTGCGCCGGGTCGGCGCGCACCGTGACCAGCCAAAGCCGCTTGCCCCGCATCCGGCCCGCGAACTCCATGCCCGGCACCTCGAGCCACCCCGACCAATGGTCGAGCATCTCGTGCCCCGGCCCGGCAAGCCCGTACCAATAGACCGGCGAGACGATCACCAGCTCATCGGCCGCCAGAGTGGCTGCGGCAAGCTCGGCCAGCCGCCCCTTTGGTGCAACATGGCCACCTCGCGCGCGCAAATCGGCAAAGCGCGGCAGCGGCGGCGTGGCAAGGTCGAACCAGTGTGCCTGCGCGCCTGCGGGCAGATGCGCGGCGGCGGCCCGCGCGAGGGCCAACGTGTTGCCATCGGGCCGGGTCGAGCAGGGCAGGAAAAGCCAGCGGGTCATCGGCGCTCCGGGGTTTTGCGGCTTTTGCCACAGGCGGCGGGCACGGGCAACGGGGGGCCTTCTGCCCCCCGCACCCCCCGAGGGTATTTGGGCATTGAAGACGCAGGCCGCGATTTACCGGCTTCTTCTTCGTGAAAATACCCCGGGGGTCCGCGGGCGGTGCCCCCGGCCGCGCGCGATCGGGTTCAACGGCGGCGGCGGCGGTTGGGGTCGGCGCTGGCGGCGTTGAACGAGGGGTTGGGCAGGGTGACGATCTTTGCCAGTTCCGGGAACGGTGCCGTGGCATGCGGAATCGCGTTGGCGGCAACGAAATGTTCCTGAAAGCGCGGCTCGATCGCGGTTTCGACCTTGATGATGCGCTTCACCTGCGCCTCGATTGCGCGCCTTGCCGCCACCGAGCAAAGTGCCATCCGCGCGCCGGTGCCTGCGGCATTGCCCGCCGAGGTGATGTGGTCAAGCGGCGCATCCGGGATCATCCCCAGCACCAGCGCATGTCTGGGGCTGATATGCGCGCCAAAGGCCCCGGCCAGCACCACCCGGTCCACCCTGTCCACGCCGATCTCGTCCATCAACAGCCGCGCGCCGGCGTAAAGCGCGGATTTGGCAAGCTGAATCGCGCGGATATCGCCTTGCGTCACGAAAATGCGCGGGCCACCGGTCGCGCTGCCATCATGCACAAGGTAGGCATGGGTGCGCCCGGTGGGTTTGCAGCGGCGGCTGCCGGTCTGCTCGGCGCTGCCGATCAGCCCCGAGGCATCCACGAGCCCCGTCATGCGCATTTCCGCAACCGCCTCGATGATCCCCGAGCCGCAGATGCCGGTTATGCCGCTGGCAGCGGTCGCCTCGGCAAAGCCCGGCTCGCTAGACCACAGATCGCAGCCGATCACCTTGAAACGCGGGTCCTTGCTGACGGGATCAATCTCCAGCCGCTCGATCGCGCCGGGGGCGGCGCGCTGGCCGGAGGAGATCTGCGCGCCTTCAAAGGCCGGGCCGGTAGGCGAGGAACAGGCGAGCACGCGGCTGGAATTGCCCAGCAGGATCTCGGCATTGGTGCCGACATCGACAATGAGCGACAGCGCGTCGCGCGCCTCGGGAGCCTCGGCAAGCGCCACCGCCGCGCAGTCTGCCCCGACATGTCCGGCGATCAGCGGCAAGATATAGACCCGGGCGGCAGCGGCGATGGTGCCAAGCCCAAGCTGCGCGGCGGCAAGGTTCTGCGCCTCCGACGAGGCGAGCGCGAAGGGGGCCTGCCCGAGTTCCACCGGGTCGATGCCCAAGAGCAGATGCTGCATCACCGGGTTGCCGACAATCACCGCCTCGACGATGTCGGTGGCGTGCAGGCCCGCCTCGGCGGCAAGGGTTTCGGCCAGCGCCGCGAGCGCCTCGCGCACCGCCACGGTCATTTCGGCGGCCCCGCCGGGGTTCATCATCGCGTAGCTCACGCGGCTCATCAGGTCTTCGCCAAAGCGGATCTGCGGGTTCATCAGCCCCGAAGAGGCCAGCACCCGGCCATCGTCAAGCGCCACCAGATGCCCGGCGATGGTGGTCGAACCAAGGTCTATCGCCAGCCCGAAAAGCGGCGCATCGCGGTAGCCGGGCCAGAGGCCGAGCAGCCGCACCGGCCCGGTTCCATCGCGGTGCACGGCGGCGGTGACCTTCCATGCGCCCTTGCGCAGCACCGGCTGAACTTCACGCAACACTTCAATGTCGGCATGCAAACCACTGATTTGCCATTGGCTTGCCAGAGCTTCCGCAAGCCGCTGGAAATCGCCCGAGGGTTCGTGCATGTCGGGTTCGGCAACCTCGAGGTAGTAAAGCCGGGTCGCCGGATCCATCGCCATCACCCGCTCGGTGGCGGATTTGCGGATCACCTGCCGGTGCAACTGGCTTTCCGGCGGCACGTCGATCACCACGTCGCCCAGTATCTGCGCCTGGCAGCCGAGGCGGCGGCCGGGGGCAAGCCCGCGCAGCCTCTCGTAGCGCTCTTCAACGGCATTCGCGGGCGCGAGCGCGCCGGGGGTGGAGGTCAGGCCGTGCTTAGCAAATTCGCCGAACGCCGGGGTGATCTGGCATTTCGAGCAGATGCCGCGCCCGCCGCAGACCGAATCGAGATCGACGCCGAGCGCGCGGGCGGCGGCAAGCACGGTGGTGCCAAGCTCTACCCGGCCGCGCCTGCCCGAGGGCGTGAAGATCACCTGCGCGGTTCCGGCCATCGTGTTTTCCCCTTTCGGCGCTTGCCCTCTTTGTAGGGCGCGCGCCGCGCCGCGCAAGCGCCACGCGCGACGTCTCAGCCGCGCTTCGCGTCAGTGCGCCCGAGCCAGCCCAGCACCGCCGCGCGGTCGCCATCCAGCAGCGGTGCCGCGCTGCGGGTCTTGTGCTCGGGAAGTTCGGTCATCTTGATCGGGTTGCCCGCGCATTGAAAGGCGGGGCGACCGGGGGCAGGCTCGATATCGACCAGCATGTTGCGCGACAAAAGCTGCGGGTCGGCCAGCGCCTCGGCCACATTCTGGATCGGCCCGGTGGGCACCCCCGCATCCTCCAGCACCTTGATCCAGTGCGCCCGCGATTTCTCGATGGTGATCGCCTCGATCAGCCGCTTCAGAAGCCGTGCATTGTCGCAGCGCGCCGGGTTGGTAGCAAAGCGCGGGTCTTCGTAAAGCGGCCCTAGGCGCAGCGCGGTGCAAAGCTTCATGAACAGCGAATCATTGCCCGCGGCGATCACGAACAGCCCGTCTTCGGCATGAAAGGTTTCAAACGGCGTGATCGTCGGGTGCCGCGCGCCAGAGCGGCCCGGCGGGGTGCCGGTAGCGGTGGTGATGGCAACCGCATGTTCCAGAATCGCGATCTGCGAATCGAGCATGGCAATGTCGATCTTTTGCCCGCGTCCGGTCTTGTCGCGCGCGATCAGCGCCGCCATTACCCCCTGCGTGAGGTAGAGCCCGGCGACAATGTCGCCAATGCTTGCCCCCACCCGCACCGGCTCACGGTCGCGCTCGCCGGTGATGCTCATCACCCCGCCGCGCGCCTGCACCACCATGTCATAGGCAGGCCTTCCCGCTTCGGGCCCGGTGTGGCCAAAGCCCGAAACCGCGCCATAGATCAGCCGCGGGTGGCGCGCATGCAGCGCCTCCCAGCCATAGCCGAGCTTTTCCATCACCCCGGGGCGAAAATTCTCCAGCACGACATCAGCGCGTTCCAGCAGCGCATCGAAGATGCTGCGGTCGCCGGGTGCCGAAAGATCGAGCGCGATCGACTGCTTGCCGTGGTTGAGGCCGGCGAAATAGGCGCTGAACCCGTCGATGAAGGGCGGGAAGGCGCGGGTATCATCGCCCGCGCCGGGCCGTTCGACCTTGATGACCTTGGCCCCAAGCTCCAGCAACTGGGTCGAACAAAAGGGCCCTGCAAGCACATGCGTGAGGTCGATCACCGTGATGCCGGAAAGCGGAAGGGTCATGTCTTTCTCCGTTATTCGCCGCGCTTCTGGCGCGAAATGGCTGGCGGCGCATCAGCGCCTTCCCCCCCGGCTTCGGCCCCCCCTCCTCAAAGGACCCCGCCCTACCTTCGGGCGCGCGCGATAAAGGCGAGGCGCTCGAACAGCGCCACGTCCTGCTCGTTCTTCAAGAGCGCCCCATGCAGGCGCGGCAACATGCTCGCCGGATCGCGCGCGAGGTCCTCGGGCGCGAGGTCTTCGGCCATGAGCAGCTTCAACCAGTCAAGCACCTCCGAGGTGGAGGGTTTCTTCTTCAGCCCCGGCGTTTCGCGCAGTTCATAAAATTGCGTCAGCGCGGTGGTCAGCAGCGCTTGCTTGATGCCGGGAAAATGCACCGCGACGATCGTACGCAAGGTGTCGGGGTCGGGAAACCGGATGTAGTGGAAAAAGCAGCGGCGCAGGAAGGCGTCGGGCAATTCCTTTTCGTTGTTCGAAGTGATGATGACCACCGGGCGGTGCGCCGCGCGCACCGTTTCGCCGGTCTCGTAAACGTGAAACTCCATCCGGTCGAGTTCCTGCAAAAGGTCATTGGGGAACTCGATATCGGCCTTGTCGATCTCGTCGATCAGCAGCACCACCCTTCCGGGTGCCTCGAAGGCCTGCCAGAGCTTGCCCTTGCGGATGTAGTTGGCCACATCGGAAACCCGCGCATCGCCAAGCTGGCTGTCGCGCAACCGGCTTACCGCGTCATATTCATAAAGCCCCTGCGCCGCCTTGGTGGTCGATTTTATGTGCCACTCGATCAGCGGCAGGCCAAGGCTTGCCGCCACCTCGCGCGCCAGCTCGGTCTTGCCGGTGCCGGGCTCGCCCTTGACCAGCAGCGGCCGTTGCAGCGTTACCGCGGCATTGACAGCCATGCTCAGGTCCGGCGGCGCGATGTAACTAGCGGTCGAGCCGAATTTCATGCGCGTTCACGCCTTTGCGAGTTTTCTGCGGCTGCGAGATTACCCCGGCAGCGCCGGGCAGGCAAGCTGTCCGCAGCGTCAAACGGGGGCGTGACATCGCCCCGCGCATCGGGTATTGGAGCGCCCAGCAGGAGGGGTGGATGACAAAGCCTGACAGCATTGTACAGCCTGGTGCGCGGGAGGCGCTGGCAATGAAGCCTGAATCGTTTTTGCCAGAAGATTACCATCCGGTCGAAAGCGAGCCATTCATGGGCCCGCGCCAGCTCGAATATTTCCGCCGCAAATTGCTGGCGTGGAAATCCGAGTTGATCGAGCAATCGGCGGGAACGCTTGAGGGGCTGGCAGAATCGGCGCGCAACGTGCCCGATCTTGCCGACCGGGCCAGCGAAGAAACCGACCGCGCGCTGGAGCTGCGCACCCGCGACCGCCAGCGCAAGCTGGTGGCCAAGATCGACGCAGCGCTGCGCCGCATCGACAACGGCGAATACGGTTACTGCGAGCTGACCGGCGAGCCGATCAGTCTGAAGCGGCTTGACGCGCGCCCGATTGCCACATTGACGCTTGAGGCGCAGGAGCGCCACGAACGCCGCGAGCGGGTCCACCGCGACGACTGACCCCGGCGCGGCCGGGGTGCCCGGTGGCGCTGATCCAGGAGAGCGGCCGATGCTGGTCGGGCGTAAGGTGACGGTGCTGGGGGCGGGGATTGCCGGGCTTGCGGCGGCGCGTGCGCTGGCGCTGCACGGTGCCAGGGTAACGGTTTACGAACAATCCGATGCGATTCGCGAAGTTGGCGCGGGGTTGCAGATTTCGCCCAACGGCATGCGTGTGCTGCGCGCCCTCGGCCTGGCCGAGGGGCTTGCGGCGCTGGCCCCGCGCGGCGAGGCGGTGGAACTGATCGACGGGCCAAGTGGCGCCCGGGTCGCGCGGATGTCGCTGGCGCGCGGCGAATACCGCTTTGTGCACCGCGGTGCGCTGATCGCGCTCTTGGCCGAGGGCGCGCGGGCGGCGGGGGTGCAGTTCCGCTTCCTGCAGGAAATCGACCGGGTGCTGCTGGGCGCGCATCCGCCGCGCTTTGTCACCGCGCAGGGGGCCGAGATCGAGGCCGAGGTGCTGATCGGTGCCGACGGCTTGCATTCGCGGCTGCGCGCGGCGCTGAACGGCGCGGCGATGCCGTTCTTTACCCATCAGGTGGCCTGGCGCGCGGTGATCGCCGCCGCGCCGGACGCCGCCCCGGTAGCGCAGGTGTTCATGGGGCAGGGGCGGCATCTGGTCTCCTATCCGCTCGGCCGGGGCCTGCGCAACATCGTGGCGGTGGAAGAACGTCGGCGCTGGGTCGAGGAAAGCTGGAACCTGCGCGACGATCCGATGACCTTGCGCGCCGCGTTCCGGGAATTCTGCCCGAAGGTGCGCGGCTGGCTTGCCTCGGTCGAGGAGCCGATGCTCTGGGGCCTGTTCCGCCACCCGGTGGCGGTGCGCTGGCACGGCCATGACGCGGCGATCATGGGCGACGCCGCGCACCCGACGCTGCCGTTTCTGGCGCAGGGCGCGGTGATGGCGCTGGAAGATGCCTGGGTGCTGGCCGATCGGCTGGCGCGGCACGAGACCACCGGGGCCGCCTTCGCCGCCTACAAGGCCGCCCGCGCGCCGCGTTGTGCGCGCCTTGTCGAGGCGGCCAACGCCAATGCCCGCAATTACCACCTCTCCGGTCTGCGCCGGACCATCGCGCACGCCGTGCTGCGCGCGGCTTCTGCCCTTGCCCCCGACGCATTGCTGAACCGCTTCGACTGGGTGCACGGGCATGATGCGACCGAGGGGGCGGGCGGCTGACCGCGCGCCACCTGCGGGCGTGGCTGCCGCTCCGCGGAGGGGGTATTTTTGCATTGAAGAAGCGGTGCTGCGGCCCGGCTCAGGCGTCAAGCTCGACCCAGACCGGCACATGATCCGAGGGTTTGGCGCGGCCGCGCTGGTCCTTGTCGATGCCGACGCCGGTCAGCAGGTCGGCGGCCTGCGGCGACAGCAGGAGATGGTCGATCAGGATGCCGTCGTTCTTTTCCCAGGCCCAGCGCTGAAAATCCCAGTAGCTGTAAAGCCCTGGCTCGGGGTGGCGGGCGCGCAGCCCGTTGGTCAGGCCAAGGTTGAGCAGGCGGCGGAAGGCGGCGCGGGTTTCGGGCAGGGCGAGCGCATCTTCGCGCCAGGCCTCGGGGCGGGCGGCATCGGCATCCTGCTCGATCACGTTCCAGTCGCCGCCGAGCACGAACGGCTCCTCGGCGGTCAGCAGTTGCGCCGCGCGGGCGCGGGCGCGGGCCAGCCAGGCAAGCTTGAAATCATATTTCGGCCCCGGTGCCGGGTTGCCATTCGGCGCGTAAAGTGCGGCCACCCGCACCGCCCGAAGCCCGATCACCGTCGCCTCGATCCAGCGCGCCTGGTCGTCGGCTTCGTCCCCCGGCAAGCCGCGCGTGACATCCTCCAGCGGCAGCCGCGAGAGAATCGCCACCCCGTTGAAGCCCTTTTGCCCATGCGTTTCAACGCGGTAGCCGATGTCTTCAAAGGCCTCGCGCGGAAAGCCCTCGTCCACGGTCTTGATCTCCTGCAGCAGCGCCACCTCGGGCGTGGTTTCCCCCAGCCAGCGGGTTACCGCCTCCAGCCGGGCCTTGATGCCGTTGATGTTGAAGGTCGCAATCCGCATCGGGTTCCTCCGGTTTTCAGCCAGCTTAGGCCGGGAATGGCACGAAGGAAATCACCCAATGCGCCCGAAGCTTGCCGCCCGCCGCGCCGCCGCCTATCGTGGCGACATTGGCAAGGGGGCGGCATGGGCAACCATCTCTAATACGGCGACAACCTGAAGGTGCTGCGCGACAGCATCGCCAGCGAGAGCGTCGATCTGATCTACCTCGACCCGCCGTTCAACTCGAACGCCAGCTACAATGTGCTCTTCAAGGGGCCGCAGGGCACCGATAGCGCCGCGCAGATTGAGGCGTTTGACGATACATGGCACTGGAACGATAGCGCCGAAGAGGCGTTTGGCGAGGTGATGCGCGGGGGCAATGCGGCCGCCAGCACCATGCTGCGGGCGATGCGCAGCTTTCTGGGCGATAACGACATGATGGCCTACCTCGCCATGATGGCGGTGCGGCTGGTGGAACTGCACCGGGTGCTGAAACCGACGGGGTCGCTGTATTTGAACTGCAAACCGATGACGCAAAATTTGGAGATCCTTGATGAGTAGAGTTATATTCTTGCCAGATGGTGGTTTTAAGGAACGTCTGATTAACGGCTTCGGCTTCGCCGAGATGGCCGTCTGAGCGTCGCTGGGGCACCTTTTTCGGGCAAATGGCATCGATTTTGCGGTTTCGGAGCCGCATCCGCGGCGGCGCGCCCGCTTTCGGGCAGAC
>NZ_JAUXPI010000056.1 GCF_030684035.1 Phaeovulum sp. | reverse complement strand
AGTTCAGGGTCCAGGTCTTGCAACCCAAACCTCTACCGAAGATTGGCGATGGCCGCCCAGCGGAACCCCGGCCGCGCGCTGCGCTACGCCGGAGGCTCCGCGCGCGGCCTCATCATACACCACCACCCGGGACGCTACCCCGCTCAGCCGAGGTGGTGGTCGGCACCATGCTCAGCGCCGCCGCCCGGCTGCGGGCAAAATCGCCGCCCGGCGCATCGACCGTGGGCTGGCTGCCGGTATAGCAGTGAACCGTCGTCATCGAGCCGGTAACGATGCCCCAGCCCTCGTCCAAGAGCCGCACCAGCGGTGCCAGCGCATTGGTGGTGCAGGAGGCGTTCGAGATGATCCTCTGGCCGCCAAGCACCGCCTCGTTGGCCCCCAGCACCACGGTAACCTCTGCCGCCGCCGATGGCCCCGACACCAGCACCCGCGCCGCCCCGGCACGAAGCCCGGCAGCGGCGAATGCGGTGCTGTCCGCGCGCCCGGTGCATTCCATCACCAGATCGACGCCCGCAAGATCCAGCGCCGATATGTCGGCAACGCGGAACAGCGGCAACGCCCACCCGTTCACCACCAGCGCCCCGCCCTGCAGCGACACTTCGCCCGGAAACGGCCCGAAAACACTGTCGTATTGCATCAGATAAGCGCAGATCTCGGGTGCCGCGATATCGTTGATGCCGCAGATCTCCAGCCCCGGCCAGCGCCCCGGTGCCAGCGCCCAGGCCCGCAGCACCGACCGCCCGATCCGCCCGAACCCGTTGATGAAGACCCGCATCCTGCCCCCTGAATATCTGGCGATCCCGGCAGGACTCGAACCCGCAACATCCTGATTAGAAGTCAGGTGCTCTATCCAGTTGAGCTACGGGACCGCGCCCGACCTTTTCCTATGGCCGGGTGCCGCGCGCAAGCCCCTCAGAGCGCGCGCGTCATGAAGCTGCTCATCGGGTCGGGGCGATAGCCCTCGAACGGCCCGCATTCCGCAAAGCCCGCTCGCGCATAAAGCGCCCGCGCGGCGGCAAAACTCGGCTGCGCCCCGGTCTCGAGGCTGAGCCGGGCGAACCCCGCCGCCTTCGCCTCGGCCAGCAAGTGCGCGAGCATCTGCCGCGCCAACCCCCGCCCCCGCGCCTCGTGCAGAATGTGCATCGACTTGATCTCGGCGTGCTGGGCGTCGATCCGCTTCAGCGCACCCATGCCCAGCGCCGCGCCACCCTCGCGCATCACGAAAAAGCTGATCCCCGGCACGGCCAGCGCCCCGGCAGGCAGCATGTGGATGCTTTCGGGCGGCGTGTCGGCATGCATGGCGTCGCGGTGGCGCGCGTGCAGCAGGGCAAGGTCGGGTGCCAGCGGGCTTTCGCGCGAAATGGTGATCATCTTGCCTCAGCGGAAACGGGGTCGCGGGTGGGCGGGCGCGGCGCGCTCCGCGGGGGGTATTTTTGCAATGAAGACGCGGCAAGGGGAAGAAGTTGCTTCGGTACCGCTGGCAGATAGCGAGGCGCGGGCCGCGCGATGGATCGGGGCGGGGCGAAAAGCCAGCCAGTTTCGCGGTGGAGCGCGCAAACACGGCTGGCGGTCAATGCGTCCAGACGGTGCGGCGCGCGGTGGCGAAGTTGTCGCCATAGCCGCCGGGGCGGATCGTCGGCTTGCGCTTGTGCGGCTCTGCCACTGTGGCTTCGATGCCGTTTGCCTCGGCATAAGCCTCGGCGGCCTCGCGGCTTTCGAACTTCAGCCGCACCTGCGCCTGGGTATCGCCCGAACCGGTCCAGCCCATCAGGGGGTCGATCTCGCGCGCCTCGGCGGGGGCATATTCCAGCACCCAGACCCTGGTTTTCGCGGACCCCGATTGCATGGCGTTCCGGGCAGGCTGATAGATCCGCGCGCGCATGGCGTAACTCCCGTCAAATCCGTTGGCCCGTTATCGTGAAGCGCCGCGAAAAGTGCAAGCCCCAAGCTCCGCGCAGGGCGGGGCTGCGACGCAATGGCAGAGGCTGCTGCCGACCGTGCGGGGGAGCGAGGGGTGGGGGTGGTGCAACGGTCGGCAGCCATTGCTGCTTGCCCGCATACCATAAGGCCGAGGCCGGGCGCTGGCAAGATAATATTGCTGCAAGTCTTTGTGTTTGTTGATAAAATTGAGCAGGCTGCTTAACCTATTCCTAACCTCTCCCATAACCCCTTGCATGTGAACAAAAACAGATCAAATCTGAGGGGCGCGATGAGGATGCCATGCCCCATAACACCACCAATGCCCCCGCCCCCCGCCCCGAGGTTCTGACCCGACCCAAGCTGGAAGGCGGGCGGCGCTTTGTGATGCACACCGATTACACCGCGGCAGGCGACCAGCCGACCGCGATTGCCGAGATTGCCGCCGCGATCGAGGCAGGCGAGCGCAATCAGGTTCTGCTCGGTGCCACCGGCACCGGCAAGACCTTCACCATGGCGCGGGTGATCGAGGAAACCCAGCGCCCCGCCATCATCCTTGCCCCGAACAAGACCCTTGCCGCGCAATTATACGGCGAATTCAAGAACTTCTTCCCGGAAAACTCGGTGGAATATTTCGTTTCCTACTACGATTACTACCAGCCCGAAGCCTATGTCGCCCGCACCGACACCTACATAGAGAAGGAAAGCCAGATCAACGAGCAGATCGACCGCATGCGCCATTCGGCGACGCGGGCGCTACTGGAACGTGACGATGTCATCATCGTCGCCTCGGTTTCCTGCATCTACGGCATCGGCTCGGTCGAAACCTATTCCGCGATGACCCAGGATCTGGTGGTCGGCCAGCTTTACGAGCAGCGCAAGTTCATCGCCGAGCTTGTAGCACAAGCCTACAAACGGCTCGACGCCGCCTTCGCGCGCGGCGCCTTCCGGGTCAAGGGCGACACCGTGGACCTTTGGCCCGCCCACCTTGAAGACCGCGCCTGGCGGTTTTCCTTCTTCGGCGAAGAGTTGGAAAGCATCACCGAATTCGACCCGCTGACCGGCGCAAAGACCGACACATTCGAGAAGATCCGCATCTACGCCAACAGCCACTACGTCACCCCCCGCCCGACGCTGCGCCAAGCGATCAAGGGCATCAAGGCCGAACTGGCGCTGCGGCTGGCGCAACTCACCGGCGAGGGCAAGCTGCTGGAGGCGCAGCGGCTGGAACAGCGCTGCAACTTCGATCTGGAAATGCTGGAAGCGACCGGCGTCTGCGCCGGCATCGAGAACTACAGCCGCTACCTCACCGGCCGCGCCCCCGGCGAGCCGCCGCCGACGCTGTTCGAGTTCATCCCCGACCACGCCATTGTCTTTGCCGATGAAAGCCATGTTTCGGTGCCGCAGATCGGCGGCATGTACAAGGGCGACTTCCGCCGCAAGTTCACCCTTGCCGAGCACGGCTTCCGCCTGCCCTCCTGCATGGACAACCGGCCGCTGAAATTCGAGGAATGGGATGCGATGCGGCCGCAATCGGTGTTCGTTTCCGCCACCCCGGCGGCGTGGGAAATGGCGCAGGCGGGCGGGGTCTTCACCGAACAGGTGATCCGCCCCACCGGGCTTGTCGATCCCGAGGTGGAAATCCGCCCGGTCGAGAGCCAGGTCGATGACCTTCTGGATGAAATCCGCCGGGTCGCGGCGCGCGGGTTGCGGGTGCTGGTCACCACCTTGACCAAGCGCATGGCCGAAGATCTGACCGAATACCTGCACGAACAGGGCATCCGGGTGCGCTACATGCATTCCGACATCGACACCATCGAGCGGATCGAGATTCTGCGCGACCTGCGGCTGGGGGCGTATGACGTGCTGGTGGGCATCAACCTCTTGCGCGAGGGATTGGACATTCCCGAATGCGGGCTGGTGGCGATTCTCGATGCCGACAAGGAAGGCTTCCTGCGCTCGGAAACCTCACTGATCCAGACCATCGGGCGGGCCGCGCGCAACGTCGAAGGCCGCGTCATCATGTATGCCGACCGCATCACCGGCTCCATGGAGCGCGCCATCCTTGAGACCGACCGCCGCCGCGCCCGGCAGGTGGCCTACAACGTCGAACACGACATCACCCCGCAGACCATCCGCAAGAACATCGATGATGTGATGTCGGGCCAGTTCAAGGGCGATACCGACATGGCCCGCGTGACCGCCCGCGTTGACCGCCCGCTGCTGGGGGCAAACCTCGCCGCCCACCTCGACGCAATGCGCGTGGCAATGCGCAAGGCCGCCGAGAATCTGGAGTTCGAAGAGGCCGCAAGGCTGAGGGATGAGGTGCGGCGGCTGGAGGCGGTGGAATTGGCAGTGTCCGATGACCCGCTGGCAAGGCAGAGCGAAGTGGAAGCGGCTGCGGAAAAGGCGGTGAAGCGGGGAGGCAGATCGACGGGCGGAAGGCCGGGGATGCATGGGGGGAAGAGGGGCGGGAGGGGGAGGTGAGGGGGGCATCTCGATTTAGCCAACAATTCCGATATTCAACCCCAATTTAAGGAACGTCTGATTAACGGCTTCGGCTTCGCCGAGATGGCCGTCTGAGCGTCGCTGGGGCACCTTTTTCGGGCAAATGGCATCGATTTTGCGGTTTCGGAGCCGCATCCGCGGCGGCGCGCCCGCTTTCGGGCAGAC
>NZ_JAUXPI010000050.1 GCF_030684035.1 Phaeovulum sp. | reverse complement strand
GTCTGCCCGAAAGCGGGCGCGCCGCCGCGGATGCGGCTCCGAAACCGCAAAATCGATGCCATTTGCCCGAAAAAGGTGCCCCAGCGACGCTCAGACGGCCATCTCGGCGAAGCCGAAGCCGTTAATCAGACGTTCCTTAAGTCGCTCCACTTCGCCTTCAAGCTCAGCCTTCATTAAATCAAACGCAACTGTCACACTGTCAATCCGATCCAAATCGAACCTCCGTTACGCAGAACCTCGAGATTTTTTCTCACGCCACCCTTCCGACCCCGCCCATATCGCCCCGCCCGGCCAGCAGCCCGGCAACCGAGATATCTTCGTCGAGCGCCTCCCAGTGAATGCCGAAGGCGCTGAGAGCATAGGCCTCGCGTGCCGCGTGGGTGGCGTGCAGCAGGCGCGGGAACCACGCCAGCGGCACCCCCACGACGCGGCCATCGGCAAGGCCGACCCACATCGCGTCCTCGTCAAAGCGCACGGTTTCAGCCGAAATAGTCATGCCACGCCCTTTCTATCTCTGCTCGCCGCTGTTCGACCACCCCGGCCAGCCGCCGCAGGGTGCGTGCGTCGAACCCGGCGCTTTCGGCCACGGCCACCTGCGGCGAAAGCTAGAACTTCGCCTCGGCCCCCGCCTTCATCACATGCACATGCGCCGCCTCGCGCGGGTCGCCCTCGTTCGAGTAGATGAAGAAGCGAAACCCGTCATATCGAGACAGCGTTGGCATGGCACAAGCCTAGCGCCCTCTTTTCCCGCTGTCACCTCTCTCTTGCCCGATTAACAACCACCTGAGCTATCGGATAACCCCTTGCCTCCCGGCTTGCGCCTCTCAGGCAATCGGGCCGGGCAAAGGTCCACCGGACCTTCGCCACTCCGGCCCTCGGGGCAACGCGGCAAGCGCGGCACCGCCTTCGCCGCCGTCACCCTGCCCGCTCCAAACCCTTTCCAAACCGTTAACGGAATTCCGAACATGTAATGAATTCAACGCATTGGCCTTTCTAACACGCGTGTTATACCCGCCGCCCGAAAGCGTTGATTTTCTGCCCCGCCGGGGTATCATCAACCTGACAAACCGCGAAAGGGGCTGGCCATGTGGCGGATTCTGATCACTTTTCTTGCATTCACTCTGGGCGCCACCGCGACCCTCGCCCAGCCCTACGATACCACCCGCCTCTTCACCCGCGGTGCCTGGTATGTGGAACTCACCCACGACACCTCGGATGGCGAGCTCTGGTGCTCCGCCGAAACCCGCAACAACGAGGCGCAGACCTTTTCCGTCACCACCTATGATGACGGCGCGGTGATCCTTTTCGTTTTCGATGACCGCTGGGCGCTGGCCTCGCGCGATGTCGATTTTCTCGTCAACATCGACCGCCAGCGCTGGACCATCAGCGGCTATGCCGACGGCATCGGCATTTCGGTGACCCTCGACGACAAGGCCCAATCCGATGAGTTCCTCGTCGATCTGGCGCGCGGCAATTCGGTTTCGGTGGCAAACGCCGATGGCCGCCGGATCGCCGCCTTTTCGCTCTCCGGCTCCTCCGCCGCGCTATCGACGCTGATGGATTGCTGGACCAGCATCCTTTCCGGCGGGTCGGGGCTGGGCAAGAAGGACCCGTTCTAGGCCCCTCAGAGCACCCCCATAACCTCATACATCACCGGCTCGAAGCTGCGGCACAACGTGGCGATGTGGCGGTTGCGTTCACGCATTTCGGCGCTGCGCAGCATCGCCAGGAAATCCTCGCGCCGCTGCCACTGGCTGTAGTTGGCAATCCTGGTATGCGCGTCGTTCATGTGCAGGCCCGCGGCGATGAATCCGGGCTGGTGCCGGATGAACTGCGCATAGGCGTCCTCAAGCGCCTCCATCAGGTCGGCAGCGGTGCCGGGGGTCATGTCGAACGTCGTCAACACCGTCTGGCCTTTGAAATCCTTTGAAATCTGCATGTCCTGGGCCTCCTTTGCCACATCCTGCCACAGCGTGGCGCGCGCGTCACGCGGCGCGAGAGCCGCCGATCAAAGCAAAAACAGCACGATTCCGGGAAACGCCACCAGCGCCAGCACCCGCAAGATGTCGGAGGCCACGAACCACGCCACCGGGCCGTAGGCGGCGGCGGGGTTGGTGCTCCGGTCGATCGCGGTGATGACGAAAAGGTTCATTCCCACCGGCGGGGTGATCAGCCCGACCTCGACGACAATCAGCACCAGCACGCCGAACCAGACCGCGGCATGTTGCGGTGCCAGGCCAAAATCGAGGCCCGCGATCAGCGGCCAGAAAATCGGGATGGTCAGCAGGATCATCGACAGGCTGTCCATCACGCAACCAAGCGCGAGGTAAAAGACCAGGATCAGCCCCAGCACCGCAAACGGGCCAAGCCCCAGCCCGGCAACAAGATCGGACATTTCCTGCGGCACCCGCGCGAAAGCCAGAAATCCGTTGTAAAGCGCCGCGCCGAGCAGGATGAAAAAGATCATCGCGCTTGCGCGCGCGGTCTCGAAAAGCGCCGCGCGCAAACCGGCAAGGGTCAACCCGCCCGCAGCCCAGGCCATCAACCCGGTGCCCGCCGCCCCCACCGCAGCGCCCTCGGTCGGGGTGAACCAGCCGCCCCAGATACCGCCCACCACCAGCCCGAAAATCGCCGCCACCGGCCAGAGCGCCAGCGTCGCCCGCACCTTTCCCTCGCGCGGCATCGGCGAACCCGCCGCCTCGGGGTGTCGGCGCACATAAAGCGCAATCACCGCGCCATAGCCCAGCGCCGCCAAAAGCCCCGGCACCATTGCCGCAAGAAAAAGATGCGCGATGTTGGTTTCGGTCAGGATCGCATAGATCACCAACACCACCGAGGGCGGAATGAGAATCCCGAGCGTGCCCCCCGCTGCCAGTGTCGCCACCGAAAATCCGCCCGCATAGCCCGCGCGCTTCAATTCCGGCAGCGCCACTTGCGCCATTGTCGCGGCGGTGGCCAGCGACGAGCCGCAGATCGCGCCAAAGCCCGCGCTCGCGGCAATCGCTGCCATTGCCAGCCCGCCGCGCCAATGCCCCACCCATGCCCCGGCGGCGCGAAAAAGTGCCCGGCTCATGCCGCCGCGGGTGGCAAACTGGCCCATCAGAAGAAACATCGGAATCACTGCCAGCGAATAGCTGGAGAAGGTCGAAAAGCTTTCGGTCTTCAGCCGCGCCAGTACCATTGCCGGGCTTCCGGTGGCCAGCGTCAGCCCCGCCGCGCCCACCGCAAACATCGCCAGCCCAATCGGAGCGCGCGCGAAAATGAGCAGCAACAGCACCGGGAACGAGGCGAAGCCGAGCGCCAGCGTGCTCATCTCTGCCCCCGGACCGCGTCCCAAAGCGTCACCACTGCCGCCACCCAGGCCGCCACGCAGCAGGCCGCGTAGGCCCACCAGATCGGCAGCGCCAGCAGAAACGTGGTCTCGCCGCTTCGCGCCTTGGCAAATGTGCCCGCCCCCAGCCGCCAGGCGATCAGCAGCATCACCGCCGCCATGCCAAGCGCCCAGATCCGCCCGAGCGCGGCATTGGCGCGGCGCGGCAGCCGCGCGGCGAAAACCTCGACCGTCGCATGGGCGCGATCAAGCTGCGCCAGCGGCAGGAAGGCAAAGACCACGAAAGCGATGCCAAGCTCCACCAACTCATACCCCGCGCGCACCGGCCCGAAACCCGGCACGCCCAGCCGCGCCAGCGCGCTGCCCGCAACCGAGACGCAGATCATCGCCACCAGCGCCAGCAGCACGGCACCGCCCGCCAGCGCCAGCCCCCGCGCCAGCCCCAGCATCATCCGGTCAACCGCCATGTGCCGCCAGCGCCGCCGTGACCCGCGCCAGAAGCGCCGCCCCGTCAATGCCCGCCGCCGCCATGTCGGCCAGCCAGCGCGCGCGCACCGGTTCTGCCGCCGCCTGCCAGCGCGCCACCTCGAGGGCGTCCAGTGACACCACCGCATTTCCCGCCGCCACCGCCTCGGCCCGCATCGGCGCATCCGCCGCCTGCTGCAACCGCCCGGCATTGGCGGAAAACGCGAGGCCAGATTCCGCGTCGATGATGGCGCGCAGGTCGTCGGGCAGCCCCGCATAGCGCTCCTTGTTCATCGCCAGAATGAAGGTCGCAACATAGATCGAGCGGCCGGGAAACTCGGTGTGGTTATGCACAAGTTCCGCCGCCCGGATCGAACTTGTCACCTCCCACGGCAAAAGCGCGCCATCGATCACCCCGCGCGAGAGTGCCTCGGGCACCGCAGGCACCGCCATGCCCAGCGCCACCGCGCCGAGCCCTTCCAGCAGTTGCGCGGTAATGCGCGAGGGGGCACGCAGTTTCAGCCCCGCCATATCCTCCAGCCGCAGCACTGGGCGCGAAGAATGCACCACCCCCGGCCCGTGC
>NZ_JAUXPI010000037.1 GCF_030684035.1 Phaeovulum sp. | reverse complement strand
CACGATCCGCGCTCGTCGATCTTCCACATCGACCAGACCAAGGTGCTCGACGCCCGCATGGTCCGCATCCTCAGCTGGTACGACAACGAATGGGGCTTCTCAAACCGCATGGCCGATACCGCCGTCGCAATGGGGAAGCTGCTGTGAGTATCCGCGCCATCACCGATCTCGATGTGGCGGGCAGGCGTCTGGTGGTGCGCGCCGACCTCAACGTGCCGATGGCCGAGGGGCGCGTGTCGGATGCCACCCGCATCACCCGCTTTGCCGAAGGCATGAAACCGCTCTTGGCGCGCGGCGCGGCGCTGGTTATCCTTTCGCATTTCGGCCGCCCCAAGGGGGCGACCGATCCGGCACTGTCGCTGCGCTATATCCGCGACGATCTTAGCCGCGCGCTTGGCTGCCCTGTCAAGTTCGCCAGCCTCGACGAGGCAGGCGAGGCGGCGGCAGCGCTGCAGCCCGGGCAGGTGCTGCTGGTCGAGAACGTCCGTTTTGAGCCAGGCGAGGAAAGGAACGACGCGGCGCTTGCCGCCCGCCTCGCGGCGCTGGGCGACATCTATGTGAACGACGCCTTTTCCTGCGCGCATCGCGCCCATGCCTCGACCGCCGCGATCGCGGAGCTGATGCAAGCGACCGCCGGCCCGCTGATGATGGCCGAGCTTGCCGCCCTGACCCGCGCGCTTGAGGTGCCGCAACCACCTTCGGTGGCAATTGTCGGCGGTGCCAAGGTCAGTTCCAAGATCGCGGTGCTGAAACATCTGGTGACCAAGGTCGATCATGTGATTGTCGGCGGCGGCATGGCCAATACCTTTCTCTTTGCCGACGGCGCGCCGATGGGCCGCTCGCTGCACGAGGCCGACCAGGTGGAAACGGTCAAGGCGATCCGCGCCCTTGCGGCGAAACATGGCTGCACGATTCATCTTCCCGCCGATGTGGTGGTGGCGCGCGAATTCAAGGCCAGGGCCGCGAGCGAGACCGTGGCTGCCAATGCCTGCCCGGCCGACGCGATGATCCTTGATGCCGGGCCTGCGGCCGTTGCCGCCTTCCGCGATGTTCTGGCGGGGGCCAGGACCATTCTCTGGAACGGCCCGCTTGGAGCCTTCGAGATGGAACCCTTTGATGCGGCGACCGTGGCACTTGCCCGCACCGCCGCCGATCTGACCCGCGCCGGGCTGTGCGTTTCGGTGGCGGGTGGCGGCGATACCGTTGCGGCGCTCAACGCCGCCGGGGTGACCGCGCAATTCACCTATGTCTCCACCGCCGGTGGGGCCTTTCTGGAATGGCTGGAGGGGCGCGTGCTTCCCGGCATCGCGGCGCTTGATGCCGCCCCAACCGCAGCTTGAGGAGATCATCATGGCGCTCATCACCCTTCGCCAACTGCTGGATCACGCCGCTGAACATGGCTACGGCGTGCCCGCCTTCAACATCAACAACATGGAACAGGGGCTGGCGATCATGGAGGCCGCTAAAGCGGTCGATGCGCCGGTGATCATTCAGGCAAGCCGCGGCGCGCGGTCCTATGCCAATGACGTCATGCTGGCCAAGATGATCGAGGCGCTGGCCGCGATCTACCCGCAGATACCGCTCTGCATGCATCAGGACCACGGCAACAACGAAGCCACCTGCATGTCGGCGATCCGCCACGGCTTCACCTCGGTGATGATGGACGGCAGCCTGATGGGCGACGCCAAGACCCCGGCCAGCTACGATTACAACGTCGAGATCACCGAGCGCGTCAGCCGCATGGCGCATTGGGTAGGGGCGAGCGTCGAGGGTGAGCTTGGGGTTCTGGGTTCGCTGGAAACCGGCGAGAGCGAGGCCGAAGACGGCCACGGGGCGGTCGGCAAGCTCGATCACAGCCAGTTGCTGACCGACCCCGATCAGGCGGTCGATTTCGTGCGCCGGACCAAGGTCGATGCGCTGGCGATTGCCTGCGGCACCAGCCACGGTGCCTACAAGTTTTCACGCAAGCCCACCGGCGACATTCTGGCGATGAGCGTGATCGAGGCGATCCACAAGAAACTGCCCAATACCCACCTCGTGATGCATGGCTCCTCCAGCGTGCCGCAGGAATTGCAGGACATCATCAACGAGTTCGGTGGCGAGATGCCGCAGACCTTCGGCGTTCCGGTGGAGGAGATCGTTCGCGGCATCCGGCACGGCGTGCGCAAGGTCAACATCGACACCGATTGCCGGATGGCGATGACCGGGCAGTTCCGCAAGATCGCGGTCACCAACCCCAAGGAATTCGACCCCCGCAAGTTCCTCAAACCCGCAATGGACGCGATGCGCGACCTTTGCCGCGCCCGGCTCGAAGCCTTTGGCACCGCCGGTCAAGCCAGCAAGATCAAGGTGATCGCGCAGGACGACATGGCCAAGCGCTATGCCGCAGGAAGCCTCGACCCGACCGTTTCGTAAGGCCCATCTGGCCGCCAGCCAGTCACAGGAGAAGACCAATGGACCAATCAAACCGCTACGCCAATCTGCAGCTGAAGGAAGCCGACCTGATCGCCGCCGGGCGCCATGTGCTTTGCGCCTACATCATGAAGCCCAAGGCAGGCTTTGGTAGCTACCTCGAGACCGCCGCCCACTTTGCCGCAGAAAGCTCGACCGGAACCAATGTGGAGGTTTCGACCACCGACGATTTCACCCGCGGCGTCGATGCGCTCGTCTACGAGATCGACGAAGCCAAAGGGGTGATGAAAATCGCCTACCCGGTCGAATTGTTTGACCGCAACATAATCGACGGGCGCGCCATGCTCGCCTCGTTCCTCACGCTCACGATCGGCAACAACCAGGGCATGGGTGATGTCGAATACGCCAAGATGCACGATTTCCATGTGCCACCCGCCTACCTGCGCCTCTATGACGGGCCAGCGATGAACATCGAAAGCATGTGGCGCGTGCTCGGCCGCCCGATCGTCAACGGCGGCATGGTGATCGGCACCATCATCAAGCCGAAGCTCGGCCTGCGCCCCAAGCCCTTTGCCGATGCCTGCTATGATTTCTGGCTTGGCGGCGATTTCATCAAGAACGACGAGCCCCAGGGCAACCAGGTCTTCGCGCCGCTGCGCGAAACCATCAAGCTCGTATCCGACGCGATGAAGCGCGCGCAGGACAAGACCGGCGAGGCCAAGCTCTTCTCGGCCAACATCACCGCCGATGACCATTACGAAATGCTCGCCCGTGGCGAATACATCCTCGAGACCTTCGGCGAAAATGCCGATCACGTGGCTTTCCTCGTCGATGGCTATGTGGCTGGCCCCGCGGCGATTACCACCGCGCGCCGGTCGTTCCCCAACCAGTTCCTGCATTATCACCGGGCTGGCCATGGCGCTGTGACCTCGCCGCAATCCAAGCGTGGCTACACCGCCTTCGTGCATTGCAAGATGAGTCGTCTTTCCGGTGCCTCGGGCATACACACCGGCACCATGGGCTACGGCAAGATGGAGGGCGAGGCTGACGACAGGATCATCGCCTACATGCTCGAGCGCGATGCGGCCGATGGCCCGTTCTACCATCAGGAATGGTATGGCATGAAAGCCACCACCCCGATCATTTCGGGCGGCATGAACGCGCTGCGCCTGCCCGGGTTCTTTGATAACCTCGGCCACTCGAATGTCATCCAGACCTCGGGCGGCGGTGCTTTCGGCCATATCGATGGCGGCACTGCGGGGGCCCGGTCGCTCCAGCAGGCGCATGATGCCTGGATGGCGGGCGTGGACCTTGTAACCTACGCCAAGGATCACAAGGAACTGGCAGGCGCTTTCCACAGCTTTGCAAAAGACGCCGACACGCTTTATCCGGGCTGGCGCGAGAAGCTCGGCGCGAAGTAACCTGCGCCAGATTGCGCAGATCGGGCGGGAGTCACCTCCCGCCCAGAGCAACACAGGGGAAAATGCCATGACATTCGACCGCAAGATCAAGATTGCTCCGTCGATTCTCTCCGCCGATTTCGCCAATTTCGGTGCCGAGATCCGCGCCATCGAGGCCCAGGGGGCCGACTGGGTGCATGTCGACGTGATGGACGGTCATTTTGTGCCCAACCTCACCTTCGGCCCGCCAGCGGTGAAGGCCTTTCGTCCGCATGTGAAAACCTTCATGGACGTGCATCTGATGATCGCGCCGGTCGACCCCTTCATCGAGGCCTATGCCGACGCCGGGGCCGACCTGATCACCGCCCATATCGAGGCGGGGCCGCATATTCACCGCACGCTTCAGGCGATCAGGGCCACGGGCAAGAAGGCAGGTGTGAGCCTCAACCCGGGCACCCCGGCCGAGAGCATCGAGCATCTGCTCGATCTGCTCGACATGGTGCTGGTGATGAGCGTGAACCCGGGCTTTGGCGGGCAAAAGTTCATCCCTTCGGCGATCGAGAAAACCCGCAAGGTTCGGGCGATGATCGGCGATCGACCGATTCACATCCAGATCGACGGCGGAGTGGACCCGACCACGGTCGGACCGCTGGTCGCCGCCGGGGCGGATTGCTTCGTGGCAGGCTCCGCCGTGTTCAAGGGCGGCTCGGTTGACAGGCCGGAGGTCTACGGTGCCAACATCCGCGCAATTCGCGCTGCGGCAATGGCAGCGCTCTGACGGTCGTGGCGAGTCAGACCGCGACCAGCGGAACCCACAGGGAAGCGGTGGTCTTCGACCTGGACGGCACGCTGATTGACAGCGCGCCGGACATTCACGCCGCCTCGAACGCGCTTCTGGCCGAAGATGGCCTGCCTGCGCTGACATTTGACCAGATCCGCAGTTTTATCGGCAAGGGCGTACCTCAACTGGTCACCCGCATCCTTGAAACCATCGGTGACGACCCGACCGGGCCGCGCCATGCGGCGCTCGTCCACCGCTTCGAGGCCCGCTATGAAACTGCTGTCGGGCTGACCCTGCCCTATCCGGGCGTGGTTGCGGCGCTCGACCGGTTGGCCGAGCGCGGATTTGTTCTGGGCGTCTGCACCAACAAGCCCGCTGCCCCGGCCCGCGCGGTTCTGGCGCATCTGGG
Organism: Phaeovulum sp.; assembly: GCF_030684035.1. Classification (GTDB taxonomy): domain Bacteria; phylum Pseudomonadota; class Alphaproteobacteria; order Rhodobacterales; family Rhodobacteraceae; genus UBA6213. Next base: position 79,271 of record NZ_JAUXPI010000037.1, on the reverse strand, counting down.
GCTGCTGAACCGCTTTGCGGCGATCCTTGGCGGTGACAGCCTGTCGGTTCGCAAGCCGGACCCCGCCCCCCTGTTTGCGACAATTGCGGCGCTGGGGGCGGTACCGGAGCGTTGCCTTTATGTGGGTGACAGCGAGGTGGACGCCGAAACCGCCATGCGCGCGGGCATACCCTTTGCGCTTTACACCGAAGGCTATCGCAAGACCCCGGTTGCCGAACTGCCGCATCGTTTTGCCTTTGGCGATTTCTCCCGGCTTCCCGCCTTCGCCGCAGAGGTCTTCGGATGACCCTGCCGCGCGCCTTGATTTTCGATGTTGATGGCACGCTGGCCGAAACGGAAGAGCTGCACCGCGCCGCCTTCAACGCCACCTTCGCCGATGCCGGGCTGGACTGGCGCTGGGATCAGCCCAGCTATCGGCGCTTGCTGAAGGTCACCGGCGGAAAGGAGCGGATGCGCGCCTGGTGCGATGAGCGGGGCGCGGCCGGGCCAGATCCGGCAAGCATCGCGCGGCTGCATCAGGCCAAGACTGCCCACTATGGCAGGTTGCTTTCGGCGGGCGCGTTGCAGCTGCGACCTGGCGTGGCAGCGCTGATCGCGCGGGCACGGAGCGAGGGGCTGGCGCTGGCTGTCGCGACCACCACAAGCCCCGCCAATGTCGAAGCCCTGTGTCGTGCCTGCTGGGGCAAACCGGCCACCGATCTGTTCGATGTCATCGCCGCAGGAGACGAGGTCGCGGCCAAGAAGCCAGCCCCCGATGTCTATCTGCTTGCGCTCGAAAGGCTGGGCGTATCGCCACACGACGCGCTGGCCTTCGAGGATAGCCGCAACGGGCTCTGCTCGGCGCTGGCGGCGGGTCTGCCTGTGGTGATCACCCCAAGCCTTTATACCGCGGGCGAGGATTTCAGCGGTGCCGCGGCGGTGTTGCCTACGCTGGTCGGCTTCTGGCCCTCTCTTGGTTCTGCGGACCTCGGGCAAAGCTGAACATTCGCGCGGCACCGGCGGATGGCGGCCGCAGGACCATGGCGTCCCGCATCGCGTCGCTTTCATGTGTCCCGGATTCCACTATATGGGCTTTTGCGCACATGCTGATTGGAGCATGAAATGGTGTTGCCCGTCCTTTCCGCCCTCGCCGAACCGACCCGTCTCGCCGCCGTCCGAATTCTCTGGGATGGGTCCGAGCATTGCGTTTGTGAATTGATGAAGCGGCTTGGCACATCGCAAAGCCGGATGTCGCGGCACATGCAGGTGCTCCGGCAAGCGGGTCTGGTGGTGGACCGACGCGATGCGCAATGGGTGCGCTTTCGGATCGACCCCGATCTGTCGCCAAAGGTTTACGCGGTCGTGCAGGCCGTGATGGCGGCAGAGAACCCCGGCGAAAGGCATGCGGCATGAGTGTGCAAGCAAACGACGCCCCGCAGGGCGCGGCCCCGGCGTGGCTCTGGACGGTGGGCGTTGTGGCCTTTGCCGTGGCCTGGTGGCTGGTTTAAGGCCAGTTGATTCCGTTCTCGGTTCTTGTGTGGTGTCGCTGTTGCCGGTGGACCGCCACAGCCACACGGGCGAAGCGCTGGCATTCTTCTTTTACGATGTGCCCAAGGTGATGCTGCTGCTTCCGCTGATCGTGTTTGCGATGGGCGTTGTTCGCAGCTTCTTTTCGCCCGAAAAGACCCGCGCCGTGCTTACGGGCAAACGCGAAGGCATGGGCAACGTGTTGTCGGCAAGCCTCGGCATCCTGACCCCGTTCTGCTCGTGCTCTGCGGTGCTGTTGTTCATCGTTTCGTCTCGGCGGGGGTGCCGCTCGGTGTCACCTTCTCGTTCCTGATCGCGGCACCGATGGTAAACGAGGTGGCGGTGGTGCTGCTGGTCGGCCTTGTCGGCTGGGAGGTTGCGGTAACCTACCTTCTGTTCGGCCTCGGCATTGCGATCGTGGCGGGCTTCGTGATCGGCAAGTCCCATCTGGAAGGCTGGTTGCAGCCCTGGGTGTGCGACATCCATTCCGGTGCCACAGCGCCAGTGGCGGTTGCGGGTGAACGCCGGGGCTGGACCGATCGCTACAAGCTTGGGCTGGAAGCGGTGCGCGAGATCTTCGCGCGTGTCTGGATGTGGATCATTCCCGGCATCGGCACGGGTGCCTTGATCCACGGCTATGTGCCGCAAGATCTGATGGAGCGGATCATGGGGGCGGATGCCTGGTGGTCGGTGCCGGTCGCGGTGGTGATGGGCATTCCGATGTACACCAACGCCGCCGGGGTGATCCCGATTGTCGAGGCGCTTTTGGGCAATGATGTGGTGCGCGGCAGTTCCGGGCACGACTTTCTTGTCGACTTTGAAGGCGCCAATACGCTGAATGGCGGCTTTGGCGATGATGAGCTCTGGGCGCTTGACCACGAGGGCGCCAATGCCGCCGATCTGTTGCAGGGCTGGGCCGGCGACGATGACCTGCTGGGCGATGACGGCGACACGATGGAGGGCGGCGACGGCGTGGACAGCTTCTACTCTGTCTGGCAGCCGGGCGACGCTGCAGTCACCATCACCGATTTTGACCCCGCGACCGAATCCCTGTTCATCAACACCTCGGATCTGCCAGCGTCGCCGCTGCTGCAACTGGTCGATCTGGGCGACGGCAGCGGTTGCGAAGTCCAGCTGAACGGCGAGACGCTGGCGGTGCTGCAAGGCGTGAGCGCGGCAGAGGTGCAGTACGGGAACGGCGGCCAGAATGAGCTGTGGCTGTTGGACCGCGTGGGCGGGCAGTATTACCAGCCTGTGCTGGCAAACATGGCGCTGGCAAGCTGACCCGCGCATCTGGAAACGGTGTGGCGGACGGGCCGCTGACTGCGGCCCGTTTGTTGCCCCTTCACACCGCCGATTTGCGCGCCTCGTCCAGATAGATTTCGCGCAGTCGGGTGGCCACTCAGCGCGCATTGGGCACTCACAGTCGCGTTGGCACCCGTGATTTTCGGTTTCCTCTTGGACTCCCCCCGCATCGAATCTACCGTCTGACTATTGGAAATCGCTGGGGACGCAGAAATGAGCCAGTTAAGCCGAATGCTCCGAATTTTCGCCGTTCTATTTGTATCGGCGTTTTCCGCCTCTGTAGCTGATGCGGAAGTCGTGGCCGTTGACGGTGATGCCAACTGCGACATTCGGGTAATCGGCAGGCTAACAATGGAAGATCTCGGCGCGTTCGCAATCTTGTCTGAACGTCTCGTCGCCCAAGACAAAGCGACGTTTTCGCGCAGCCCGAACGACTTGCTCGGCGTCTGGCCTCGTACCGTGTGCCTCGCTGGTCCCGGCGGTTCCTATCTCGCCGGAATCGAGATCGCGAGGTTGATACAGGGCAGGTTCGCCACAAGGGTCGAAACCGGAGGCGAGTGTTATTCGGCATGTGCAATTGCTTTCATGGCGGGAAGCTCCGAGCACCCCGAGGATGTGCTTTTCGACTGGAATCCGGAGGATAATTTGCCGGGTTGGGAAGCAGGCCCGAAAAGAACCTTGTCTCCCACATCTCGGCTTGGCTTTCACGCCCCGTACATCAACTTCTCCGGCAGGGAACTGATTCCGGCTAGCGAGGCCGAGTCTGGCATGCGTGACCTGCTTGCGCTGACGCGCTTATCTGCTTTCGTCAACCAAAGAAAACTTTCCGATCGAGTTGGCGGCGGCCATGATGTCCAAAGGTCCAGACGATGTCTTCGTCGTTGACGAAGTCGGTCAGTTGAACGCATGGGGCATTCAACTCGATGCGGCTTTTCACCCGCCTCTGACAAAGGAGCTGTTCCGCCGTGCTTGGGAGACGGTTGCTCACCAATATGAGTACGGAGACCCGGGGTATGGGGCGATTGGTAACACTGCCTATGGCAATAAAACCTTGGTCCCTCGCTTGGGTTGGGCGTCGGGTTGGGACGACCACCTTGAGCGCGTTGAAGTGCCGGGTGCCGCGCCGTATCTGATCGTGGGGGGCGTCGGTGGCGAAGCAAGTTTTAGCGCTGCGCTAATCGATTATGGCGATACCTTTCAACTGCGGGTACTGTCAGACGATTTCCTCACCGAATATAACAGGTATACCCTGAAGGGTTGGCAGTTAGCGGACCCTCGCACCAAAATCTATGACCTTCGTTGATTGTTTCGGCAAAAGCCAGATTGCAAACCAGTTGCGCCCAGATCGCATTTGACACCCGAAGTCATCCGAATTTAACGAGCCCGCCCCTCACACCCCCGCCTTGCGCGCCTCCTCAAGGTAAATCTCGCGCAGTCGGGTGGCGATGCGGCCGGGTTTGCCGGGGCCGATCGCGGTGCCGTCGATCTCGACAACCGGCATCACGAAAGCCGATGCAGAGGTGATGAAAGCCTCGTCCGCCGCCTTCGCTTCGGCCACGGTAAATGGCCGCTCGACCACTTCCATCTGCGCCTCGCGGGCGAAGCGCAGCACTGCGGCGCGGGTGATGCCGTGCAGGATGTCGTTGCCAAGCTGGCGGGTAATGATCTGGCCGCCCTTGACGATATAGGCGTTGTTCGAGGTGCCCTCGGTCACGAAGCCATCCTCGACCAGCCAGGCGTCATCGACCCCCGCCTTCTTCGCCATCATCTTGCCCATCGAGGGGTAGAGCAACTGCACCGTCTTGATGTCGCGCCGACCCCAGCGGATATCGTCGATGCTGATCACCCGGATTCCGGTTTTCGCCTGCGGGGTGTCGGCCACACCGGGCTTTGACTGGGTGAAGAGCACCAGCGTTGAGGGCACCAATGCAGGGTCGGGCCAGGCAAAATCGCGATCACCTGGGTTGCCGCGGGTGATCTGGAGGTAAACCATGCCATCGACCACCGCGTTGCGCGCCACCAGTTCGCGGTGGATCGCCAGCAGTTCGGCATCACTGACCGGGGCGGCCATTTCCAACTCTTGCAGGCTGCGCGCAAGGCGGGCGGCGTGTCCGGCAAAGTCGATCAGCTTGCCGCCCAGAACCGAGGTCACCTCATAGACCCCGTCGGCCATGAGGAACCCACGGTCGAAGACTGAAACCATGGCGTCTTCTTCGGCGACATAGGCACCATTCACATAGACGGTTCTGCTCATCACGTTCATCCCCAGAGCGCCACTTCGGGCGGGTAGACCTGCCCCGCCTCGTAATGCAGCGGGTTGGCGCGGTCTTCGGCCAGAAGCAGCGGGCCGTCAAGGTCTGTGTAAAGCGCACCCTGCGCCACCAGCACGGCGGGGGCCATGGCCAGGCTGGTGCCGACCATGCTGCCCACCATCACGCCAAACCCCGCCGCGCGTGCGGCGTCGCGCAGCGCCAGCGCTTCGGTCAGCCCGCCGGTCTTGTCGAGCTTGATGTTGACGAGGTCGTATTTGCCCTTGAGCGGTGCCAGTGTCGCCCGATCGTGGCAGCTTTCATCGGCGCAGACGGGCAGCGGCCGGGCTATTTCGGCCAGCATGTCGTCTTTGCCGGCTGGAAGGGGTTGCTCCACCATCGCCACGCCAAGGCGCAGAAGGTGCGGCGCGAGATCGGCGTAAACCTCGGCGCTCCAGCCTTCGTTGGCGTCCACGATGATGGTGGGCTTGGGCGCGCCAGCCCGCACCGCCTCAATCCGCGCCATGTCATCAGGGGTGCCAAGCTTGATCTTGAGGATCGGGCGCTGGGCGTTGCGTGCGGCGGCGGCGCGCATGTTTTCGGGGCTATCGAGCGAGAGCGTATAGGCGGTGGTTTGCGGCACGGGTTCCGCCAGCCCCGCAAGTTGCCAGACGCGCCGCCCGGCGGCCTTTGCAGCGTGGTCCCAAAGCGCGCAATCCACCGCGTTACGCGCCGCACCGGGCGGCAGCAGGCGCTGCAAGGCTTCGCGCGTGACGCCCTCGGGAAGTCCTTCGATTTGCGCGGTGACGCTTTCGAGGCTTTCACCGTAGCGCGCGTAGGGCACGCATTCGCCCCAGCCGGTGAACCCGCCGCGCGACAGATGTACGGTCAACACCTTCGCCTCGGTTCGGCTGCCGCGAGAGATGGTGAAAACCTCGCGCAGGCGGAAGGTTTCTGGTGTGGCGATCAGACTCATGGATTACCCCCGGGGATCGGTGCGGGCGCATAGGGCGCGGGCGGGCGGTTGACGTCAAGACCTGCCGCGATGCAGAATCCGCGCGCTGCGGGCGCGAAACCGCCTTGCACTCGGCCGCGCAACAATCTATCACGCGCGGTGCCAGCCATGAAACTTCGTTGCGAGAGACCCTGCCGATGAGCTTCCGCATCCAGCCGCCCGCGCCAGCCCGCCCAAACCGTTGCCAGCTCTTCGGCCCCGGCTCGCGCGCGGCGCTTTTCGAGAAGATGGCGGCAAGCGCGGCAGACGTGATCAACCTTGATCTCGAGGATTCGGTGGCACCGGACGACAAGCCGACTGCCCGCGCCAATATCATTGCCGCCAGTCACGAGGTGAACTGGGGCTCCAAGCACCTGTCGGTGCGGATCAACGGGCTGGATACGCCCTTCTGGTATCGTGACGTGGTGGACCTGTTGGAGCAGGGAAGCGAGCGGATCGACCAGATCATGATCCCCAAGGTCGGCTGTGCGGCGGATGTGTACGCGGTCGATGCGCTGGTCGCCGCGATCGAGGCCGCCAAGGGCCGCAAGAAGCGGATCAGCCTTGAGGTCATCGTCGAATCGGCGGCGGGCATTGCCCATGTCGAGGAAATCGCCGCCTCGTCGCCCCGGTTGCAGGCGATGAGCCTTGGGGCCGCCGATTTTGCCGCCTCGATGGGCATGGCAACGACCGGCATCGGCGGCATTCAGGAAAATTACTACATGCTGCGCGAGGGTTCCAAATTCTGGCCCGATCCCTGGCACTGGGCGCAGGCAGCTATTGTCGCCGCCTGCCGTACGCATGGGGTGCTGCCGGTCGATGGGCCGTTTGGCGATTTTTCGGATGACGAGGGTTTTCGCGCGCAGGCCCGCCGCTCGGCGACGCTGGGCATGGTTGGCAAATGGGCGATTCACCCGAAACAGGTGGCGCTGGCCAACGAAGTTTTCACCCCCTCTGCCGCCGCCGTGGCCGAGGCACGCGAAATTCTCGCCGCAATGGAGGCTGCCAAGGCGCGCGGCGAAGGTGCCACCGTTTACAAGGGCCGTCTGGTCGATATCGCCTCGATCAAGCAGGCCGAAGGCATCGTGCGCCAAGCCGACCTGACCGCGAACTGAGATCCCGGAGCGGCGCTGCGGGGAGGCGGCGCCAGCACGAGGGAAACCGCGCCCCGGCCCGCAAGGGTCGGGGCGATGGCATTTGGGGCCGCGCCGACCCGTTGCATTTGCCGCCCCGGCGTTTCATATAGTCGGGGTTCGCAAGCGGGGTGCACCATGACCTATCTCGAGTTCGAAAAGCCTTTGGCCGAAATCGAAGGCAAGGCCGAAGAACTTCGCGCACTGGCTCGCAAGAACGAGGCGATGGATGTCGAGAAAGAGGCGGTGGCGCTTGACAAGAAGGCCGCCGATCTGCTGCGCGAGCTTTACAAATCGCTCGATCCCTGGCGCAAATGCCAGGTGGCGCGGCACCCCGACCGGCCGCATTGCAAGGACTATATCGAGGCGCTTTTCACCGAATACACACCGCTGGCAGGTGACCGCAACTTTGCCGATGACCCGGCGGTGATGGGCGGCCTCGCGCGGTTCAACGACACGCCGGTGGTGGTGATCGGGCACGAAAAGGGGCACGACACCAAAAGCCGCATCGAGCACAATTTCGGCATGGCGCGCCCGGAGGGATACAGGAAGGCGATCCGGCTGATGGATCTGGCGGATCGTTTTGGCCTGCCGGTCATCACCCTCATCGATACGCCCGGTGCCTACCCCGGCAAAGGTGCCGAAGAACGCGGGCAGGCCGAAGCCATCGCCCGCAGCACGCAGAAGTGCCTTGAAATCAAGGTGCCGCTGATCTCGGTGGTGATCGGCGAGGGCGGATCTGGCGGCGCGGTCGCCTTCGCGACCGGCGACCGGGTGGCGATGCTCGAACATTCGATCTATTCGGTGATCTCGCCCGAGGGCTGCGCCTCGATCCTGTGGAAAGACGCCGAGAAGATGCGCGAAGCCGCCGAGGCGCTGCGGCTGACCGCGCAAGATCTGCTGAAGCTCGGGGTGATCGACCGTATCATCGCGGAACCGCTTGGCGGCGCGCAGCGCAACGCGAACGCGGCAATGGCCGCAGTGGGCAGCGAAATCGCGCTGTTGCTGGATGAATTGCGCGAGAAAGGCCCCGATCTGGTCCCGGAACGGCGGCGCAAATACCTCGCAATGGGTGCCAAGGGGCTTGCGGCGTGAACCCTTGGCTGGTGCTGACGCTCGCCGGCGTTTGCGAGGTGGTTTGGGCGCTCGGGCTGAAATATTCCGACAACTTTTCCCGCCTCTGGCCCAGCATCGGAACCATTGTGATCGCGTTCCTTTCGTTCGTGCTGCTGGCAAATGCGATGAAGTCGCTGCCGGTGGGTACCGCCTACGCCGTCTGGACCGGCATTGGCGCGCTCGGCACCGCGATCGCGGCGGTGTATCTGTTCAGCGAGCCGGTCACGGCAATGCGGGTAACCGGTATCTTGCTGATCGTCATAGGCATCGCGGCGCTGAAGATGGCCTGAAGGTCAGGTCTTGGGCACCGCAAAGCCCGCCTCGGCCATCAGCCGGTTCGACGCGCCTTCAACCTCTGCCTCGAGCCGCGTCATGAAGGTGCTGGTTTCCAGCCCCGGCGGGATCAGCGGCAGGAACTCCACCACCGCCAGCCCCGGCAGGCGCAACATCGAGCGGCGCGGCCAGAACACGCCGACATTCACCGCAACCGGCGCGCAACCCTGCCCCAATTCCTGATAGAGCACCCCGGTGCCGATCTTGTAGGGCTTGTTCGCCCCCGCCGCGACCCGGGTACCCTGCGAGAAGATGATCAGCGGCGCGCCCTCTTCGCGCCCGGCCTTCACCCCCGCGACCATCGCCTTGATCGCGTGGCCGCGCTTGCCGCGCTCAACCGGCACGCAGCCGATGAGCTTGGCATACCAGCCGACGAAGGGCACGAAGCGCAGCTCTTTCTTCATGATGAACTTGAAGCTTGGCAGCGCGCTCACGATCATCAGGATGTCGAGAAAGGATTGGTGTTTGGCGGCTATCAGCACCTCGCCCGCGGGGGGCGTGCCGCGCACTTCGCAGCGTATCCCCACCAGAATGCGGGCAGAGACCATTACCCAGCGGCAATAGAAGTGGATCACCCGATAGGTCGCCCGTCGCCCTCCCCAAAGCGCGTAGGGCAGGCCCAGCGTCGCCACCAGCGCCATTGCCAGATACATCTGGCAGACGAAAAACACCGAGCGGAAGTATTGCAGCGCCCGCATCATCGGATCCCCCTCAGCATTGTCAAAGCCGCGGCCCGGGTTGCCGCCCATGCCACCAGCGCCGCCAGCGGCGGGATTGCGAAAGGCGCAAGCCACTGCGCGCCCGAAAAGCCGAGCCCGGTCAGAAACCCCCCGGCGGAATCTGCCGCAGGCAGCGCCGCAATTGCACCAAGCCCCGCCGCGGTGCCGAGCGCCGACCCCACCAAGGCGCGCAAGGTGAAGCGGCGCACAAAGGCGCGGGCGATGAACTGGTCACGCGCGCCCACCAGCCGCAGCACCCGGATCACCTGCCCGTTCGCCGCCAGCGCCGCCTGCGCCGCCAGCACGATCATCGCCGCCGTGGTCACTGCGATCAGCGCCAGCGACACCATGCCGAGAAACCGGAGCCGCGCCGCGGCCTCGACCAGCGGGCGGCGCCAGCGCGCGTGATCATCAAGCACCGCGCCGGGGGCTTCGGCGGCAAGGTGCAGCCGCAGCCCCTCGGCATCGATCCCGGCGGCGGATTCGACGATTTCGACAAGCTGCGGCAACGGCAGGCTTGCCAGCGGCAGATCGGGGCCGAACCAGGGGCCAAGCAGCGCCTGCATTTCCTCTGCGCTCAGCGCCCGCGCCGAGGCAACGCCAGGGGTCGCGTTCAACACCTCCAGCACCGCCGCCGTCTGCGCGGCCATTTGCCCGGCGGGAGCCGAAATCCGCACCGTCGCGCTGCGCGCAAGTTCATCGTTCCAGCGGCTCGCAAGCCGCCCTGTCGCCATCGACAACGCCAGCGCGAATACCGCCAGAAAGGCCATTGCGGCGGCGGAAACAAGCGTCAGCCGCGCGGTAAAGCCAGAGGGCGGCACCACCCGCCCGGCTGCAAGCGCTGGCTGGCGTCTTGTCACCTGCCGCGCGCTCACAGGTCGGCCCCCGCAAGTTGCAGCCGCCGGCCCTTGAACCGCAGCACCCGCGCCGCAACCTGCGACTTGGCGGCGCGGATCAGGTTCAGATCATGCGTGGCGATCAGCACCGCCTTGCCCATCCGGTTCAGCTCCACCATCAGCGTCAGCAGCCGCAGCGACATTTCCCAATCGACGTTGCCGGTAGGCTCATCCGCCAGAATCACGTCAGGTGACATGATGATGGCACGCGCCAGCGCCGCGCGCTGCCGCTCGCCGCCCGACAATTGCGGCGGCAGCGCTTGCGCCTGTGGCGCAAGTCCGACCCAGGCGAGCAGTTCCGCAAGCTCCGCCGCATCGGCTGCGCGCCCCGCCACGGTCAGCGGCAGCGCCACGTTTTCAGCCAGCGGCAGATGGTCGAGAAAGCTGCAATCCTGATGCACCACGCCGACCCGGCGGCGCATCCGCGCGGTATCGTCGCGGCGCATCTGGCGCAGTTCCTGCCCGAACAGATGCACCTGCCCCGCCGAAGGCACCAGCTCGCCGTAGCAGAGTTTCAGGAGCGTGGTCTTGCCCGAGCCCGAAGGCCCGGTGAGAAAATGAAACGATCCCGGTGCCAGTTTCAGCGTGACATCGGCAAACAGCTCGCCGCCGCCGTAATTCATCGCCACCGATTGCAACTCGATCACGCGCGCCTCGCCATTTCCTTGCCAGTCATTTGCGGTGCGCGCTGGGCGCGGTGCCACAAAGACTTGGATATCAGTCCACTGCTTGCTACAACATGTGCAGAGCGAATGCCAGAATGGCGGTAGCTCGTGGTGGGCGTGGGGTGCGATGCGGCTGATATGCCCGAACTGCGGCGCGCAATACGAGGTGGATGACAACGTCATTCCCCCGGCCGGGCGCGATGTGCAATGTTCGGCCTGCGGCCATACCTGGTTTCAGCAAAGCCCCGAGGCGATGGCCGAAACCGCTGCGAGCGCCGACCCGGATGGCCTGCCCAGTCACGAGGAATGGGGCGCGATTGCGGCCATTGCGGAACCGCCGCCCGATGCAGCGGCGGGTGCTGCCCCGCCCGACGCAGCCCCTGAAGGTTATGCCGGTACGGATGCCACCACTGACCTGAGCGGCGACGATGGCACGGACGATGACACCGGCGCAGCCGAGACCGAGGCGACGCGGCGGACGCTCGACGAAAGCCTGTTGGCAATTCTGCGCGAAGAGGCAGAGCGCGAGGCACGGGCCCGCCGCGCCGAAGGCCGCAGCCTCGAAACCCAGCCCGACCTCGGGCTTGCGCCGCTGCCCGCAGCATTGGCGGCCCGCGCCGCTGCGGTGGCATCGCCGCCCGAAACAACCGCAGCAGCCGAGCGCAGCGCCCGGCTGCGCCCCGATCCCGGCGAGAGCCAGGATGCCGAGGGTGCGCGGCGCGACCGGCTTCCGGATATCGAGGTGATCAATTCCACGCTGCGCGCCAGTTCGGAGCGCGGCGGCCCAGGCGCATCCCTCGATGCGCCCGAAACCCGCGCCCGGCGACGCGCCGGGTTTCGGCTCGGCTTTGTTGCGGTCGTTTTGCTGGTTGCTGGCGCAATTGGGGTCTATGCCTACGCGCCGCGCATCGCCGTCTGGGCACCGCCGCTTGAGCCGGTGCTTTCGCGCTATGTCGCGGCAGTCGATGCCAGCCGGATCTGGCTTGATACGAGCATGGCGGCGTTGATCGCAAGGCTGCAAGCCGATAGCTGACCGGGCGGGGTTCAGAACATCTCCAGCAGACGCCGAAGGTAATCGAGCTCGGGTGCCGGGCGCAGCCGTTCGCCGCTGCGCCTGCGAATTTCGTCAAGCAGGTCGCGGGCGCGGCGGTACACGTCTTCGCCGCGCAACAGGGTTTCGTCGGTGCCCACCTGTCCGCCCTCGCCTGCCTGCCGCCCAAGCGGGTCGCGCGGCAGCAAGCGCGCCACGTCGCCGGGCTGCCTGCCGGATCTGCCCGGTTCGTTTTGCCCCTCGTCGGCGAGCATCTCGCCAAGTCCGCGCATGCCCTCGCGCAAAGCCTCGATCGCTTCGGCCTGGCGGTCGAGCGCCAAGCGGTTGTCGCCCTCGCGCAGCGCGCGTTCGGCCTCGTCCATGGCGCGCCCCGCGTCATCAAGCAGCCGCTGCACCGATTCGCCCTCGGGCGTGCCCTCGCCGGGCAACATGTCCTGTTGCAGGCCAAGCCGCTGGCGCAGATCGCGCTGTCGCTGAGACAGGCCGTCGGAGCCCGGCCCGCCACCCACGCCGCTGCCCGAGCCCGGTTGTCCGGGTTGTTGCCCCGGCTGGCCACCGCCCTCCTGCCCCTCGCCTGGCTGCTGCATCTGGCCGAAAAGCTCGTCGGAAAGCCCTTGCTGGTCACGCAGCGTTTCGCCCAACCCGCGCAGCGATTGCTGGCCGGGGCTGAGGCCGCCGCCCTCGCCGCCCTGGGTCACTTGCAGGTTCTCCATAAGCTGCGCGAGCTGGTTGAGCAGCTCCTGCGCCTCGGCCATCCGTCCGGCTTCCATCAGCCGCTGGATCTCGTCCATAAGCTGCTGAATCTGGTCACCGGTGATCTGCTGGCCCTGATTGTTTCGCGCAAACTCGTCTTGCGGCGTCTGCGCGCCGCGCTCGGCCAACATGCGAATGTAGTTGTCGGTGGCCTGCTTCAACTCCGCCATCAGCCGCGCGATCTCGTCGGGCGAAGCGCCGTTGCGCATCGCTTCGGAAAGCCGCTGCTGGGCGCGCTGCATTTCGGCCAGCGCATCGGCAAGCCCGCCGTCCTCGATCCGCTCGGCCATCAGCCAAAGCGCCTCGGCAAGTTCGTCACGCAGTTCCGGCGCGAGTGGACCCTGCGCCAGCGCACCGTCAAGCTGGCCGATCAGGGTGCGCAGCGGCAGGTAGGTGCGGGCGTTCAGGTTGGCATCCTCGGGCAAATAGCTGACCGCCTTCAGCACCTGCGCCACCCGCGGCGCATTTTCGCGCGACCACAAAAGATCACGGCGCATCTCGATCAGCGCCGCCGCCAGCGGGTCGAAGAACCTCCGGCCCGGCAGTTCCATCGCCAGCGGTGCTGCCGTGCCCTGCTGCCCGCGCCCGTCTTCCACCGAAAGCGTCAGCCGCACCGGCAGGTTGGCGAACGGGTGGCGCGCCGCATCTTCAACCAGGATTTCGCTGAAATCGGCACGGCTTCCGGTGATCGGCAGCGGCAGATCGAACACCAGCGGTTCGCGCGGCTCGGGTATGGCCAAAAGGCCATAGCGTCGATCCGCCGCCGCGAGGTCAAGCGTTATGGTCGCACGCCCGCGCAGCACGCCAAAATCATCACGCGCGCGAAACGGCTGCGACAGCTTGCCATCGGCGCGCCGGGTAGCGGCTGCCAGGGGTTCCACGAAAGGCGCGGTATCTGAGAGCACGGTCAGCGCGAAGGCACGCCCGCCCGGCCCGGTGATGGTGAGCGTGCCGCTGCGCACCGCCTCCCAGTCGATCACCTGCACGGCTCCGGCTGCCGCTGTGGCGTCAACAGGGGCGAGATCGCCCACGTCCTGCGCCAGCGAAAGTGCCCCGGCGGCACCGTAAAGCCGCAGCGACAGCCGCGTGCCTTCGGGCAGGCTCAGCGTGTCGGTTTCAAGCGCGTTGAGGTAAAGCGCCGGCCGGTCGGTATAGCGCGGCGGCGTTGCCCAGCCCTCCCAGCTTGGCCCGATCGCCGCGAGCGCCGCACCGCCGGAAGTGCCGCCGGGAAGGACCGGAGCAAGGTCTGAAAGCCGGGGTGGCGCGCCGAACAAGAGCGCCATGGCCAGCGCCGAGAGCGCCATGAGCCGCAGCCCGAAGCGGTCGCGCCGCACAAGTGCCGGGCGCGGTGGCACCGCCCGCGCGGATGCCGTGCGCGCCGCCATCCGCGCCCGATGCGCCTCCCAAAGCGCGTCGGCCCCTGCACCGCCCAGCGCCATCGTATCGGTAATCGCCGCAATCGGCCGCCCCGGCAACGACGCATCAAGCCGCAGGGTCGCCGCGTTGCGCGCGGGCAAGCGGAACCGCCAGAGCCCAAAGCCCAGCGCCACCACCCCTGCAAGCGCAGAAAGCCCCGCTGCCGCCTGCAAGGCGCGGGTGCCAAGCACCCCGGCCGCGCCAAAAGCAAGCGCCGCGTAGATGCAGGCGAGCAGCGCCAGGAGCGGCCAGAAGGCGCGCAGCACCCGTTCGACCACAAGCCCCGCCCAAGTCAATGCCAGCGGCAGCCGCAGCCGCCGCAGCGCCATTTCCACCGGGCTGTGCGTTTTCTTCATGCCTCTCCCTGGCGGGCGGTGCCCGCCTTAAAGCCACGCGGGAATGGTATCGCGTCCCAGCATTTCGTCATAGCTTGGCCGCGCCCGAATGACGGCGAAGTGATCCCCCCGCACCAGAACTTCGGGCACCAGCGGCCGCGCGTTATATTCCGATGCCATCACCGCGCCGTAAGCACCCGCCGAGCGGAAGGCCAACAGCTCGCCCTCGCCCATTGCGGGCAAGGCACGGGCTCTGGCAAATGTGTCGCCGGTTTCGCAGACCGGGCCGACCACATCGCAGGTTGCATGTTCTACCCCCGCTGCGGGTTCCAGCACCGGCACGATGTCGTGATGCGCGCCATACATCGAAGGCCGCGCGAGGTCGTTCATTGCCGCATCGATGATCAGGAACCGCCGCCCCTCGCCCTCTTTCAGCCAGATCACCGAAGCCACCAGCAGCCCGGCGTTGCCCGCAATGAACCGCCCCGGCTCGATCTCGATCTCGCAGCCAAGCGCGCCCACGGTTTCGCGGATCACCTGCCCGTAATCGAGCGGCAGCGGCGGGGCCTCGTTGGAGCGGGTATAGGGTATGCCAAGGCCACCGCCCAGATCGAGACGGCGGATGACATGGCCATCGGCGCGCAGCGCGCGGGTCAGTTCGGCGACCTTGCCGAATGCCTGCCGAAACGGGTCAAGCTCGGTCAACTGGCTGCCGATATGCACATCGACCCCGACCACGTCGATACCCGGCAGCGCCGCCGCCTCGGTATAGACGGCGCGCGCCCTGGCAATCGGGATGCCGAACTTGTTTTCCGATTTGCCAGTGGCGATCTTCTCGTGCGTTTTGGCATCCACGTCGGGGTTGACACGCAGCGCAATCGGCGCGCGCAGGCCCATGCTCGCGGCAATTTCGGAAAGCGCCCGAAGCTCGGGCTCGCTTTCGACGTTGAATTGCCGGATGCCGCCCGCAAGCGCCAGCCGCAACTCGCCCCGGGTCTTGCCGACACCGGAAAAGACGATGCGGCTGCCCGGCACGCCGGCGGCGCGCGCGCGCAGGTATTCGCCCGCCGAAACCACATCCATCCCCGCGCCGAGATCGCCGAGGGTCTTGAGCACGGCCAGATTGCCATTCGCCTTGACCGCAAAGCAGATCAGATGTGGCAGCCCCGCCAGGGCCTCTTGAAACAGCCGGTAATGGCGGGTCAATGTCGCGGTGGAATAGACGTAGAAGGGTGTGCCCACCGAAGCGGCAATTTCCGGGATCGGCACATCTTCGGCATGAAGCACCCCGCCCCGGTAAAGGAAATGATCCATCACCGCCTCCGGCACGAGGCTTGCGGCGGGGTAGGGTGGCAGCGGGCAAGGCGCGGCATCTTTGGGTCCGTTCATCAATGGGGGGTCAGCGGTCGAAGGTCGGGCCAACCCCGGCAGGCAGCGTCGCCGCGCCGCCTTGTGGTTTCGGCGCGCCATCAATGCCGCATGCGGCAAGCGGTAGGGCAAGCACGAACAGGAGCGCAATGCGGATCATGGTGCCACCCCCACGGTCAGCCCGCCGATCTGGCCGGTGATCACCGGCTGTACGCGCACCCCGGTATCATCCATCTTGATGCGGGCGGTCAGCGCGGGGTCGGTGCAGCCAGCCAGCGCCAACACGGCAAACGCGATGAGACGGGTCATCCGAGAACCTCCTTCCAGCGCGCGATCTGCGCGCGCACCTGCGCGGGCGCGGTGCCGCCATGGCTCAGCCGCGACGCTACCGAATTGTGCACGCCGAGCACCGCGAACACCGCCTCGGTGATCGCCGGGTGCACCGCCTGCATGTCGCCAAGGCTGAGCGCGGGCAAATCGCAGCCGCGCGCCTCGGCCACTGCCACCAAGGCACCGGTCACATGATGCGCCTCGCGAAACGGCAGCCCCGCCTCGCGCACCAGCCAATCCGCAAGGTCGGTGGCGGTGGAAAACCCGCTCGACGCCGCGCTTTCGAGATTGGCACGGTTTACTGTCAGATCGCGCAGCATTCCCTCCATTGCCGCCAGCGCCAGCAACAGCGTGTCGGCGGCATCAAAGACCTGTTCCTTGTCTTCCTGCATGTCCTTGGAATAGGTCAGTGGCAACCCTTTCATCACGGTAAAGAGCGCCACCGATGCGCCAAGGATGCGCCCGATCTTGGCGCGGATAAGCTCGGCGGCGTCGGGGTTACGCTTTTGCGGCATGATCGACGAGCCGGTGGACCAGCGGTCGCTGAGCGCGACAAAGCGGAATTGCGCCGAAGACCAGATCACCAGCTCTTCCGCGAGGCGCGAAAGGTGCATGGCCGAGATCGATGCGGCAGCCAGAAACTCCAACGCAAAATCTCGGTCGGATACCGCATCAAGGCTGTTGGCCATCGGCCGGTCAAAGCCGAGCGCCGCCGCCGTGGCGTGGCGGTCGATCGGGAAGGATGTTCCCGCGAGCGCCGCCGCACCCAGGGGGCATTCGTTCATCCGCGCGCGGGCGTCGATGAAGCGCGAGCGATCGCGCGCCAGCATTTCGACATAGGCCATCATGTGGTGGCCCCAGGTCACCGGCTGGGCGGTCTGCAAATGGGTGAAGCCCGGCATCACCCAATCTGCCCCCGCCTCGGCCTGCGCCAGCGCCGCGCGGATCAGCGCTTCCAGCCCGGAAATCGCCGCGTCGCATTGATCGCGCACCCAGAGCCGAAAATCGGTTGCCACCTGATCGTTGCGGCTTCGCGCCGTGTGAAGCCGCCCCGCAGGCGCGCCGATGATCTCCTTCAGCCGCGCTTCAACGTTCATGTGGATGTCTTCCAGCGCTACCCGGAACGGAAACGACCCCGCCTCGATCTCGGCAAGCACCGTCAGAAGGCCGCCCCGGATCGCCTCGGCATCCGCCCCCGATATGATGCCCTGCGCGGCAAGCATGGCGGCATGCGCGCGGCTGCCCTGAATGTCTTGCGCATAAAGGCGTTTGTCAAAGCTGATCGAAGCGTTGATTGCCTGCATGATCGCATCGGGTCCGGCGCTGAACCGCCCTCCCCACATGGCATTCGACTGGGTATCGGTGGAATCGGTCATCGGCTCGGCCTCGGCGCAACATCTCTGCGCCGAGCCTTACACGGCGCGGGCTCTGCGCGCAAATGCCCGCGCCGCGATTGCCGCCCTATCCGCGCGCCGAAAGCTGGCGGATCAGCGCCAGCGCCTCGGGCGGCGGGCGCTGTTCGATGCGGCGGTAATCGGTGCAATCGGGTTTGCGCGACATCATTCCCGCGCCGACCATGAAACGGCGCAATTGCGCCGGGTCGCCAAAAAGGTGCCAGGCGTTCAGATGCACGTTCACCTCGCGCTCGGACATGGATGTATCGGCGGGGATATGCGCCCAAAGCGCCCAGAGGCACAGGCTGATCTGGCTGGCGCGCGATGGCCAGCGGATCAGCCGCGCTTCGGCGTCAAATTGGCGCAGCGCGCGGGCGACCTGGGTGAAATCGACCGTCTCGGCCGGCGCGGGTTCCGCCAGGGCCGCCCTGGCCCCGTAGCTGGCGCGGAAATGCTGAAAATTGCGCCAACCCGCGCCGCGCGCCAGCATGTTGAGCATTGCCAGGTGGCCGGGCGGCGCGGGCGTTTCGCCCAATTGCCGCACCAGCGCCTTGGCCAGCGACGAAATATCAGCAACTTCAAAGGCATAAGCAGTTCGTGTCATGGCCGTCCTCGTCTCGTGCCGGGCCTTTCAGGGTCGATGGTCACCGGCTTTCGACGCGGCACGCGAGGGCTGTTGACCCCTGTGCAAGGTGCAGGTTTAGCTTGCCTTTGCGGCACGGTGACGCCTGGGTGAACTGCCGACCCGGGCACAATCTGCCGCAAAAACCGCACCACCTCAAGCCCTGCCCTGCGATGACGAGTTGGTGAGGTGGCTTTCGCCGCGGCGGTCGAAGAGTTAAATGCTTCACAGCGGCCAAGCCGCCATGAGGAGAAAGCCATGCCCCTGTTTCGCCGCCTTGCCCTCGTCGCTGCACTGGCCTTCACCGCCCAGGGGGCGTTTGCCGCCGACATCGAGGCTTTGCGTTTGGGTGACATGAAAAAGCTGGCGGTTACCGCGCCGCCCACGGCGATGCCCGAGGTCGTGCTGCTTGATGAAAAGGGTGCCAAGCGCCGCCTTGATGAATGGCGCGGCAAGGTTCTGGTGGTAAATTTCTGGGCGACATGGTGCGCCAGTTGCCGCACCGAAATGCCTTCACTCGACAGGCTTCAGGGTGCCATGGGAAGCGATGCTTTCGAGGTTCTCACCGTTGCCACCGGGCGCAATTCGATGCCTGCAATCGAAAAGTTCTTTGCCGAGGCGGGCGTGACGCATTTGCAGATCTTGCGCGATGAGCGCCAGACAATGTCGCGGGAACTGGGCATTCTCGGCCTGCCGGTAACACTGATCCTGAACCGCGAAGGACAGGAAGTGGCGCGGATGATCGGTGATGCGGCTTGGGATGGGGCTGAAGCGCGCGCGCTGCTTGCCGCGTTAGTGGCCGAGGGAACGCCTGGGCCGACGAACTGAACCGACCATTGGCGCGGCGGGGGGCTGCGCAAGGTTGCGGGCGCGATGCCCATGAAGGGCCCGGTCTGCCTGCCCGAAGATTTCCAGCAAATTCTACGCAAACGCGAACCTTTACTCCTTCTTAGCGGCTTCAAGGCGAAATTGCGTCGAAGCAGCAGGGAGCGGGCCATGCATCAACGTGTTCTTCCTCCGACCGAGCCTGTCGAGCCCGGGCTGGTCAGCCCGCTCAATTACGCTGTGGCACAGCAAGACCGTGAAACCATGTCGATGGTGCGCTGCGCGGTGGAACGGCGCGATGTGGTGCTGGCGTTTCAGCCTATTGTGCAGGGTGCCAGCCCCGATCGCCCGGCCTTTTACGAGGGCCTGATTCGGATTCTGGATGAAACCGGGCGGATCATTCCGGCCAAGGATTTCATCGAGACCATCGAAACCACCGAGCTTGGTCGCAAGATCGATTGCCTGTCGCTGGAAATGGGGCTGATCGCGCTTGCCGCCGACCCGGGCCTGCGGCTTGCCATCAACATGTCGGCGCGATCGATCGGCTATCCGCTCTGGATGAAAACGTTGAGCAAGGGTTTGGCAATGGATGACACCGCGGCCGAGCGGCTGATTCTCGAAATCACCGAAAGCTCGGCCATGGTCATGCCCGAAATCGTGACCGTCTTCATGCATGACCTTCAGCAGCGCGGCGTTTCGTTTGCGCTTGACGATTTTGGTGCCGGCTTCACCTCGTTTCGTTACCTGCGCGAATTCTACTTTGACATCATCAAGATCGACGGGCAGTTCATCCGCGGCATCAGCGACAACGCCGACAATCAGGTGTTGACACAGGCGCTGATGTCGATTGCGCGGCACTTTGACATGTTCACGGTGGCCGAGTCGGTCGAGAACGGGCGCGACGCTGCATTCTTGCAAAGCCTCGGCATCGACTGCATGCAGGGCTACTACTATGGCGCGCCCACAATCGTGCCGCCATGGAAAGTTCCCGCCGCGCAACTGCGCGCCTGAACCCCTGCCACTGCGCAAGAAAATTGCGCGACCACCCGCGCGCCCTAACCATTTGGCTTGACCAGCGACCAGCTTTGCGCATGCTGCACAGCGGCATCGAGGCGCGGAAGCGCCTTGTTTTCGCTTATCCGCAATGGGAGGGGTTTCATGACCAATGTCGTAATCGTTTCGGCGGCGCGCACCGCTGTCGGCAGCTTCAACGGCGCGTTCGCCAACACGCCCGCGCATGAACTGGGTGCCGTCGTGCTTGCCGAGGTTGTGGCGCGGGCGGGGATCGACAAGGCTGAGGTGAGCGAAACCATTCTCGGCCAGGTGCTGACCGCCGGGCAGGGCCAGAACCCCGCCCGACAGGCGCATATAAAAGCCGGGCTGCCGATCGAAGCGGCGGCCTGGAGCATCAACCAGGTCTGCGGCTCCGGACTGCGTTCGGTGGCGCTTGCCGCGCAGCACATTCAGCTTGGCGATGCGGATATCGTGATTGCGGGTGGGCAGGAAAGCATGTCGCTCGCGCCCCATGTCGCGCATCTGCGCGCCGGGCAGAAGATGGGCGACCTGAGCTTCATCGATTCGATGATTCGCGATGGGCTTTGGGATGCCTTCAACGGTTACCACATGGGCCAGACCGCCGAAAACGTCGCCAAACAATGGCAGATCAGCCGCGATATGCAGGATGCCTTTGCCTTGGCCAGCCAGAACAAGGCCGAAGCCGCGCAGAAGGCAGGTAAGTTCGCCGACGAAATCGTCGCCTTCACGGTCAAGACCCGCAAGGGCGACATCGTGGTGAGCGCGGATGAATACATCCGCCACGGTGCCACGCTTGAATCGATGCAGAAATTGCGACCCGCCTTCACCAAGGATGGCACGGTGACCGCAGGCAACGCCTCGGGCATCAACGACGGCGCGGCGGCGGTGCTTTTGATGACCGAGGCCGAGGCGGCGCGGCGCGGGCTGGTGCCGCTGGCGCGCATCGCCTCTTACGCGACGGCGGGCGTTGACCCCTCGATCATGGGTTGCGGGCCGATTCCGGCGAGCCGGAAAGCACTGGAAAAAGCGGGCTGGAAGGCCTCGGACCTCGATCTGATCGAAGCGAACGAAGCCTTTGCGGCGCAGGCCTGCGCGGTCAATGCCGATCTTGGCTGGGATACGGCACGGGTCAACGTCAACGGCGGGGCCATTGCCATTGGCCACCCGATCGGTGCCTCGGGCGCGCGCATTCTGAACACGCTGCTGTTCGAAATGAAGCGCTCGGGCGCGAACAAGGGGCTCGCGACGCTCTGCATCGGCGGCGGCATGGGCGTGGCCATGTGCCTCGAGCGGGCCTGAATTTCTGCAAATGCGAAGCCGGGGGCGCAACATTGTTGCGCGCCTGGTTTCTTTTCGGTAACAGGATTTCAAGGGAAACTGATTTTCGGGAGGAATCATGTCGAGAGTGGCACTTGTAACCGGCGGCTCGCGCGGCATTGGCGCGGCCATTTCAATCGCGCTGAAGGCAGCGGGCTACAAGGTAGCAGCCAACTACGCCGGCAACGACGAGGCGGCTGCAAAATTTGCCGCTGAAACCGGCATTGCCACCTACAAATGGTCGGTTGCGGATTACGAGGCCTGCGTGGCGGGAATCGCCCGTGTCGAGGCAGATCTTGGCCCGGTGGATGTGTTGGTCAACAACGCCGGCATCACCCGCGATGCGATGTTCCACAAGATGACGCCGCAAATGTGGAAAGAGGTGATGGATACCAACCTTTCCGGCCTGTTCAACATGACGCATCCGGTCTGGAACGGCATGCGTGATCGCAAGTTTGGCCGGGTCATCAACATCTCGTCGATCAACGGCCAGAAGGGGCAGGCGGGGCAGGCGAATTATTCCGCCGCGAAGGCAGGCGATCTGGGCTTCACCAAGGCACTGGCGCAAGAAGGCGCGCGCGCGGGCATCACCGTAAACGCTATCTGCCCCGGCTACATCGGCACCGAAATGGTCCGCGCCATCGACCCCAAGGTGCTGGCCGAGCGCATCATTCCGCAGATTCCGGTCGGCCGCCTTGGCGAGCCCGAGGAAATTGCGCGTTGCGTGGTATTTCTTGCGGCCGATGGCGCGGGCTTCATTACCGGTTCGACCATCAGTGCAAACGGCGGGCAGTTCGTCGTCTGACAATGCACCGATTGCGGGCGCGGGGGAAGGCGGTTAGCCTTCGCCCGCAGCCCTCAGGCGGAGCGCCGAATGACCGCGACCAAATCCGAAACCATCCTTGCAACCAGAATCCGCGCCAACAAGCCCGATCTGGCCTTCTGGTTGCGCAAGGCGCAGAGCGCTGGCGGGCGCTCGACCGCCGCGATGATCTGGGACATGGCACGGCTGGCGGGTGGTCCCGGCAAGCTGCGCCCCTACGACTACCTGCGCTATGAGCTCTATCGGCCGACACTCTCCGCCGCCGAGCGTGCCGCCTTCCTTTCGCCCCACGGCAGCGACCTGCTCAACGCCCGCTTTTCGCCGCCATCGCGCGAGCTGCAATCGTCGCTGACCATCGACAAGGTGCTGACCGCTGTCGTGTTGAAAGCTGCCGGATTTCCGGTGCCCGAAACCCGCGCGATTCTTTCGGTCGATGCCAATTACGGCGCGATGTCGGCGCTGCGCACGGCGGCAGATATCGTCGCTTTTCTGCGCGACCCGGCGAACCTGCCGGTATTCGGCAAGCCGGTGAACAGCTCGCAGTCGGTGGGGGCTGCGTCGTTCCTGTCGGTTACGCCAGATGGTGCCGAAGTTCTGCTGGGCGACGGGCGGCAGGCAAGCGTTGCCGCGATTGCTGAAGAGATCATGCAGTATTTCCACCGCGGCTATTTGTTTCAGGAACTGCTGCGCCAGCCCCCCGAAATCATCGCCATCGCGGGCGAGACGCTGTCGAGCATGCGGCTGGTCACGCTTTGGGTGCCCGGCGGGCCGCAGCTGCTTTACGCGGGGTCAAAGCTTCCGGCCCCTGGGGCGATGGTCGATTCGCTGATGGGCGGCGACAACGTGCTGGTTCTGATCGACCCGGCAACCGGCGAGGCAACCCGCGCAATGCTGAGTGCTTCAGGCGGTCGCAAGTTCATCACGCATTCGCAGCTTTTCCCCGAGGCACCTGTGGTGGGAATGCACTATCCGCACTGGGCAGAGGTGACCCGCATGGCAACCGAGGCGCACCGCATGTTTCCGGGCCACGGGATATTGGGCTTTGACATCGTGCAGACCACGCGCGGCCCGGTGATAACCGAAATCAACACCAACCCGCATCATGCGCTTTACCAGTTTTGTGCGGATCGGGGCATGCTGAACCCCGAGTTTCGGGTGCTTTTTGCTGCCGCAGAAATAGATCAGGAGCGGCGGCGTGCTGACCAGAAGCTGCGCGATGCGGCTTTCAATGCGGCGAGCCACTAGGCGCGAGGCGCAGGAAGAGTCAGGGCATGTTGGCTGAGCGCAGGCGCGCAACTCTTGTCGGGTTTTCGGCGGTGGTGCTCTGGTCGCTGCTGGCCCTGTTCACCGTGGGGTCGGCACCGGTGCCACCGTTGCAGCTCAACGCCATGACCTTCGCCATCGGCGGCACCATGGGGTTGATCTGGGTCGCGCGCAGCGGCGGGTTCAGGCAACTCGGAACCGTGCCGCTAAAGGTCTATGCTTTCGGCACCGCCGGTCTTTTTGGCTACCACTTTCTTTACTTCAGCGCCCTGCGGATGGCGCCACCCGCCGAGGCGGGGCTGATTGCCTATCTCTGGCCGCTGCTGATCGTGCTGTTTTCCGGGCTGTTGCCCGGCGAAAAGCTGCGGCGGGCGCATGTTGCCGGGGCGGCGGTCGCCTTTGCCGGGGCGGCGCTGATCGTGGCCGGGGGGCGTGGCATCGGGGGCGGGCTGCAACCCGGCCACCTGCTCGCCTTGCTCTGCGCGCTCACCTGGGCGAGCTATTCGCTGATCTCACGGCGCTTGGGTGCCGTGCCCACGGCGACAGTCGCGGTGTTTTGTCTTGCAACTTCAGCGCTTTCCCTGCCCGCGCATCTGGCGCTTGAGGAAACCCGGTGGCCGGTAGGGGCCATTGGCTGGGGCGCGGTTCTGGCGCTTGGGCTCGGGCCGGTGGGGCTGGCATTCTACACCTGGGATATCGGCGTGAAGCGTGGCGACATCCAGATGCTCGGCACCGCCTCTTATGCCGCGCCGCTGTTTTCAACGCTGGCGCTGGTGCTGGCGGGAATGGCAAGGCCAAGCCCCACATTGGCGCTTGCGGCCGTGCTGATTGCTGGCGGGGCCTTGCTTGCCGCGCGCGCTGCGCGGCGATAACGCCTATTCGTGGGTCAGGCGGTGGATTTCTTCCTTGATCTTCAGCTTTTGTTTCTTGAGTTCGGCAATTTCAACGTCGCTGGAGCCGGGGCTGCGCTGCGCTTCTTCGACCGCCGCGGAAAGCGCCTCGTGCTTTTTGCGCAGCTCTTCGATGTGGGCATCAACCGTCATGGCCGTCTCCTTCTTCTGGTGCTCATTGTCATGATTGCATCACATTCCGGCGGCGGTGTCACGCCCGGTGGCGGCGCTGATCGAGGTTTTTGCGCAAGCTGCGCGCGTTGGTCGCGGCGCGGCCTAGCGCCAGGCGAGCGCGGCACCATCGCGCAGGATCGCGCGGGCGGCATCGGTCAGGTCTTCGCCGTCGCGCAGATGGCGGGGCGCTGCGTGCATGTGAAACGGCGCAAGCAGCCGGAACGCGCCGCGCCCGCCCTTGCGCGCCAACACCAGCACCCGCCCCGCTGGCCGCGCCACGCGCGCGGCGATCGGCAGCACGGTAACGCCGAAGGCACCCGGTGCAAACGCGGCAAGCGCATCGGGCAGGCGGTCGGCACGCAATATCAGCGTCAGGTAGCCACCGCTGACAAGCCGCCGCAGACCGGTTTCTAACCAGACCGCAAGCGGCGTCGCCTCGCGCTGCGCAGTTTCACGGCCGGGGTCGGCGGCGGCACTTCCGGGATGCGCGAAAAACGGCGGGTTGGCGAGCACATGGTCGAAGCTTCGGGCGCGCAGCGCCGAGGGCGGCGCGGCCAGATCACCCTCGAACACCTCGAAGATCTGGGCGCTGCGTTCCGCATTGCGGCGCGCGAGGTCGGCATAATCCGCCTGCATCTCGATGCCCTGAAGTCGCAGCCCCGGTACCCGCGCCCCGAGGCAGAGGCTTGCAACCCCCGCGCCGCAGCCAAGCTCCAGCACCGATTGGCCCGCGACTGCCGGGCAGGCTGCCGCAAGCAGAACCGCATCCATCGCCGCCCGAAACCCCTCGCGCGGCTGCAAAAGCCGCAGCCGTCCGCCCAGAAACGCGTCTTCGCTCAGCGAATCGTCGGCGAACATCACGCCCCGTCCAGCCCGTTATCGGCCAATACCGCGCGCGCCTCATCCAGATCCGCATCCGCCACCATCAGGCGGCGCGGCAATATGCCTATGCTGCCTTCAAGAACGCTCATGTGGACGTCCATCTGAAACGCCGTTATACCCTCGCCCTCAAGAAGGGCGGTGGCGAAGGCGATTTTCACCGGGTCGGTGGTGCGCAAAAGCTCTTTCATGCGACCAGACTTAGGCACGAATGCCTGCCCTGTCGAGGTCGCCCGAGAAATGGAGACCGCGGCGATGGGGCGACAGGACAAAACGCATAAGCCGCATGACCAACTCGCCGAGGCGCTTGCCGAGGACATGGCGGCGGTGAACGCGCTGATCCGCAGCCGGATGGCAAGCGAACACGCCCCCCGCATTCCCGAGGTGACCGCGCATCTGGTCGAAGCGGGTGGCAAGCGGCTTCGACCGATGCTCACCCTCGCCGCGGCGCGGCTTTGCGGCTACGCTGGGCCTTACCATGTGCATCTGGCCGCAACGGTGGAGTTCATTCACACCGCCACGCTGCTGCACGATGACGTGGTTGACGAAAGCGCGCAGCGGCGTGGGCGACCCACCGCCAACCTCTTGTGGGACAACAAGTCGAGCGTGCTGGTGGGCGATTACCTTTTTGCCCGCTCGTTCCAGTTGATGACCGAAACCGGCAATATGCGGGTGCTCGACATTCTCGCAAATGCTTCGGCGGTCATCGCCGAGGGCGAAGTTCTTCAACTGACCGCGGCACAGGATCTGCGCACCGATACGGCGGTTTATCTGCAGGTGATCCGCGGCAAGACCGCAGCGCTTTTCTCGGCGGCGACCGAGGTCGGCGGGGTGATTGCGGGCGCGCCCGAGGCACAGGTGCGCGCGCTCTTCACCTATGGCGATGCCCTGGGCGTGGCGTTCCAGATGGTCGATGACTACCTTGACTATGCCGGCGATGCCGGGGCGATCGGCAAGAACACCGGTGACGATTTCCGCGAGCGCAAGCTGACGCTGCCGGTGATACTGGCGGTTGCAAAGGCCAATGCTGAAGAGCGCGGTTTCTGGAGCCGGGTAATCGAAAAGGGCAACCAGCGCGAAGGCGACCTTGCGCAGGCAATGGCGGTCATGGCGCGGCACGGCACGCTTGAGGCGACGCGGCTTGAGGCGCGGCACTGGGCCAGCAAGGCGCGCGCGGCACTTGCCGAATTGCCCGCGCATCCCTTGCGCACGATGCTGGACGAACTGGCCGACTACGTTGTGGCGCGAACGGTCTGAGGCAGCCGGTTCAGGCGGAAAGCGCGGTGTCACGCACCCACCAGCCGGGCTCGGCGGCTGCAATGGCGCGCGCTGCGGCGGCAGCGTGCAGCGGGTCGGCAAAAATCCCGAAGCTGGTGGCACCTGACCCCGACATCCGCGCCAACAGGCAGCCCGGCTGCGCGGCAAGCGCCGCCAGCACCTTGCCTATCACCGGGGCAAGATGTCGCGCCGGAAGTTCCAGATCATTGCGCTGCATGCGCAGGAAGCTCGCCAGTTCCGCCGCCGATGCGCAACGCGGCAGCGTCTGCGGCATGGGTTTGCCGGTCTTGTCCGCCAGCGCGGCGAATACCGCAGGCGTCGCAACCGCGACCCCGGGGTTGGCGAGCACCAGCCAGAATGGCGGCAGTTGCGGCACCTCTGCCAGCACCTCGCCGATTCCGCCCATCCGCCGGGGCCGGGGCGCAAGGCACACCGGCAGGTCAGCCCCAAGCCGCGCCACCTCGCGCAGATCGGGCAGCGCCCGGTTGCAGAGCCGCGCGAGGCCGCGCAGCGCCGCGGCGGCGTCGGATGAGCCGCCACCCAGCCCCGCCGCCACCGGCAAGTGCTTTTCAAGGGTGATCATCGCGCCGCAGCCGCCCATCAGCGCTGCGGCCCGCAACACAAGATTCGTAGGGTCCGATGGCAACCCCTTTGCCATTGGTCCGGTCACGCCGAGGCTGAGGGCATCCGCGGACGCAAAGTGCAGCCGGTCGCCCGTTTCGGTGAACACCACAAGTGAATCGAGCAGATGATAGCCGTCGGCGCGCTGGCCAGTAACGTGCAGCGTCAGGTTCACCTTGGCCGGGGCAGCTTCATCAATTGCCATTGGCGGCGAGCGCCTTCAGCGGCGGCATACCTTCTTCGGCCAGCACGACATCAAGCCCGACCTCAAGCTTGCGCCGGATTCGCGCCGCCTCCTCCTCGGTCTCGGGGCCGAAGGAAAGAGCGCGGCGCCACTGGAATTCGGCCTCGCGCAGCCGCCCCACGGCCCAGAAGACATCGCCCAGATGATCGTTGACCAGCGCATCGACCGGCATCAGCGACGCCGCCTTTTCCATATGGCCCACGGCTTCCTGATAGCGGCCAAGCCGGTAGAGCACCCAGCCGAGGCTGTCGACGATGGCACCGTCATTGGGCACCGCAGCCACCGCGCGCTCGATCATGCCCAAAGCCTCGTCGAGGTTCTCGTTGCGGTCAACGAAGGAATAACCGAGGTAGTTGAGCACCTGCGGCTGGTCGGGGTTCAGCCGCAGCGCGGTGCGAAAGTCGGCCTCTGAGGCCGCCCATGCACCGGCGCGCTCGTTTGCCATGCCGCGCGCATAGTAGAGGAACCACTGATCCGGCGCGGGTTCGCCGTAAATCGCGATCGCCCGGTCATAGGAAAGCGCCGCTTCGGCATAGATCTGGGTGCGCCGCTGCATATCGCCTAGCGCGCTCCAGATGCCGGGTGTATCGGGAAAATCGCGCGCAAGGGCTGTCA
The DNA here is from genome assembly GCF_030684035.1 of Phaeovulum sp. Classification (GTDB taxonomy): domain Bacteria; phylum Pseudomonadota; class Alphaproteobacteria; order Rhodobacterales; family Rhodobacteraceae; genus UBA6213. Next base: position 51,122 of record NZ_JAUXPI010000037.1, on the reverse strand, counting down.
GCACTTCAAGCGCCGCTTCCCTGCGCCCGGCTTCGAAAAGCGCCCCTGCGCGGCCCAGCTCGGCTGCGTGAAATGCCTCGCTGCTGCGCGCAATACCGGCATAGACGCCGGTTGCGAGGTCATATTGCTTCATCCGCTCCAGAATGCTCGCCACCAGCAGCACCGCATCGACATGCTCGGGCCGCACGAATTCGGCAAAGCGCGCGTAGGCCAGTGCATAGCTGTCGGGTGTTTCGCTGTTCAGTGCACCAGCAACGGTAAAGAACACCTCGGCCAGTCCGTCGCGCGCTGAACCGATCAGGCTAAAGGGCAGCGCCTCGCCCGCCTCCAGCCGGTCGCGAAGCGCGGCAATGGCAGGGTCCGGATCAGGGCCGAACAGGGCGGTGAGCATTTCCAGCGCATCGGCACCTCGGTCAAGCTGGCTGAGCACCTGTGCATGCGCAATCACCGAGCGCCGCGTAGCCCGTAACGGCCCCGCTTCGGCACCCGACAGAATCGCGTCGGCCCCTTCGAAATCACCCACACTCGCCAGCGCGAGCGCCTTGTGGTAGAGGCCGAAGGCCGCGTAGCTTTCATCTGCGGCAAGCGCGTTGAAGCCTGCCAGCGCCTCTTGCGTCTGGCCGCCGCCAAGCCGGGCCCAGGCAAGCAGAAGTCCGTCAAGCAGCGGCCCGGTGTTGGTTCCCGCCGCGACCAGCGCCTGCACCTGCGCCAAATCGCCACTTCGGGCGGCACCCGCAAGCCGCACCAGCGAAGCCATCTGGCTGCCATTCGGCCCGGTCGCCATGGTTTCGGCCAGCGCGGCGGCGGCGGTGATATCGCCTACCGCGACCTGCGCAATAAGCGCCGCTTCTTGCAGGAACAGGTTCCCGGGGTCGGCCGCCAGCACCTGCACCGAATAGCGCGCCGCTGCGGCGAAATCATTTGCAACCGCTGCCTCGCGCGCGGCTAGGTAAGGCCCGGCGAAATCTTCGCTGTCCTGGGCGCGGGCAGCAAGCGGCAGCGCGGCGGCAAGGCAGAGCACGAGCAGGGCGCGGGCAGATTGACAAGGCAAGATGCGGCTCCTCATTGGCATGGCGGCAAGCCTAGCGAGGCCGCAGCGCCCGCGCAATGCGGGCGCGCGACCCTGAACCCGGTATCGCGCAAGCGTTACATGTTGGGGTAGTTCGGCCCGTCGCCACCCTGCGGCGTGGTCCAGGTGATGTTCTGGCTCGGGTCCTTGATATCGCAGGTCTTGCAATGCACGCAGTTCTGGAAATTGATCTGGAACCGCGGCCCTTCTGGCCCGTCGAGCACCTCATAAACCCCCGCCGGGCAATAGCGCTGCGCCGGTTCGCCGTATTTCGGCAGGTTCACCGCAATCGGCACCTCGGCATCGGCCAGATGCAGGTGGCAGGGCTGGTTTTCCTCATGGTTGGTGGCCGAAAAGGCGACGTTGGTCAGCCGGTCAAAGCTCAGCTTGCCATCGGGTTTGGGGTAATCGATCGGCGCATAGTTGCCCGCCAGCCCGGTTGCGGCAGCATCGGATTTTCCGTGATGCACGGTCCCGAACGGGTTCCAGCCGGTCAGGCTGGCCACCCACATGTCAAAACCGCCAAGCCCGAGGCTCGCCAGCATGCCGAACTTGGCCCAAAGCGGCTTCATGTTGCGCACCCGCCGAAGGTCGCGGGCGACCGGGCCGGAACGCAACGCGGTTTCGTATTCCACCAGATCGTCGCCACCGCGCCCGGCGGCAATTGCATCTGCCGCCGCCTCGGCTGCGGCAATGCCGGAGTGCATGGCGTTGTGGTTGCCCTTGATCCGCGGCACATTCACCAGGCCTGCCGAACACCCAAGCAGCGCGCCGCCGGGGAAGGAAACCTTGGGGATCGACTGCCAGCCGCCCTCGGAAATTGCCCGCGCGCCGTAAGCCACGCGCTTGCCGCCCTCCAATAGCTCGGCCACCATCGGATGGTGTTTCATCCGCTGGAATTCCATGTAGGGGTACACCCAGGGGTTCTCGTAGTTCAGATGCACCACGAAGCCGATGTAAACCTGATTGTTTTCCGCGTGGTAGATGAAACCGCCGCCACCGGCATTGCCGCCAAGCGGCCAGCCCATGGTATGCGTGACATTGCCAAGCTGGTGCTTGGCCGGGTCGATCTGCCAGATCTCCTTCATCCCCAGCCCGAACTTCTGCGGCTCGTGCCCGGCGGAAAGGTCGTATTTCTCGATCACCGCCTTGGCGAGGCTGCCGCGCACGCCCTCGGACAGGAACACGTATTTGCCGCGCAGCTCCATGCCCGGTTCATAGCTTGCGCCAAGGCTGCCGTCGGCATTCTTGCCAAACTCGCCCGCCACCACGCCAACCACACGCTCGCCTTCCAGCACCAGTTGGCTTGCCGCCATGCCGGGAAAGATTTCCACGCCCAGCGCCTCGGCCTGCTCGGCCAGCCAACGGCAGACGTTGCCCATGGATACGATGTATTTGCCGTGGTTCGACATCAGCGGCGGCATGGTGAAATTGGGAATGCGCATCTGGCCCGCCGGACCGAGCAGATAGATATCGTCGCGCGCGACCCGGGTTTTCACCGGCGCACCGCGCTCGGCCCAGTCGGGGATCAGCGCATCCAGCCCCGACGTGTCGAGCACCGCGCCCGAAAGGATATGCGCGCCGACCTCAGAGCCCTTTTCCAGCACCACCACCGAAAGCGCGGTGTTGATCTGCTTCAGCCGGATCGCAGCGGAAAGGCCCGCTGGCCCGGCACCCACGATCACCACATCATATTCCATCGACTCGCGTTCGATCCCGGTCATGCTCGGTTCCTCCGGCTGCCACTGCGTCTCGCTTCTGCCGGAAACTGCGTAGCTTACCTGACCGAACGGCGCAATCGTAACGCTGCGAAGTTGCCGCGTGAAAGCAGCGCAGGCAACCGTGTCAGCGCCTTGGCGGCGAGCAGCACAGCACTTGCCGCGCCTTGCCTTTGCGCCAGCCAGACAAGTCCCACGAAGGCGATCGAGACGTAGCCATCAATCGCGTAGTGGTAGCCGGTGAATGCCGACATGAACAGGATCGCCAGCAGAAAAGCCGCACCTATGGGCGCAAGCCAACGGCTCCGCTCGGCCAGATAGAGCGCGAACAACGTGGCGATGGCGACATGCAAGCTGGGAAATGCCGAAATCGCGGCGCTGGGTTGCTGGGCACCGTTAAGGTAATTCCACCACATGTAATCCTGAATTGCGCCAATCTGCGAATCGGCAATGCCGCTTTCCAGCAACGTCGGGCCGAGCGCCATAAACCGGGCAGCGCCCAGAAGCTGATCGTAAAAGACCGGGCCTGCGGAAGAGCCCGCCAGCGCCAGTAGATTTCCAAGCACGATCCAGCTTGCAAGGTAGAGTGTCAAAAACCGACGGCGGCGGTCTTTGTCATCATCGCTCGCGGCCAGCATCAGCGGAAAAAGCACCGCCACGAAGGACCAGCCGAGAAGATAGATCTGCTCAACCAGCGCCACCGGCAGCCCGCGCCCCCATGCGTGCACCAGCACCCAGGCGTCGGTGCCGCCGTGCAGCCAGGCATCGACCTGCGCCAATGCCGGGTCGGCGTAAAAGGGAACCATCCCCGGCAGCAAGGTCTTGAGGGTAGCGAACCCGACATGCAGCGGCAGCAAGGAAGCGGCCGCCAGCCAGAAATCCAGCAGGCGCTGGCGCGCTTGTGGCACCGGCCAGAGCAGTGCCCGCAGTGTTGCAATGCAAAACAGCACCGACACCGGAATGAGCAACAGCTCCGCCAGTTCCTGCATAGCCCCGCCCGCGGCACCAAGCGCAGCCAGCGGAGCCTCTGCGACCAAGGCAGCCACGATCAGGGCAAAGGCCAGATATGCCAGTGTCACCAGAAAGTAGTTTCGCATGCCGCACCCCTTGCCATTCGCCTTGCCACCATACCCAGGATCGCGGCAAAATTTTGCCGAACAGCGCAAATTCGTGCCCCGGCCTTGACTTTCGGGCCGCAACGCGGATTTAGAGGAGGTGAGCTGCAGTTTTGTCAGCTTTCGCGAGCGATGGCCTCATGGAAAAAATCCCGATGACACGGGGGGGCTTTGACGCCCTCGATGACGAACTCAAGACCCTGAAAACGGTGGATCGCCCCGCCGTCATCCGCGACATCGCGGAGGCGCGCGCGCATGGCGATTTGTCGGAGAACGCCGAGTATCACGCGGCACGCGAACGCCAGAGCTTCATCGAGGGCCGAATCAAGGAGCTTGAGGCGGTCATCAGCCGTGCCGAGGTGATCGACCCGAGCCGCTTCACCGGCGCGATCAAGTTTGGTGCCACGGTGACGCTGGTCGATGAACATTCGAGCGAAACGCACACCTACCAGATTGTCGGCGAGGTCGAGGCCAATATCGAGAACGGCCTGCTCAATATCCGCTCGCCGCTTGCGCGCGCACTGATCGGCAAGGACGAGGGCGACAGCGTCGAAGTGCGCACCCCCGGCGGCGAGAAAAACTACGAAGTTCTTACTGTCCGCTTCGTCTGAGCGGGGTGCACATGTCCGACGCCCGCCCCGACCCCAAGTCCGAAAGCCAAGGCATAGGTTTGCGCGGCTTCGCAGCGCCGCCAACCTCGTGCCGCTACAGCGGGGCCGAGATCGTGGCGCTGGTGCTGACACTGGTCTGGCTGGGTTTGGTGGCGCTGTTTTTCGTGCTTGTCGATAGTGGCGGCGAAGGCGGCACCGGGGTGCTGCCGGTGATGATGACACTGGTGGGCATATTTCTGCCGGTTGCGATGATCTGGGTGGCAGCGATCACCGCCCGCACCGCGCGCGAAATGCGCGCCGAAGCGCAGCGTCTGCAACAGACCATCGACACCATGCGGCTGGGCTGGCAGGCAAATCAGGCCGCACTGGCGCGGCCATTCGAGCGCAGGCTGGAAGAAATCGCCGCCTCGGCGCGGCAGACCGAAACCGCAGTGGCAACCTTCACCTCGCGCCGCGACGGGCAGGCAAGCCAGCCTTCCGCCGACCGCAAGGCGGCGCTGGTGGTGCCCCGCGCTACGCCGGGCGAAGATGAACCGTCGCTCGCGCTCGGCACCCCGGCAGAACAGCTCGCGGCACCGGTTTCGGTGGCCGATTTCATCCGGGCGCTGAACTTTCCCGACAGCGGCGAAGACGCCGAGGGCTTTCGCGCGCTGCGCCGGGCGCTCGAGGAACGCGGCACGGCAAAACTGATCCGCGCCGCGCAGGATGTGCTGACGCTCTTGTCGCAAGACGGCATCTACATGGACGATCTGAAACCGGACCGCGCCCGGCCCGAGGTCTGGCGGCGGTTTGCCAATGGCGAACGTGGGCGCGAGGTGGCCGGGCTCGGCGGGGTGCGCGATCGCTCAAGCCTCACTCTCACCGCCGGGCGGATGCGCGGCGACACGATCTTCCGCGATGCCGCGCACCATTTTCTGCGGCAGTTCGACAAGACCTTTACCGAGTTTGAAAAGAACGCCTCGGATGCAGAAGTGGCCGAGCTTGCCGAAACCCGCACCGCGCGCGCTTTCATGCTGCTCGGTCGCGTCACCGGCACCTTCGACTGAGGCACCGCGTCAAAGGTCGCGCACCATCACCCAGAAGCCGCCGAATTCGAACAGCCAGCGCGTCAGCCTGCTGCTGCGCCGGGCGTGCACAACAAAACCGCGCCGCTCGTAAAGCGCGCGCGCGCGCAGATTTTCCTCAACCACTTCAAGCCGGACGGAGCGGTGCCCGCGCGCCGCCGCCTCGGCGCAGAGCGCCTCCAGCAAGGCCGCGCCTATACCCTGCCCGCGCGCCTTGGAAAGCACCGATAGGCCATCGACCACAATCCCCTCGGCGGCAATATCCTGTGCGAGCAGGCGCAGGCAGGCAGCGCGCCAAAGCCCGCCAAATCGGCCGTAGACAGCGCAGAGATCAGCCAGCCCGCCGCCGACAAATGCCCCCCGCGCCGTGCGAAACCCGACAAGGCCCAGCACCGCGTCGTTCCTGTCGCGCGCGAGCAGCACATGCGCGGGGTCAAGCACCCTTTCGATGAAAGCGAGCGCCTTTTTCTCCGGGCCCATGACTTTCGCCAGCTTGGAGCCGAAGGCGAGCCAGTAGAGCGCGGCTGCCGCCTGTCGGTCAGCGGGCGAGAGACTGCGGGCATAGCCAACCCTCACGATGCCCGCCCCGCCAAAAACGCCTCGGCGGCGGCAAGATCATCGGGCGTGTTGATGTTGAAGAAATGCTCGGGGCCGTCAAACTCCACCCGTTCAGCCCCTGCCAGCGCCGCCCGTAAACGCCGTTCGCCCGTAGCAAATAGCGCCGCAAGCCGCGCACGGCCAGCCACCGGCCAGAGCGCAATGCTCGGGTGGTCGCGCCCGGCACAGGCAGCGTAGGCCGCGCCGGGTTCCGCCGCGAGCCGCGCCGAAAGGTCGGCGGGCAGAAACGGGGTATCGACCGCCGAGACCAGCAGCCTTTCGGCACCAAGCCCCGCTGCCCAGTCAAGCCCCGCGAGAACGCCAGCCAAAGGCCCTTCGCCCACGCGGCCCGAGGCATCGGCCAGCACCGGCAGCCCATATTCCGCAAACCGCGCGGCATCGCCGTTGGCCGAAAGCGCCAGCGCTGCCACTTGCGGTGCAAGACACGCCACGACATGCGCCAGAAGCGGCCGCCCGGCGAGCGGCAGCAACGCCTTGTCGGTGCCACCGAGGCGCCGCCCCGCGCCGCCCGCAAGTATCATCCCCGCAATCCGCACCACGGCCCCGCTTGCATCCCCCACCTATTGCAATATGACTGGCGCATTCGCGCCCGAAAGCCAAGCTCCATGCCCCGATCTTCCGTTTCCGCCGCCTACTGGCTCGGCTTTCGCCACAGCCTTCCGTTCGTGCTGGTAATCATTCCCTTTGGCCTGCTGTTTGGCGTTGCCGGCAGCGAGGCGGGGTTCAACCTGACCGAAGTCATGGGGTTTTCGGTGCTGGTGATCGCCGGCGCGTCGCAGTTTGCCGCAGTGCAACTGATGGCCGACAATGCGCCGGTGGTGATGGTGCTCGTCACCTCGCTCGCGGTGAATTTGCGGATGGCGATGTATTCCGCCTCGTTGACGCCGCATCTCGGGGCCGCGCCGACATGGCAGAAGGCGCTTGCTGCGTATTTCATGGTCGATCAGACCTATGCGCTGGCGATACAGGAATATGAACGCCGCCCGAGCCGCAGCGTGGCGGAAAAGATCGCCTATTACGCCGGGGCCTGCACCCCGGTCTGCCCGCAGTGGTATGTCTCGACATTGGTCGGAGCCACCGTGGGCCAGGCGATTCCGGCCGAATTCGCGCTCGATTTTGCGGTGCCGATCACCTTTCTTGCCATGCTTGCGCCGATGCTGCGCAGCCTCGCGCATGTGGTGGCGGCAACGGTTTCGGTAACGGTGGCACTGTTGCTTGCGTTCCTGCCGGGCGGGGTCGGTCTGCTCATCGCTGCCGCGGCGGCAATGTTCAGCGGAGCGCAGGTCGAGCTATGGCAACAACGGAGGCGGATGTGAGCTATTCGACCGGCGCAATCTGGGTCGTCATCATCGGGCTGGGCATCGGCACGTTTCTGTTGCGCTTTTCATTCCTTGGCATGATCGGCAACCGCTCGCTGCCGGAATGGGCGCTGCGGTATCTGCGCTATACGCCAGTGGCGGTGCTGCCTGGGCTTGTGGCTCCGCTGGTGCTCTGGCCCGCCGCCACCGATGGTGCTTTCGATCTGCCGCGGTTTCTGGCGGCGGTGGCGACGGTGGGTATTGGCATCGTGACACGCAACAACCTCGCCGGTATCATCGGCGGGCTGGCGGTGCTCTATCTCGCCTTGTTCAGCCTAGGGTAGGGGTCACGCCCGCGCGCAACTCGGCCGGGGTCACCATCAGCACGCCCGAATTGTCATCCGGGTCGCCATCGTAGTGTTCGGCCCTGGTAACCCCCGGCAATTCGCCAAAGGCGCGCGAAAGTGCCTTGGGGAACATGGTCGTGTTGACATTCTCGAAGCCCGGCACTCCGCCGAGAATGGTCGAGACCGAGTTGCTGCAAAATGCCTTCGGCACCGCACCATAAGCCTCAACCCGTGCCCGCAGCACCTCGGCCACCTCAAGCGAAACCGGCACTGTCTGTTCAAGCACCCAATAGGTCTCGCGCGCGTGGTAATCGATGTAGAAGACCCGCATCTGGTCGGTGATGCCGTAATGCACATCGTTCCGCTCGGGCACAAAGGGGTGGTACCAGGTGCCCGCCGGGTCAAAAAGCACGCGCTGGACACCATCAATGATCAGTGCCGAATGCGCACCCGAGCCGGTGTCGGTGCTGATCACGGTAAAGAGCGTGATCGAAGGTGGGGCCTTGCTCGAATAGACCGCACGGGCGACAGCGTCATCGGGGGCCCAGACAGGCTCGGCACCGCAGGCAGCCAGAAGCAGCGGCAGGAAGAGGCAAATGAGCAGGCGGCGCATCTTGCAGGCTCCAGGGTTCGGGGGTCAGCCGTTGACGATTGCTAGAAACACCAAAATCACCGCAATGGCAACGGATGCGCGCTTCACAAAGGTCACGAAGCTGGCAAACGTGTGCTGTTGCGCCGCAATATTCATGTTCCCCGATGCGTGGTCAGCCATGGCTCTCTCCCTGTTCAATCCGGTTGGGTTGCAGCCGATCTAGCAAATCTGCGGCAATCTGTCACGCCCCGCCGTGCGACCTTGCTGCCTGCCAAAGCCAGACGCCCTCACCGCTCAACCGGCGCGTGGCGCGACCGGTCTGCAAAAGGTGGTTCAGGTGCGCCACGGTCTCGACCAGTGCAAGGCCGTATTCCGCTTCGCCGATGCTGCGTCGGAAAAGCGCCGGGAAGCAGGCGCAGGCGGTGCGCGGTTCTGCCAGTAGCGCCTGCAACCGCGCCAGCCCCTTGTGATGCGCCTCGGCCATCTGCGCCAGCCGCTGCGGCAGGCCGGTGAAAGGCAGCTTGTGGCCGGGCAGCACGAGGTGCTGATCCTCGGCAAAGCGCGCCAGATGCGCACAGGACTCGAGCCATTCGCCCACCGGGTCAGCCTCGGGCTCGGTCGCGTAAACGCCAAGGTTGGCGCTGATCGAGGGCAAGAGCTGGTCGCCGCCAATCACCAGATCGTCGCTTTCGCTCCAAAACGTCGCATGTTCCGGTGCGTGGCCATGGCCGATCCGCACGCGCCAGCTGCGCCCGCCCGCGGTGATTGCCTCGGCCTCGGCAATGCGCCGATAGCCAAGTGGCAGCGGGTGCACCGTGTCGCAGAAGTTGAAGGGCCGCTCCCTGGCGCGGCGGGCGAGCAGCGCGGGCTCCATCCCCGCTGCGTGCCAGAATGCGAGCGTTTCGGCCGCCGGCACCGGCTGTTCGTCGAGCGCCAGCATGCGCGCGAAAAGCCAGCTCGTGCGGGTGGTCCAAAGCGCGGCACCCCGCGCCTGAAACCAGCCCGCAAGGCCGATATGATCGGGGTGGTAATGCGTGACCAGCACCCGCACCACCGGCTTGCCCGCAAGCGGCCCGGACAGAAGCGCCGCCCAGACCGTCCGCGCGGCTGGCGTATCCATGCCCGGGTCGATCACGGTCCAGCCTTCGCCATCATCAAGCGCGAAGGCGTTGACATGATCGAGCACCATCGGCAGCGGCAGCCGCAGCCAGAGCACGCCCGGCGCTACCTCATGCGCCTTGCCGGGCGCGGGCGGCTCGGCCCAGGGGTGGCGGACCGGGGCAATGCCCGGCACGCGGTTCACAGCGCCAGATCCTCGGGCGAAAGCGCGAAAAGCCCCTCGCCCCCCTCGCGCGCTTCGGCCAGCGCGGCGGCATATTGCGGCAGCAGGCGGCGGATATAGACGGCAGCAAGTGCCGTTCGCGGCCCGGTGCCGCCCTCTGCCACCGCCGCGCGAAGGTGGTAATGCGCGCCAAGCACCCGGGCGAAGGCACGCAGATAGGGCACGGCACCGGCAAAGCGATCTTCCATGCCCTGCGCCAGAAGCAGTTCGGTGGCCTCGCGGAGGGTCTCGGCGGCGGCCCAGACATCGCCCGCAAGCTGCGGCACGAGGGCACGCGCCGCTTCGGCATTGTCTTCGACTTCCTGCAGCAAGCGGAAGGCGGCCTCGCCGCTGTCCATCATCTTGCGCCCGACAAGGTCCATCGCCTGAATGCCGTTGGTGCCTTCATAAATCGCCGTCACCCGCACATCGCGGTAGAACTGCGCGGCTCCGGTTTCCTCGATGTAACCCATGCCGCCGTGCACCTGCACGCAGGTCTCCGACACGTTCATGCCCACGTCGGTGCCATAGGCCTTGGCAATAGGGGTCAGCAGGGCTGCCCGCGCCGCCCAGTCCGCCTCGCCGGTCGCGCGGCCCAGATCGAGCGCCACCGCGCAGGCCAGCGCGATGGCCCGAGCAGCAAAGACCTCGGCCTTCATCGTCGCCAGCATCCGGCGCACATCGGCGTGGTTGATGATCGGGCCCATCTGGTTGCGCTCGCCCGCGTATTCCAGCGCCTTCTGATACGCCGCCTCGGCCACCCCCACGCCTTGCACACCCACCGCCAGCCGCGCATTGTTCATCATGGTGAACATCGCCGCCATGCCCTTGTGCGGTTCTCCCACCAGCCAGCCCTTGGCCGCTTCGTACGCCATGACGCAGGTCGGTGAGCCATGCAGGCCCAGCTTGTGCTCAAGGCTCACCACCTTCAGGCTGTTTGCCACGCCGGGGTCGCCGCTGGCATCGGGCAGGAACTTCGGCACCATGAACAGGCTGATGCCGCGGGTTCCCGGCGCTCCGTCTGGCAGGCGGGCGAGCACAAGATGGCAGACGTTCGCGGTCAGGTCGCTGTCGCCCCAGGTGATGAATATCTTCTGCCCGGAAATCGCATAGGTGCCGTCGCCCAGGGGCTCGGCCTTGCTGCGCAGCGCGCCCACGTCGCTGCCCGCTTGCGGCTCGGTCAGGTTCATCGTGCCCGACCATTCACCGGAAATCAGCTTGGGCAGGTAGAGCGCCTTGATCTCGTCGCTGGCATGGTGCTCCAGCGCCTCGATCTGGCCCTGGGTCAAGAGCGCGTTCAGCTGCAATGGCAGGCAGGCCCCCGACATCATGTCGTTCACCACCATGTTCAGCGTTTGCGGCAGCCCCATGCCGCCGAAATCGGCCGATGCCGCCACCGCCACCCAGCCGCCCTCGGCAATCGCCGCGAAGCCTTCCTTGAAGCCGGGTGATGACCGCACCACGCCATTCTCCAGACGCGCCGGGGTCCGGTCGCCCGCCCGCGCCAGCGGGGCCAGCACCTCGTCGCACATCCGCCCGGCACCTTCGAGAATCGCTTCGACCATATCGGGCGTTGCCTCGGCAAAGCGCTCGGTCGCAGCAAGCGGAGCCAGGGGCACCACCTGCCCGAGGATGAAGCGGAATTCGCCCACGGGTGAATGATACGGCATGGTTTTCCTCCCTCGCGCGCGCCTTGGCATCACGGGCCGGGGCGCGTATGGCTTTTGTCAATGGTTAGCCCATGGCGGCCAGTTGCACAGCATCAACGCAGCGTCACGAATGCCCGAAGCCGTCGCCACCCGCCTGATCGCCCCCACCGGCCCCGGCATTGCCGAGGCGGCGGCACTGCTGCGCAGCGGTGCCTTGGTCGCGTTTCCGACAGAAACCGTCTACGGGCTGGGCGGCGACGCCAGAAGCGACCTCGCGGTGGCGCGGATATTCGCGGCCAAGGGGCGGCCGCGGTTCAACCCGCTGATCGTGCATGTGCCGGACCTTGCCGCAGCAGCCGCGGTTGCGCATGTCTCGCCCGAGGCCGAGCGGCTGGCCGCCGCCTTCTGGCCGGGACCGCTGACGCTGGTGTTGCCGCTGCGCGAAGGCGCGGGTCTTTCGCCGCTGGTCACGGCGGGCAACGAAAGCGTGGCAATCCGGGTGCCCGCGCACCCGGTGGCGCAAGCCCTGCTCCGCGCCTTCGGTGGCCCGCTGGCGGCACCATCGGCCAATCCGTCAGGCAAGGTCAGCCCGACGCGGGCGGCGCATGTGCTGGCGGGGCTTGCGGGGCGCGTTGCTGCCGTTGTCGATGGCGGCCCCTGCGCGGTGGGGCTGGAAAGCAGCATCGTGGCGCTTGACCCGCCGCGCCTGCTGCGCCCCGGCGGGTTGCCGCTGGAGGCGATCGAGGCTTGCCTCGGGGGGCCGCTTGCCAGCGACCCCGACCCTGCCAGGCCGCTTGCCCCCGGTCAGCTCGCTTCTCACTACGCCCCTGCTGCCGCGCTGCGGCTTGACGCGCAAGCGCCCGTGGCGGGCGAGGTCTGGATCGGTTTTGGCGCGCCTGTCTCAGGCGGGGCGCTCACGCTTTCGGCTTCGGGCGATCTGGTCGAGGCGGCGGCGAACCTGTTTCAAGCGCTGCGCGAGGCGGATGCGCTGGCCGGCCCGAAGGGGCGCATTGCGGTTTCGCCGATTCCCGAAAAGGGCCTTGGCCGTGCGATAAATGACCGCCTGCGCCGCGCCGCAGCGCCGCGCTGAAATGCTCAGGCAACCGGTGCCCAGAGCACATCATCAATGCGCGGCGCACCGGTGGCCAGCATCACCAGCCGATCGAAGCCGAGCGCGATCCCGCTGGCGGCGGGCATGATCGCCAGCGCTGCAAGGAAATCTTCGTCCAATGGGTAGCGTTCGCCGTAGACCCGGGCCTTCTCGTCCATTTCCAGCATGAACCGGCGGCGCTGCTCGGCGGCGTCGGTCAACTCGCCAAAGCCGTTGGCCAGTTCCACCCCGCAGGCATAAAGCTCAAACCTTTCGGCCACGCGCGGATCGTCTGTCGTGCGCCGCGCCAGAGCGGCCTCGGCGGCGGGGTAACGGTCAAGGATCGTGGCGCGGCCGAGGCCGAGGTTCGGCTCGACCTTTTGCACCAGCGCCCGGCTGAGCATGTCGGACCAGGTATCGTCCTCGGCCACCCGCAGCCCGGCAGCCTGCATCGCAGCCGCCATCGCCGCCCTGTCGGGCGTGCCATCGGGGGCAAGCGTCGCCAAGAGGTCGATCCCCGCGTATCGGGTAAAGGCCTCCGCAACGCTTATCCGCTCGGGCTGCAACAAGGGGTCGCAGCTGCGATCCCGGTAGCGCAGCACGGGTGTTTGCGACGCCTCGGCCGCAAGCCGAAGCACCGCCGCGCAATCCGCCATCAGCGCCTCGTAAGGCTCGCCCGCTCGATACCATTCAAGCATCGTGAATTCGGGGCTGTGCAGCGGCCCACGCTCGCGGTTGCGCCAGACATGGGCAAAGGCGGCAATCCGCGCCTCGCCCGCCGCCAGCAGTTTCTTCATCGCAAACTCGGGGCTGGTGTGCAGATACATCCGCCGCGCCGCGCCGTCATTGCCGATCGCTTCGGTGGCAAAGCCGTGCAGATGCGCCTCGTTGCCGGGGCTGATTTGCAGCCCCACCGGGTCAACCTCGGTGAAGCCTTCGGCGGCCAGCCAGCCGCGCAGCGCCGCCTGCACCCGGTTGCGCGCCAACAGAACCGGGCGACGGTCGGCATGGCGGCCCGGCGACCACCAGGGCGAAGGGGCGGGGTTTTCTGCCTTTGAGGCCATTGGGAGCGCGGCTTTCGGCTGGAGATTTTTTGGAACATGGGCTAGGTGCAGGGCCAAAGCCCGCGCGTGATACGCTGCGGGTAACGTAATCGCAAGGAACCGCACCCGTGAAAGTCATCGCCTCATCGCTTCGCAAGGGCAACGTCGTCGAGCTGGAAGGCAAACTCTATGTCGTGCTCACCGCCGAAAACTTCCACCCCGGCAAGGGCACCCCCACCACCAGCATCGACATGCGCCGCATCGCCGACGGGGTGAAGGTAAGCGAACGCTGGCGCACCACCGAAATGGTGGAGAAGGCGACCGTGGACGAGCGCGAATACGATTTTCTCTATGAAGATGGTGAAGGCTACCACTTCATGAACCCTGACAATTACGAACAGGTCACGGTCAGCGCCGATGTGGTGGGTAACAGCAAGGTATTCCTGAACGAAGGCATCAAGGTATTTCTGAAAACCTTTGAAGGCGTGGCGATTGCCATCGAACTGCCGCAAAAGGTGACGGTCGAAATTACCGAAACCGAGCCGGTGGTGAAGGGGCAGACCGCCTCGTCGTCCTACAAACCCGCCATCTGCTCGAACGGGCTGCGCATCATGGTGCCGCCACATATCGGCGCGGGCACCCGGGTGGTGATTTCCACCGACGACTATGCCTATCAGGAACGCGCCAAGGATTGATCCGGCCGTCAACCGCCGCCATCGGCCCCGCGCAACATGCCCGCAAGCGGGCGGGGATCGTGTCCTTCGCGTGATCGGTTGTCGCCTTGCGGCAGCCGGCCGGGAAACGCCGCGAGCCGGTGCAGGCACGAAACGCAAAGGGCTCGGGCGGCGACGCCCAAGCCCTTGTATTCATTGGTGCACCCGGAGCGATTCGAACGCCCGGCCCTCAGATTCGTAGTCTGATGCTCTATCCAGCTGAGCTACGGGTGCACTGTGGAGGGGCATTTAGACGCGGCGACGGGGCTTTGCAAGGGCTAAATGCGTGCCGTTCCGCGCCCGGACCATGACCGGGTCATTCCACCGCGCGCATGCGCTGGCCAGAGCGGTACGGCGCGCAGGGCTGACCCGCTCGGGCCACAACGGGCGATCTAGGTGTCGGCCTCGTCCAGCTCGCGCGGCAGGTGGAGCAGAAATTCGGTGCCGTCGGCATCGGTGCGCAACAGGTCCAGCCTGCCCCCGTGACCGCGCACCAGTTCAGCGGCAATGGCAAGGCCAAGGCCGCTGCCGCCCTGGCGGCTGCCACCCTGGAACGGCTGGAAAAGGTGCTCGCGCGCCCGTTCGGGCAGACCGGGGCCAGTGTCGCCCACCCGCAGCCACCAACCCGCTTCTTCCTCGCCGCCGCCCAGCTCGATGGTGCCGGGCTTGCCGGTTGCGGCAATCGCCTGGCGCGCGTTGCGCGCCAGATTTGAAAGAACCCGGTGCAACTGGTCGCGGTCTGCCCGGATCACCAGATTGGGAACAACGTCGGTGACGAATTCGACGCCCATGGCTTCGGCCGCCATTGCCTCGCCCTCGATCACCTCTGCGAACAGTTCCGCCAGCATGAAGCGGGTAAGCGAAGGCGGCGGCTCCTGCGCCCTGCCAAAGGCAAGGGTGCTTTCGCACAGGTTCACCGCGCGCGAAATCGAGTTTACCAGTTTGGGGGCCGCCCGCTTGACCGCGGGGTCCTGGCTTTCCTCCATGCGGTCGGCAAAAAGCTGCGCCGTGGTCAGGATATTGCGCAGATCGTGGCTGATCTTGGCCACCGCCTGCCCAAGCTGTGCCAGCCGTTCCTTTTGCCGGAGCGAGGCCACAAGCTGGTGCTGCATCGAGGCAAGCGCCCCCTCGGCCTCGCGCAACTCGTTGACCCGCGCCGAAGGGGTGATGATGCGGCGCGCATCTTCCGGTGCCTCGGCCCAGGCGGTCATGTGGCGCACAACCCGCTGGATCGGCACCACGATGAGGCTTCGCGCGGCAACGAAAAGCAAAATCGCGGTCGCTACCGAAAACACTGCGGAAAGTGCCAGCACGCGCAGCCCGTATTCGATCATTTCACTGCGCAAGCTTTGGGTCTTCAGGGTGATTTCGATCAGCTGCCCGCCGCTCTGCACCGGCGCGCCAATCACCCGAATCACCCTTTCCTCGGTCTCGCCAAGCAGCATCAGCGCATCGCCGATCAGCCCGGGAAGCGTAGCATCGCGCAGATCGTAGGTGGCATAGACCGGCGTCGGCACCGGCGAGGAAAGCACAAGTTCGCGCACGTCGTCGCGGCGCAGAACCACGTTCAGCACTCCGGCATTAAGCAACAGCTCGGCCTCAAGCTCGGGCTCGATCATCGCATCAGTGGTCAGCAGCGCGAGCGAGGCAATCTGCGCCCGCTCAAGCCGTGACGAGAGGTAATCCTGCCGGAAACTCGCCAGCGAAGGCAACAGGATCAGCACCTCTGCCAGCACCACGAACAGCGTGGTGAGCAGCGCAAACCGGCCCGAGAGCGTGTTGACAACCATGCCTTCCTCGCGCGGCGGCGCTGGCCAAGGGGTGCAGCGCCACGCCCCAACAGCGTTATCAAAGCTTTCGCCGGAAAAACAGGGTGCCGAAGAGCGGCAGCGGCGGATGCGCGGTGGATTGCAACAAATACCCGTGCCGAACGAATTGACTTGAGCGGCCAGCCCGACTAAAGACCGGGCTTCGAATGACTGCGGCGCTCGATTCCGATCCTGTCGGGCTGCCTGAACCGGAGAAGACACGATGAAGCGCACGTTCCAGCCGTCGAACCTCGTTCGCGCCCGCCGCCACGGTTTTCGTGCGCGCATGGCCACCAAAGGTGGCCGTCGTGTGCTGAACGCCCGCCGCGCCAAGGGCCGCGCGAAGCTTTCGGCCTAAGCCACAGGTCACACGGCATGGCACCGCCGGAGGCTCCCGCAAACCGCCCAATTGGTCGGGAACCGGGAAGCGCACCGGCGGTTTCCGTTTGTGCGACGGGAAGGCTGGCGTTTGAAACCCTGCGCAAGCGCCCCGATTTTCTGCGCGCCGCAAGCGCCCGCCGCCAAAGCACCCCGGGATTCCTGTTGCAGGCGCGCAAACGGGCCGAGACCGAGGCGGCACAGGCGCAGGCGGTGCGGGTCGGATTTACCTGCTCGAAAAAGGTCGGCAATGCGGTGGCGCGCAACCGGGCCAAGCGGCGGCTGCGCGCATTGGCGCGCGAGGTGCTGCCCCTTGGTGCCCGCCCCGGCTGGGACTATGTTCTGGTAGGCCGCGCCGGCGCCACGGCAGAGCGCGATTTTGCCGCGATGGTGGCCGATCTGACGCGGGTTCTGGCGCAGCTTCACGGAGACGCGAAATGACCCCGCTTGCCCATGTTGTCGCGCTTCCGGTGCGCGCCTATCGGCTTTTGTTCAGCCCATGGGTCGGGCATGGCTGCCGCTATCAGCCCACCTGCTCGGCCTATGCGCTTGAGGCGTTGGAAAAACACGGCGCATTCAAGGGCACCTGGCTTGCTGCGGCGCGGGTGTTGCGGTGTCACCCCTGGGGCGGGCATGGCTATGACCCGGTGCCGCCCTGCAAGGGGGACCACGATGCCGAATGACGACGCGGGCGAAATCCATCCGCTGTTTCAGGGCGCGCCTACCTCGACCGAGTTTCGCAAACTGCGCAAGCGGCTGGTGCGCGAGGTGCGCGACGCCATTCATGCCTACGCCATGGTGGAACGTGGTGCGCGCTGGCTTGTCTGCCTTTCCGGCGGCAAGGACAGCTACACCCTGCTTGCCGTGCTGCACGAGCTGCAATGGCGCGGCCTCTTGCCGGTCGAACTGATCGCCTGCAACCTCGATCAGGGCCAGCCCGGCTTTCCCGCCACCGTGCTGCCCGCATTTCTGACGCGCATGGGGGTGAAACACCGGATCGAGTATCAGGATACCTATTCGGTGGTGATGGACAAGATCGCGCCGGGTGGCACCATGTGCAGCCTGTGCTCGCGGCTCCGGCGCGGCAACCTTTACCGCATCGCGCGCGAAGAGGGGTGCTCGGCCGTGGTGCTCGGCCACCACCGCGACGACATTCTGGAAACCTTCTTCATGAACCTCTTTCACGGCGGGCGGCTGGCGACGATGCCGCCGAAGCTGGTGAACGAAGAGGGCGATCTTTTCGTGCTCCGCCCCTTGGCCTTCGTGGCCGAGGCCGATTGCGACAGGTTCGCGCGGGCGATGAACTACCCGATCATTCCTTGCGACCTCTGCGGCAGTCAGGATGGTTTGCAGCGCCAGCAGGTGAAATCGATCCTCGATGGCTGGGAGGCCCGCAGCCCCGGCCGTCGGCAGGTGATGTTCCGCGCCCTGAAGAATGCGCGCCCCTCGCATCTGCTCGATCCGGCGCTGTTCGATTTTGCCGGGTTGGCGCTTGATGCGTCCGGGGCCGAAAGTGCTGCGGGTTTTACGCGAATGCCGCCAAATCTGCGGCACGCCGATTAACCGCTGGCTCACCAAAACTGCCTAACCTCGCCGCACCGGGGGCTTGCGCGCCCGCAGCATGGACGGGTGAGAAGCGATGTCGTTCAAACATATCCGCGGCCTTGCCTGGCTGGGCGAAATGACCCGGCGCGACATGCTGGCCTTTGTGCCTGCGGCAGGCCTGGCGGGCTACTGGTTTGGTCTGGCAGGCGCGCTTCTGGTGGTCAGCGCAGCTGTGGCGGTGGCCTGGCTCGCGCGGATGCCGAACACCGCTCCGGCGGCCGCGCAGCCCGAACGCGACCCCGCAACCCGGCTGCCACTGCGCGCCGAAGCCGAGGCGGTGCTTGAAGCGGCACTTGAAGATGCCGCCGCCAGCGGTCGCGGCACCGCCGCCTTCGTCATCGGGCTGGATGATGCCGAGGCGCTGGCGACCGCAAGCGGCGAGGCAGGCTTTGCCGAGGTCATGCGCCGCACGGCCGAGCGCCTACATGGCGCGCTGCGCGAGCATGATCTGGTAGCCCAGCTCGGCGGCGGGCGGTTTGCCGTTGTTCTTGCCCCGGTCCGCCGCGCCGACCTTGAAAGCGTGCTGCAAATCGCCGCGCGGCTTCAATCGGCGGTCGAAGTGCCATTGTCGCGCGATCAGGGCACGGTCTACGTTTCGGCGCATGTCGGCTTTTGCCTTGTCAGCCGCGCCCCGGCGCGCAACGGCACCGCCATGCTCGCCGCCGCCGAAACCGCCGCCGACGAGGCGCGCCGCTTCGGGCCCGGCGCAATCCGTGCCTATTCCACCGAGATCGAACGGTCGGTGCACGAGCATTCCGAACTGACCGGGCAGGTTGGTGCCGCGTTGGAAGAAGGGCAGATCATCGCGCATTTCCTGCCGCAGCTTTGCTCTGACACCGGCGAGGTTTCGGGCTTTGAGCTGGTTCCTGTCTGGCTGCACCCCGAGCGCGGCTTTTTGACCTCCGCCGATTTCGCTCCGGCCATCCGTGCCGAGGGCCTGCAAGCCCGGTTGAGCGAGGTGATGCTCTACCACGGCTTCTCGGCGCTTCGCGGTTGGGCGGGCGAGGGTCTCGGTGCGGCCACCCTGACACTGCCGGTCACGCTTGACGAGTTGCGCAACCCCAGCCTGCCAGAGCGGCTGAAATGGGACCTCGACCGCTTCGATACCGCCCCGGCGCGGCTGCGTGTGCAAGTGCCAGAGACCTCAGCTTCGGACAGCGCACAGGATATTGCCAGCCATACCCTCGCAAAACTCGCGCAGATCGGGTGCAGCATCGAACTGGCGGGATTTGGCAACGGACCGGCACCGATTTCCGCAATCCGGAAATGCTCGGTTCGTCGCCTGCGAATCGACCGCAGCTTCGTCGTGCATGTGGACAGCGACCCCGAACAGCAAAGCCTTGTCGCTGCTATCCTCTCACTTGCCGAGCAGCTCGGCGTCGAAACACTGGCCGACGGGGTCGCCAGCCTTGGCGAGCACGCGATGCTGGCGCAGCTTGGCTGCGGTTATGTGCAAGGCCCCGCCGTCGCACGCGCAATGGCATATGAAGACACGCTCGAATGGATCGGGCGGCACCGCGCCAAGCTGCAAGCGACGCCAAGGCTCGGCCTCCGCAAACGTTGAGCGGGCGGGGGCGGCTTGCACGAGCCGCTGTCGCGATGGCTGCCGGGGCGCGCGCAAGCCACAGCTTTCGGCACAGCTCTGGCCTGTTCCAGGCCCCGGCAGACCGGTCTTGGCGCATGACCCGCCAACCGCGGGTATCGCCGCGTCAGCGCGCGCGGGGCCACGCCGCCCGGTAAAAGAGCGGTGCCAGGCCGCGCCGCGCAGCGCCGAACCGCCGGGCGTTGCCTGCGCAGCCGTCATTCCGCCGTGTCCGGCCTTTGCAACGGGTAAAACCGCTTGACCTTTGCGCCCCCCTTCTGTTGAACCAGCCCAACCCTGAACTGGCTGGTGGTGCTCCCCCCGATGGACGATCAGAACAAGAATCTCATTCTCGCGACGGTGCTTTCCTTCGTGGTCATCCTGCTGTGGTACACGGTATTCGCGCCGCCGCCGCCGGTGCCTGTCGTCCCCGCCGCCACCGAGACCGCGGGCGTGACCGATACCGCGGCCCCTGCGGCCCCCGTGCTTGCCACCACCGCCCCCGCCGCCGGGGTCGCCGCCACCGCCGCTGCGGCAACCGAGCTTGCAGCCGCCGCGCGCATCACCATCGACACGCCGCGCCTCAAGGGGTCGATCTCGCTTCTTGGCGGGCGCATCGACGACCTCTCGCTGGTGGGCTATCACGAGACGATCGAAAAAGGCTCGCCAGACGTGCGACTGCTGGCGCAAGTCGGCGGCATCGAGTTGAACGCGGCCAAACCCTATTACGCGGTCTATGGCTGGAGCCCGGCAGGCGGCCTTGATGCCACCGCGGTGCCGAACGCCCGCACGCTCTGGACCGCCCCGGCCAATGCCACCCTCGCCCCCGGCACACCGGTAACGCTGGCCTGGGACAATGGCGCGGGTCTGACCTTCACCCGGCAGATTTCGGTCGATGAAAACTACCTCTTCACCATCACCCAGTCGGTAACAAATGCCACCGCGGCCGCCGTGCGGCTTGCCCCCTACGGCATCGTCGCACGCCACGGCATTCCCGACACCCGGCCTGTCTATGTGCTGCACGAGGGCGCAGTGCGGATGTCGGATGGCAAGTTGCAAGAGCTTGATTACAAGGACATCACCAAGCTTGATGCGGTGCAGGCCGAAGGCCCCGCAGATGTCGTCGTGGTCGCTGAAAACGGCTGGACCGGCTTTACCGACAAGTACTGGATGACAACGCTTGCCCCAATGCCAGGGCAGGCCTTCACCTCGGTGGTCAAATATGTTCCGGGTGCCGACATCTACCAGACCGAGGCGCGGATGCCGGTGCTTGAAGTTGCCCCCGGCGCTAGCGCCAGTGCCACTTCGATGCTCTTTGCCGGGGCGAAGGAATGGGAGACCATTCGCGCCTACGAAACCGAGGCCAAGATCGACCGCTTCATCGATTCGATCGACTGGGGCTGGTTCTACTTTCTTACCAAGCCGATGTTCTGGCTTCTGCACTGGCTGCATGGCGCAATCGGCAACATGGGATGGGCGATCATCGCGCTGACCATTGTCATCAAGCTTCTGGTGTTTCCGCTTGCCCGCAAATCCTACATCTCGATGGCGAAGATGAAGGAACTTCAGCCCGAGATGGAAAAGCTGAAGGAACGCACCGGCGACGACAAGGCCAAGATGCAGCAAGAGATGATGGCGCTCTACAAGCGCGAAAAGGTCAACCCGGCGTCGGGCTGCCTGCCCATCGTGCTGCAGATCCCGATCTTCTTTTCGCTCTACAAGGTGATCTACGTCACCATCGAACTGCGCCACGCGCCATGGTTCGGCTGGATCCGCGACCTCTCGGCACCCGACCCGTCGTCGATCCTAAACCTGTTCGGGCTCTTGCCGTTCAACACGCCAGAACAGGGCTCGATCTTCTTCATCCTGTCGCTTGGCGTGTTGCCGATCCTTCTGGGTATCTCGATGTGGTTCCAGCAAAAGCTGAACCCAGCCCCCGCCGATCCGACGCAGAAGATGATCTTCGCCTGGATGCCCTGGGTGTTCATGTTCATGCTCGGCAGCTTTGCCTCGGGCCTCGTGGTCTACTGGATCGCCAACAACACCATCACCTTCATCCAGCAATACACGATCATGTCGATGCACCACAAACGCCCCGACCTTTTCGGCAATATCCTGGACGGCTTTCGCAAGAAGCCGGGCACGCCACCAAAGACATGACCGCCCGTCTGGCCCATATCCTGCGCCACCCGATCAAGGCGGTGGGGGTTGAGGAAATTGCGCGCGCCTCTCTGCACGCGGGGCGCGCGCTCGCTTCCGACCGCCGCTGGGCGGTTGCGCATCGGTCGGCGAAATTCGAGGGGCAACCCGGTGCCTGGCAGTCGAAGCTGAACTTCCTGCGCGGCGTTGCGGGGCCGGAACTGATGGCGATCACCGCCCGCAGCGATGGCGCAAAGGTCTCGCTCCACCACCCCAGGGCCGGGACAATCGCGCTCGACATGGCGTCCGAGGCCGACCATCTCCGCCTGATCGCATGGCTCACGCCGCTCTGGCCCGAAGGCCGCCCCGCCCCCAGCCATGTGGTCGAGGTGCCGGGGCAGGCGCTGACCGATTGGCCCGACCCGTTCTTGTCGCTCCTGTCGCTCGCTTCGCTCGATGCGCTTTCGCACCACGCAGGTTGGCCGCTCCACCCCAACCGCTGGCGCGGCAACCTCTGGATTGCGGGCTGGGAACCACTCGCGGAACGGGCGCTGATCGGGCGGCGGCTCCGCATCGGCACCGCGATGCTCGAAATCGTGCAGCCCGTCACCCGCTGCCGCGCCACCTGCGTGAACCCCGAAACCGGCGCGGACGACTGCGATACCCTCGCAGCACTCGACACGCTCTGGGGCCACAAGGATTTCGGCGTCTATGCCCGGGTGCTGACCGGCGGCGAGATTGCCCAGGGCGACTCCGTGGAGATTATCTGATGCAGATGCACTTTCCCCTCGCGCCCGAGCCCGACACCTTATCCCGCGAAAAAGGTCGGCTGCTGTTTGCCGGGCCGGTGGAATTTCTCAAAGGCGTTGTGGCAATGGATGGCCTGCCGCCGCCCGACCGGCTGGAGGTGTGCTTCGCAGGCCGCTCCAATGTCGGCAAATCGAGCCTGATCAACGCGCTTACCGGGCGCAAGGCCTTGGCACGGGCTTCCAACACCCCGGGCCGCACCCAGGAAATCAACTATTTCACCACCGCGGGCCCGTATCTGGTTGACCTGCCCGGCTATGGCTATGCCGAGGCCCCCAAGGCCGTGGTCGAAAAATGGCAACGCCTGCTCAAATCCTATCTCGCAGGCCGCGCAACCTTGCGCCGCGCCTTCGTGCTGATCGACACCCGGCACGGCATCAAGCCGGTGGATGACGAAATCCTGACGCTGCTTGATCGCTCCGCGGTCACCTTCCAGGTGGTGCTGACCAAGGCCGACAAGGTGAGCCAGGCGGATCGGGAAATGATCCTCGCGCAGGTCCGCGGCGCGGTAGCCAAACACCCTGCCGCCTACCCCGAGTTGATCGTCACTTCGTCCGAAAACGGCGACGGCATCGAAACCCTGCGCGCCGTCATCGCCACCCTCGCCTGACCCCCCGCATCTGCTTCAGACAGAAATATCCCCCCCGGAGGGCAGCCCGGTCGCCGCCGCCGCCCCCTTGGCAGTGGGGGCGAATGGCCGTAACACTGGCCTCGCGCCGCCCCGAGGAACCCCAGGATGAGACCGCAGAGCATGAACCGAGACTGGATCGCCACCGCCCGCACGCTTTCCGAAGCCCTGCCCTACCTGCAGCGCTATACCGGTGCCGTCGTGGTGGTGAAATTCGGCGGCAACGCGATGGGCGACGAAAAGGCGATGGCCGATTTCGCCCGCGATATCGTGCTGATGCGTCAGGTCGGAATGAACCCGGTGGTGGTGCATGGCGGCGGCCCGATGATCAACGAGCTTCTGGCCAGGCTCGGCATCAAATCCGATTGGGTCCGCGGCAAGCGGGTAACCGATCAGGCCACCGTCGAGGTGGTCGAAATGGTGCTTTCGGGGCTCGTCAACAAACGCATCGTGCAGGCGATCAACGATCAGGGCGGCCGCGCCGTGGGCATTTCCGGCAAGGATGATGACATGATGGTCTGCGAGCCGGACGACCCCGAACTCGGGTTTGTCGGCAAGCCGGTCGAGATGAACGTGCAGGTTCTGCGCGATCTCTACAATGCCGGCATCATTCCCGTTGTCGCCCCGGTCGCCACCGGCATCAACGACAACGAAACCTTCAACGTCAACGGCGATACCGCCGCCGGTGCCATTGCCGGAGCGCTGAAGGCCGACAGGCTTTTGCTCCTGACCGATGTTGCAGGCGTGAAGAACCCGGCGGGCGAGGTTGTCACCCAGATGAGCCCCGATGAAGTGCGCGGCATGATCGCCGATGGCACCATCGCCGGTGGCATGATCCCGAAGGCCGAAACCGCGCTGAAGGCGCTGGAGGAGGGCGTGCGCGCCGTCGTCATTCTTGACGGCCGCGTTCCCAACGCCTGCCTGCTGGAGCTGTTCACCGACCACGGTGCCGGCAGCCTGATCCGCTCGACGGAACCGCGCCTGAAACCGCGCACAAGGTGAACCTTGCAACCATCGAAGCCGCGGCAATGCCGCACCGGCTATTCGTCTCCGGCGCTTTTCACCCTGCGCCCGCCGACGCCACGCCCGAAGGCACCGGCACGCTGGTGCTGCTTTCCCCCGCCGAGCCGGGATTCTGGCCGCATGTAAGCGCCGCGCCAGAGTTTGCCGATGCCGCCCCCGACCCGCTCGACCGCTGGTCGAGCCGCGTCATCGGGGAGCTGGCAGAGGCGTTTGGCGCGCGCGCCCTGTTCCCTTTTGGCGGCCCGCCATGGCAGCCCTTCTTCTCTTGGGCGCTTCGCTCCGGCGAAGCCTTCCGCTCTCCGGTTTCGCTGCTGGTGCATCACCGCATGGGGCTTTGGGCCTCGTATCGCGGCGCGCTGGCGCTGCGCGAGGCGCTGGCGCTTCCTTCACCTCGGCAAAGCCCCTGCGAAGGCTGCCCGGCACCCTGCCGCACCGCCTGCCCGGTCGCTGCCCTCGGCCCCGGCGGATACGCGCTCGAAGCTTGCCACACATATCTCGACACCCCTGCAGGCGCAGACTGCCTTTCTTTCGGCTGCGGCACTCGCCGCGCTTGCCCCCTGAGTGCCGCCTATGGCAGGCTGGCCGGGCAATCTGCTTGGCACATGAGGCAATTTCACCAATGACACCGCAGGGACACCGCCGCCTGATCCTCTCGCGCCACGCAAAATCCGCCTGGGACAACCCGAACCTGTCGGACCATGACCGCCCACTCAATGCCCGCGGCCAGCGCGCGGCGCGCGAACTCGGCGACTGGCTCGCTTCGCGCGGCTACGAGCCCGACGAAGTGCTCTGCTCCACCGCACTGCGCACCCGCGAAACCTGGGAGCATGTCGCCGCTGCGGTGCTCGAAGTGCGCCCGCAGGTGCGCTACGAACCAGACCTCTATCAGGCCGCGCCGGAAACCTTGCTGGCACTGCTCAAGACCGCCTCGGCGGCGTCGGTCATGGTGCTTGCGCACAACCCCGGCATCGCCGATTTTGCCCGCCAGCTTTGCGCCCGCCCGCCACTTTCTCCAGATTTTGCCCGCTACCCGACCTCGGCGACGCTCGTGGTCGATTTCCAGATCAGCGACTGGGCCGATCTGAAACTGGGCGAGGGCTCGGTGCTCGATTTCTTCCTGCCCGCCGGCCGCGGCTGAGGGCCGCGCAACCCCGCCCGCTTCTTCAATGACCAAATACCCCGGGGGGTGCGGGGGGCTGGCCCCCCGCCCTCAATGCCCGAGGATCTGGCTGAGAAACAGCTTTGTGCGTTCCGACTGCGGGTTGTTGAAGAATTCATAGGGCTCGTTCTGTTCGACGATCTGGCCCTGATCCATGAAGATCACCCGGTTTGCCACCGCCTGCGCAAAGCCCATCTCGTGGGTCACGCAGATCATCGTCATGCCTTCCTCGGCAAGTTCGATCATCGTATCGAGCACTTCCTTGATCATCTCGGGATCAAGCGCCGAGGTCGGCTCGTCAAAAAGCATGATCCGCGGCTTCATGCAGAGCGAGCGGGCAATTGCCACCCGCTGCTGCTGTCCGCCGGAAAGCTGGCCGGGGTATTTCAGCGCCTGCTCGGGGATCTTGACCTTTTCGAGGTAGTACATCGCCACCTCGTCGGCCTCTTTCTTCGGTACCTTGCGCACCCAGATCGGTGCCAATGTCAGGTTTTCCATGATCGTGAGATGCGGGAACAGGTTGAAGTGCTGAAACACCATCCCCACTTCCGACCGCACCTTGTCGATGTTCTTGAGATCCGATGTCAGCTCGGTGCCATCGACGATAATCTGCCCCGACTGATGCTCTTCCAGCCGGTTGATGCAGCGGATCAGCGTCGATTTGCCCGAGCCAGATGGCCCGGCGATGACGATTCGCTCGCCTCGGTTCACCGTCAGGTTGATGTCGCGCAGCACATGGAAAGTGCCGAACCACTTGTTCATCGCGGTGATCTGTATCGCCACCTCATCGCTGACCGTCATGTGCGATCGGTCGATCTGGCGCTCTATTTGGGTTTCTGCCATGAGAGGCTCCTTAACGGTGGTCACGCTTCAGCCGACGTTCGAGATACATCGAGTACCGCGACATGCTGAAGTTGAAGATGAAGAAGATGCAGCCAACGAAGATATAGGGCTCCCAATAGGCCCCCTTCCATTCAAAGCTGGCGCGAACCGAATCGGTGATGCCTTTCAATGGGTCAAGAAGACCCACGAAAACCACCAGCGTGGTATCCTTGAACATGCCGATGAAGGTCGAGACGATGCCGGGGATCGATATTTTCAAGGCCTGCGGCAGCACGATCAACCGCTGCGCCTTCCAGTAATCAAGGCCAAGACTGTCGGCCGCCTCGAACTGCCCGCGCGGCAGCGCCGCAAGCCCGCCGCGCACCACCTCGGCAATATAGGCAGCGGCGAACAGCGTGACCATGATGATGACGCGCAGGATGATGTCGAAGTTGGTGCCCGGCGGCAGGAAATAGTTGAGCAGCAGCGAGGCGACAAACAAAAGCGAGATCAGCGGCACGCCACGAATGAATTCGATGAATCCCACCGCCAGCGCCTTGACCAGCAGCATGTCCGACCGCCGCGCCAGCGCCAGCACCACGCCAATCGGCAGGCTGAGCACGATCCCGGCCACGCCTATGGTCAGTGCCAGCACGAAGCCGCCGAATTTCTCGGAGCGGACCGCGTCGATGCTGTAGGGCAGAACCGCATCAAACAGTGGCAGCACCTGCTCGACCCCGAACAGCCACCAGGCCACGGGAACCAGCACCGCCGCGCCCACCGAAAGGATCGTGCCGAAACGGCGGGTTGCGAGCCATGCGGCCCAGCCAAGCACAAACCCCGACATCGCCAGAACCGGCCCCCAGACCGACCCACCCCAGAGCATCCACACCGCCAGCCCGGGGTAGATGCCGGTCAGCCACAACAGCCCCCAGGGGCGCGACCAGGCGACAACCAGCATTGCCGCCAGTGCCGCCGCCAGCATCAGGTTCGCCGCCGCGCCGACGCCAAGGCCCGGAAAGGCGACCAACAGGAAAGCCGCCACGATGCCAAGCACCACCATGCGGATACTGCGGCTTTCGGCAAACAGCACCGGTGCCGCCGCGAAGATCAGCAGTCCAAGTGCCAACGTCGGCCGCCAATAATGCTCTCGCGGGTAGAAGCCGAACATGAACATGTTCCAGCGATCGCGAATGATGGCCCAGCAGGCACCTGTCGCCCCCTCGCCCCAGGTCGCGGTCACGATGTCGCGGCATTCGCCCACCGAGCCCGCATGCCAGACCGAATGGCGAAGCCAGGGGTAATATTCCTTGACCAGGAAATAGAGGATGAAGCTTCCCGCCAGCGTCAGAAAGGTATTGAGCGGCCCCGAAAACAGGTTTTCGCGCAACCAACGGATGACGCCGATTTCGCTGACCGGCGGTGCTTGCTCGGGCAGCATGGCAGAACGGACATAGGCGGCGGAATGGTGCTCGCTCATCTCAGCGCTCCTTCAGTTTGACGGAAGCGTTGTAAACGTTCATCGCGCCCGAGATCATCAGGCTCAGCACAAGGTAGATGAGCATCATCAGGAGCACCGTCTCCAACTCGCGTCCGGTCTGGTTGAGCGTGATCCCCCCGAGCGTACCGCGCAGATCAAGATAGCCGGTGGCAATCGCCAGCGACGAGTTCTTGGTCAGGTTGAGAAACTGCGAGATCAGCGGCGGAATGATGACCCTGAGCGCCTGGGGCAGAATGACAAGGCTCATGGTGCGCCCCGGTCGCAGCCCCAGCGCATAGGCCGCCTCGGTCTGGCCATGCGACACCGCCATGACCCCGGCGCGCACGATCTCGGCGATGAAGGCACCGGTGTAAAGCGACAGCGCCAGCCACAGCGCCATCAAGGAGTTGGTCACGTTGATGCCGCCGGTGAAGTTGAAACCCTTGAGCGTCGGAAGACCCAGATGGAAGCCAAGCGCGGCGAGCGTGAGAATGCCGGGCAGGGTCCAAAGCGCGAGCGTCTTCCACCAGGTTACCGGTCGCACACCAGTGGCGTTTTGCACCACGGTCGCGCGGCGCAGCACCAGCCGGTTGACATACCATCCTGCCGCCACTGCCGCGACGATGGCCAGAAGGTCGGCGGAAATCAGGAAAATGCCAATGTCGATATTCCCGAGGCTCCGCGAGAAAAGCGGGTCCGGCACCGCCGTGTAACGGTTGGTGATTGCAACCGAATCGAACAGCAGCAGCGAAGCCCCGCCGCCCTCCTTGAAGGCATTGGGCAGCGGTGCAATTTCGGTGAAAGCCGCAAAGATGATGAGGATCCACAGCAGCAGCGGAATGTTGCGGAAGATTTCGACGTAAAGGGTCATCAGCCGCGACACGAGCCAGTTCTTGGAAAGCCGAAGCACACCAACAAACACGCCGATCAACGTGGCGACGATGCAACCGAGGAACGAAACCAGCAGGGTATTGAGCAGCCCCACCAGCATGGCGCGGGCATGGGTGCTGTCGGAATCATAGGCGATCAATCGCTGGCCGATGTCATAGCCTGACCGGACGCCGAGGAAGCTGAAGTTGAAATCCTTGCCGCGGTCGGCAAGGTTGTTGATCGTATTGTCAACAAGCCATGCCGCCACCGCCATGAACATCATGAGCACCACGACCTGAATGGTCATCGACCGATAGCGGGTGTCATACAAAAGCTGGCTGAGCCGAAAGCCCTGCCTCGGCGGTTCAGAAACAAAGGCCATTCTACGTTCCCCTGGTCTGACACGCGCTAACGGCATTCGCCGCGGTTTTCGGGGTCTTTGCCCCACGCTGTCAGGTTTTCGATTTTGCAGTCGAAGAAAGGGCGCGCGAAGCTGGCTCCGCGCGCCCGTCTGGTCGGGTCAGATCAACGGAACGGCGGGGTGTAGAGCAACCCGCCCTGGGTCCATTGTGCGTTCAACCCGCGCGCAAGCGCGATCGGGGTCGATTCTCCGATGGTCGCGGCGAAGATTTCGCCGTAGTTGCCGCCCGCGGCGATCGCGCGTTTGGCCCAGAGGTTGTCAAGCCCGAGCATCGGCCCGAGATCGCCCGCGGTACCAAGCAGACGGTCGATTTCCGGGTTGGCGCTGCCCTTCGAAAGTTCTTCCAGGTTCGCCGAGGTGACGCCGTATTCTTCGGCGGCGATCAGCGCGTTCAGCGTCCAGCGGACGATATCGCCCCACTGGTTGTCGCCGTGGCGCACTGCTGGCCCCAGCGGCTCTTTCGAGATGATTTCCGGCAGGATGATATGGTCACCAGGGCTGGCAAAGGCGGCGCGGGTGGCCGCAAGGCCCGATGCGTCGGTGGTGTAGGCGTCGCAGGCACCAGCCAGATACTGCTGCTCGCCTTCGGCGTTCGAATCGATCGCGATCGGCTGGTAGGTCATGTTGTTGGCCTTGAAGAAGTCGGCCAGGTTCAGCTCGGTCGTGGTGCCGGTTTGAATGCAGATGGTGGCGCCATCAAGTTCTTTCGCCGAGGAAACGCCCAGCGCCTTCGGAACCATGAAACCCTGACCGTCGTAGTAGTTGACACCGACGAAATCGAGCTTCAGGTCGTTGTCGCGCAGGAAAGTCCAGGTCGAGTTGCGCGCCAGCACGTCAACCTCGCCCGAAGCGAGCGCGGTAAACCGGGTCTGGCCCGAGGTGGGCACATATTTCACCTTGTTGGGGTCGCCCAACACAGCTGCTGCGACGGCTTTGCAGATCGCCACGTCAAAGCCGGACCAATTGCCGTTAGCATCGGGGGCGGCAAAACCCACGAGGCCGGTGTTCACGCCACAGTTCAGTTCGCCGCGCGCCTTGACATCGTCAAGCGTGCCGGCGGCCGCAAAACCAGCCACCAGGCCGGCGGCGGTCAGCGTGCCAAAAAAAACCGATTTCTTCATTCCTTACCTCTTCCTGTGTTGCCGCCCATTGCGAAGGGCGGTTGTGTCGGCCCTGCGGCCATGACTTCGAGTTTGGGTTTGCACCCAAGTGCAGAGAGTGTGGTCGAATTTGAAAGAGCGCGTCAAGGGCACATTCTCTGCAAATGTTAGCGCGCGATGAGCAAATCTGTCGCTGCCTCAAGGATCGGCAATCCACCCCCGGTTCAGGC
The DNA here is from genome assembly GCF_030684035.1 of Phaeovulum sp. Classification (GTDB taxonomy): domain Bacteria; phylum Pseudomonadota; class Alphaproteobacteria; order Rhodobacterales; family Rhodobacteraceae; genus UBA6213. The sequence continues at coordinate 20,822 of NZ_JAUXPI010000037.1, read as the reverse complement.
GCGCAAATGAGCCAAGTGCCAGAAGCTTTCGGCACCAAGCAGGGCGGCGCGCTTCAGCGCCGCTTGCGCCGTAGCCTCATCATCTGCGCCCCATTGGGATATCTGCCAATCCTCATCAACCCGCGAAAGCTGCCATGCTGCATCGGCGCTGATCTGCGCGTCGGTCACCGCGAGACCCAGAACAAGGCTGCCGGTAATCGCCACCAGATCGTGAAGCGCGGCCAGCTCGAACGGGTCCATCGCCACCACCTGCGCCGCAAGACGCGCCAGCGCCGCCGGGTCTTGCGGCACCGGCTGTACGCCCTCGGTCACAACGAGGCGCGCGCCAAAGCGGGTTTCGGCCCAGTCGAGCAGCGGCTGCCATGCCGCATTCTGCCGCGCGCGCAGGTTGGCAGGCGTGGCGGCACGATAGCAGAGCAGATCGGTGCCGCCGTAGTCGGCCAGCAGCGCGGCAACTTCGGCCCGTTGCGGCATGATCTTGTCGATGGCGGCATTGGCGCTTCGGGTCATCGGCATTGTGCGTGGGTCGATCAGGCCCGACTGCGCGTCCCATTCGGCGGCGATTGCCGCAGCAAGCGCTTCGGTCGGCACCGCGAGCAGCGCTTTCGCGGGGGTTCTGACCGGTCGGCCATCAAGCGCAACGCCATAGCCGCCTGCGGCCTCGGTCACCGTTGCCGCTTTCCAGAACCGCTTTGCCTTCCAGCCGCTCATGCCTGCCCCAGAAGCTCGTCCAGCACCGCTTCAAGTGCGGCGAAATCTGCCACCAGTCGCGCCGCGCCCGCCGCTGCAAGTTGTTCGGCCTCGTGGTAGCCCCAGCGCACGCCAATACCCCGCACCCCTGCGGCGCGGGCCATTTCGATATCGAATGTGGTATCGCCGATCATCACCGCGTCATCGGCGGCAACACCGGTCTCGGCAAGCGCGGCAAGCAGCATCGCCGGGTGCGGCTTCGATGGATGGTTGTCTGAAACCTGTCTGGTGACGAAGATCGACCCAAGGTCGAAATGCGCCAGCAGCGCGTCAAGACCCCGCCGCGATTTGCCGGTGGCGATGCCAAGCCGAATGTCACCCCGCGCCGCAAGTCGCTGCAACATGTCTGCGGCACCGGCGAAAAGCGGTGCCGGTTCGGCCGAGCGCGCCCAAAAGTAGCTTTGCTTGTAGCCCTGCACGATATCCGCAACGAGGCCCACATCGGCCCCGGGTGCCAGCCGCGCGACCGCGATGGGCAGCGACAACCCGACTATCTGGCGCACCGCGGCCAGATCGGGCGCGCCAAGACCCTGCGCCTCGAAAGCCTGCTGCATGGCTGCGTGAATGTGGTGCTGGCTGTCCGACAAGGTGCCGTCAATGTCGAACACCGCTAGGCGCGGCCTCATGCCTCGTCCTCGAACGGGTCGGCGGGCACATCGCCCTCGCTCCAGCCGAGCGTTTTCCAGCTGCGCGCCATATGCTCGGGCAGCGGGGCCACCAGTGTCATCACCTTTTTGGTGATCGGATGGGTAAAGCTGATCGAGCGTGCGTGCAGATGCAGCTTGCGGCTGATGTCTCCACCCAGTTGCGCACCCCAGCCATCGCCAAGGTTTTCCTGCCCGGACCCGCCATATTTGCCATCGCCAATGATCGGGTGCCCGATCTCGGCCATATGCGCGCGCAACTGGTGCGTGCGCCCGGTGACCGGAACCAGCGCCACCCAGGCGGCGCGGCTGCCCAGCGCTTCAAGCACGGCGAAATCGGTGGTGGCGCGTTTTGCGCCTTCGGTTTCGGCCACCTTGCCCGGGTGGATGCAGAGCATCTTTTCTTCGCCACCTCGCCCCGCCGCCTTCACCAGACCAAAGCGCACCGTGCCCTTGCGTGGGCTTGGCACACCCGCCACGATCGCCCAGTAGATCTTGCGGGTGTCGCGCTCGCGGAACGCCTCGGAAAGCGCGCGGGCGACGCGGTCGGTGCGGGCAAGCAGAAGCACGCCCGAAGTATCCTTGTCGAGCCTGTGCACCAGTTTGGGGCGATCCTTGTAACCGAACTTGAGCGCCTCGGTCAGCCCGTCCACATGGCGTTCGCCCTGGCCCGATCCGCCCTGGCTTGGCAGGCCCGGTGGCTTGTTCAGCGCTATGATGTGCTCATCGCGCCACAGCACCGCTGCCTCGATCATCCGCTCGTCGGCCTCGGTGATGCGTGAATTGCGGGCCGGGGCCGCAGGTGCCTCGGGCGCGGCCTCGGGCAAGGGTGGCACCCGCACCTCCTGCCCCGGCAAGACATGCGTGGCGGCCTTGACACGGCCGCCATCGACACGGATCTGCCCGGTGCGGCAAAGCTTTTCGACAGTGCCCTGATTGAGCTGTGCAAAGCGCCGCTTCAGCCAGCGGTCAAGCCGCTGCTCGCCCTCGCCCTCGGCCACCCGGATCATTTGCACGCCGATCATGCAAACCAACCCCGCGCCAGCGCCATGCCTGCCACGATGCCCGCCAGCGACAGCACGACCGAGCCCGTCACATAGGCCGCCGCAAGCGCGCCCTGCCCGCGTTCCCAGATGGTCAGCGCATCAAGCGAGAAGGCCGAGAAGGTGGTGAAACTGCCAAGCACCCCGGTCATCAGAAACGGCGCATAGCGGTTGCCGGATTTCTCGGCCAGCACCACCACGAGCACCCCCATGAGCAGGCTGCCGACAACGTTTACGGTCAGCGTCGCATAGGGAAAACCATGCCCCAAGAACCTCGGCAACGAGATGTTGACAAGGTAGCGCGCTGAAGCACCCAAGGCCCCGCCGAGGGCCACCGAGAGAAAGGCCTGGATCATCGGCCTCTCTTGGCCGCGCGTTGGACGAAAGTCAACCGCCGCGCTTTTCGCGCTGCTTGGCAAACCACTCAAGCCGCTTTTTCAGCTCGCGTTCAAAGCCGCGCTCGACGGGTTGATACAGCAGCGGGCGGCGCATCCCCTCGGGAAAGTAGTTCTGCCCGGAAAAGCCGTCCTCTGCGTCATGGTCGTAGGCGTAGCCCGCGCCAAAGCCCTGGTCCTTCATCAGCTTGGTCGGCGCGTTGAGGATGTGCTTTGGCGGCGGCTCCGACCCGGTGCGCCGTGCTTCCGCCCGCGCCGCACCATAGGCGGCATAGCCCGCATTCGATTTCGGCGCGAGCGCAAGGTAGATAACCGCCTGCGCCAGCGCCAGCTCTCCCTCGGGGCTGCCGAGGCGTTCATAGACCTGCCAGGCGTGCAGGCATTGCGCCTGCGCGGCGGGCTCGGCCAAGCCAATATCCTCGATCGCCATGCGGGTCAGGCGGCGGGCAAGGAAACGGGGGTCTTCGCCCCCCTCCAGCATTCGCGCGAACCAGTAGAGCGCCGCATCCGGGTCTGACCCGCGGATGGATTTGTGCAGCGCGGAAATGAGATTGTAGTGCTCGTCGCCGGATTTGTCGTATTTCGCGGCGCGGCGCATTAGGCGGCTGGAAAGAGCCGCTGTATCCAGCGCGGCTTGCAACTTCCACGCGGCAAGCTGTTCGATCAGGTTGAGCAGCGCGCGCCCGTCGCCATCGGCCATCTCCAGCAGCGCCTCGCGGGCTTGCGCCGTTAGCGGCAGCGCCTGCCCCAGCGCCTGCTCGGCCCGCTGCGCAAGCCGCTCCAGATCAGCAAGGCTCAGACGTTCCAGCACCACCACCTGCGCGCGGCTAAGCAGCGCCGCGTTCAGCTCGAAGGAAGGGTTTTCGGTGGTGGCCCCCACGAGCACAATGGTGCCATCTTCCATATAGGGCAGAAAGCCATCTTGCTGCGCCTTGTTGAAGCGGTGAATCTCGTCAACGAACAACAGGGTTCCGCGCCCCTGTTGGCGGCGCAAGCGCGCCGCCTCGAACACCTTGCGCAGTTCGGGCACGCCGGAAAAGATCGCGCTGATCTGCACGAAGCTGAGACTTGTCGCATCAGCCAGAAGCCGCGCGATGGTGGTTTTACCCACCCCGGGCGGCCCCCAGAGAATAAGCGACGACAGCGAGCCCGCAACCAGCATCGCGCCCAAGGGTGCCTCGGGGCCGAGCACATGCGCCTGACCGATCACCTCGGCCAGGGTGGCCGGGCGAATACGGTCGGCCAGCGGGCGCGAGGCCTGCGGCTGCGCGGTAGCGTCGGGCGTGTCGAACAGATCGGCCATGCACCCACCCTACCCCTGCCACGGGGCAGACAAAAGCACGCTTTGACGAGCCGCCCCGGCGCGGGGCGGCTCGGCACCGCATTCAGTGCAGGTTCGACGAGAAGTCCATCGCCACCACCTGATTGCGCACACCGTCGATGACCATGACCGGACCCATCGGCGACATGTTCACCCCGACGCGACCAGCCCAGAGCGGCCAGTTCGCATTCAGCAGGGTGAGGCAGGTTTTCGCACCCACCTGCCGCGCCGCCGAGCCGAGATCGGCCACCAGCTTGGCATGCACCTTGCGCCTTTCGGCAAGCGGCACATGGTGCGACACGAACAGGCGCGAGCTTTCCCATACAGTCTCGGACACCGGTGCTTCGTCATAAAGCAGCTCTGCCGGAATCGTATCCAGAAGCCCGCGCTGCGCATCGCGGATCATGTAGGTATAGATGCCGCATTTGGCGGTGGTGGGGGTCAGGCGATTGCCAGCCAACACCCTGCCCAGTTCGTCATGCACCACCACCCAGCGGCTGGCAGGTGTGTCGTACTGGTCATATTCCATGCCCAGCGCCTCGGGCAGGTTCCACTTGTTGTGGACGATGAAAAGCTCACGCCGAGCGCGAAGCATATTGGCGAAAAGCTCGCCGTGGTTGTGCAGGTTCTCAAAGGAAAGTGTAGTCGTTCGCATGGCAGCCTCCTACAAGGGTTTGTGGTAGAGTCGTAACCTTGCGGAAGGCGGGTAATCAGAGCAGTCGGTAATCTTTGGCCCGCTGAATTGCCTCGGCCGTCGTACGCGCCATCAGCCGGTCCCGAGCAGAGGTGAGCCGTGCCTTGAGCGCGCTTTCCGAGATTCCCAGCTTTGCGGCCGCCGCAGCGTGACGGTCGCCCCCCGCAATACATTTGAGCGCCTCGACTTGGGCACTCGTAAGCTTTTCCGGGGGTTCGGTCATGTCGTGCAGCTTGTGCACAATGGCCGAAATCACCGCGATCTCCTCATCGGTGAATTCCCGGTCATCGCGGGCGAAGCTGCACACTGTTCGCGACCGGATCGGCCCACAGGCGACCGTCACCCCATATTTCAGGCCGTAGGTCGCGGCTTCCTTGAAAAGTCCGAACGGGTCTATCAGCCGCTTGTCGCTCCAGCGGATGGTGCCGGTGGTAGAAAACCCCCAGGCTGTCATCGGGTCGCGCAGCACATAGCCGTTTTCCGTGTAATGGTTGACCCACGTCGGATTGTAGGTCTGGAAAGACATCAGCGGCGAGGTAAAGCGAATATGCAGACCGATATAGAAGCCTTGTGGGGCAAGTCGCCCCAGTTTGCGCAGTTCCAGATCGATTCCAGAATGAGTAGTCATGTCTTTTTAGACAAGTTGCCAGGAATATCGTCAACCTTAAAGTGAGTGGGTTGTAGTGCGCGCAGCGGTGCCGAAATGACCGAACCAGACGCTGTTATCAATGCCCGACTGGCGCTTCTGCCCGAGCGTCTTCGTGCGGATTTGCTGGAGGCAGCGGCAACGACAAAGCTGGACGACAGCGAGTTTGCACAGATTGTCGAAGAATTTCTGGCGCGCGTGGGCGACGATCTGTCGCTGCACCCCCCGCCGCAAGCTGACCCCTGAAAGAAAAAACCCCGCCTGGAGGGCGGGGTTTCAGAAAAACTTCGGCGCGGCGCGACTCAGGCGTTTTCTGCCTCGTTGCGCGCGATGTCGGCGGCCCCTTTTGCCGCCGGATCGCGATCCACAAATTCGATGATCGCCATGGGGGCCATGTCGCCATAGCGAAAGCCCGCTTTGAGCACGCGCACATAGCCACCGGCACGGTCCTTGTAGCGCGGCCCGAGAATGTCAAACAGCTTGGTGACATACTGATCTTGCTTGAGCTGCGAGCCCGCCTGGCGGCGGGCATGCAGATCACCGCGTTTGGCAAGCGTGATCAGCTTTTCGATGATCGGGCGCAGTTCCTTGGCTTTCGGAAGCGTAGTCTTGATCTGCTCGTGCTCGATCAGTGACCCGGCCATGTTGGCAAAAAGCGCCTTGCGGTGCTCGTGGGTGCGGTTCAGGCGGCGGTAGCCGGCTCCGTGGTTCATTTTGGTTCTCCTAACCTATTTTGCATTGTCCGGCAGCCCTCGCATGGGCCGCTCACCTTGGGGCTTCACGCCCAGTCTTCCCCGGCAGATCCGGGCATTTTGCGGGGCCGGTAACCCGACCCCGCGAACCTCAGAACTGGTCTTCGAATCGCTTGGCCAGATCTTCGATGTTTTCCGGCGGCCAGTCTTCCACTTCCATGCCGAGGTGCAGCCCCATGCCCGACAGCACTTCCTTGATCTCGTTCAAGGATTTGCGGCCAAAGTTCGGGGTGCGCAGCATTTCGGCTTCGGTCTTCTGGATCAGATCGCCGATATAAACGATATTGTCGTTCTTCAGGCAGTTGGCCGAACGCACGCTCAGCTCCAGCTCGTCAACCTTCTTGAGCAGGAGAGGATTGAACTCCAGCCCGTCCTCGGCGTCCGCTTTCGAGGCCGATTCGGGTTCATCGAAGTTGACGAAGATCGACAGTTGGTCTTGCAGAATGCGCGCGGCATAGGCGACGGCATCTTCCGGGGTCAGGCTGCCATCGGTTTCAACCTTCATGGTCAGCTTGTCATAGTCGAGCACCTGGCCCTCGCGGGTGGGCTGCACTTCATAGCTGACCTTTTTCACCGGCGAATAGATCGCGTCGATCGGGATCAGGCCAATTGGCGCATCTTCCGGCCGGTTCTTGTCGGCCGCCACATAGCCCTTGCCGGTATTCACCGTAAGTTCGATGAACAGGTCGGCACCGTCATCAAGGTGGCAGACGACGTGCTCCTTGTTGAGCACTTCGATGCCGCTCGATTCGGAAATGTCACCTGCGGTAACAATGCCGGGTCCCTTGGCGGAAATCGACAGCCGCTTCGGCCCTTCGACATCCATCTTCAGGCTGACACCCTTGAGGTTCAAAACGATATCGGTGACATCCTCGCGCACGCCCGCCACGCTCGAAAACTCGTGCAGCACGTTGTCGATCTGGATCGAGGTGATCGCAGCGCCTTGCAGCGACGACATCAGGATCCGGCGCAGCGCGTTGCCAAGCGTCAGCCCGAAGCCACGCTCCAGCGGCTCGGCGATCACCGTGGCTTGCCGCGCCGGGTCGTTGCCGATCTTGACGATGAGTTGCTGCGGCTTGATCAGCTCAGCCCAATTCTTGTGGATCATGCGTTCCGCCTCCATACTTGTCCCAGACCCATGTCCCTAAGTCCGGCACGCCCGAGGTTAAATGCGAATGGCCCCGGCCGCGCGGGAAGCGCGCGGCGGGGGCCGGAAGAATATCGTTACACCCGACGACGTTTGGGCGGGCGGCAACCGTTGTGCGCAATCGGCGTCACGTCACGAATAGAGGTGATGTTCAGCCCCACCGCGGCCAGTGCGCGCAGCGCGCTTTCGCGGCCCGAACCGGGGCCCTGCACTTCGACCTCAAGCGTTTTCACGCCGTGTTCCTGCGCCTTCTTGCCAGCATCTTCGGCAGCCATCTGGGCGGCATAGGGGGTCGATTTGCGCGACCCCTTGAAGCCCATGGTGCCCGACGACGACCAGGCAATCGCGTTGCCTTGCACATCGGAGATCAGGATCTTGGTGTTGTTGAACGACGAGTTCACATGCGCAACGCCCGAGGCGATGTTCTTGCGCTCTTTCCGCTTCACGCGGGTCTTGTCACGAGCCATCTGCGAACCCTCCCCTTATTTCTTCTTACCGGCGATCGCCTTCGCGGGGCCCTTGCGGGTGCGAGCGTTCGTGTGGGTGCGCTGGCCGCGCACGGGCAGGTTGCGGCGGTGGCGCAGGCCGCGGTAGGAACCGAGGTCCATCGCCCGCTTGATGTTCATGGTGACTTCGCGGCGCAGGTCGCCTTCAACGGTCAGATTCGCATCGATGTACTCGCGGATCGCCAGTACTTCAGTATCCGAAAGCTGGTTGACGCGGCGGGCGCGGTCGATACCCACGGAGGCGCAGATCTGTTCCGCGATGTAGGGGCCAATGCCCGTGATATAGGTCAATGCGATGGGGACGCGCTTCCCCGTCGGAATGTTGACGCCAGCAATACGTGCCAAACGTGTTTTCCTTTTGTTGCGGTTCCGTCATGCCAGAACCTTTTTTCACAACCGAAAGCCCGAAAGCACCGCCTTCGGGCCGCTGATGCTCCGCTTGTCCGTCGGGTGCCGAAGCTGGAACGATTCCTCGGCCGGACGCTGTGCAGTAAAGGCTTATCCAGGCGGCGTCAAGGCCTTCAGTCAGTCTCCCTGGCCTTCAAGCACCGCCGCAATCTTGGCAGCGACCGCCTCGATCTCGCCCAGGCCATCAACCGTGACCAGATCGCCCGTCGCGTAGTAGTACCCGACAAGCGGCGAGGTTTTCTTGTAATATTCCAGCAGCCGCTGTTTCAGGCTTTCTTCGGTATCGTCGGCGCGGCGGCGCAGATCGGTTGAACCGCAGACATCGCAGACACCCGGCACGGCCGTAGGTCGCGTAACATCGTGGTACACTTCGCCGCAGTTGCCGCAGGTGTAGCGGCCGGTAATGCGCGCCAGCAGCGCCGCATCATCCACCCGCATCTCGATCACCGCGCTCAGCCGTTGACCGACACGCTCCAACAGACGCGCCAGCGCGTCGGCCTGCGCCAAGGTGCGCGGGAAGCCATCGAAAATGTAGCCGCCGCCGCCCGCTGCCAGCTTTTCGCCGATCAGCCCGATCACGATCTCGTCAGAGACGAGTTCGCCCCGGTCCATCACCTCGGCGACGCGCCGCCCCATCGGGCTGCCCGATGCCTTGGCGTCGCGCAGCATGTCACCGGTCGAAAGCTGCACCATGTTGCGACGCTCAACCAGCAGCCGCGCCTGTGTACCCTTGCCCGCGCCGGGTGGCCCGAGCAGAATTATGTTGACCATTTTGACCCCCGGCACTCAGCGACGCGACGGCGGTTTTTTCGGGCCGGTGCGCTTTTTGCCGCGAAGTTGCGATTTCTCGATCAGCCCTTCGTATTGATGCGCCAGCAGATGCGACTGGACCTGATTGATCGTGTCCATCGTCACGCTGACCACGATCAGCAGCGAGGTTCCGCCAAAGTAGAACGGTATCGAAAGCTGTGAACGCAGAATTTCGGGCAGCAGGCAGACCGCAGCCAGATAGGCCGAGCCGAGCACCAGAATCCGCGCCACCACATAGTCAAGATAATCCTCGGTCTTCTTGCCGGGCCGGATGCCGGGAATGAAACCGCCCTGGTTCTTCAGATTGTCGGCCACGTCGTCCGATTTGAAGGCAACGTTGGCGGTATAGAAATAGGTGAAGAACACGATCATCGCGGTGAAGAACAAAAGGTAAAGCGGCTGGCCGGGGCCAAAATATGCCAGAATCGTTGACATGATCGGCCCTGTCTGTGCCCCCGAAAAGGTCGAGATCGTGGTCGGCAGCAGCAGCAGAGAGCTGGCGAAAATCGCCGGAATCACGCCGGCCGGGTTGACCTTGACCGGCAGATGCGACGAGCCACCGTCATAGACCTTCATGCCGACCTGACGGCGCGGATACTGGATGTGAATCTTGCGCTGCGCCCGCTCCATGAACACCACAAAGCCGATCACCACCACGACCATCACCATCACGCCCAGAATGACCGGGGTGGAAACGGCACCCGAGCGGCCCTGGCTGAAAAACTGCGCCAGCGCGCGCGGAATTTCGGCCACGATGCCGACAAAGATGATCAGCGAGATACCATTGCCGATGCCGCGCGCTGTAATCTGCTCGCCCAGCCACATCAGGAACATGGTGCCGCCAACCAGCGTGATGACGACGGCGAGCTTGAAGAACAGCCCCGGGTCTTGCGCCAGCTCGCCCGCCTCAAGGCTGACTGCCAGTGCCCATGCCTGAAACAGCGCCAGCAGAACGGTTCCGTAGCGGGTGTATTGGTTGATCTTCTTGCGACCCGCCTCACCCTCTTTCTTCAGTTGCTCAAGCGCGGGCACCATCGAGGTCAGCAGCTGCACGATGATCGAGGCCGAAATATAGGGCATGATGCCGAGCGCGAATACGCCCATCCGCCCCAGCGCGCCGCCGGTGAACATCGACAGGATGCCGCCAATGCCCGACGCAGCTTCTTCCATGAACTGGCGCAGCGCCACCGCATCGATGCCGGGCACCGGAATATAGGTTCCAAGCCGGTAAACGATCAGCAGCCCCAAGGTGAAGAAGATACGTTGGCGAAGCTCGGTCGCCTTACCCAAGGCGCCCCAGCTAAGGTTCGCCGCCATTTGCTCTGCAGCAGATGCCATGCCCGGTCTCTTTCATGAAAGCACCGCCGAACCGTCCTCCGGTCGGCGGTGCCTGGAAAACTGGTTGCTATGTAAGCGGCGCAAGCGCTGCCTACAACTGCTATTCCGCCGCCGCCGCTGTCGCCGCCACGGTCAGCTTGCCGCCAAGCTTCTCCACCGCCTCGATTGCAGCTTTCGATGCGCCCGCGACGTTGAGATTGACCGCCGAGGTGATCTCGCCCTTGGCAAGCACCCGCACGCCATCAAGCACGCGGCGCACCATGCCGGATGCCACCATGACCTCGCCGGTGATTTCGGCTTTGGCATCTAGCTTGCCCGCGTCGATGAATTTCTGGATCAGCCCGAGGTTGACCACAGCATAATGCTTCTGGTTCGGCTTGTTGAAGCCGCGCTTCGGCAGGCGGCGGTAAAGCGGCATCTGGCCGCCTTCATAGCCGCCAATCGCCACGCCAGAACGCGATTTCTGGCCCTTGATGCCGCGGCCGGCGGTTTTGCCCTTGCCCGAGCCGGGACCACGCGCCACACGCTTTTGCTTTTTCGCTGCGCCGGCGTTATCGGAAAGTTCATGCAGTTTCATGTCGCATCTCCTTGGCCGGAACTGCCCTACCTGCGACGGATGGGGCAAACACGGCATTTCTTGTTGCTTCTCGTGGCACCCGTGCAGGGCCACCCGCGGGCGTATAAACGCTGACACGCTGCTATGCAAGCACGCTGCTGGGTGGGCCGCGCGGGCAGCAACAAACCCGAGGCAAGAAAAGCAAAAAGCGCCCCGCCATCATGGCCAGGGCGCTTCGATCACTTTGCCGTAGGGCTTATTGGTGCTTGTTCCGCTCTTGGTGCAGATAGTCGGTCCAGTAGGGAACCGGCTCGGCAGGCAGCACGTTCCTGATCGCGTTGCCCAGCCCTTGGAGGAAGCGGGCAACCTCGTGCATCAGGCTGGTCTGGCGTTGGACGGCGGGCATGTTCTACTCCGATCGCTCGATCTCGTTGCTGTCGAGATAGTCCTGCTGCGGTGCAGCGACCAGAGCTGATCAGGAAGGCCCGCCTTGCAGGCAGTGCATGCCTGCCGAACTGCCCGACAAAAGCAAAGCGCCCCGGCCTTGCGACCGGGGCGCTTTTGTTCAGCTATGCAAGCCTCAGCCGCGCGTCTCGATGATCCGCACAAGATGCGGAATGGCGTTCACCATGCCGCGCACCGAGGGCGTATCTTCCAGCTCGCGGGTGCGGCGGATCTTGTTGAGCCCGAGCCCGATCAGGGTACGGCGCTGCACGTCGGGGCGGCGGGCCGCCGAAGCATATTGCTCCACGACGATGGTTTTCTTGGCCATTGTCATTGCTCCTTATGCTTCCGCGACTTCGGCTTCGGGCCTGCGCAGGATCTCGGCCACCTTCTTGCCGCGACGCTGCGCGATCTGGCGGGGGCTGGATTCCTTGGCAAGACCGTCCATCGTGGCGCGGATCATGTTGTAGGGGTTCTGCGAACCGATCGACTTGGCGACCACATCCTGCACGCCGAGCATCTCGAACACCGCGCGCATCGGGCCACCGGCGATGATACCGGTACCTGCAACGGCGGTGCGCATCACCACCTTGCCGGCACCATGACGGCCCTCGACATCGTGGTGCAGCGTGCGGCCATCGCGCAGCGAAATGCGCACAAGGCTGCGTTTCGCCTGCTCGGTCGCCTTGCGGATCGCCTCGGGCACTTCTTTCGCCTTGCCCTTGCCGAAGCCGACGCGACCGCGCTGGTCGCCGACCACCACGAGGGCTGCAAAGCCGAAGCGCTTGCCGCCCTTCACGGTTTTCGACACCCGGTTGATAGCGACCAGACGGTCGGCAAATTCGGGGTTCTCTTCACGCGGGGCGCGGTCCCGGCGGTTTTCACGTTCTGCCATATTTCAACTCCTCAGAACTTCAGGCCGCCTTCACGGGCAGCATCGGCCAAAGCCTTGATCTTGCCGTGAAAGAGGAAACCGCCGCGATCGAAGTAGCATTCTTCGACCCCAGCCTTTTTTGCACGTTCGGCAATTGCCGCGCCGATTTTCGCGGCGGCTTCGACGGTGTTCTTGCCCACCAGACCCAGGTCTTTTTCCAGGGTCGAGGCGGCAGCAAGCGTGACGCCACGCGCATCGTCGATCAGCTGCACGCTGATATTCTTGTTCGAACGATGCACCGACAAGCGCGCACGCCCGTTGGCCATCGCCCGCAATTTGTTCCGCACGCGCAGACGGCGCTTGAGGAACAGCTCTCGTTTGGTGTTTGCCATTTCTCTCGCCCCTTTACTTCTTCTTGCCTTCCTTGCGGAAGATGAACTCGCCCTTGTAGCGGATGCCCTTGCCCTTGTAGGGCTCGGGCTGGCGCCACTCGCGGATGTTCGCGGCGACTTGACCAACAAGCTGCTGATCAATGCCTTCCACAACGATTTCGGTTTGTTTCGGGGTCACGACGGTTACGCCCGCCGGAACCTCGAAGTTGACTTCATGGCTGTAACCCAGCGACAGCTTGAGCACGTTGCCCGCCATCGCGGCGCGGTAACCCACGCCCAGGATTTCCATTTCCTTCTTGAAGCCGGTGGTTACGCCGATGGTCAGGTTTTCCACCATCGACCGGACCATGCCCCACTGCTGGCGCGCACGCTTTGAGGTGCCGCGCGGCTTCACGACGATTTCGCTGCCTTCGAGCGTGATCGTCACATCGTCGGTTGCGGTAAAGCTCCGGGTGCCTTTCGGCCCCTTCACTTCCACCGTCTGCCCGCTCACCGTGGCGCTGACGCCGTTGGGCAGCCCGACCGGTTTTTTCCCAATCCGAGACATCTTGCCCTCCTCAGAACACGGTGCAAAGAACTTCGCCGCCAACATTGGCGGTGCGTGCGGCCGCGTCCGACATCACACCCTTGGGTGTGGAGACGATGGACAGCCCAAGGCCATTGCGGACCGAGGGAATATCCTTGACGGAGGCATACACGCGGCGACCCGGTTTGGACACGCGCTTGAGTTCGCGGATCACGGGGGTGCCTTCGAAGTACTTCAGCGAGATTACGATTTCCGGGTGGCCATCGGCTCCGGTCGTTTTTTCATAGCCACGGATATAGCCTTCGCCCACCAGCACATCCAGCACCCAGGCGCGCAGCTTGGAAGCCGGCGTCGCCACGGTGGATTTGCCGCGCATTTGCGCGTTGCGGATACGGGTCAGCATATCGCCGAGAGGATCGTTCATCGACATGTCGCGATCTCCTTACCAGCTCGACTTGACCATGCCGGGGATCTGGCCGAACTGGGCCAGGTCACGCAGCATGATCCGCGAAAGTTTGAGCTTGCGATAATACGCATGCGGGCGGCCCGTCAGCTGGCAGCGGTTGTGCAGCCGGGTGGCGGATGAATTGCGGGGCAGAGCCGCCAACTTCAGAGACGCCTTGAAGCGGTCTTCCATCGGGCGGGCCTGGTCTTCGACGACAGCCTTGAGCGCGGCCCGCTTGGAAGCATGCTGCTTCACAAGTTTGGCGCGCTTCAGCTCGCGTTCAATCATGGATTTCTTGGCCATTGTTCCTGTTCCTCCGCGATCAGCTGTTGAAGGGCATGTTGAAAGCTTTCAACAGCGCCTTCGCTTCCGCGTCTTTGCTCGCGGTGGTGCAGATGATGATGTCCATCCCCAGAACCTCATCGACCTTGTCGAAGTCGATTTCGGGGAACACGATGTGTTCTTTCAGGCCCATGGCAAAGTTGCCGCGGCCGTCGAACGAACTGCCCTTGATGCCGCGAAAGTCGCGGACGCGGGGCAGGGCAACCGTGATCAGACGATCGAGGAATTCATACATCCGGTCGCCACGCAGCGTGACCTTGCAGCCCAGCGGCATTTCCTCGCGGACGCGGAAGGCGGCAACCGATTTCTTGGCCTTGGTGATCACCGCCTTCTGGCCAGCGATCAGGGTCAGCTCTTCGGCGGCCTGCTTCACCTTCTTGGTGTCCTTGACCGCTTCGCCGACGCCCATGTTCAGCACGATCTTGTCGAGGCGCGGAATCTGCATGACGTTGGTGAAGCCGAACTGCTCTTTCAGCGCGGCGCGAATGGTCGCCTTGTAATAGGCTTTCAGACGCGGGGTATAGGTGGCTTGGTCGAGCATCAGATCGCCTCCCCGGTGGTTTTGGCGTAACGCACCTTTTTCTCGCCTTCGATGCGGAAACCGACGCGGGTCGCCTTGCCGTTCTTGTCCAGAATCGCAAGGTTCGACAGGTCGATCGGCATGGCTTTCTGCACGCGGCCGCCCTGTTCGGTCTGGGTCTGGCGGGTGTGGCGAATCGCCATGTTCACGCCATCAACCACGGCCTTGTTCTCGGTCGGATTGACCGACGAGATTTCGCCCCGACGACCCTTGTCCTTGCCGGTAAGCACGACGACCTTGTCGCCTTTTTTCAGCTTGGCAGCCATCACAGCACCTCCGGCGCAAGCGAGATGATCTTCATGAAGTTCTTGGCGCGCAGCTCGCGCACCACCGGCCCGAAGATGCGCGTGCCGACCGGTTCGCCCTGGTTGTTCAGGATGACGGCGGCATTGCGGTCAAAACGGATGGCGGTGCCGTCTTCACGGCGAACTTCCTTGGCGGTGCGCACGACGACGGCCTTGCGCACGTCGCCCTTTTTCACACGGCCTTTTGGAATCGCTTCCTTGACCGACACCACGATGATGTCGCCCACCGAAGCATAGCGGCGATGCGAGCCACCCAGAACCTTGATGCACTGAACCCGGCGAGCGCCGGAGTTGTCAGCTACATCCAGATTGGTCTGCATCTGGATCATTTGGTTTCTCCCGACCTGTGGGGACGTTCCCGTTTCAAGGGGGCCCCAGGGTTTCGTTCAAAGCTGGAAGGAGGACTTAGGCTTGCGCTTCAGTTACCACCGTCCAACGTTTCGTTTTCGAGATCGGCGCACATTCCTGAATCCGGACGGTGTCGCCTTCCTTGAACTGGTTCAGCGCGTCATGCGCGCGGTATTTCTTCGATTTGCGCACGGTCTTGAGCAGCAGCGGGTGCTTGAAGCGGCGTTCGACCAGAACCGTGATGGTCTGCTCGTTCTTGTCCGAGGTGACGACGCCTTGCAGGATACGTTTGGGCATGGGTCTCTCCTCAGTTCGCTGCCGCTTCAGCGGCTTTCTGGTTCAGCACCGTCTTGATACGCGCCACGTCACGGCGCACGAGGCGCATGCGCGAGGTGTCTTCAAGTTGGCCGGTGGCCTGACGGAAGCGCAAATTGAACGCCTCCTTCTTCAGCGCCAGCAGCTCATCGCGGAGCTGGTCAGGCGTCTTTGCTTTCAGTTCCTGGGCGTTCATGCGCCGCAACCTTTCCATTTCACCAGAGGGCCCCATTGCGGGTTACCCTGTGCCTGGTGGGTTTCAACGAAAAACCCAAACCCCCGGCGGCTGCCGGGGGTTCGAGCCAAAATCTTACCAGTCTTCGCGGGCCACGATGCGGGTCATCACCGGCAGCTTGTTGGCCCCAAGACGGAGAGCCTCCCTTGCCACGGTTTCGACCACGCCGTCAATCTCGAACATGATCCGGCCGGGCTTGACCTTGGCTGCCCAGTAGTCCGTCGCGCCCTTGCCCTTGCCCATCCGCACTTCGACGGGTTTCGACGAGACCGGAACATCGGGGAATATCCGGATCCAGACCCGGCCCTGACGTTTCATGTGGCGGGTGATCGCGCGGCGGGCCGCTTCGATCTGCCGCGCGGTGACGCGCTCGGGTTCGGTCGCTTTCAGGGCGAAGGAACCGAAGTTCAGGAGGAAGCCGCCTTTGGCTTCGCCGTGAATGCGGCCCTTGTGCTGTTTGCGGAACTTCGTCCGTTTAGGTTGCAGCATCTATTTTCTCCTCACCGGGCGTCGCGGCGCGGGCCACGGGGCGCAGGGCCTTCCTGGGCTTCGCTTGCACGACGGTCATGCGCTTGCGGGTCGTGTTCCATGATCTCGCCTTTGAAGATCCAGACCTTGACACCGATGATGCCATAGGCGGTTTCCGCCTCGCTGAGCGCATAGTCGATGTCGGCGCGCAGCGTGTGCAGCGGCACCCGACCTTCACGATACCACTCCACCCGCGCGATTTCAGCGCCGCCAAGGCGACCACCGACGTTCACCCGAATACCAAGCGCACCCATGCGCATCGCGTTCTGCACCGCGCGCTTCATCGCGCGACGGAACGAAACCCGGCGTTCAAGCTGCTGGGTGATCGATTCGGCCACCAGCTGCGCATCAAGCTCGGGCTTGCGCACTTCAACGATGTTGAGGTGCAGTTCCGACTTGGTGAGGTTCGCCAGCTTCTTGCGCAGCGTCTCGATGTCTGCACCTTTCTTGCCGATGATGACACCGGGGCGCGCCGCATGAATGGTGACGCGGCACTTCTTGTGCGGGCGTTCGATGATGACCTTGCTGATGCCGGCAAGTTTCGCGTCTTCACGGATGAAGTCGCGCATCTTCAGGTCTTCCAGCAACAGGTTGCCGTAGTCCTTGGATTCGGCGAACCAGCGGCTGTCCCAGGTGCGGTTGACCTGCAGGCGCATGCCGATCGGATTGACCTTCTGACCCATTACGCTTGCTCCCCGGCAGTGGTGGCCTCGATCTGACGGACCTTGATGGTAATTTCCGCAAACGGTTTCATGATCTTGCCGAAACGGCCCCGGGCGCGCGGGCGACCACGTTTGAGGGTGATGTTCTTGCCCACCCAGGCCTCGGCGACGATCAGGCTGTCAACATCCAGCCCGTGGTTGTTTTCGGCATTGGCGATGGCCGACTGAAGGCATTTCTTCACGTCGTCCGACACCCGCTTTTTCGAAAAGGTCAGGTCGGCCAGAGCCTTCTCGACTTTTTTGCCACGGATCAGCTCGGCCACGAGGTTGAGCTTCTGCGGCGAGGTCTTCAGCATCTTGGCTTTCGCCAGCGCTTCGTTGTCCGCCACGCGGCGCGGATTTTTTTCCTTACCCATGACGGTTATTTCCTCTTCGCTTTCTTGTCGGCGGCATGGCCGTAGTAGGTGCGCGTCGGCGAATATTCACCGAACTTCTGGCCGATCATTTCCTCGGTGACGTTCACCGGGATGTGCTTCCTGCCGTTGTAAACGCCAAAAGTCAGGCCAACGAACTGCGGCAGAATGGTCGAGCGGCGCGACCAGATCTTGATGACTTCAGCTTTGCCCGTGCCGCGCGCCTTTTCTGCTTTCTTCAGCAGGTAGGCGTCAACGAAGGGGCCCTTCCAAACAGAACGTGCCATGGATTAGCGACCCTTCTTGGCGTTGCGCGAACGGACGATGTATTTGTCGGTTGCCTTGTTGCTGCGGGTCTTGGTGCCCTTGGTGCCCTTGCCCCACGGGGTGACCGGGTGACGGCCACCAGAGGTGCGGCCTTCGCCGCCGCCATGCGGGTGATCGATCGGGTTCATTGCAACGCCGCGCACCGTCGGGCGAATGCCCATGTGGCGGCGGCGACCGGCTTTGCCGAGGTTCTGGTTCGAGTGGTCGGCATTCGACACCGCGCCCACCGTGGCCATGCATTCCTGACGAACCATGCGCAATTCGCCGGATGAAAGCCGGACCTGTGCATAGCCGCCATCACGGCCGACGAACTGGGCATAGGTGCCCGCCGCCCGCGCCATCTGGCCACCCTTGCCGGGCTTCAGCTCGACGTTGTGCACGATGGTGCCGATCGGCATCCCCGAAAACGGCATCGCGTTGCCGGGTTTCACGTCGGTCTTGGCACCGGCGATAACGCTGTCGCCCACAGCCAGGCGCTGCGGCGCGAGGATATAGGTCTGCTCGCCGTCTTCGTATTTCACCAGTGCGATGAAGGCGGTACGGTTCGGGTCATACTCGATCCGCTCGACAACAGCGGCCATGTCGAACTTGGTGCGCTTGAAATCGACGATCCGGTAGAGGCGCTTGGCGCCGCCACCCTTGTGCCACATCGTGATCCGCCCGGTATTGTTCCGGCCGCCCGTCTTGGTAAGACCCTGCGTGAGTGTCTTGACCGGGCGACCTTTCCAAAGCTCCGAACGGTCGATCAGAACCAGCCCGCGCTGGCCTGGCGTAGTCGGATTATACGACTTGAGTGCCATGCTTTCTGTCTTCCGTTGCTTTGGACCAAAGGGTCCGTTTCCGTATGGGCAGGGGTGCCCGTCGTCAAAATGATCCGCGGCCCCGGAACCCGGGGCCGCGAGATTCGTCGCCTTCTATCAAAGCCCCGTAGAGACGTCGATAGTGTTCCCCTCTTCAAGGGTCACATAGGCCTTTTTCACGTCGTTCCGCACGCCGGGGCGGCCACGGAATTTCTTCACCTTGCCTTTGGTGACAACGGTATTGACCGCCTTCACCTTCACCCCAAAGAGCGCCTCGACGGCCTCCTTGATGACCGGCTTGGTGGCGTCGATCGCCACCTGAAACACCACCGCGCCATGCTCTGATGCGGCGGTAGCCTTTTCGGTGATGACCGGCTTGCGGATCACGTCGTAATGTTCGGGTTTCGCGGTCATTTCAGACGAGCCTCCAGGGCTTCGACACCGGCCTTGGTGATCACCAGTTGATCGCGCAGCAGGATGTCGTAGACATTGGCACCCATCGACGGCAGCACATCGATACCTTCGATGTTGCGCGCCGCGCGGGCGAAGTTTTCGTTGACTTCGGCACCGTCGATGATCAGCACGCGCTTCCAGCCAAGCTCGCGCGCGGCTTTCGCCAGCACCGCGGTCTTGCCTTCGGCCATCTCGATCGAGTCGATCACCATCAGGTTGCCCGAACCGGCTTTCGCCGAAAGCGCATGCTTGAGGCCAAGCGCACGGAACTTCTTGTTCAGATCATGTGCGTGGCTGCGCGGGATCGGGCCCTTCACAACACCGCCGTGGCGGAAGATCGGGGCTTTCTTGGACCCGTGGCGTGCGCCGCCGGTGCCTTTCTGGCGATAGATCTTCTTGGTCGAATAGGACACTTCGGCGCGGGTCAGCACCGAATGGGTGCCAGCCTGCGCGCGCGCGCGCTGCCAACGCACGACACGGTGCAGAATGTCGGCGCGCGGCTCCAGCCCGAACAGGGCCTCATCCAGATCGATCGTGCCGGCCTTGCCGCCGTCAAGCTTGATCACATCGAGTTTCATGCTTCACCCCCTTCGGTCGATTGGGCTTCGACCGACGCCGCCACCTTCAAAGCGGCGGGCAGCGGCAGGTCCTTCGGCAGCGGTTTCTTCACCGCGTCCTTGATCGTGACCCAGCCGCCCTTGTTGCCCGGAACCGAACCCTTGACCATGATCAGGCCACGGTCGGCATCGGTGCGCACCACCTGGATGTTTTGCGTGGTCACACGCACCGCACCCATGTGGCCAGCCATCTTCTTGCCCTTGAACACCTTGCCGGGGTCCTGGCACTGGCCGATCGAGCCGTGCGAGCGGTGCGAAACCGAAACCCCGTGCGAGGCGCGCAAGCCACCAAAGTTGTGCCGCTTCATCGCACCCTGAAAACCTTTGCCGATCGAGGTACCGGCGATGTCCACGAACTGCCCTGCGGCATAGTGCTCGGCGGAAATCTCGGCCCCGACTTCGATCAGGTTCTCCGGGCTCACCCGGAACTCCGCGATCTTGCGCTTGGGTGCCACGTTCGCTTTCGCGAAATGGCCGCGCATCGCCGCGGTGGTGCGCTTGGCCTTGGCGACGCCCGCACCCAGCTGAACGGCGGTATAGCCGTCACGCTCGGTGGTGCGCTGCGCGACCACTTGCAGGTTGTCGAGTTGAAGGACGGTCACAGGAACCTGCCTGCCGTCCTCAAGGAACAGCCGGGTCATGCCCAGCTTCTTGGCGATTACACCAGAACGCAACATTGCCACGCCCCCCTCAAACCTTGATCTCGACATCCACACCGGCAGCGAGGTCGAGCTTCATCAGCGCGTCCACGGTCTGCGGGGTGGGGTCGACGATGTCCAGAAGCCGCTTGTGGGTGCGAATCTCCCACTGGTCGCGCGACTTCTTGTCGATATGGGGTCCGCGCAGAACGCAGAATTTCTCGATCTTGTTGGGCAGCGGAATCGGGCCGCGCACCGTGGCACCCGTGCGCTTGGCCGTGTTCACAATCTCGGCGGTGCTGGCATCCAGCACGCGGAAATCGAAGGCCTTGAGCCGGATTCTGATATTTTGACCAGTCATTGTCATGCCTCTTGCGGGCTTAAGGTTGAGAGGCAGACAGGGCCTCATGCCCCGCCTGCGTCGAACCGCACATTACTTGATGATCTTCGAGACCACGCCGGCGCCGACGGTGCGGCCGCCTTCGCGGATGGCGAAGCGGAGTTTTTCTTCCATCGCGATCGGCTGGATCAGCTCGACCTCGAACTTCAGGTTGTCGCCCGGCATCAC
>NZ_JAUXPI010000061.1 GCF_030684035.1 Phaeovulum sp. | reverse complement strand
CCGAGAAAAGATTACTTGCCGCCTCCTTTTGCATTCGGTGTTTCTCCGGAGTAAATTTTAGGGACATCGACCCTAAACCACCTGACTCCTGATACTTCAAGGCGTCATCGCCAAAGGCAAGGTGCAGCTGCTTTATTACCCCATTTAGTTCCGCCCAGTTTCTATTCCCGTATGACACAGTCTTCAGGGCAAGCCTATACCCTCTATCAGCGGCATCGATGATGTGCTTCAATTTTTCAACGCTGAAGGAAACCGAGAACCCCGCGCCGTCTTGGGCGTATCCGCGCCACTGGCTCAGAAGATCGGACTCTTCCGAAAGGCAGAACCCAAGCGCCACGTTTCCACGCAGCACATCTCGACGGCAGTCTTCGCGCCTTTTCGCTGCAAGCGCTGCTCGCTGTCGCGCGAACTAAATTTGTCCAACCAATGTTCTAGCATCCATACACCCTCCGCACGGTCGTTTGAGAGTGAAAGGTCTGTTAGCCAAATCTCCTTGTTTCTGACGATCGACAGAAATACGGCGGAAGAGCAATAGTGATGCAGTTGACCAATCATTTGATTGTTCCTCCTGGGCCACCAATGAGTAGAGCCCAGCTCATTAAGAATTCTAAACGCTGCAAAGGCGAAATGCTAATCCAATTCTCGCCCCCCCGCCTACCCCCGCCTCGCCGCATCAATCGCCGCCACGTCGATCTTCGTCATCTCCATCATCGCGTCAAACGCCCGCTTCGCCTCGGCACCACCCGCCGCCATCGCCTCGATCAGCGTGCGCGGGGTGATTTGCCAGCTTAGCCCCCATCTGTCCTTGCACCAGCCGCAAGCGCTGGCCTGCCCGCCGTTGCCGATGATGGCGTTCCAGTAGCGGTCGGTTTCGGCCTGATCTTCGGTGGCAATCTGGAACGAGAAGGCTTCGGATTGCTTGAATGCCGGGCCGCCGTTGAGGCCGATGCAGGGGATGCCAAGCACGGTGAATTCGACTGTCAGCACGTCGCCCGCCTTGCCGGAAGGATAGTCCGAAGGGGCGCGGCGCACTGCGGTCACGGCGCTGTCGGGAAAGGTTGCGGCGTAAAAAAGGGCGGCGGCCTCGGCGTCGCGGTCGTACCAGAGGCAGATGGTATTCCGGGCGAGTGTCATGGTGCTTCCCTCCCTCAGCAGGCTTCGCGGACCCTTCGCGCAGGCTAGGCCGCGCTGCGGTCTGGATCAACCATGAAGCGCCGCAAGGGCAGGCTCACGCTCAGCCCCTGCCGGCAATCCGCCCCCGCCCTTTCGCAGTGATCCGCGCCCGCAGTTCTTCGCGCAGGTTGCCCTCATCAAGCCCGCGCTCGCGCGCGAGGCGCTTCAGGCCGAAATTCACCCGCGCCATTTCCTGATAATAGCTGGTGAAGGCATAGTTGATGGCGGCCCCCGCCACCGCCCCCAGAACCGGTGCCGCCTGCGCCGCAAGTTTCTGCCCGAGCACCGCCGAAAGCCGCGGGGCCACCTTGGCAATCAGCGCATTCAGGCTTTGCCCGGTCACCGTCACCCTTGCGGCAAGAAACCCGGCCTCGGCACCGTCATCGACGCGCATCGGCCCGGCGCTGGCAAAGACCTCGATGCAATCCAGCCGCACCGTTTCGTCGGCGGGGTCAAAGCCGTGTTCGGCGGCTATGCCCTGAATCGCCCGCAGCAGCACCGTCACCGTCACCGGCAATTCCGCCAGCGCGCCGGGCAGGCCGCCAAAGCCCCCCGCTGCGCCCATTGCGGTGGCAAGCGCGGTGTTGAGCCAGTCTGCCCGGTCCGCCACCACCCCGCGCGACCTTGCGGCGGCGGTAAATGCCCCGGTCAGCGCCGCCTGCGTGGCACCGTCAAGCCGGTCCTTCACCGCCGCAGGCAGCTTCTCGAGCAGCGCCTCGGCGCTGCCGCCGACCATGCCAAGCACCTGCATGCCAAGCCCGCTTGCGCCGCGGTGCCGTTTCGCCAGCGCCTCAAGTGCTGCCACCACCTCGGCATCGTCAAGCGGCGGAAACACCGCCACGCCCTCTGGACCCGCCATTGCACCCCTCCACGGTTTCGCCGGATATAGGCATGTCGAGGCCGCCCCAAAAGCCCCGCTCCGATTTCTTCAATGCAAAAATACCCCGGGGGTGCGGGGGCTGGCCCCCGCGCTTCAGGCGGCCTTTTCGACTGCGCCCTGCACCCCGTCCCAGGCCCCGGGTTGCAGCGCCAGGCCCAGCACGCGGTCGGGGTTGGTGGGCGGCGGCATCACCACGCCGTCAAGCCGGGTAAAGCCGAAGCGGCCGTAATAGGGCGCGTCGCCGACCAGGAGCACCCGCTCCCACCCCAGGCGGCGCGCCTCGGCAAGGCTTTCGAGCATCAGCAGGCCGCCCAGCCCCTCGCCCTGCCGGGTGGGGTGCACCGCGATCGGGCCGAGAAGCAGCACCCGCGCCGCCCCGACCCGGACCGGCCAGTAGCGGATGACGGCGGCCAAGGTGCCGCCCTCGTCGCGCAGCACCAGGCAAAGTGCGGCCACCGGGGGCACGCCGTCGCGCAGGCGGTAGGAGGAAAGCGCGGTGCGGCCGGGGGCAAAGCAGAGGTCATAAAGCGCCTCGACCTCCCACCAGTCTGCCTCGGTCTCTTCCTCCAGCCGATACATGCCCCGCCGCGCCCCCCGAATCTGCTTGAAATCGCGCGTAACATGCGCGCTTCTCGGGGGCAAATCCCATGAGGCCCCGCATGTTCTACCGCCCCTCCGAAGGCCACGGCCTGGCCCATAACCCGTTCAACGCAATCGTCGCCCCGCGGCCAATCGGCTGGATCGCGACGCGCGGCAGAATGGGTGACAACCTCGCGCCCTATTCGTTCTTCAACGCGGTCGCCTACACGCCGCCGCAGGTGGTGTTTGCCTCGACCTCGGCCAAGTCGGACCGGGAAGGCACCAAGGACAGCATGGCGAACATTCGCGAGAGCGGGGTTTTTGCGGTCAACATCGTCTCGGGCGACTTGCTGGCGGCGATGAACGAGACCTCGGCGGCGGTGGCGGCGGGGGTGGATGAATTCGCGCTCGCGGGGGTGGAAAAGGCCGAGTGCCGGGCCATCGACTGCCCCCGCGTGGCCCGCGCCCCGGCGACGCTGGAATGCCGTCTGGTCCAGATCGTGCCGCTGCTGGGGGCCGCGAATTTCCTCGCGGTGGGCGAGGTGGTGGGGGTGCATATCGCTGACGAGTGCCTGAAGGAGGGCCGCTTTACCCTGCCCCCCTCGGGCCTGATGGCGCGGCTCGGCTATCAGGACTACGCGGTGATCCGCGAGGGGGTCAGGCTGGCGAGGCCGGGGGAGAGGTGAGGGGGGGCGGGGGGTAAGGGGTTGTTTTTGCTGGGGGATGGGGGCGGTTGTTAAGGGATTGGTAAGGGGTGGGGGGCACCCGTCTGCGCTCGCTCAATGATTACCACGCGCGAGAGCGGTTCAGGGAATCACTCGATTTCGCATGCCTGAAATTGCGGTGTCCTTTGCGAGAAAATACCACTGCGGAATTGATAGTCTGAGTTGTTTTCCGGCATTCGAAAGATCCGGGGCTGCGCCAACACTATTCGACCACATTAAGGAACGTCTGAAAAACCTGCCACTTTCCGCCTGATCTGATAGGCTTGGGCATCCCCACGAGGAGGCTTGCCGATGCTGAAACAACCCGCCTTTCCCGGCCTGCGCGATGCGATGAAGAAGAAGGTGACACGGCGCGA
>NZ_JAUXPI010000031.1 GCF_030684035.1 Phaeovulum sp. | reverse complement strand
TCGGATAATACGGCTCGATCAGAGCCAGAAGGCGACCCCACGGCACCACCGCATCCATCTCCGCCAGGAACTGCTCGCGCCGTGTCACCTTCTTCTTCATCGCATCGCGCAGGCCGGGACAGGCGGGTTGTTTCAGCATCGGCAAGCCTCCTCGTGGGGATGCCCAAGCCTATCAGATCAGGCGGAAAGTGGCAGGTTTTTCAGACGTTCCTTAGGGTGGGGCGCCTATCAGGACAAAATATGTCAGGCATTTGAACGATAGGATGTAGGATCTGGACTCAATTCGACGAGGCCTTTTCTTTGGTGCATTGCGAGCACTATGAGCTGCGCGCGAAGCTCTCCGCATGGAACAGCGTAAACCCACCCAACTCGACCTCTTCTTCGACTTCCTGCCGTATGTGCTCCGTCAGCGCGGCGCTTCTGCACAAAGCATACTAACTGAAATCATTAGAGAAAACTTCCCATACGGAAGCGAAGAGGAATTTATACTCCGTTGCTCCGTTGCGATTCAGCGCGCGTTCGACAGGTAAGCTCAAGGTATTGGCACGCCGGGCAGCACCCGACCCGCCCCCACGGGCGGGCGCTTCACGCCCACCCTCGGGCCGGGCGCTGCCCTATGTTCTTAACTGCCCCAACCCCTCACAACCCCTCCACAAACTCCGCCAGTTGCACCAGCCTCAGCGGGGTGGGCGTCAAAATCCCGTCGCCGCTGTCATATAGCACCGTCCGCCCCTCCAGCAGCGTGCTGAAGGTGGGCATGCCGGGGGTGGGGGTGGCGCGGGCGTAGCCCCAGATCTGGGTCATCACCTTCGCGCGGGGGAAGCTGCCGCCGTTGCGCGCGGCGATGCTGGTCAGGTCGGGCAGCGGCTTGCCAAGGCCGTAGGCGCGCAAGCCATCGCCCTTGCCTGTAGGGCCGTGGCAGGCGGCGCAAAAGGCGGCGTAATCGGCAGCACCGGTGGGCACCGGTGCGGGCAGGCAGGCGGCAAGCGGCAGCGTGGCGAGGGCAAGAAGGAGCGGACGGGCAAGCATGTTGGCCTCCTGTTTGGCAGCAATTCTAGAGCCTTTCTGGCGCAGATAGAAGCGCCAGAAAGACCCTGGCTTTTGGGTTTGTCGCCGGTCTTGCGACAAAACCGGTGCCCACTTTTTTCGGACAGGCTCCAGGCCGGCGACGGCGCGCGCCTTGCGCCAGATCAGACCACGCGGCCACGTTCGAGCCGGACCACGCGGTCCATCCGCGCGGCAAGGGCCATGTTATGCGTGGCAATCAGCGCCGAAAGCCCGGTTTCGCGCACCAGATCCATCAGCACGGCAAAGACCTGATCCGAGGTGGCGGGGTCGAGGTTGCCGGTCGGCTCATCGGCCAGCAAGAGCGCCGGGCCATTGGCCAGCGCCCGGCAAAATGCCACCCGCTGCTGCTCGCCCCCCGAAAGCTCGGCTGGGCGGTGCGCGGTGCGGTCGGCCAGCCCGACGCGGGCCAGAAGCGCCTCGGCGCGGGCACGCGCTGCCGCCTTCGCCACGCCATTGGCAAGCTGCGGCAGGATGATGTTTTCCGCCGCCGTGAACTCGGGCAGAAGGTGGTGGAACTGATAGACAAAACCCAGTGTCCGCCGCCGCGCCTCGGTGCGGCGCGCATCTGCCAGGTCCGCCATATCCTGCCCGATCAGCCGCACGGTTCCGGCATCGGGCGCATCGAGAAGCCCGGCAATGTGCAGCAGCGTCGATTTGCCTGCCCCCGATGGGGCAACCAGCGCTACCACCTCGCCGCGCGCTATGCTGAGCGAGACCCCGCGCAGCACCACCACCTCGCCCGGCGTGCCGCGTTTGTAGCCCTTTTCGATGCCCGAAAGTGCCAGCACCTCATTCATAGCGCAGCGCCTCGACCGGGTTGAGCCGCGCCGCGCGGCGGGCCGGGAAGATGGTGACGACAAGCGACAGGCCAAGCGACAGGCCCACCGCCTTGAGCACATCGGCAAGCTGCAACTTGGCCGGAAGTTCGTAGATGCCACGGATCGAAGGGTCCCAGACACCGCCGCCGCCGACCCAGTTCACCAGCGACATGATCTGGTCGATGTAGAGCGCGAAAAGGCAGCCGAGCGCCACCCCGGCAATGGTGCCAAGCGTGCCGGTGAAGGCTCCGCAGAGAAAGAACACCCGCAGGACCGAGCCTTCGGTCAGCCCCATGGTGCGCAAAATGCCGATGTCGCGACCCTTGTTCTTGACCAGCATGATCAGGCCCGAGGTGATGTTCATTGCCGCGATCAGCACCAGGATCGAGAGGATCACGAACATCACGTTGTCCTCCATCGTCAGCGCCCGAAGGAAGCTGCCCGAGGCGTCGCGCCAGGTCCACAGCATGGTGCCGGGGCCGGAGGCCAGAAGCGCCGGTGCCCAGTCATCCACCGCCTCGGGGTCGGCCACGAACACCTCGACCTCATCGGCTGCGCCCTCGCGGTTGAAGAAGGTCTGCGCCTCGGCAAAGGGCATGTAGGCGCGGGTGCGGTCGATATCCCAGCGCCCGGCGGTGAAGATATAGACCACCTCGTAGGACGAGACCCGCGGGCTGATGCCGAAAGGCGTTTTCGCGCCGTTGGGCGAGATCATCCGCACCCGGTCGCCCAGGCCCACGCCAAGCTCGCGCGCGAGACCGGAGCCGATGGCAATGCCCTCGCCAAAGCGGGAAATGTCGCCCAGCGAGGTTTCCGGGTTGGCGACGCGGGGAATGGTGGCAAGGTCTTCGGCGCTGATGCCGTAAACTTCGGCGACATTGGAACGGTCGGCGGCGGTCAGCATCACCTGACCGCGCACCAGCGGTGCCGCACGGGTAACGCCGGGAATGGCGCGGATGACCGCGGCACGGGCCGCATAATCCGGCATCAGGCGCGAATAGGCACCGGTTTCGCTGGTACTGCCCGCTGAATAGACGGTGACATGCGCGTTGGTGCCCAGGATCGTATCGACAAACTCGCCGCGAAAGCCTGCGCGCACCGCCAACGTGGCGATCAGCGCCATCACCCCCAGCGTGATGCCGATGAGCGAGATCCAGGTCATCACCGAAACCCCGCCCTCGGCGCGGCGCGCGCGCAGATAGCGCCAGGCGATCATCCATTCAAAGGCGGCAAAGGGGCGGGTCTGGGCCAAGGTCATCTCCGGTGCGAACCAGCGCCGAGATTGGGCTGCGGGCGTGGCGGGGTCAAGGTCGGGTTTGGCCTTGCGGTGCCGGGGTCAGGCGCAGCAGGCGGCCTTCGGCAGCATCTTCGAGCGCCAGTATCGCGCCGTCGGCGGCAATCTCGATATCGCGGATGCGCATCTGTCCGTAAAGAAAGCGTTCCTCGCCCACCACCGTATCGCCGGAAAGCCGAAGCCGCACGATGCCGCCGGGGGTGAGCGAGGCGGCGATGATATCGCCCTGCCAGTCGGGGAAAAGCGCGCCGCGATAAAAGACGAAGCCGCCGGGTGCGATCACCGGATCCCAGAAATAGCGCGGTTCGGTAAGGCCCGGGGCGCGCGCGCTGCCGCTGCCGATCGGCGCGCCCGAGTAGTCTTGACCGTAGCTGACCAGCGGCCAGCCGTAATTTGCGCCGCGCTCGATCAGGTTCAACTCGTCGCCGCCCTGTGGCCCGTGTTCAAGCGTCCAGAGCTGGCTGTGGCCGGGGCGGCGCGCCGCGCCCTGAATGTTGCGGTGGCCGAAGCTCCAGACCTCGGGCGCGGCTCCCGGCTGCCCGACAAAGGGGTTGTCGGGCGGCACGCTGCCATCGGCCATCAGCCGGATCACCTTGCCATAGCTGGTTGCGAGATCCTGCGCCAAGACCCGTTCGCGCGGCGAGGCATGTTCGCCGGTGGTGATCCAGACATGGGGACCGGCGGGAAAGATCCGCGATCCGTAATGCGCTGCGGTGGGTGACGGCGGGGTTTGCACAAAAATGTCGCGCAGATCGGTCAACTGCCGCAGATCGGCCGAAAGCCTGCCGCGCGCGGCGGCGGTGGCGGAAAGCCCTTCGCCCATCGGCTTGGCATAGGTGAGATAGACAAAGCGGGAGCTGGCGAAATCGGTGGCAAGCGCCACATCGAGGAGCCCGCCCTGCCCCCGCGCCAGCACTTGCGGCACACCCAGGATCGGCGCGCTGGCCGCCCCATCCGCGCCGATATGGCGCAAAGTGCCACCGCGTTCGGAAACCAGATAGCCACCTTCGGGCAGCAGCGCGATGCCCCAGGGATGATCCAGCCCCTCTGCCAGCGTTTCCACCCGCAACGCCACGCCGCTTTCAAGCCTTGGGGCGCGGGTCTGGTTGGCGAAGGCGGGTTCGAGGTCGGTGTTTCGCTGGCCAAAATCCCATGACTGCCCGCGCGCCGGAGCGGCAAGGGCAAGAGCAAGCGTCAACAGCAGGGCGAGGCAGCTAGGGGACCGGCGCATCGGCAAGACCTTTGGCAGGGCATTTCGGCAAAGCTTAGCGCATCTGGCACCGGTTCGCGCCACCGCAGCGGTCACAAATCCGTCAGGGTTGACTGCATCTGGAACCGGCGTGAAGCGCCGTTGGGGCGATTGCCCGCCTTGCGCGCCGCTCAGCCGATCAGGCAGCGGGCGGAAAACGCGGCGGCCCTGCTTTTGCAGGTGCGGCCAAGGCTGCTAGCTCAGGCGCAACGGGCAGGCGGCGTCGAGCCGCGCCTGCAACAGGTCGCGCAAGTGCATGAGGTCTGCGGCGCGCGCCTCGACCTCGGCGATCTTGGCGCGCAGCATGTCTGCCACCGCGCGCTCGTCAAGGCCCGTGGCCTGCAACCCCTTCGCCACTGCCTCGATCTCGCGCAAGGAAAAACCCAGCCGCTGTGCCAGCCGGATCAACCGCACCAGCGCCACCGTCGGTTCTGGGTAATCGCGGTAGCCGTTGCCGCGACGGTCGGCGGGCACCAAGCCGCGCCGTTCGTAAAACCGCAATGTATCGACGCTGACCCCCGACGCCTCTGCCAGTTCGCCTATCCGCATTCTGCCCCCTTGACCCTGGACCATGGTCCAAGCCTTATACCCGCTGCATTCGGTAAAAAAAGGAGAATCGGATGCTGACCCCCACTGCGTATCGGCGCATCTTTCGGGCTTCGGCTTGGTATGACCTGTTGATCGTCTGGCCCTATGCCACGCCGTTCGGGCTGGCGCTCGCCTGGGGCTGGCTGGACCGGCTGCACGTCGGCCTCGGCCAGCCGTCGCTGCCCGAGCTGACGGTCTATGGCGTGCTGTTTGCCAATTTCTTCGGCACCGTGGTGCTGATCTGGTCGGCTGTCCGGCTGGTGCATGACGACCCCCGGCTGGGGCGCTGGGATGCGTTGGGGCGGGGGTTGTTTTCGCTCTGGATGGCAGTGGCGCTTGCCAATGGGGCCAGTCCGCTTTTGTGGCTGTTCCTCGCGGTAGAAGTGGCATTCGGCGTGGCGCAGGCCATGCCGGTGCGCGAGCCAAGACCCGCGTAACTGCCCGCCTTGCGCGCCGCTCAGCCGATCAGGCGGCGGGCGGCGTCGCGGGCGGTGTCGAGCGGCGCGTCGGGGCCGAACATCCGCACCGCCGCCCAGACCCCTTCGAGCAGCAGAAACAGCCTTTGCGCCACCGCCTTCGGCTCGGGCAGGGCTTGCAGCACGGCCCGGCGTTCAAGTTCGGCGATGACCCGCCGCTTGACCGCCAGCGCCGCCGCGTGGGCCGGATGGTCGCGGGCGGAAAACTCGGCGGCCGTGTTCTGGAAGGTGCAGCCAAGGCAACGCTCGGCCCGCGCGACATCGAGCATGGCCGCGACATAGGCAGTCAGCGGGGTCGGGCCGTCATCGGGCGGCAGGGCGGCTGCGGAGAAACCTTCGGCGCGCTCGATCCAGGCGACGATCAGATCATCCTTCGAGGGGAAGTGGTTGTAGAAGGTGGCCTTGGCCACGCCGGCCTCGGCAATCACCCGGTCAACGCCGACGGCACGAAAGCCCTCTCGGTAAAACAGCGGCCCGGCGGCATCGAGAATGCGCTCGCGCGCCGAGGGTGGGCGATCTGCGGGGGCTTCCGGGGTATTCTGAACATCGCTTGACATATAGACAGACCTGTCTGTAGTTTGATTGCAGATAGACGAACCTGTCTGTCCATATCATGGGGGAGATATCGTGAAAATAGCGATGATCGGCGGCGGCATGGTGGGGCAGACGCTGGCGGCAAAGCTGTTGTCGGTGGGCCATGAGGTGACGATCGGCATTCGCGCAGCAACCGAGGCCGAGCTTGCCAAGCCGCGCAATTACGCCGCGACGCTGAACGATTGGCAGGCGGCGACGGGCGGCAGGGTAACCGGATTTGCCGCCGCTGCCGCAGACGCGGACCTGGTGTTCAACGTCACCAGCGGCCTTGTTTCGCTGGCCGCACTGACCGCCGTGGGAGCGGCGAACCTTGCCGGAAAGGTTCTGATCGATGTCTCGAACCCGCTGGATTTTTCCGCCGGGATGCCGCCGTTTCTGCCTGCGGCGCTGAGCGAGCGCACAAGCGTTGGCGAAGAAATTCAGAAGGCGTTCCCCGAGGCGCTGGTGGTGAAGGCATTCAACACCATTTCGGCACCGGTGATGGTCGAGCCCGGTCTGGTTCCCGGCGTCGAATTGCTGATCGCGGGCAATTCCGCCGAGGCCAAGGCCAAGGTCACCACGCTTGCGCGGCAGGCCTTTGGCTGGCAGGGCGTGCTGGATCTTGGCGACATTTCCGGCGCGCGCGGCACCGAGCACCTGATGCCGTTATGGCTCAGGCTCTACATGACCGGCGGCTCGCCGCAGGTAGCGCTGAAGGTCATTCGCGGCTAGGTCGGGGGCGGCGCGGCCTTAGCGGTCTGCGTAAATCTCGCGCAGCCGCGCCACGGCGGCCTCGGCGGTCAGTTCCTCGCTTTCGCCGCTGCGGCGCGAGGTCAGTTCGACCACGCCTTTCGCCAGCCCGCGCGGGCCGACCGTCAGCCGCCAGGGCAGGCCGATCAGGTCCATGGTGGCGAATTTGGCCCCTGCGCGTTCGTCGCGGTCATCATAGAGCGGATCAAGACCCGCCGCTTTCAGCGCCGCGTATAGCCCTTCGCAGGCGGCGTCGGTGCCCGCGTCGCCCTGCTTGAGGTTGACGATACCGGCATGGAACGGGGTCACGCCCTCGGGCCAGATAATGCCACGCTCGTCGTGCGACGCCTCGATGATCGCACCCAGCAGGCGCGAAACGCCGATGCCGTGGCTGCCCATGTGCACCGGGACCCGGGAGCCATCAGGGGTAACGACGTTGGCACCCATCGGGTCGGAATACTTGGTGCCGAAATAGAAGATCTGCCCCACCTCGATGCCGCGGCCTACGCGGCGACGCTCTGCGGGGATCTGATCGAAAAGCTCGGGCTTGTGGGTCTCGTCGGTACGCGCGTAAAGGGTGGTGAACTCGCGGCAAACCTCGGCCACCTCGGCGCGATTTTCATAATCGACCGCGCGGTCGCCCAGTTTCAGCTCGGTCACCGCGGCATCGTAGAACACTTCGGATTCGCCGGTCGCGGCGAGCACCAAAAACTCATGCGTGTCATCGCCGCCGATCGGGCCTGAATCGGCGCGCATCGGGATGGCGGTCAGGCCCATGCGTTCGTAGGTGCGCAGGTAGCTGACCATGTGGCGGTTGTAGGCATGCAGCGCGGCGGCCTTGTCGATATCGAAATTGTAGCCGTCTTTCATCAGGAATTCGCGCCCGCGCATGACGCCGAAGCGCGGCCGCATCTCGTCGCGGAACTTCCACTGGATGTGGTAGAGCGTCAGCGGCAGGTCCTTGTAAGACGACACATGGCTGCGGAAGATGTCGGTGATCATCTCCTCGTTGGTGGGGCCGTAGAGCATTTCGCGGTCCTGCCGGTCGCGGATGCGCAGCATCTCCTGCCCGTAATCGTCATAGCGCCCGCTTTCGCGCCAAAGGTCGGCGGGTTGCAGGGTGGGCATCAGCAGGGGAATATGCCCGGCGCGCTGCTGCTCTTCATGCACGATCTGCTCGATGCGTTTGAGCACCTTGAAGCCCAGCGGCAACCACGAATAAATCCCCGCCGCCTGCTGCTTGATCATCCCTGCGCGCAGCATGAGGCGATGGCTGACGATCTGCGCCTCGGCGGGATTTTCCTTGAGGACAGGAAGGAAGTAGCGGGTAAGGCGCATGAGGGACCTCGGGTGAATGGCTGCCGCATGGGCTACCCGATTGGGCCGGGTGAGGCAAGGTGGGGTGCGCTTCCCAAGTGGGGGGCGATGGGGCATGGTGGGGGGAACATAGGCTCGGTATTCGGAAAATGAACAAATATTTGAACAAGGCAATGTTGCGTCGCCGCCAGGAACCAAGAGCCGCAACCGAGGCCTTGGCGCGGATCGAGTCGATCACCCGAATGGCGCGGGCGAATTGGCTCGCCCTGTTGTCATTCCTTGCCTTTGTCGGGGTAACACTGCTTAGATTCCAACTTCAAGTGCAACGGTTGATCTGAAGGCCGCGATTTCGTCGGCCATGGCTTCGGCGGGTGTTCTCCAGCCCAGTGTCTTTCTCGGGCGGTTGTTCATCAATGCGGCGACATCGTTGAGCCAGGTCTGGCTGGCGTTGCTCAGGTCGGTGCCCTTGGGCATGAACTGACG
>NZ_JAUXPI010000014.1 GCF_030684035.1 Phaeovulum sp. | reverse complement strand
CAAACCCTGTCCGCCAAGGGCAAGCCCGCCAAGGTCGTGATCACTGCCGTGATGCGAAAGCTCATCGTGCTTTCCAACATTCTTATCGCAGCCGGACGAAAATGGGTGCCAAAAACAGCTTGACCATCACGGATACTGCGCTCCGAATCGCACCACCGTCAGCAACGCATCCAGATGCGGGCGCAACACATAGGCAAATTCAAGCCGCCCGTCGCCATCCAGATCAATCGCCCCGATCGGTGCCAGCCAACGGTGCGGCGTGCCGATGAATGGCCCCGCCGCAATCCGCCCCTCCGGCCCCCAGATCGCCAGTCGCGACCCCTGCGCAAGCTGGCTTTCCACCACCACCGCCTCGGCCACACCGTCGCCGGTAAGGTCCGCCAGCCGGGGGGCGACATCTTCAAACACCATGTCGTCGGGCAGGCCAAAGCGGCGCTCGGCCCCGCTCTCAAACACCAGCACCAGTTCGGCCCACTCGCCACCGGCAACCGCCCCATGGCCATAGCGCGTCGTCAGCGCCTCATACCGTGCAGCGGCAATGGTCTCACCTGCTGCGGGTGCCGCAGCTAGCATCAGGGCCAGCACCGCTCGCCACATCAGATCTGTTTCTCCGGAATATGCACCACCAGCCCATCAAGCGCCTCGGTCACCTTGATCTGGCAGGTCAGCCGCGAACGCACCGGGTCCGGCTTGTAGGCAAAATCCAGCATGTCCTCTTCCATCGCATCCTTTTTCGGCACCCGGTCCAGCCAGGCATCGTCCACATAGACATGGCAGGTGGAACAGGCGCAGGCCCCGCCGCAGTCGGCGTCAATCCCGGGCACGCCATTGTCGCGTGCACCCTCCATCACCGTCTTGCCCGGCCGCACCTCGACATCGTGACGGGTGCCGTTAAACTCCATATAGGTAATCATCGCCATCGCAACCGCTTCCTTCCGCCCGGCTCTTTCTTGCCGGTTTCAGCCCGAGACTTAGGCGGTTGCGCGCGGTTTTGCCAGATGCCACCGCAGGGGATTTGGCGCAACCGGGCTTTCGGGCACCCGGCACTTCCGCTAGTCTCGCCCAAAGCCAAATTGCAGGACGCGCCCCAGCCATGCCCCGCCCCCTCGCTGCCACGTTTTGCGCGCTCGCCCTCGCCGCCTGCACCACCGCGCTACCGCAGCCGCAGGCGGCACCCAGACCGACACTGGCGGCGGAGATGAGCTTGCGCGCGCCGCGCCCGGCCGAGGGTGCCTGCTGGGCCAGCCAGATCCGCCCGGCGGTGATCGAAACCATCACCGAGCAGGTGCTGGTGCGCCCGGAAACCCGCGACCCGGCAACCGGTGCCATCACCGGCCCGGCGACCTTCCGCACCGAAACCCGCCAGGAGATCGTCTCTGACCAGACGCCAGTCTGGTTCCGCACCCCCTGCGATGAAATCCTCACCCCCGAGTTCATCACCACACTGCAACGCGCCTTGCGCGCGCGTGGGCTTTATCGGGGGCTCACCAGCGGCCAGATCGACAGCGCCACCAGCCGCGCGATCAGCGCCTATCAGACCCCGCGCGGCCTGCCGAGCGGCACCCTCGCACTCGCCACCGCGCGCGAACTCGGTCTGATCGCCTGGCAAAACCCGAACTGATCGAAAAGGGCACCCCAGCCGGGGTGCCCTTCGCAGCCATCAGGCCTTTGTCTCAGGAAACCGGCAGCGCCACGAACCGTGGCTCGCCTTCGCGCCGGATCAGCAGCAGCACCGATTTGCGGCCCGCCGCGCGCGCCTCCTCGATGCGCGCATCGAGATCGCGCAGGCTCGCCACCGGCCGCTGCCCTGCCTCGGTAATCACGTCCCCGGCGCGCAACCCGCGCTGCCAGGCTTCGCTGTCGGTGGTCACTTCGGTAATGACCAGCCCCTCGGTGCTGGAAGGCAGGCCCATTTCGCCCGCGGTCTTCGGCGTCAGCGGCTCCAGTGTCATGCCCAGCAAGTTGCGGCTTGTCGGCACCGGCGCGGACCCTGTGTCGCTTTCGCCTTCCGCCAGTTCACGCTGACCAAGTGTCACCTTCAGTTTCACTTCGTCGCCGTTGCGCAGCACAACCACGTCCACCTCTTCGCCCACTGGCGCATCGCCGACACGGCGCACCAGATCGCGGCTGTTGCGCACTTCGCCCCCGTCGAATCGGGTGATGATATCGCCCGCCTTGACCCCGGCTTCAAGCGAAGGCCCGGTAGGCACATCGGTCACCATCGCGCCGCGCGCATTGCGCAGGCCAAGCGCCTCGGCCATGTCCGGGGTGATGTCCTGGATCTTCACCCCAAGCCAGCCGCGCCGCGTGCCGCCAAACTCCTGCAACTGCGCCACAACCTTGAAAACCACGTTCGAGGCCATCGAGAAGCCGATCCCGATCGAGCCGCCATTGGGCGAAAGGATCGCCGTGTTGACCCCGATGACATCGCCCTCAAGGTTGAACAGCGGCCCGCCCGAGTTGCCCCGGTTGATCGCGGCATCGGTCTGCAAATAGTCGTCATAGGTGCCGCTCAGTTCGCGATTGCGCGCCGAAATGATCCCGGCGCTCACCGAAAAGCCCTGCCCCAACGGGTTGCCGACCGCCAAAACCCAGTCGCCCACCCGCATCACGTCGCTATCGCCGAATTTCACAAACGGCAGCGCATCGCTGGCTTCCACCTTCAAAAGCGCGATATCTGTTTTCGGATCGGTGCCGACCAGCTTCGCAGGCATCCGCTCGCCACCGAAGAACTCGACCTCGATCTGGTCGGCATCCTCGATCACATGGTTGTTCGTCACGATATAGCCATCGGCCGAAATCACGAAGCCCGAGCCGAGCGCGTTGGAACTGCGCGGCTCCTGCGGCCCGCCAAAATCCTTGAAGAGGTCGCCAAACGGCGACCCGTCAGGAAAAATCGGCCTGCCGTCGATCGGCGCGGTAACGGTTGTGGTGGTGGTGATGTTGACCACCGAGGGGCTGACCATTTCGGCCAGATCGGCGAAACTGTCGGGCGCGGCGTAGGCGCGGCTGAAAAGTCCCGCGCCGAGCGCCACCGCCACCGAAAGCACTACGGCCGGAAACAGACCCGCGAGCCCGCGCCCAAGGCGCGTCTCTGTCGCAAGGCTCGACGTCACTGATGTCATTGCATTCACCCCGTGCAAAACCAATTGCTGCCCGGCGCAGCCCGGGCTCGGCTCGTATGTGCTACTTGGGCACGACGCTTGGCAAATGAAAGCCAATCGCGCCGGCTCAAGCCTCTGTGATAACCGCTTCACTGTCTCAGGCGGCAAGCCATCGCGCAAGCCAGATCAGCAGCACGCCCACCCCAAGCGCCGCAAGGCCCAGCGCCCG
Organism: Phaeovulum sp.; assembly: GCF_030684035.1. GTDB lineage: Bacteria > Pseudomonadota > Alphaproteobacteria > Rhodobacterales > Rhodobacteraceae > UBA6213. The sequence goes on along the minus strand of NZ_JAUXPI010000014.1, from coordinate 74,803 downwards.
GCGCTGTTCCGCCGAAAGTCCGCGCAGCAGATCAAGCGCTGCCTGAATGCGCGAAGGGGCCAGCGCCAGCGCCAGCCCCTCCACCGCCAATACCAGCCCGATCCCCAACAGGACCGTGCCGATCATTCCGCCTTGTCCGAGCGTAGATAATCAAAGAAAGTGCTGTCCGGCTGCATCACGATCGACGAATTGCCCGCCTGCAATGCCCGCTCATACGAAGTGAGCGAGCGGGTGAAAGCGAAGAACTCTGGGTCGCGGCCGAAGGCTTCGGCATAGATCGCGTTGCGCTCGGCATCGGCCTCGCCACGGATGATCTCGGCCTGCTTGCGCGCCTCCGAGGTCAGCTCGATCACCGTGCGGTCGGCGGTGGCGCGCACCCGCTGCGCCGCCTCGCCACCACGCGCAATCTCGTCCGCCGCCTCGCGTTCGCGCTCGGCGCGCATCCGCGCGTAGGTGGCGCTGAGGTTCTGGTCGGGCAGATCGGTGCGGGTCAGCCGCACGTCGATCACATCCACCCCCAGCGCCGCCGCCTGCCCCTTGGCGATGTCGCGGATACGGTTCATCAGCGAGGTTCGATCCGCCGACAGCACGGCGGTTGACGGCACCGAACCCATCACCTCGCGGATCGCGTTGACGATCAGGTTCTGCAACCGGTTCTGCGCCAGTTGAATGCCCTGGGTGCCGACCGCCTGGCGGAACTTGACCACATCGACAATGCGCCAGCGCGCAAAGGCATCGACCACCAGCCGGCGGTCGTCAAGCGGTGTCACCTCCAAGGGCGGTGTCGGCAGGCTCAGGATGCGGTCATCATAGCGCACCACCTCCTGAATCAGCGGTACCTTGAAGGCAAGGCCTGCGGTTTCGCGCACCGCCACCACCTCGCCGAATTGCAGCACCAGCGCCTTTTCGCGCTCGTCCACCACGAACACCGAGGAAAGCCCCAGCGCCACCACCACTGCGGCGGCGGGAATAAGTATGCGTGTGCTTACCATCAGTTGGTCCCCCCGGCCCGGTTCAGCTCATTGAGCGGCAGATAGGGCACCACGCCCCCGGCCGCGCCGGAAACCCCGTCGAGGATCACCTTGTTCATGCCACCAAACACCTTTTCCATGGTCTCCAGATACATCCGCTTCCGCGTCACCTCAGGTGCCTTGATGTATTCTTCATAGACCGCGATGAACCGGCTGGTTTCGCCCAGCGCGTCGTTCACCACCTGCGCGCGGTAGCCTTCGGCTTCCTCGCCCAGCCTTGCCGCATCGCCGCGCGCCCGCGCGGTCACGGTGTTGGCGTAGGCATCGGCCTCTTTCTCAAGCCGGTCGCGCTCTTGTTGCGCTGCCTGCACCTGGCGGAAGCTGTCGATCACCTCGCGCGGCGGGTCGGCGCGGTCAAAGTTCATCCGCACCACCCGAATGCCTGCCTGATAGCTGTCAAGCGTGCCCTGCACGGCCGACAAAAGGTCATTGCCGATCGCACCCCGGTCGCGGTTCAGAATCGGCGCCAGTTCGCTGCGGGCGATGATGTCGCGCATCGCACTTTCGGAGACCGCGCGGATCGTGCCTTCCGGGTCGGCGAGGTTGAACAGAAAGGCGTCCGGCTCCATCACGTTCCAGACTACCTGAAACTCGATATCGACAATGTTCTGGTCGCGCGTCAGCATCAGCCCGGTATCAAGCGGTCCGCCACGTCCGGTGCCGATATCGGTTGTCCGCTCGCCGGTCACCTGCACGATTTCGGCGCGCACCACCGGCCAGGGTGCAAAGTTCAGCCCGGGCTGGCCGATCGTCTGGAACCTGCCGAACATAAGTTCGATCGAGCGTTCCTCGGGCTTCACCGTATAAAAAGAGGCATAGGCCCAGACCGCCGCTGCCGCCAGCACCGCAAGCCCGAGCGTGCTGCGGGTGAAGGCCGGTCCGGCAGGCAAACCGCTGCCGCCGCCACCGCCGTTGCCACCTCGCCGCGCGCCGCGCCCGCCCATCAGTACGCGCAACTGCTCGGTGCCTTTTTTCATGATCTCTTCGATCTCGGGGATCTGCGATCCTTCGCCCGGCCTGCGCCCGGGCCTGCGGTCGCCGTCACGGTCGTCGTCGTCGTTGCCGCCGCCGCCGCCCCAGGGTCCACCATTGCTCATGAAATCCTCACCTTCCTTTGTTCGCGTCATTGTGTCCAAACTGGGCACAGACGGCTGAAAATCAACCCGCGCGCGCGGGTTTTCGCATCGTCACGAGCTCTTCCGCCATGCTTGGGTGCACCGCGCAGGTGCGGTCGAAGTCTTCCTTGCTGGCGCCCATCTTGATCGCTATGGCCGCCATCTGGATCATTTCACCCGCTTCGGGCGCGACGATATGGCAGCCGAGAACCTTTCGGGTTTCCGCCGATACCACCAGTTTCATCAGAACCCTGTGGCTGCGCCCGGCAAACGCGCCGCGCATCGGGCGAAAGCTTGTAGCGTAAATCTCCACCGGCCCCGCGGCGCGCGCTTCCTCTTCGGTCAGCCCCACGGTGCCAAGCTCGCAGGGCTGGGTGAAAACTGCGCTGGCTACCAATTCGTGGTCCGGCTGGCGCGGCGTGCCGCCAAAAACCGTGTCGGCATAGGCATGCCCCTCGCGAATTGCCACCGGGGTCAGGTTGATCCGGTCGGTCACATCGCCCACCGCATGGAGCCACGGCACCGAGCTCTGGCTCCAGCCGTCAACCAGAATCTCGCCTCTGCGGCCAAGCTTCACCCCTGCCGCCTCCAGCCCCAGCCCGGCGGTATTGGGCACCCGCCCTGTCGCATAGACCACCGCGTCAAAAACCGCTTCGCCCCCGTCGATGCCGCGCACGCAAAACCCGCCCGGCCGCCGTTCGATCGCCGCCACATCGGCCCCCAGCCGCAAGTCCACCCCGGCCTCGACGAGTTGCCCGCCAATATGTGCCCGCGCCTCGTCATCAAAACCGCGCAACACCTGCGTGCCCCGGTAGTACTGCGTGACCTTCACCCCCAACCCGTTGAGAATCGAGGCAAACTCGCAGGCAATGAACCCCCCGCCAACCACCAGCACCGACCCCGGCAACGCCTCGAGCTTGAAGATCTCGTTCGAGGTGATCACATGCTCGGCCCCCGGAAACTCGGGCACGAAGGGTCGCCCGCCGGTCGCAACAAGAATATGCCGCGCTCGCAACCGTTCGCCCGTCGCCAGCCGCACCAGCTGCGGTTCCTCGATCACGGCGCGGGTGTTGTAGACCGCCACCCCCGCACCCTTGAGCCCAGCCCGATAGGCCGCCTCCAGCCGGTCAAGCTCGGCATCCAGTTTCAGCCGGAACGCGGTCCAGTCGAACCCACCCGTCGTCACCTGCCAACCATAGGCCCGCGCCTCCGCCATCGCCGCGGGAAAGCCCGAAGCGAAGACCATCAGTTTCTTCGGAACGCAGCCGCGGATGACACAGGTGCCGCCCATCCGGTATTCCTCGGCCAGCGCTACCCTTGCGCCATGCTCGCCCGCCGCAATCCGCGCCGCGCGCACCCCGCCCGAACCGCCGCCGATAACGAAAAGATCAACGTCGCACCCGCTCACTCGCCCATCTCCGAAAACAGGTTCTCGCTTTCCACGAACTCGATGCGATCATGCTCGACCGTGCCCTTGTTGATATCGCGGATCTCGATCCGGCCATCACCTTGGCCGATGATGACGACATCGCAGATGTCGATGAAAAGCCCGTTTTCCACCACCCCGGGGATCTGGTTCAGCACCAGCGCCAGTTGTCGGACATTTCCAATCCGGCTCAGATGCAGATCAACGATGAAATTGCCCTCGTCGGTGACAAACGGCTTGTCGCCGTTGAGCCGCAGCGAAGTGGTGCGCCCAAGCACGTCCATGCTGACCAGCGTTTCCTCCAGAAGCGCGCGCGTCGTCTGCCAGCCAAAGGGAATAACCTCGACCGGCAGCGGAAACGCCCCCAGTTGCGCCACTTCCTTGGCGGCGTCGGCAATGACGATCATCTGGTCAGAAGCGGTCGCCACGATCTTTTCGCGCAACAGCGCGCCACCGCCGCCCTTGATGAGGTTCATCTGCTGATCGAATTCGTCGGTGCCGTCGATGGTGAGATCAAGCCATTTCGCTTCGTCAAGGTCGATGATCTCGATCCCCACCTGCCGCGCCAGGTCAGCGGTGCGGGCAGAGGTGGCGACGCCGCGAATGCGCAGGCCTTCCTCGCGCACCACGTCGCCAAGGCAGCGCACCATCCAAGCGGCGGTCGATCCGGTGCCAAGCCCTACCCGCATGCCGTCTTCGACAAATTCAACGGCGCGGCGGGCTGCGGCGAATTTGGCTTTGTCGATCGGCGAAAGCTCGGCTGGCATCGGTCTGGCTCCTTTGGCGGGTCGCGGAAGTTATAGGCAATCGCCCGGGCGCGCGCGAGACCATTCTTGTCGCCTGGACTCAGGCGCGCAAAAAGCACCCCGCGCGCTGGCCCCGGCGGCCCGGTTACAGCGTAAATCGCGCGGTGCCTGTCGCTTTCGGCGCTTGCGCGCAGGCACCAGTCGGGCACTCTGGCAAAGGGTGCCAAGGGAGAGCGGCATGTTCCTGAGCGTTTTCGATATCTTCAAGGTCGGGGTCGGCCCATCGTCGTCGCATACCATGGGGCCGATGGTCGCGGCGTCGCGGTTTCTGGCCTGTCTGCGTGCCTCGCCGTTCCAGCCGCACGGACTGCGCGCCAGCCTGCACGGCTCGCTCGCCTTCACCGGCAAGGGCCACGCGACCGACCGCGCCACCATTCTCGGCCTCGCGGGATTCGCCCCCGAAACCTACGATGCCGTGGCCGCCGATGCAGCGCTTGCCGCAAACCGCGAAACCTGTTGCCTCACGCCTCCCGGCCTGCCACGGCTCCGCTTCGACCCGGCGCGGGATCTCGTCTTCGACTACGGCGCGCCGCTGCCCGGCCATGCCAACGGGATGGTTCTGCTGGCCACCGACGCCGAGGGCGACGTGATCCTGCAGGAGACCTATTATTCGATCGGCGGCGGCTTCGTGCTGACCGCCGCCGAAGTCGCGGCGGTGAATGAAGCCGCGCTTGCCGAGCCTTCGCCGGTGCCCTACCCGTTCCGCACCGCCGCCGAAATGCTCTCCATGGCCCGCGCCTCGCGCCTGACCATCGCTGCGATGAAGCGCGCCAACGAACGGGTGTTCCGGTCCGAAGCCAAGATCGACGATGGCCTCGCCCGGATCTGGCAGGCGATGAATGCCTGCATCGGCCGCGGCCTCGCCGCCGATGGCATCCTGCCCGGTGGGCTCAGCGTCAAACGCCGGGCGCATTCCATTCACCAAAGCCTGCTGGCCGAACGCGGCCTGAACCTCAGCGCGCCCCATACCATCAATGACTGGATGCTGACCTATGCGATGGCGGTGAACGAGGAAAACGCGGCAGGCGGGCAGGTGGTGACCGCCCCCACCAACGGTGCTGCCGGGGTGCTGCCGGCGGTGATCCGCTACTGGCTCGACCATGTGCCGGGGGCAGCACCCACCCGCGTCGGCGAGTTCCTTCTGACCGCCGCCGCCGTCGGTGGCCTGATCAAACGCAACGCCTCGATCTCGGGTGCCGAGGCGGGATGCCAGGCCGAGGTCGGATCCGCCGCCGCCATGGCCGCCGCAGGCCTTGCAGCGGTGCTCGGCGGCAGCCCGGAGCAGGTTGAGAACGCTGCGGAAATCGCACTCGAACACCATCTTGGCATGACCTGCGACCCGGTGCGCGGCCTCGTCCAGGTGCCCTGCATCGAGCGCAACGGCCTTGGCGCGATCAAGGCGGTCTCCGCCGCCAGCCTCGCCCTGCGCGGTGACGGCACCCACCTCGTGCCGCTCGATTCAGCAATCGAGACGATGCGCCAGACCGGCCGCGACATGCACGCGCATTACAAGGAAACCTCGCTCGGCGGCCTCGCGGTCAACGTGCCAAACTGCTGAGCCACCGCCCCGCCCCCTCGTTGGGGAGGATGGGGGGGCCACGCCGCGCGCACCTGGCCGCCCAGCCCGCCCTTCGCAAGAAAGCCGCCCCCAGCCGCGCCGTCAACGCGCCCAACTGTCGAGCCACCGCCCCCTCCCCCCTCGTGGGGGAGCATGGGGGGCCGCGCCACGCGCGCCGAGCCGCCCTGCCCGCCCATTCAAGGAACCCGCCCCCCCCCCGGGCAGCCTCGCCGTCAACATGCCCGACCGCCGAACCCCCGCCATTGCACCCGAAATGTGCCCGATACACGATCCCGCTTGCCGCCCCACTCGGCCCAAGCTAGCGGGGGCGCATGAACCCCACTGACCGCATCCTCCCCGGCGTCGCGCTGATGATCGCCTTTTGCGTGATTGCGCCCTTGATCGACGTCGCCTCGAAACTCGCCGCGCAAGAAGTGTCGGTCGGGGTGGTCACGCTCGCCCGCTTCGTGGTTCAGGCGGCGCTGATGGCACCGATCATCACCTATCTGCGGCTTGACTGGCGGATGAGCCGCCGCGCCTTCTGGCTGACCCTCGCCCGCGCCGCGGTCAGCATCGGCTCGACCTACAGCTTCGTTGCGGCGGTCAAGGTGATGCCGGTCGCTGATGCGCTCGCCATCGCCTTTGTCGAGCCGTTCATCATCCTCTTGATCGGCAAGCTGGTGATGGCCGAACAGGTCGGCCCGCGCCGCCTTGCCGCCTCGGTGGTAGGATTTGTCGGCGCACTTTTCGTGATCCAGCCTTCCTTCGCCGTATTCGGGCCGGTGGCGCTCTTCCCGCTCGGCACCGCCTTTTTCTTCGCGCTCTACATGCTGCTCACCCGCGCCCTCAGCCGCCACATGCACCCTGTGACCATGCAGATGCACACCGCCCTCGCCGCCACTCTCATGTGCCTGCCGTTTCTGGCGCTCGGCACCGCGCTCGGCGAGAACTCCTTGTCACTCGCCCCGCCCCAAGGTGTCTTCTGGCTCTGGCTGTTCTTCGTCGGCCTGGCCGCCACGGTCAGCCACATGGCAATGACCTACGCGCTGAAATGGGCCCCCTCGGCAACCCTAGCGCCGCTCCACTACCTCGAAATCGTCACCGCAACGCTGTTCGGCTATCTGGTGTTCGGCGATTTTCCGAACCTGCTCACCTGGGTCGGCATTGCCATCATCATCGCCTCCGGGCTCTACATCATCCACCGCGAGCAGCTAACGGCACGCCAAGCCCGGCAAGTGCGGCGCTGAGACAGGCTAGCGGCAGCAGCACCAGCATCGGCCCGTCAAGGCGGAGAAGCACCGCGCCGGTAGCCTCGTTCGAGGTGCCGATCCGGCCAGCTGGGGCAAAATCCGCTCCTTCCAGCGGCCAGCGCAGCCCTTCGGCACGGCCCCGCACCCGCCCCATCGGAAACAGCGAAACCCGGGTGCCGGGGATCAGGTCAAGCGCCAGAACGGGAGGTGCCAGAAACGCCACATCCTCGCCCCCGACCCACACCAGCCGCCGCCCCGGATGCCGCGCCAGCGTGGCCATTGCGGCCAAGGTATGATCAAGCCGCCCGCCGCCAAACCCCAGCGCCAGAAAGAACGGTGCCTCGACATGGGCAAGGCATTTGTCGAAATCGGTGCCCTCCTGCTCGGCGATCCGGTGCAGCCTTCCCGGCGCAATCGCCGCCCGCGCGGCAGGCGAGATCGAGTCGAGATCGCCCAGCACCGCTTCGGGCTCCAGCCCAAGCGCCAGTGCCCGGTCCGCGCCCCCATCCGCGGCAACCAGGCAGGGGGCGATTGTCAACACTTCGGTAACCGAGGCGGCGTTAACCTCGCCCGCGCCCAAAAGCGTGACCCCCAGCCCGGAATGGACAATGCAGCCGTTCATACCGATACTGATGCCGAATAAGGCACCCGCGCACAACCGGGGCCGGAATGAATCCTTTCCTTCGCCGCAATTGGTTCATGGTTAAGAACCAATTGGCCGCGATGGTAACCACTGTAGGTATCGAAGAAAGCGAGCGTTCCATGGTTGGTGCAAGCAAGATCTTGACCGTTTCATACGGCACCTTCTCCTGCACGCTGGAGGGTTTCGACGAGCCTTTCTCGACGATGAAGGCAATTGCCGAATACTTCCGTGACCTTGCAGCCGATGATCGCTACTTCGGCGCAGAACCTCCCACCCCCGATACCGAGATGCTGCACCGCATCGCCGAGCGCGAGGCCCGTCGCCGGGTCGAAGCCAGGATCGGCGCGCATGGCATCACGCTGCGCCCGAAGGGTGAGGATGTGCCGGCCGCTGGCGAAGCACTGACCGATACGGCGGTTGATTCGCAAGCGACCGCCCCGCCAGCAGAACCCGCCCCCGATCTTTCGGCGATGCCGCCGATGATGCCGGAATTCGAATCTATCGAGGATTCGGTCGCAGCCAAGCTTGCCCGTATTCGCGCCGCCGTAGCGGGGGCCCGCGCCGCAGCGGCTCAGCCCGCCTATGACAACGAGGCCGAAGCGGACGCAACCCCGGCCGCCATTTCCGACCAGAATTTCGGCTTTGATATTGACCTCGGCGGGCCGCTGCAAAGCGAACCGGAGGCGGATGCCGCGCCGACTGGAACCGATGAAACCGCGGCTTCTGCACAGCCTCTGCCGCACCCCAAAGCCGAGCCGGAGCCTGAGACAATTGCCGGTGTCGCGGAAGCGACCACAGAGGCGCGCGAAGCTCTCGCGGAACCGGCGGCGGTTGCCGCGGTTGCCACCGAAACCACCAAGGCGCGGCGCGGTGCTGCCCGCCGCGCCGCGCGCAATGCAGCCGCACTTGCGGCGCTGACCAGCGCTGCGGCTCCCTTCATTGCAGCCACGCCCGAAGCCGAAGCGCCCCAGGGACGGGATGCCGAGCCGGAGCCGCAACCGATTGAATGGCTCGACGAGCCCATTGCCGAAGCTGACGAATTCAAGCGCACGGCTTTGCCCGAAGCCACGACTGACGCGATTGCCGAGGCGGCGGGCGATGCCGAGCCATCGCAGTCCGCCGAGGTTGATAGTGACCAGCCCGCGTCCGAAACCACCACCCCCGAGGTGACCGAGGCAGATGCGGGCACCGACGAGACCGGCATTGCCGAAACCTTCGCCATGCTGGCCGCCGAAGCCGATGGCTCTGCCGTGCCCGAGGAGACCGAGGCAGCACCACCCGAAGCCGCCGCCGAAGCGCTACCCGAAAGCCCCGTTGCCGACGATATCTGGGACGATGCAGAACCCGTCTCGGCCGCCCCGGCAGAGGCAGCGCGGGTGCGCGCCCGGGTCATCAAGGTCCGCCGCCCCGACGCCCCTGCAGCGGAGTCCGCGCCCACCGACATCGCCGAAGCCGCAGCAGAGGTCATGAACGACACCGACACGCTCGCCGCCGTTTCGGCCGCGCTGGCCGAACCTGAAATTCCCGCCCCCGAAGCCGCACTGCTTTCGCCCGAGGAAGAAGCGGCACTTGCGCGCGAACTCGCGGAACTCGAAGCGGAACTCGCGCCGCCGAGCAGCGACGATCTGGATATGGACTTTGATTCGGATGAGGACGAAGGCCTGCGCCTGGCGCTCGGCAGCACCGCCGCGATTCCCGAGGCAGAGATCGTCGAGCCCGTTGCGCCCGTTGAAGCCCGGCCTGCCGCACCCGCCCAGCGCCCGCGCGACGCCGCCGCCGCCGAGCCTGCCGAGGCCAATCTTTCGCGGCTTCTCGACGAGACCAATACCAAGCTCGATGGGCCGGAAAACCGCCGCCGCTTTTCGGCGATCGCGCATCTGAAAGCGGCGGTCGCGGCCACCGTGGCCGACCGCAAGCTGCGCAGTCCCGATGAGGCCGCGGCCGCCGAAGCCGAAGACGCGCGCGATCTGGAACGCTACCGCGAAGATCTGACCAAGGCCGTTCGCCCGCGCCGCCCGATACCGGGTGCCGAGGCCGCGACCCAGCGCCCCGCCGTGCCCGAACAGCGGCCGGCACCGCTGGTTCTGGTTTCCGAACAGCGCATTGACCGGCCGCGCAATGCCGCCGTGGCCGAGCCAAATGTCATCCGCCCGCGCCGGATCAGCGTGGCGCAGGTCGCCACCGCAGCACTGCCCGACGCTGACGACGAGGAAGATTTCGACGGGCCGCCGATGACCCTCTCCGAAGCCCGCAGCTTTGCCGAATTCGCCGAAAGCCTCGGCGCGCGCGAATTGCCCGAACTGCTCGAAGCCGCCGCCGCCTATACCGCGCGGATCGAAGGGCAGCCGCATTTCTCGCGCCCGCAGATCATCCGCAAGGTCGCGGCGCTGGCCGAAGACGCGGGCTACAACCGCGAAGCGGGGCTGCGCAGCTTTGGCACGTTGCTGCGCCAGGGCAAGATCGCCAAGGTCAGGCGCGGCCAGTTCGCGATTACCGAGGCGTCGCGTTTTTATCCGCGCGCAGCGGGTTCGCGCTGAAGCACCATGCGATAGCGGATGTGCCCGTCGTCGGTTGCGATGCTGTCATAAAGCCGCCGCGCCGTTTCGTTGGCGCGCTCGGTCATCCAGTATAGCCGCGCCCAGCCGCGCGCGCGACCAAGCACCATCAGATCCTCGATCAGCGCCCGGCCAATACCCTGCCCGCGCGCCGCTTCGGCGACGTAGAGATCCTCCAGATAGCCATCTGGCCCCAGCGTCCAGGTGCTCAGGTGCCAATGGTGCGCGGCGAAACCCAGCACCTGCCCCCCCGCCAGTGCCAATCGCAGCCCAAGGCGCGAGTCCGCGTCAAGCGCGCGGGCCCAGGTGGCATCTGTTATTTCATCCGCAATTTCCACGCCGTAAAAAGCAAGATAAGCGGCCCAGAGGTCGCGCCATGCAGCTTCGTCACCCGCCTGGGCATCGCGGATTTCAATCATCGTCATTCGTGGCAGGTGCCTCCGGGTCGGCCTTGCCGACGCCTAGGAACACCCGGCGGAATGGCAGGATCCAGACCACCCCCAACACCAGATAGACGAGCATTTCCAGCGCCGCCGGCATGCGGCCAAAGCTGCGGTCCCACCAGGCGATCAGCACCAGTGCAGTGACAATCCAGGCGGGCATCACCACCAGCAAGACCAGAAGCGAAAGGCGGCGGCGGGTGCGGTATGTCATCGCTCAGTCCGCGAACGGGTCGGTGACAAGGATCGTGTCGTCGCGCTCGGGGCTGGTGGAAAGCATCGCCACAGGGCAGCCGATAAGCTCCTCGATCCGGCGGACGTATTTCACTGCCGCGGCGGGCAGATCGACCCAGCTGCGCGCACCTGCGGTGCTTTCCGCCCAGCCTTCCAGCTCCTCGTAAACCGGCACCACCTTGGCCTGCAAGGCGGCGGCAGTGGGCAGATAATCATACTGCACCCCGTCGATCTCGTAACCCGTGCAGATCTTCAGCGTCTCGAAACCGTCGAGCACGTCGAGTTTGGTGAGCGCGATGCCCTTGGCACCGGAAATCGCGCAGGTCTGGCGCACCAGCACGGCGTCGAACCAGCCGCAGCGCCGCTTGCGCCCGGTGACGGTGCCAAACTCGTGCCCGCGCCGCCCCAGCGTCTCGCCGTCCGCGTCATCCAGCTCGGTCGGAAACGGCCCCTCCCCGACCCGCGTGGTATAGGCCTTCACGATCCCCAGCACGAAGCCGATGGCATTGGGGCCAAGCCCGGTGCCCGAGGCGGCCATGCCCGACATCGTGGTGGAGGAAGTCACATAGGGATAGGTGCCGAAATCGACATCCAGAAGCGCCCCCTGCGCGCCTTCAAAGAGGATCCGCTTGCCCGCCCGCCGCGCCTCGGCCAGCACCTTCCAGACCGGCTGCGAAAACGGCAGCAGCTTTGGCGCAATCGCCTTGAGCCTTGCCGTAAGCTCCGCCCGGTCAATCGGTGCCGCGCCCAGCCCGGCCCTGAGCGGGTCGTGATGCGCAAGCAGGCGGTCAATGCGCGCTTCAAGGGTTTCGTCATCGGCAAGGTCGGCAACCCTGATCGTGCGCCGCCCCACCTTGTCTTCATAGGCAGGCCCGATGCCGCGCCCGGTGGTGCCGATTTTCGCCTTGCCCGCCGCCGCCTCGCGCAACTGGTCAAGGTCCTGATGCAGCGGCAGAATCAGCGGCGTATTCTCGGCGATCATCAAATTGTCGGTGGAAATCGCGACCCCCTGCGCGGTCAATTTGTCGATCTCGGCAAAGAGCGCCCAGGGGTCGAGCACCACGCCATTGCCGATCACCGCCAGCTTGCCCGGCCGCACGATGCCCGAGGGCAGGAGCGAGAGCTTGAACACGGTGCCGTTGATCACCAGCGTGTGGCCCGCGTTGTGCCCGCCCTGAAAGCGCGCGATCACGTCGGCGCGTTCGCTCAGCCAATCGACGATCTTGCCCTTGCCCTCGTCGCCCCACTGGGCGCCGACCACCACGACGTTGGCCATGCCGCTCTCCTCGGTTTCAAACCGCGCGAGGTATAGCGGGGCGCTTCGCGCGAGGAAACCGCAAATTGCTGCGGCACAATGCTTCAGCTCAAATATCCCCGCCGGAGGCTCCTGCGGCGCGCAGAGCACGCTCCGCGGGGGATATTTTGGCTGAAGCAGACATGGGGAAGCGGGGCCGGGCCAAAGCGGAAACGGCCTTGCGCGACCCGCGCCTTGCGCCTAGATAGGCGCGTCAAACGTCAACTCGGGCCGGGGTCTCATGGAAAACGTCGTTCTCACCATCCACCTGATCCTTGCGCTTCTGCTGATCGGCGTGGTGCTTTTGCAGCGCTCCGAGGGTGGCGGGCTAGGCATGGGGGGGGGCGGTGGCGGTGGCGGGGTGATGACCGGTCGTCAGGCCGCCAACGCGCTTTCCAAACTCACCTGGATTTTCGCCATCGGCTTCATCATGACTTCGGTTTCTCTGACCGTGCTGGCGGCGCGCAATGCCTCGACCGCTTCGGTCGTCGATACCGGCCTGCCCGAGACCACCGCGCCCGTAGTGCCGTTGCTGCCCGAACTGACCCTGCCCGCGCTGCCGTCCGACGCGCCGGCCACACCGCCGCCGGCAAACTGACGCGCGCACCAGCATTTGCGCAGATTGCGGTCGCCGCACCAACTGCTTGCGGTCAGGTTGCGGCCACGGCGCGAATCTGATAAGCGTCAAATCCCGTGGTGCAGGGCCTGTGAGGCCCCGCTGGACAGAGCATTCTTGAACCGATCACGGGGGCATCCGAGATGGCGCGTTACGTTTTCATCACCGGCGGTGTGGTGTCCTCGCTTGGCAAGGGTCTGGCTTCGGCGGCGCTTGGCGCATTGTTGCAGGCGCGCGGGTTTTCGGTGCGATTGCGCAAGCTCGACCCCTATCTGAATGTCGATCCGGGCACGATGAGCCCGTTCGAGCATGGCGAGGTCTTCGTCACCGATGACGGTGCCGAGACCGACCTCGACCTTGGCCATTATGAACGTTTCACCGGGGTTGCCGCGCGCAAGACCGACTCGGTCTCGTCGGGCCGGATCTATTCCAACGTGCTGGAAAAAGAGCGCCGCGGCGCCTATCTGGGCAAAACCATTCAGGTAATTCCGCATGTTACCAATGAAATCAAGGACTTCCTCGCCATTGGCGACGATGAGGTCGATTTCATGCTTTGCGAGATCGGCGGCACGGTGGGCGACATCGAGGGCTTGCCGTTCTTCGAGGCGATCCGCCAGTTTGGCCAGGACCGCCCGCGCGGCCAGGTGATCTACATGCACCTCACGCTCTTGCCCTACCTTGCAGCCTCAGGCGAGCTCAAGACCAAGCCGACCCAGCATTCGGTGAAGGAGCTGCGCTCCATCGGTATCGCGCCGGACATCCTCGTGTGCCGCTCTGAGCACCCGATCCCGGAAAAGGAGCGTGCCAAGATCGCGCTTTTTTGCAACGTCCGGCTTGATGCGGTGATCCCGGCCTATGACCTCAAGACCATCTACGAGGCACCGCTGGCCTATCATCGCGCCGGGCTTGACCGTGCCGTGCTGGATGCATTCCAGATCAGCCCGGCACCGCGCCCCGACATGGCGCGCTGGGAAGATGTGATGGACCGCCTGCAAAACCCCGAGGGCGAGGTGCGGGTGGCGATCGTCGGCAAATATGTGCGGCTTGAGGACGCCTACAAGAGCATCGCCGAGGCGCTGACGCATGGCGGCATGGCCAACCGGGTGAAAGTGCGCGCCGAGTGGATCGACGCCGAGATCTTCGAGCGCGAAGACGCCGCGCCGCATCTGGAACGCTTCCACGCGATATTGGTGCCCGGCGGCTTTGGCGAGCGCGGCACCGAGGGCAAGATCAAGGCAGCGCAGTTTGCCCGCGAAAAGGGCGTGCCCTACCTTGGCATCTGCCTTGGCATGCAGATGGCGGTGATCGAGGCGGCGCGCAACCTTGCAGGGGTGGCCGATGCCGGGTCCGAGGAATTCGACAACGAGGCGGGAAAGAAGCGATTTACTCCGGTGGTTTACCACCTGAAGGAATGGGTGCAGGGCAACCACAAGGTGGAACGCAGGCTTGATGACGACAAGGGCGGCACGATGCGGCTTGGTGCCTATACCGCGGTGCTGACCCCCGGCTCCAGGGTGGCCGGGATCTATGGGGCGACCGAGATTGAGGAGCGCCACCGCCACCGCTACGAGGTTGACGTGGCCTATCGCCAGCGGCTTGAAGCCTGCGGCATGGAGTTTTCCGGCATGAGCCCAGATGGCCGCCTGCCCGAGATCATCGAATACCGCGATCATCCCTGGTTCATCGGGGTGCAGTTCCACCCGGAGCTGAAATCCAAACCCTTCGCGCCGCACCCGCTGTTCGCCGATTTCATCCGCGCCGCGGTGGAAGCGAGCCGTCTCGTCTGACCCCGCTCTTGCAGCTGTGATGATTTGTCATCGCGGCCGTGCTTGCCTCACGCGCCGCCGCGGCTCACACTCGGCCTTGCAGGAGGCGATATGGTCAAGCTCGGTTTCGCGGCAAGGGTCGGCTGCTTGGTATCGGCGGTTTTGGCATTTTCAGGGGCCGCTGTGGCGGGCGGCGTCGCCATCGTTGCCTGCGAGACGCTCAACCTGCCGGTGCAGATCGACTTCGAGAATTTTCCGCGCGTGGTCAATGGCAGCCGCTACGACGACATCCTGACCTTTCCCGGTGCCAGCATCGGCGAGCGTTTCGCCGGGCAGACCCTTTCGGCCTGGCGGACATTCGACATTCTCGATACCAACGCCAGCGCGCCGCTCATGCTGCTGGCGGGCGCACCGGGTGAAAACCTTTCGGTCGAAGCCATCGGGCGCATGCAAAACGCGCTGAACGGACTTGGCCCGATGGGGTTTGACAGCAAGAGCGGCTCGGGCGAGGGGGCAGTTTCGATTCTGTTCAACACCGATCAGCAGGCCATCGGCATCAGCTTCGAGTTCGAGATGGTCTATGCGGGGTCACCGCCGCAGGGCGCGGTGCGGCTTGCGTTCTTCGCGCGTGACGCGCGCCTGATCGGCGAGGTCGCGCTGAGCAGTCAGGGCCGCACCCGAGCCTGCTTTCAGACCACGGCGGCAGCGATTGCCGGGGTGTCGATCACCAACACCGACATTGAAGGCATCTCGATTGACGACATCGCCTTTTCCCAGGTTCTGGTGCTCGGCTGATCTGCGTCAGGGCGCGGCAGTCAGGCTGAACGCGAGTGCCTTGCCTTCGGCCTGCAACGCCGCCACCCCCACATCCGAAAGCCGCAGCGCCGCCGTATCGCGGCGCTTGAGGGTCAGTGCAGGCACCACCGCAGGCGCGTTGTTGAGCCATGCGGAGGGCGCGGCAAGCGCCAGCGGCATTTCGCCATCATGCATGATTTCCAGCGTCAGCCCGCCAAGCTCGACCGAGGCACCAAGCTCGAGCGCCTCGACCTCGCGCCCGAGGGCAGCGAAGCGGGCGGCATCGAATACCAGATAAAGCTCCACCCCGGCCCCTGCCGTAGCCGCCGCAAGCCCCAGCGGTGCCGCGCCCGGCAGCGGTGCGCCAAGCGCCACAAGCTCGGTTTTCGCGCTGTATTCCAGCCAGCTTTTCTCATCGCCGCCGTCGCAAAGCGCCGCCGAAGTGACCTCGAAGTATTTCGCGACAATCTCCATGATCACCGGCTTCTTTTCCTCGCAGTCGCTCATCGACGAGATTTCGACGCGGTATAGCGCTGAAACCGGGGCCGCCGCGCCGCCTGCTGCCACCGCGAGGATATCGGAGGTGAAAACCACAAACCGGCTGTCGGCGCGACAGCCTGCAAGCGCCACGGCCGCGATGAAAAACCCTGCCCAGTATCCGCGCATGTCCGCCCCCCCGATTGACGCGGGCAGGATACGCCGAAGCCCCAGCCGATCAAGTCGCTTTGATCCTTGCCGCCACGCGCCCGCCGCGCCATTCTGGCACAAAGGGAGAGTGTGATGCCCAAGGGATACTGGATCGGCCATGTCACGGTCAGTGACCCGGCGGCTTACGAGGCCTATCGGGCCGCCAACGCCGTTGCCTTTGCCAAATATGGCGCGCGTTTTCTGGTCCGGGGCGGGGCGCAAGAGGTGGTCGAAGGCGCGCTGCGCCCGCGCGCGGTGGTGATCGAGTTTCCCAGCATCGAAGCGGCGCGGGCCTGCTATGCCAGCCCCGAGTATCAGGCCGCCCGGGCGCTTCGCCTGCCGGTATCGCTCGCGGACTTGTGCATCGTCGAAGGCTGGCAGGGCTGAATGCGCCTTGCCGGACCTCGCCGCGCGGCTATAGTCGGCGCATGCTGAAAGCCATTCTCAAACGTCTCTTGGCCCCTGCCCCGGAAGCGCCGAACCTGCCCGAGCGCGAGGTTGCGCTTGCCGCGCTGATGGTGCGCATCGCGCGCGCCGATGGCGCCTATGACGATGCCGAGAAGGTGCGTATCGAACGTGTGCTGGCGCTGCGCGACGGGCTTGCGGAGGATGAGGCCAAGACCCTGCGCGAGAGCGCCGAGGAGATTGAAGCCGAAGCCGCCGACACCGTGCGCTTTACCCGAATGCTGAAGGCCATGGTCCCGCTTGAAGATCGCTCGGGCGTGATCGAGGCGCTTTGGGAGGTTGCCCTTGCCGACGGCCACCGCAGCGCGGATGAAGAGGCGCAGATCCGGCTTGCCGCGAACCTTCTGGGGGTCAACGACCGCGATTCGGCTCTGGCGCGGCGACGGGTGCGCAAGCGGCTCGGTTGAACCACCGCAAATTCGGCAAATTCCGCCAAGCAAATTGCGCGATGTCGCAGGGTAAACCGACACTCGGTCGTTGCATTCGACCACAAAATCGCGCCCAATGGCCGGAATGAACCAGCACGAGAGCAATGTGACCACGCTGCCCCCCGTCATCGAAATTCGCGACCTGCATAAAAGCTACGGCGCGCTTGAGGTGCTCAAGGGTGTCTCGCTCAGCGCCGAACGCGGGCAGGTGGTCAGCCTGATCGGCTCGTCAGGGTCGGGCAAATCGACATTGCTGCGCTGCTGCAACCTGCTGGAGGACAGCCAGGCGGGCGAGGTGCTGTTTGAAGGCGAGGCGGTGAAATGGCGCGGGCACGGCCTCCACCGCCACCCTGCCGACCGCGCGCAGGTGGTGCGTTTTCGCACCAACCTTGCCATGGTGTTTCAGCAATTCAACCTCTGGTCGCATCTGTCGGTGCTGCAAAATGTCATGGAAGCGCCGCTGACCGTGCTGCACGAACCGCGCGAGGTTGTCGAGCCGCGCGCCCGCGCGCTTTTGGAAAAGGTCGGTATCGGCGAAAAGGCTGATAACTGGCCGGCGCAGCTTTCGGGCGGGCAACAGCAGCGCGCGGCGATTGCGCGTGCGCTTTGCATGCAGCCCAAGGCGCTTTTGTTCGATGAGCCGACATCGGCGCTCGACCCGGAATTGCAGGCCGAGGTGGTCAAGGTCATCAAGGATCTGGCGGGCGAGCACCGCACCATGATCCTTGTCACCCATGACATGCGACTGGCCACCGATGTCTCCAACCACGTCATCTTCCTGCATCAGGGCCGGATCGAGGAAGAGGGGGCACCGAATGATCTCTTCGGCGCGCCAAGATCGGACCGGCTCAAACAATTCCTATCCGCGACGATGGACGCGTGACTTTCAAGAAACCACCTCACAGGGAGCTACCCAAATGAAAAAACTGGCACTGATGACCGCCGTTCTCGCGCTTGCCGCAGGCATGGCCACCGCACAGACCGTGCGCATGGGCACCGAGGGTGCCTATCCGCCCTACAACTTCATCAACGACAAGGGCGAGGTCGATGGATACGAGCGCGAGCTCGGCGACAAGCTCTGCGCAATGGCGGGCGTGACCTGCGAATGGGTCACCACCGATTGGGACAGCATCATTCCCAACCTCTTGTCAGGCAACTACGACACCATCATTGCCGGCATGAGCATTACCCCCGAGCGCGGCGAAGTTGTGGACTTCACGCAGAACTACATTCCGCCGGCCGGTTCGTCCTACATGGCGCTGAAAGCTGATGCCAACACGATGGGGCGCATTTCGGTGCAGGTCGGCACGATTCAGGCCGATTACATCGCCTCAAGCGGCGCGACGCTGCTTGAATTCGCCACGCTCGACGATACCGTCGCGGCGGTGAAAAACGGCGAGGCAGATGCCGTATTTGCCGACCGCGACGCGCTTCTGCCGTTCGTCGAGGAAAGCAAGGGCGAGTTCGTCTGGGCAGGTGACGAGGTGCAGCTCGGTGGCGGCGTCGGCATGGCGCTGCGCAAGACCGACACCGAGCTGCGCGCCAAGTTCGATGCGGCAATCTCGACGCTGAAGGCCGATGGCACGATCAACGCCATGATCAAGAAGTGGTTCGGCGACGAAGCCGTCGTATTCTGATCTGGTTGCGGCGGGTCCGGGTTTCCGCCCGGGCCCGCCGCGCACCCATCATGTTTGCAGATTGCGCAGACCCAAAATCACTCGAGGGCCTTGTCTGGTTCCTGTGCTACCTGACCACAGGCAAGCAGGTGCTGTTCTATTGGTCGTTCCTGACCGTGCTGACGCTGATGGCGATCACCGCGCCGATCGCGCTTGGCTTCGGGTTTGGCGGCGCGCTTGCCACCCGCTCGCATATCGCGCCGCTGCGCTGGCTTGGCATGGGCTACACCTCGATGGTGCGCGGCGTGCCCGATATCGTGTTTTTTCTCTTTGTGCCGGTGGCGCTTGATCAGGGGCTGGAATGGATCCGGCACAAGACGCTCTGCCCCGACTGGACCGAGCCGGTGCGGCAGGGTGCCGATTTCGTGGTCTGCGCTGCCGCCAAGCTGCCCTTGTCTTCCAGCCCGCAATCGGTGCATCAGGTCTATGGCTTCGTGCTGGCGGTGGTTGCTTTTTCGATAGTGTTCGGCGCATTCGCCGCAAATGTGCTGGCGGGTGCCATGCAGGCGGTGCCGCATGCCCAGCTTGAAACCGCCGAAGCTTACGGCATGAGCCGCCGTCAGGTCAGCAGACGCATCCTGATACCGCAGATGTGGGTCTATGCCCTGCCCGGTCTTTCCAACCTCTGGATGATCCTGATCAAGGCGACGCCGCTCTTGTTCCTGCTTGGCGTGTCAGACATCGTTTACTGGGCGCGCGAGCTTGGCGCGCGCAAATCGCAGATCTACGATTTCCCGCACCCCGACTGGCGGCTCTGGTATTTCCTCGTGCTGCTGGTCTTCTACCTTGCGATGACCAGGGTTTCCGAAGTGGTGCTGCGCCGCGTCACCCGGCGGCTGACGCGCGGGCAGGCGACGATGGCGGGCGAAGCGATGCGGAAGGCGGGCGCATGAGCTGCGGGCAGATCATCCTCGATTACGGGTTGCGCTCGATCGGCATCGGCGCGCAGCTATTGCCGCGCGGCGAATTCTCGCTTTGCCACCAGTTCACGCTGATCGGCTCGGGGTTGATCTGGAATATCTATTTCGCGGTGCTCGCGCTGGCGACCGGGTTTTTCGCCGCCACCGGGCTGGCGCTGGCCAAGTCCGCGCGCGCGCGCTGGCTGCGCAAACCGGCTGAATGGTTCATCTTCCTGTTCCGCGGCTCGCCCTTGTTCATCCAGTTCTTTCTTGCCTATGAAATGCTGGTGCTGCTGCCGCGTGGCGGCTTCGATATCTTCGGAATGACCGTGGCAACCTCGTGGCTGACCAAGGCCTGGGCCGGGGCGCTGATCGTGCTCTTCCTCAACACCGCCGCCTATTCCGCCGAAATCTTCTATGGCGCGCTGATGGCGGTGCCCAAGGGCGATATCGAAGCCGCCGATGCCTATGGCATGACAGGCTGGAAGAAGTTTCGCTGGGTGATCTGGCCGACCATGCTGCGGCTGGCCTGGCCGAGTTACACCAACGAGGCCATTTTTCTGTTTCACGCCACCACGCTGGTGTTCTTTTCCGGCTTTCCGTCGTTCCAGCAAAAGGGCGACGCGCTTTACTATGCGAAGTTTTTCGCAGACAAGACCTTCAACCCGTTCGTGCCCTACCCGATTGCGGCGTTCTATTTCGTGTTGCTGACGCTGTCGTTGATCGGGCTCTTTGGATGGGTCAACCGCCGCCTGAACCGTCATCTGCCGGGGGCTCGCCCCCGCCTGAGGATCAGGCCGCAGATCATCAGGTGAGGATATGGACTGGCTAAGAGAGCACCCCGAGGTGCGCACGATCCGCGTTGCGGCGGCAGACCTGAACGGGGTGGCGCGGGGAAAGCGCATCCCCGCCCGTTTCGCAAGCAAGGTGTTCACCGACGGCACGCGCTTTCCCTATTCGGTGATGAACCTCGACATCTGGGGCGAGGACATCGAAGACAGCCCGCTGGTGTTTGAAACCGGCGATGTTGACGGCGTGCTGATGCCGACCGAGCGCGGTTTCGTGCCGATGCCATGGCTTGAAGCCCCCACCGCGCTTCTGCCGATCTGGATGTTTCATATGGACGGCCGCCCCTATGCCGGCGACCCGCGGCAGGCGCTGGCGAAGGTGGTGCACCGCTATTCCGACGCGGGGCTGACGGCGGTGGTGGCAACCGAGCTCGAGTTTTTCCTGATCGATGACAGCGGCACCAAGCTCCGGGTGCCGCCCTCGCCCCGCTCCGGCAAGCGACGCACCGGCGGCGAAATCCTCAGCCTGCGCGCGCTGGATGCGTTCGATGCATTCTTCACCGCGCTTTACGACGCCTGCGAGGAAATGGACATTCCCGCCGATACCGCGATTTCGGAGGCGGGTCCGGGACAGTTCGAAATCAACCTCGTGCATCAGGGCGACGCGCTGAAGGCCGCCGACGATACCTGGCTTTTCAAGATGCTGGTCAAGGGGCTGGCGCGGCACCACGGGTTTGCCGCTTCGTTCATGGCCAAGCCCTATGACATGTGGTCCGGCAACGGCATGCACATGCATTTTTCCGTGCTCGACGCGCAGGGCCGCAACATCTTCAACGATGGCACTTCCGAAGGATCGGAGCAGATGCGCGGCGCGGTTGCCGGGCTTTTGCAGGCCATGCCCGGCTCGACGCTGATCCTTGCGCCGCACGAAAACAGCTACGACCGTCTGGTACCAAACGAGCACGCCCCCACCGGCATCGGCTGGGCCTTCGAAAACCGTACCGCCGCGCTGCGCATTCCCGCCTCGCGCCCCGCCGCGCGGCGCATCGAGCACCGCGTCGCCGGTGGCGATGTGAACCCCTACCTGATGATCGCGGCGGTTCTGGGTGCGGCGCTCAACGGGATCGAGGATCGGTTGACGCCGCCCGCCCCGATCATCGGCAACGCCTATGAAAAAAGCCTGCCGCAACTGCCCGGCACCTGGGAGGCGGCGATCGAGGCCTTTGCCAGTTGCGCGCAGATCAAGCGGATCTTCGACCCGGAACTGATCGAGAATTACCTGATGACCAAGCGCCAGGAAATCCACTACATGGCCGAGCTTTCCGATCAGGAGCAATCCGAGCTTTACCTCGAAACCGTCTGAAGGCCGGGGGCTTCGCGCCCCCGGACCCCCGCGGGGTATTTGAACGAAGGAGAAGCAGCCGGGCGGTCGATCCGGCACCGCGTCTTCGTTGCGCAAGATACTTCCCGGGCTCGGGGGCGGTGCCCCGCCCTTCCCCCTTGCGCTGCCCCCACACCCACGGCTAGGTTCGGGGCAATCAATCTCAGGCGTTTCATGCTGATCGGCATTCTGCAAACCGGCCAATCCCCCGACGCGCTTCGGGCCGAGGCGGGCGACTACCCCGACATGTTCGAAGCCGCGCTGGCCGGGCGCGGCCTCGAGTTTTGCCGCTATCATGTCGAAGACGGCGCGTTTCCCGCATCGGTGCGCGACTGCGAAGGCTGGTTGATCACCGGATCCCGGCACGGCGTCTATGAGGATTTGCCCTTCATCCCGAAACTTGAAGCGTTCCTGCGCGAGGCTTACGGCGCGGGTGTGCCGATTGTCGGCATCTGCTTTGGCCATCAGATTCTGGCGCAGGCACTGGGCGGCAAGGTCGAGCGCTTTGAAAAGGGCTGGGCGGTCGGCCCGCAAGACTATGATTTCGGCGGCGAAAAACTGACGCTGAACGCCTGGCACCGCGATCAGGTTACAAAAGTACCGCCCGGTGCCAAGGTGACCGCGCGCAACGAATTTTGCGAATTCGCCGGCCTTGCCTATGATAACCGGGCGTTTTCGGTTCAGGCCCATCCCGAATACCCCGACAGTTTCATCGACGGGCTGATGCGCACCCGTGGCCCCGGCGTCGTGCCCGAGCCGCTGATGGCCGCCGCCCGCGCGCGGATGGGCCAAGCCAATTCCTCAACCGCAATGGCCGATCGTATCGCCGCGTTCTTCTTGCAGCCCCGCCCCCTCTGACCCCCGAAAGGCAGCCCCGATGTCCGACTGGATGGACAAGCTTCCGCAAGCAGCCCGTGACTATATCGGCGGACGCCGCCCCGACGAGGTGGAATGCGTGGTGCCCGATATTGCCGGGGTGGCCCGCGGCAAGGCAATGCCCGCCTCGAAATTCGCGCATCAGAAGCACTTTTACCTGCCGAATTCGATTTTCCTGCAGACCATCACCGGCGAATGGGCCGACAACCCCGGCGGCTCGTTCACCGAACCCGACATGGTGCTGGTGCCCGACTATACCACCGCCACCGCGGCACCCTGGACCGCCGACGTGACCTTGCAGGTCATCCATGACGTGCTCGACCAGAACGGCGTGCCGGTGCCGGTCGCGCCGCGCAACGTGCTCAAACGGGTCATGGCGCTTTACGAAGCCGAGGGCTGGCAACCAGTCGTGGCACCCGAGATGGAGTTCT
Organism: Phaeovulum sp.; assembly: GCF_030684035.1. Classification (GTDB taxonomy): domain Bacteria; phylum Pseudomonadota; class Alphaproteobacteria; order Rhodobacterales; family Rhodobacteraceae; genus UBA6213. Next base: position 51,643 of record NZ_JAUXPI010000014.1, on the reverse strand, counting down.
TTCTGGTCGCGCGCAACATTGACCCGAACATGCCGGTGATCCCGCCGATGGGCCGCTCGGGCCGCCGGGCGGCTGCCAAGCAGGCCTATTCGCTGAGCGCGGTTGATGAATACGGCAAGGTCATTGATGACATCTATGATTTTGCCGAGGCACAGGGCTTTGAAATCGACGGCATCTTGCAAGAGGGCGGCGCGGCGCAGGTGGAGATCAACCTCGCGCATGGCGATCCGATCAACCTTGCCGACCAGATTTTCTACTTCAAGCGGCTGATCCGCGAAGCGGCGCTGCGGCATGATTGCTTCGCCACCTTCATGGCCAAGCCGATCGAGGGCGAACCCGGCAGCGCCATGCACATTCACCAGTCAGTGATCAGCATCAAGACCGGCAAGAACATCTTTTCCGATGCGCGCGGGCGCGAAACCCCTGCCTTCCTGCATTTCATTGCAGGCATGCAGCGCCACCTGCCCGCCGTCATCGCGCTTCTGGCCCCCTATGTGAACAGCTATCGCCGCTACGTTCCCGACTTTGCCGCCCCGATCAACCTCGAATGGGGCCGCGACAACCGCACCACCGGGCTTCGGGTGCCAATCTCGGGGGCGGAATCGCGGCGGGTGGAAAACCGGCTGGCGGGCATGGATTGCAACCCCTACCTCGCGCTCGCCGCAAGCCTTGCCTGCGGTTATCTCGGGTTGATGGAAAAGCAGCCGCCCCGCGCGGAATGGGTGGGCGATGCCTATATCGCGCAGGACGAGTTTCCCTTCAACCTTGGCGATGCGCTTGACCTGATGGCCGAAAGCGCGGCCATGCGCGAGGTGCTCGGGGCCGAATTCCTTGCCGTCTATGAATCGGTGAAGCGAAACGAATACAAAGAGTTCCTTCAGGTCATCAGCCCGTGGGAGCGCGAGCACCTGCTGTTGAACGTATGAACCTTCTGACCGTCAATGACCGGCCCGGCAGGCATCCGCCAAGCTGGTATGCCGAAACCGCCACCCCGCTGCCGGAGTTTCCGGCGCTGGCGGGGCCGGTCGCGGCCGATGTCTGCATCATCGGCGCGGGCTACACCGGGCTTTCGGCGGCGCTGCATCTGGCCGAGCGCGGGCTCAGGGTGGTGGTGCTTGAAGCCCACCGCGCGGGCTTTGGTGCCTCCGGGCGCAACGGCGGGCAGGTCGGCTCTGGCCAGCGGCTTGAACAGGGCGAGCTGGAGCGCATGCTTGGCCGCGAGATGGCCCGCAGGCTCTGGGATGTCGGGCAAGACGCCAAGGCGCTGGTCCAAGAGTTGATCGCGCGCCACGCCATTGCATGCGACTATGCCCCCGGCATTGTGCATGCCTGCCGCCGCCCCGGTGAAGTGGCGCATGCCCGCGCCAATGCCGAGAAACTCGCGCAAGCCTATGGCTATGACAAGATCACCCCGCTCGACCGCACGGCACTCGCCGAAATATTGCCGTCACCTGCCTATTGCGGTGGCGATCTCGACCTCGGAGCGGGGCATCTGCATCCGCTCAATTTCGCGCTCGGGCTTGCCCGCGCCGCCAGCGCCGCAGGGGCGCAGATATTCGAGCAAAGCGAGGTCGTCGAGATCACCCCTGGCACCCGCCCCGGCGCGCGGACCAGCGCGGGCGAGGTTGTGGCAGATCATCTGATCCTTGCCTGCAACGGCTATCTGGGCAATCTCGCCCCGCGTGTCGCAGCCCATGTGATGCCGATCAACAATTTCATTGTCGCAACCGAACCGCTTGGGCACCGCGTGGCAGAGGTGTTGCGGCGCAACGTCGCGGTGGCTGATACCAGATTCGTGGTCAACTACTGGCACCTCTCGCCAGACCAGCGGCTGCTTTTTGGCGGTGGCGAAAGCTACGGCTACCGCTTTCCCGATCTGGTGAAAACGGTGCGCAAACCGATGCTTGAGGTCTATCCCGGGCTTGCCGATGTGGCGATCACGCACGCCTGGGGCGGCACGCTGGCGATCACCATGAACCGGCTGCCGCATTTTGCGCGCCCCGCGCCGGGCGTGCTTTCGGCTTCCGGTTATTCCGGCCACGGCGTGGCGCTGGCCACACTTGCGGGAAGGATGCTGGCCGAGGCGGTGGCGGGCGATGCGGCGGGGTTCGATCTGATGGCAAGCCTGCCGCAGCCCCGCTTTCCCGGCGGCGCGGCGCTGCGCTGGCCCATCCTCGTCGCGGCAATGACCTGGTTTTCGATGCGCGACAGGCTGGGCATCTGACACCCCGGCAGCTTCCTTGAAAACCGCCCTCAAAGGGCGAATTGGCGGCTTGCGACCGGCGAGGGGCAGCAGGCCCCCCTGCCCGGTCAGCGTGGCATCAGCCGCGGGTATTCGATTGCCGGGCAGCGGTTCTGCACCACGGCAATGCCGCGCGCCTCGGCCATCGCCGCCGCCTCGGCACTGGTTACGCCAAGTTGCATCCAGACCGTGCGCAGCTTCGGCAGATGCGCCAGCGCCTCGGCCACGACCTCGGGCACCGTTTCGGACCTGCGGAAGACATCGACCATGTCAACTTCCGCATCGGAAGGTATCGAGGCCAGATCGGCCCAGACCTTTTCACCCAGCAATTCCTGCCCGGCAAGTCCCGGATTCACCGGCACGATCCGGTAGCCGCGCGATTGCAGAAACCGGGCGACGCCATGCGAGGGGCGATCGGGATTGGCGGAAATACCCACCACGGCGATCACGCGGGTGCTGCCAAGGATTGTTCGGATAGCGGCGTCGGAAGGGTTCTGCATCGGTCAGCATCCAGATGAAAAAGCGCCCGAGCCAAAGCCCGGGCGCAAGTGACGGAACGAGGGACAGTAACGCGAGGCACGGCAGTTCCGGTGCCACGCCTCCTCACCCCAATATATGGATGCAGGGGGCCACTTTGAAGGCCCGGTGCGACAATTCGCGCAGTTGTGATCGCTAATGCGTGGTCGCGGCATAAAGCGCCACGGCGGCGGCGTTCGATACGTTGAGCGAGCCGAAGCCTGCGGCAAAGGGTATTCGAACCAGTGCATCGCAAGTGGCCTTGGTCTTGTCGCGCAGCCCCGGACCTTCGGCCCCAAGCACCAGCCCGATCGGTCTTGACCCCAATCCCGCGAGCGCGGCACCAAGCTCTGCCTCGGCCTCGCCGTCGAGACCCAGAAGCACAAAGCCCATGCCCTTCAGCGTTTCCATCGTCTCGGCAAGGTTGGTGACACGCAAATAGGGCTGCCGTTCCAGCGCGCCGCTTGCGGTTTTCGCCAGCGCGCCGGTTTCGGGTGCCGAATTGCGTAGCGGGGCGATCACCGCCCGGGCACCGAAGACCTCGGCAGAACGCAGCACCGCGCCAACGTTGTGCGGGTCCGTCACCCGGTCGAGCAGCACCACAAGCGGCGCGCCGCGTCCGTCAAGGCAGACGTCTTCCAGCGAACCCCAGTTGAGCGGTTTGACCTCGAGCGCTGCCCCCTGATGCACCGAGCCTTCGTCGATCGGCACGTCGAAACGCCGCGGATCGACGACTTCAGGCTCCACCCCCCCGGCGGCGACCGCCTCGCCCAGACGGTCGGCGGCATTCTTGGTCAGCACCAGCCGCAACTTCACCCGCGCCGGGTTCAAAAGCGCGTCGCGCACCGCGTGGAGGCCGAAAAGCCATACCGTTTCAGCCGCCGCCGCGCGCTTGCCACGCTCTTTCTCGATTACCCAATCAGGTTTTTTCATCGCCCGCTCTCCGCCCGGCCTCGCGCTTCTTCCTGCGCTGCCGGGTGGCCCCTTGGCAAGCCCGGCTCCGGCTTATTTCCAGCTTGACGCCCCTGCCCCCCCAAGCTATCCACCGCCGCGTTGGGCGACGAGCTGCAAGGTGCGGCAGCGGACTGTAACTCCGCCGGGGAGACCCACGCCTGGTTCGATTCCAGGGTCGCCCACCATGCCTGGCCGCAACGGCCGCGTGGTGGGCCAACGCCGCCGAAACCTTCAGGCAACCCCGCGTCCGGTCACACCTTGCGCGCATCCAGGCTGCCGAACTCACGTTCGAGCGCCGTGCGCAACTTTGTCGCCGCGCCGCTGACGGCAAGCTTCAAGGTCGCATCGTGATGGGTCACTGCAATCGGCCGCAGCCCCTCCGGGCGCGCTTCGAGCATGCAGCGCTTGTCCTTGCTGCCGCCCTTGTCGGCGTTTTCATCGCCCAGATGTGCCTCGATGCGGGTAATGCGCGCTGCAAAGTGACCGACGCGGGCGATCACCGCGTCCTGCACGAAACGGGCGACATCTTCGCGGCCCTGTATCGCCTTGTCGGTATTGATCTGGATGTGCATGGCAACCTCGCTCTGCCAGGCCCCGGGTAGCGGGCCCCTCGAATCTGATCTGGGCCTGCCCGGCCACGAGAACAAGGCGGCATCGTGCCCGCGCGACAAACCGCCGCCCCTGTCCTTGCCGCCTCAGTGCCTCTATACTCGCCGCACGAGGCTGGGTGCGAGTGTGGCAAGTGGCGGTAAAGAAGACGAAAGTGGTCCCCAATGTGGTCTGCGTTGCGCAGGCCGGGCGGCTTGAATATGAAGCGGTGCTGTTTGCGGCCTCCTTCGCCGCGGCCAATCCCGGTTTCAGCGGAAAACTGCTGGTGGCCGAGCCGCAGCCCGGACCGCGCTGGTCCATCGATCCGCGGATTTCGGCCCCGATCCGCGCGGCGCTTGAGGGTTTTGGTGCTGAAGTCCTGGCTTTTGAAAACCACGCCTTCGGGCAAGGCTACCCCTATGGCAACAAGATAGAAATGCTGGCTGCGCTGCCCCCCGGCCCGTTCGTGTTCTTCGATACCGACACGCTTTTCACCGCGCCGCTCGCGGGTGCGAGCTTCGATTTCGCGCGCCCCTCCGCCTCGATGCGGCGCGAAGGCACCTGGCCCGAGCCGCCGCTTTATGGCCCCGGCTACACCGAAATCTGGAAATCGCTTTACGACCGCTTCGGCCTCGACTTTGCCAGCTCGCTCGACCTCACCCAGCCCGACGAATACTGGGAGCGTTACCTTTACTTCAACGCCGGCTGGTTTTTTCATTCCGACCCGCAGGCCTTCGGCAAGCGCTTTCTCGACTACGCCGTCTCGATCCGCTCCGACCCGCCCGAAGCGCTGGCCAGCCAAAGCCTCGACCCCTGGCTCGATCAGGCGGCGCTGCCGCTGGTGATCCATGGCCTCGGCGGCGGCCGCCCCGGCCCCGGCCTTGCCGGGCTCGACGGCGCGATCAGTTGCCATTACCGCGCCCTGCCGCTGCTTTACGCGCGCGAAAGCGACCGCGTGGTGGAGGTGCTCGAAGCGGTGAGCGCGCCGAACCCGGTCAAACGGCTGCTGCGCGACTACGACCCGATCCGCAAGCTCGTCTATCAGGGCAAGGGGCAAAAACTGCGCGCTCTCTTTGACCGCGAAGCACTGCCACGGCGCGAACAGATGCTGCGCAACGCGATCAAGCGCGAAGGGCTGTGGTTGCGCTGACCCTGCCGCCTGCTTTTGCCAAAATATCCCCTGCGGAGCGCGCTGCGCGGGCAAGGGGAGCCTTCGGCGGAGATGGCGCCGCCGGGTAAAATCAGGAAAGCCGTTTCGCCGCAAGCGCCGCGTCAGGCGACGCAGGGCGGAACCGGCGCGCGCCGCAGACGAATGTTCCGGTTCGCCGCAAGTATTTGAGCCGTTTGGACTTGCCTGCGGCGTTGTGTGGCGGCAGGCGGCGCGCTAGGCTCTGCCAAACTTCAGGGAGCCACCGACAATGACCGATTATGCCTTCGACACATTGCAGATCCATGCCGGCGCTGCCCCCGATCCCGCCACCGGGGCGCGGCAGGTGCCGATCTACCAGACCACGGCCTATGTGTTCCGCGATGCGGACCACGCCGCCAAGCTCTTCAACCTGCAGGAGGTTGGCTATATCTACTCGCGGCTGACCAACCCGACCGTTTCCGCGCTGGCAAGCCGGGTGGCGGCGCTGGAGGGGGGGGCCGGTGCTGTCTGCTGTTCCTCCGGTCACGCGGCACAGATCATGGCGCTCTTTCCACTGATGGGGCCGGGCTGCAACGTGGTTGCCTCGACCCGGCTTTATGGCGGCACCATTCAGCAGTTTTCCAACACCATCCGCAAGTTCGGCTGGTCGGCGAAATTCGTCGATTTCGATGACCTCAAGGCGCTCGAAGCGGCGGTGGATGGCAACACTCGCGCGATCTTCTGCGAATCGATCTCGAACCCCGGCGGCTACATCACCGACCTGCCAGCCGTGGCTGCGGTGGCCGACAAGGCGGGCTTGCCGCTCATCGTCGATAACACGCTGGCCACCCCCTATCTGTGCCGCCCGATCGAGCAGGGCGCGACGCTGGTGGTGCATTCGGCAACCAAATACCTTACCGGCAACGGCACCGTCACCGGCGGCGTGATCGTCGACAGCGGCACATTCGACTGGTCGGCTTCGGGCAAGTTCCCAAGCCTTGCTGCGCCCGAACCTGCCTATCACGGGCTCAATTTCCATGCAGCCCTTGGTGCCATGGCCTTCACCTTCCATTCGATCGCGGTGGGCCTGCGCGACCTCGGCATGACGATGAACCCGCAGGGTGCGCATTACACGCTCCTGGGCATCGAGACGCTGAGCCTGCGGATGCAACGCCATGTGGAAAATGCGCAAAAGGTCGCCGCATGGCTGGAGCAAGACCCAAGGGTGGAATTCGTGACCTATGCGGGCCTGCCCTCGTCTCCGTGGTATGGCCGGGTGGCAAAGGTGACGCCAAAGGGGGCTGGCGCGATCTTCACCTTTTCGGTCAGGGGTGGCTATGACGCTTGCGTGAAGCTGGTCGACAACCTCAAGCTGTTCAGCCATGTCGCCAATCTTGGCGACACCCGCAGCCTGGTCATCCACTCGGCTTCGACCACGCACCGGCAGTTGACCGAAGCGCAGCAGGTGGCAGCGGGCGCGGCACCGAATGTGGTGCGCCTTTCGATCGGCATCGAGGACGCGGCCGATCTGATCGCCGATCTCGATCAGGCGCTGGCGGCGGCCACCGCCTGAACCGGAGCGACGCGGGGGCCTGCGCGCGCCCGCAACCGCGCCTATTGGATGATCTCGTAAACCACGGTGATCTGCGCCCCAAGGCTCAATTCGCCCGCAGCGATCGGCACCGGCGGGGCCGCCATTGGTGCCGCGCGAAGCGCCATCGGCTGCGGCGCATTGCCCGCCGCCGCTTCGGTGATCGTGACGATCCGCCCGAGGCTTACCCCGGCAGCCTCGGCGTAAAGCTCGGCGCGGGCGCGGGCGTCGGCCACCGCCGCCCGGCGCGCGGCATCAACCGCGCTGCGGTCATCCGCAAGGCCGAAGCTCAACCCGTTGAACTCATTGGCACCGGCAGCAAATGCGGCATCGATCACCACGCCGAGGCGGGCGAGATCGCGGACCCGCACGGTCACCATGTTATGCGCGTCATAGCCGAGCAGCCGCCCCTCGCCCTGATCGGAATAATCATAGCGCGGGCTTACCGAAAGCCCCGAGGTCTGAATGTCGCGCGGCGCGATGCCGTCGGCCGCGAGCTGCGCCAGCACCGCCGCAAGCGCGGTCGAGTTGGCCCCAAGCGCCTTCGCGGCGGTGGTGCCGCGGGTGGCAACGCCGAGCGACAGGCTGGCCATGTCAGGCACCGCTACCGCCTGACCTTCGCCGGTAACGGTCATCAGCGCCGGGGCGGTCTCGGAAGCGGCGGCAACGGGCAGAACGAGGCCGACAATGAGCACGGCAAGCGGCAGTAAACGCATGAACCTCTCCATCAACAACCGAGGCGCAAGTTTCGCCCGAAACGCGTGTGCGCACAAGGCATGCCGTCTTGGCGGCTTTTCTTGCGCGGGTTTCTGCCTTAACCTGAGGCGGGGCCCGTTTCTGCGGTTTCGGCCCCCGGTTGATTTGTGCTAGGGGCTTGGCATGAAACCCTCTTTCGCGCTCAATCTCACGCATGGCGGCATCGGCCTGTTGCATCGCACCGGTTCGGGCTGGCTGAGCGTGGGCGAGGTGCCGCTTGACGCGCCGGATCTGGCGCAGGCGCTGGCGACGCTCCGGCGCACCGCGCTGGGGCTGGTGCCGCAGGGCATCATCAGCAAAGTGGTAATTCCGGCCACGCAGGTGCTTTACCTTTCGATCGAGGCATCCGGCCCCGATGCGGCGCGGCGGCGCGCACAGATTGCAAAAGCGCTCGAGGGGCGCACCCCCTACCCGGTCGCCGATCTGGTGTTCGACTGGTCGGGCACCGGAAAGACAGTCCGTGTGGCGGTGGTGGCACGCGACACGCTTTCCGAGGCGGCAGCGTTTGCCGAGTTGCATCGTTTCAACCCGGTGAGCTTTGTGACCATTCCCGGCCCCGGCGATTTTGCGGGCGAGCCGTTCTTCGGTCTCACCCGCAGCGCGGCGCAATATTTGCCCGAAGGTGCGCGGCTTGACCGTGACCAGGATCCGATCCGGATTCTGGGCCTCGCCGCGCCGCGGCCGCAGAGCCAGGAGGCCGAGGTGGCTTTCGCAAGCGAAGCGGTGCCCGAGACCGAAGCGGAGGTGGCAGCACCCGCCAGCGGCAGCGGGGCGGAAGCCCGGCAGGCCGAGGGCCCGGAAACTGCTGCGGCGTCGGCGGAGCCAGCCGAGGCCGGGGCTCTGGTGGCGATGGTGCCAGAGGCGGCGGCGGTGCCCGAGATCGCGGCGGCGTTGCCGACACCCGAAGCGGCGACCGTTCCCGCCGGGCAGGGCCTCGCGCGGGCCGCCGGGCTGCTGCCCGACGCGGCGGCTTCAGACACTCCGGGTGGGGCGGGGCCCGAGCAGGCGCAACCCGCCGTCACGCAGCTGGCCAACGATGCGGCAACAACGGAACCGGTAGCAGCGGAACCCGCCGGACCCGAACCCAAGCCGGGGCGCAAGGGCCGGGGCAAGTCGGCAGCGAAAGCCCGCCCTGCGGTGGCCAGCGCGGGTCGTGCCCGCAAGCCCGGCTCCGGGAAAAAACGCGAGGCGGCCCAAACCGCCGCCAACGCCGAGGGCACGGGGCAGCTCCCCACTCTGGTCCTGCAAGAAACCCAGACCGCAGCCGCTTCCGATGTCGATGCGGCGGCGTCCGCTGCAGCGGAACCCCTGGCCGAGGTTGCGGCCTCTGCGACCGCGGACCTGCGCGCCGCCGACCCAACCGAACCCCAACCGTTGGCCGCAGATGCGGGCACACCCGCCGAAACGGGTTCGCTGCCCGCCGATGCCTCGACCGATACAGAAAGCGCCGCAAGCCCCGAGCCCGAGCCGGAAATCGCATCCGAAGCCGGGGCCGAGGCCGTCGCGGCTGCATCCGCAGCGCCGGATCCGCTCATGCCCGCGCCAGATGAGGCGGCTTCCCAGGCTGTCGCCGCCAGCGCCATGATTGAACCTTTCACCGCAACCCGCAATGACGTCAGAGAAACGCCAACAATGCCAAAGGGCTTGTCGGCGCGGCGCGATGCGCCAGCGGCACAGGCGGGCGCGATTTCCTTTCCCCGTGCCTTGGCGCTTGCACGCGCCGACACCCCGCAAGGGGCTGGCCAGCGACCTGCCACCAACGGCACCGGCTTGCTCGGGCGGCGCGCGGCGGGGGAGAAGGTGCCCGACCCGCGCCTGGCAAAGGCGGCGGGCACCGCGCCGCGCGGCGCGGCTTTGGCTGTGGCGGGGGCTGCCAGTTTGCGCCCGAAAGTCGAGATCAAGCCCCTGTTCCAAACCGAAGCGCCGCAACTTGGCGCGGCGCGGCGGCTGAATTTCGGGGCCACAGGTGCCGACATCGTGCCACCGCCCGCGGCTTCGACACCCACGCGCAGCCCCGGTTCCGCGGCGCGATTGCAGGCCTTGGCCGGGCGCGCCGCAGCTTCGGGTAGCACCGCCGGGCTGACACTCGCCCGCAAGCTTGCCGGCAAGACCGCCGCGACCGAGCCGGACCTGGCGGTAGCCGATGCGCCGCCGCAAGCGGCCGCTCCAACCGAAACGCCGCCCCGCGCCCCGGCGCGTACCAGCGTTTTCGGCGGCCCGATTGCGGCAGCGGCGCGCGGGCGGCCCAAACACCTCGGTCTGGCGCTTACCGCGGCGCTTGTGGTGTTCATGGCTATCGTGGTGCTCTGGTCGGTATTTCTTGGCACACCGGTACCCGATGTGCCATCCGCTGCCCCCGAAGCGCCCGTGACCACGCTTGCGGCACCGCCCGCTACTTCGCTGGCGGCATCTGGCGCGCCTCAGCTTCCCGATGCCGAGCCAGTCACAGGAATTTCGCCGCCGCTTGTCGAGTCAGTTGCATTGGCACCTGCCGCCGTCGCTGCCACCGCCGAAGCACCCTTCGCGGTGGCAATCCGCCCCCCGGCCACCGAAGCGGTCGCGATAGATCCCGTGCCCGCCGATGCCCCGACCCCGGATGTAGCGGCGGCACCCGACGTGGTGGAAATCGCAACGGCTGCGCCGCCTGCCGCAGCAGACCCGCCTGCACCCGCCGCCGAGCCGGTAGCCGAGCCGACAAACCTCGCCACCGCTGAACCGCTGCCGCCGCTGCCCACCACGCCCGGAGCGCCCGCCGAGCCCGAAGCGGCGGTGCCCCCGAGCATTGCAAGCGACGCGCAATTGCTTGCGACTGTCGATCCGGGTGCGCCGGAAGTCAGCGCATTGACCGCTGACAGCGGCGTCACCGCTGCGCTTCCCGCGCTTGCGCCGCTGCCTGCCTTCAGTTCGGCGCAGCTCGCGGCGATGGCGCGTGAGGCCAGCGCGGCTGCGGCGCAGGCACCTTTGCCAACCACGCCCGCCGCGCCAGCACCGGTTTCAGCCCCGCCGCTTCCGATCGTGTCGCTGCCGCCAAATGACGTGGCCGATACCGTAGCACCGCCGAGCCTCGCACCTGCGCCGGTCGCGGTCACCGATCCGGCCGCCACCGTGCCGCCTGCCGCTGGCGAGGTGCCGGGGGCCGGAGTACCGACGGTTGAAGGCACGGCCATGCCGGGTGGCTTCACGCTTTACGCCGGGCACCCCGAGGCGGCACCCGGCCCGCGCCCGACTGCGATCGAAGCTGCGGCACGGGTTGCGCGCGCGGCTGCGGACGCCGCCATTGCTGCCGAGGCGGCGGCGCTTGCCGCTGCCCGGCCGCAACCGCGTCCGCTGGGCCTCAACCCTGCCACAGCCCCCGCAACAGCCCCCGCAGGCACCCCCGAAGCACCGCAGACCGCCCCCGCCACGCCAAATCCGGCCGCGCTTCCGGCGGCACCGCAGACCGCCCCCGCCGCGCCCGCGGCGCAGGATCGCGGCCTGACCGACGCGGAACGGGCCGAGCTTGCAGCACTGGCCGCGCGCAAGCCCGCGCTGCGCCCGCAGGCGATTTCCGCCACCGCTGCGGCCGCCTCTGCCGCCCGCGTCGCCGAGGCGGAGCGTGTTGCTGCGGGCCTCGCCACGGCGACGCCGCAGGCGGTGGCGGCGGCACCCCGCCCGATTGTGCGCCCGCGCAGCATTTCGGCGGCGGCGACGCGCGCGCTCGATCAGGCACTAGCTGAAGCGATGGCGGCGCAGCCCGCTCCGGTCGCGAACGGCCAGCATATCGAGACCGGTGAGCCCGAAGCACCTGCCGTGGTATCCACCGGGGCCACCCCCACGTCGGTCGCACAGCAGGCAACGCAAACCGGGGCGATCAATCTGAGCGAACTGACCCTGGTCGGGCTTTTTGGGGCGGCAGGGGCACGGCGGGCATTGCTGCGCCTGCCTTCAGGGCGCTTCCAGACTGTCGAGGTCGGCGACCGGGTCGATGGCGGGCAGGTCGTGGCAATCTCGGAAACGCAGATGAGCTACGTCAAGGGCAGCAACACCATCACGCTTAAGCTTCTGCAAAGCAACTGAGAGCAAATCTCTGCGCTGCAAAGGTTTTTTTGAGGACCTTGCGGCTTGCGTGCCACGCTGCTTGCGCTAGCTTTGAAGGGTGCACGCGATACAGGGCGCGTTGCCCGCCCGGCCAATGCAGGGGACCATGGACGCCTTCTTGTTTCAAGCCAGCCTTTATCTGATTGCCATGGTCGTGGCGGTGCCGGTTGCGGCACGTCTCGGGCTTGGTTCGGTGCTGGGCTACCTGCTGATCGGGCTTTTGATCGGCCCGGTCACCGGGCTTGTCGGCAGTGAAATGCGCGACCTTCAGCACATTGCCGAGTTCGGCGTGGTGATGATGCTGTTTCTGATCGGGCTGGAGCTTGATCCGCGCGCACTTTGGGCGATGCGGGGAAAGTTGATCGGGCTTGGCGGGTTGCAGGTGCTGGGGACAATGGCGCTGATCACGGCGCTGCTTGTTGCTACCGGGCAGGAATGGCGCGTGTCGCTGGCACTGGGAATGATCTTCTCGCTCTCCTCTACCGCAATCGTGCTGCAAACCATGACGGAAAAGCGGCTGATGCAGACCGCGGGCGGGCGGGCCAGTTTTGCGGTGCTGCTCACGCAGGATATTGCCGTCATTCCGATGCTGGCGCTGATGCCGCTTTTGGCGCTGCCCGGCGCGCGGGCGGTGGCGCAGGCAGATAACGGCAGCGGCGCGGTCGGTGATTTCCTGCAAAGCTTGCCCGCCTGGGGCGCGGCGCTGACCACCTTTGGCGCTGTGGCTGCGGTCATACTGGGCGGTCACTATCTGATTCGGCCATTGTTTCGCTATGTGCACGCCGCCAAACTGCGCGAGATCAACACGGCGATGGCGCTGATGATCGTCATGGTCATCGCCTCGATGATGACTCTGGTGGGGCTTTCACCGGCACTTGGCACCTTTCTGGCGGGTGTGGTGCTGGCTAACAGCGAGTTCAAGCACGAATTGGAAAGCAGCATCGAGCCGTTCAAGGGCCTGCTTCTTGGCATGTTCTTCATCACCGTTGGTGCCGGCATGAACTTTGCTCCGCTGATTACCAACCCGCCGAATATCATCGGGCTGGTGCTGGCACTGGTGGGCCTGAAGGCGGGGCTGCTCTATGCGCTCGGGCGGGCTTACGGCCTTTTCGGGCGCGACCGCTGGCTGTTCACGCTGGGTCTGGCGCAGGCAGGCGAGTTTGGTTTTGTGCTGGTCTCCTTCGCGCTTGGGCAGCGCATTCTGCCCGAGGCGCTGGCGCAAAAGGTGTTGCTGATCGTGGCGCTGTCGATGCTGATAACGCCGGTGCTGTTCATCCTGCTTGACCGGCTTGGGCCGGGGCAAAAGCCCGGCCTGGAAACCGCCCCCGACGCGATCGACGACCCGCGCCAGATCATCATCGCCGGGGTCGGTCGCTTTGGTCAGGGCGTCAACCGCATGGTCACGATGTCGGGCTTCAAGACCACGGTTCTCGACAACGACCTGAAAACGATCCAGCTCATGCGCAAATTCGGTTTCAAGGCCTATTTCGGCGATCCGACCCGGCCTGACCTTTTAAGCTCGGCCGGGCTGCAAAACGCCAGCGTGCTGGTGATCTGCCTTGACGATTACGCCGCCAGCACCCGGCTTGTGGCCTATGCACGCAGGGTGCGGCCCGATCTGCACATTGTCGCGCGCGCCCGGGACCGGGTGCATGTGTTCGAGCTGGTCCGGGCGGGGGCGAATGACGTGGTGCGCGAATTGTTCGACAGCTCATTGCGGGCCGCGCGGTATGTGCTTGAAAACGTGGGTCTTTCAGAGTTTGAAGCCGCCGAGGCGCAGCGCATTTTCTATAAACTCGACCGCGAAGGCCTGCGCGATCTGGCGCGGGTTTGGAAACCGGGGGTGCCGGTCGAAAACAATTCCGAATACATGGAACTGAGCCGCGCGCAAAACCGGGATCTGGAAAATGCTTTGATGACGCGCGAGAAATCGGCGCAAACGACCACGTCAGGCAGCCCTCACGAACCGACATGATCACGCTTGCGTGCGCATGATCACAATCATATGACCGCCAGGTCGCTTGGGCTATGGCAGGTAACATCTTGGCAGGAGAGTTGCATATGGCGCGCGTTTTCGATTTCGGCGAAGTGGTCGAGGGTTACCCGATCCGGGTGGTGAACGAACGCGAGGCGCGCGCCGGGGCGGGCATTTTGCTGCTCTTTGGTCTCATTGCCTTTTCGCAGGCATTCCTCAACGGCTCTTTTGCCATGACGCGCATGGTGATTTTGGTATTCGCCGTCGATTTCGCGCTGCGGGTGCTGGTCAACCCGCGCTTTGCGCCCAGCCTGATCCTCGGGCGCTACATGGTGCGCAAGCAGGCGCCCGACTATGTGGGGGCGGCGCAGAAACGCTTTGCCTGGGGGCTGGGGCTGGCGATTGCGCTGTTCATGATCGTCTGGAACCTGGTGTTGAACCAAGCCGGACCGGTGGCGATGCTGGGCTGCGTCACTTGCATCCTCTTGCTTTTCTTCGAAACCTCGTTCGGCATCTGCGTCGGCTGCGCCATCTACAACTGGATCTGGCCTGGTCAGGCACAGCTTTGCCCCGGTGGGGTTTGTGAGGTGCCCGCCGAACGGCCCTCGATTACCCGCCTCGGTTGGGCGCAGGGCGCGGTGGTGCTGGCCACTCTGGCGGCGATCATCGTGGTGTCGCCGGTGGTGGCGGGTATGCAAGGCCCGCGCTACATGGGGCCGGGCGCTGCGACGCAAGCCTTGGTCACTGCTGAGGGCGTGGTGGTGGCAGCGGGCGATTGCGAGGTGCCCGCCTTCGCCAAGGCGCTCGGCCATGCGGAGGAATGGAAACTGCACAACGGCTGCTGACAGCTTATCGCCGCCGCGCCAGTTCGCGGTAAAGCGCTTCGCGGCTGACCCCCAGTTCGGCCGCGATGTCTTGCCAGCAGCCACGTTCGGGCAGTTTGCGATGTTCACCCAGCCACGCGTCGAGCCGTTCGGCGACGGTGCGCAAACTGCGCAGTTCGGCGCGCAGGCGCGCGGCCTGCACCGCCTGCGCCAGCCCCGCCGCCCAGGCAGTCGCGGCCCCGGGGTCGGCGGCCAGCCTGGCATGAAACTCGGTCACCGGCAGTATGGCGCAACGCGCGCCTTGCGCCCCCGCCGCGGCATCACAGTGATAGGCGGGTGAATAGGCCGAGGCTTCGGAAACCACCACCCCGGCATGTGCCTGCTGCAACAGAATGCGGGTGCCCGCGTGGGTCACCCGTTCGAGGAGCACCGAGCCTGCGCGCACCAGATGCATCTGGCGCACGGCATCGGCGGTGCGAAACAGCGCCTCACCCGGTGCCACGACGCGTTCGGGCGCGCCACCAAAAATCCGTTGAAAACCCGTTTGCACCGAAACTGCCCTCCGTCGGCCATACCGCCGCATGGCAAAGGCCGCGACCCTGCAGCCGCGGCCCTGATCGCGTCATGCCGAAATCTCAGGCGGCGCGGGTAACCAGAACATCGCCGACGCGCTTGGCGGCACCGCGTTCATCGGTGCCGGATACCGCCGCCACTTCGCGGGTAAGCCGTTCCAGCGCCGCTTCGTAAAGCTGGCGCTCGGAATAGCTCTGTTCGCGTTGATCGTCGTTGCGGTGCAGATCGCGCACCACTTCGGCAATTGAAAGCAGATCGCCGGAATTGATCTTCTGCTCATATTCCTGCGCGCGGCGCGACCACATGGCGCGCTTGACCTTGGCCTTGCCCTTCAGCGTTTCAAGCGCCTTTGTCACCACGTCGGGCGAGGAAAGCGAGCGCATGCCGATATCGAGCGCCTTGTGCGTGGGCACCCGCAGCGTCATCTTGTCTTTTTCGAACGAGATCACGAACAGTTCCAGCCGCAACCCCGCAATCTCCTGCTCTTCGATCGAGATGATCTTGCCGACACCGTGGGCGGGGTACACAACGAACTCATCCGGGTGAAAATCGTTCCGTTTGTTTTTTGTCATTCAGGCACTTCCTTGCAGCGGGCGGCGCAATCCCTGGCCTTTGCACAACAAAACCGCACGGCGGCAAACGCCTTCCGGGCACGGCCTGATTGCGACGGGGTTTGCCCACAGACGAGCAGTTCTGCGGGGGGTTGTCGGTCCATGTTTCCTTGTAACAGGAATGTAGCACAAAATTCACACGAATCAAAGCGCCGCGCTGCGGCAAGGCGCAGAATCGAACGTTAGCAATTGCTTGTAGGTCGGCGCGCGATTCGGCAAAGGGCAATCTGCGCGAATCGGTGGCTCAGTCGCCGCTGCCCGGCTTCGGGCTGAAGAATTTTTCAAGTTTGCCAGTCTCGCCGTCATGCGCCTCGGCGTCAGGCATCGGGTCCTTGCGCTTGGTGATGACCGGCCAGAGATCGGCATATTTGCGGTTGAACTCGACCCATTTTTCCATCTGCGGTTCGGTGTCGGGGCGGATCGCATCGGCGGGGCATTCGGGTTCGCACACGCCGCAATCGATGCATTCGTCGGGGTGGATCACCAGCGTATTCTCGCCCTCGTAAAAGCAGTCCACCGGACAGACCTCAACGCAATCCGTGTATTTGCACAAGATGCAGTTGTCGGTGACGATATAGGTCATTTGGCACCCCCGCGGATGATCGTTAGGCCGTTACCTAGCCGCGCCGGTCAGATCAATCAAGCGGGTCTTGCCGGGTGGCACTAAACGTGATTTCCTGATACAGCATTTCCGCCTCAGGGGCCGGGCCGCGTCGGGTTCCGCAGCCGACCACCCGCAGCACCCGCACCCCGCCAGAAAGCCGCAGCGTCAGCACATCGCCCGGGCCGATGGCGCGCCCCGGTTTGTCACCACGCTGGCCGTTGATGCGCACATGCCCGGCGCTGACCAATGCCTGCGCCAGCGCGCGGGTTTTTGCCAGCCGCGCCTGCCAGAGCCATTTGTCGAGCCGGATCCGGGCGGCTTCGCCCGGTGCCTCGGTCATTTCTGATCGCGCAGCTTTGCCAGAATCGCGAAGGGGCTGTCGGGGTCATATTTGCCTTCGCGCGGCGGGTGCGCCTCATAGACACGCGGGCCCTCGTCGCGGCGCGGTGCGGGCTTGCCGCCACGGCCCTCGTAAGGCTTGCCGCCGGATTTGCCATCCTGGCGCGACCCGCCCGCTGGTTTGCGCTCGTTGCGGGCCTCGCCCTCGGGTCGGCGTTCGCGCGGACCATCGCCTGACGGCTTGCCGCCTTGCGGGCGCTCGCGCGGCGGTCTGCCGGTTTGTGCCGCCTCGGCTTCGCCCGGAGCCCCGCCCTGGTTGCGGCGCTGACCTTCCGGCCGCCGTGATCGCGGCGGGCGGGCATCTGCGGCGCCCTCGGCGGGGGGGGGGGCTGGGGCCGCTGCTCCGGGTTGGCCTTCTGCACCCGGCAGGGTGGGCGCGCGCGCGCCCTGCGGGCGATTGCTACGGCCACGGGCTTCGCCGCGTGGCTGGCCGCCGTCGCGGGGGGGCTGGTGCTCGGGGCGCTGATGGCGCGGGCGTGGGGCCCAGGCAAAGGTGTAGAACACCTCCATTTCGGGCGCGGCAGGCTCGGCGCTCGCCTCGGCCTCGCTATCGGCAGGCGCGGCTTCGGCCACTGCCAGAAGCGAAACCTCCTCGGGGATCGGGTTGCCCGAGGGGTCGGGTTCGGGCAGCACCACCGCCGGTGCGGCAGGCTTGGTCTTGACCCGCTCGCCCTTTTCGGCGTGATAGCCCAGACCTTCCATCAGATGCGCAAACTGTTCCAGCGTCATGCCGGTGATCGAGAGCATCTCGGCTGCCGCCTCGAACCCTGCCTTGCTGTCTTGCCCGCGCAGAATATCGGCCAGCCGTTCCAGCATGTCGATCCGGATCGCCCTTGCGCCAGCCGGGTGGTAGCCCGCCAGCGTATAGTCGCTCCGCGGCAGTTCGGGCAGGAACGGGATTGTCACCAGACCCGGCGGCGGGCTTTCGGGAAAGGTCTCGAGCCCGGCCCAGAGCGACGCGAGCACCAGCCGAAGCCGCGTCACGGCGGGCTTGAGCAGCGCTTGCTGAAAGATCGTGTACTGGCCAAACCGCACGCCATGCTTGCGCAACGCGCCGCGGGCCTCCTGGTCAAGCTCCTTGACCACGGCCGCGACGCCTTCGCGCGGCAAGACCCCGAGCGCCTCGGAAAGGCGGAAGGCAAAACCGCGCGCCAGCCCGGCAAGCGCCTCGTCGCGGCCCATCGCCAGCAGCGGCTCGAACAGGGTTGCCACCTTGCGGTCGATGAAATGCTGCAGGCGGCGGCGCACCTTTTCCGCCACCTCTTCGCCCGCTTCCTCATCGACAAAGGCCTCGACGACCGGGCGCAGTACATCGGCACCCTTGACAAGCTTGCCCACCGCAAGCGCGCCCCACATCAGGCCGCCCTGTTCGGTGAAATCCATCTCGGTGTCGGGGGCGTTGTAAAAACGATCAGCGCGCAGGTGGAACTCGGGTCGCAGCGATTCATAGGCCGCGCGCGCCAGCATCCGCGCTTCGTCGCTTGACGATGTTGCGTCCTGGCGGAAACGGAAACCCTCCAGTCGCCCGGCGAACTCGCCTTCCACGCTGACGTCGCCCTTTTCATTCACCTCGGCCACGAGGGTCTCCTTTTGATTGAGCCGGCGCAGCAAAACCGATGTGCGCCGGTCCACAAAGCGTTGCGTCAGCGCGGTGTGAAGCGCATCCGACAACCGGTCTTCTACAGCGCGCGTCTCGCCCCGCCAATGGCTTTCATCATGCACCCAACCCCTGCGCTGCGCTACATAAGTCCAGGTGCGGATGAAGGCGAGGCGTTTGGACAGCGCGTCAATATCGCCCTCGGTCTTGTCGATCCGCGCAATCTGCCCGGCAAGCCAGTCCGAAGGCACATGACCGGGGTCTTGCAAGAAACCGTGGATGCGCGCCAGAAGCATGGCATGTTCGGTGCCCGAGACCGAGCGGAAATCGGGAATGCGGCAGACATCCCAAAGCAGGCGCAGGTCGCTGGGGTGCACGAGGCGGCTGCGCACTTCTGGCACTTCAATCAACGTTTTCAAAGCAATAACATCGTCAGCCTCGCGCCCGCGCTGAAGCCACTCGTTGCTGGGCGCGACCTCGAGCGAGCCGATCAGCCGCGCGATCGAGCCAAATTCAAGCGCCGGATTGCGCCATTGCAGGCGCTGGATCGGTGCAAAGCGGTGATTCTCCACCGCCGCAACCAGCCCCTCGTCAAAGGGCCGCGCCTCGCCGGTCACGCCAAAGGTGCCCGCCTGCGTGTGCCGCCCGGCGCGACCGGCGATCTGGCCAATTTCATGCGGGAACAAATGCCGCATGCGGCGGCCGTCGAATTTTGACGTGGCGGAAAACGCCACGTGGCCGATATCAAGGTTCAGCCCCATGCCGATTGCATCGGTGGCGACGAGGTAGTCAACCTCGCCATTCTGGTACATCGCCACCTGCGCGTTGCGCGTGCGGGGGCTCAGCGCGCCCATGACCACCGCGCAGCCGCCCTTCTGTCGGCGCACCAGTTCCGCCACGGCATAAACGTTTTCAACCGAAAACCCGACGATGGCGCTTCGCGGCGGCATCCGGGAGGTCTTTTTCGACCCCGCCCAGGTCAGTGTCGAAAACCTTTCGCGGCGGGAAAACTGCACACCCGGAACCAGCGCCGCGATTGCGCCGCGCATCACATCGGAGCCGAGGAACATGGTTTCGAGCAGCCCCCGGGCATTGAGCAACCGGTCGGTGAAGATATGGCCCCGGTCTGGGTCGCCGCAAAGCTGGATCTCGTCCACCGCGACGAAATCGGCACCAATCTCGGTCGGCATCGCCTCGACGGTGCAGACCCAATAAGCCACCCGCTCGGGCACGATGCGCTCTTCACCGGTAATGAGCGCCACCACCGATGGCCCGCGCGCCTTCACGATCCGGTCATAGACCTCGCGCGCGAGCAGCCTGAGCGGCAACCCGATGACGCCGGTGCGATGCGCCAGCATCCGGTCGATCGCGTAATGCGTCTTGCCGGTATTCGTCGGTCCCAGAACCGCCGTGATCCGCGCCGCAGCCATAGCCGTTTTCCCTGGCCTACAGGCTGACGCCCGTCACTTCGCGCGTCAGCCGCGCGATCTCGTCTTTGACGTCATCCTGATGCGGATGCAAGGCCAGCGAGGCGCGAAAGGCGGCAAGCGCGCTTTCGTTCATGCCGACATTTTCAAGGATCGTGCCAAGACCTGAAAGCGCGGTCCAGTGTCGCGGCTCCAGCGCCAGCGCCCGCGCGAGATCGGCAAGCGCCGGGCCGATCTCGCCGGTCTTGTAATAGGCCACGGCGCGCAGGTGCCAGCCCTCGGCAAAGTCCGGCGCATGGTCGGTAAGCGCGGTCAGATGCTCGACCGCAAGCGCCGGATCATCGGCATCAAGTGCCGCCTCGCCACGCTTGTAAAGCAGGTCCATCGCCGCCGATCCAGACTGCGACCAGAGCCTGCGAATATCCGCCTCGGAGCGCCGCCAGGTGCGATTCTCGGGGTCTGTCAGCTCGGCGAAAAGCGCATCGAGCTGCGCCGCGCGCCCGCCCGAAAGCTGCGCGGCAGGGTCTTGCGCGGCAAGCGGCAGCGCCAGCGCCAGCACCGCGAGACCTGCCGCAACGATATGTTTGAGCTTTGCCACCATTCCGCGCATAAGGGAAACCTACCGCATTCGCGCCGAAAAGCGAGTGTCACGCGATCACATTTGGAGGATGCAATGAGCGACGTCATCGAAGGGGCCCTGAAGATGCTGGGTGCCAAATTGGGCAAGGGTTTTGACGGCGTGGCAAAGTTCGTCATCGAGGGCGAAGGCGCGATCATCGCCGATGCATCCGGCGTGCGCGCTGGCGATGACGAAGCTGAAGTGACGCTGACCGCAAGCGCCGAAACCTTCGAAGGCATCCTGAGCGGCGACGTGAACCCGACCATGGCTTTCATGACCGGCAAGCTGAAGGTTGACGGCTCGATGGGCATGGCGATGCAGCTTGCCTCGGCGCTGGCTTGATGGAGGCCGCCCCGCTGCACGCCAGGCTCGCGCGCGGCCCCGCGGGCGGGCAGGCATTCTGGCTGCGCGCCGCTGACGGGCTGCGGCTGCGCGCGGGTCTATGGCGGGCGGGGGAGGGCGAACGCGGCACCGTGCTGTTGTTCCCCGGCCGTACCGAATACATTGAAAAGTATGGGCCCGCGGCGGCGGAACTTGCGGCGCGGGGCTATGCGACGCTGACCATCGACTGGCGCGGGCAAGGCCTGGCCAAGCGGATGCTGGCCGACCCGCTGCCCGGCCATGTGCTTGATTTCGCGGATTATCAAAAAGATGTCACAGCGCTTCTTGACCTTGCCGAGGCGCAGGCCCTGCCCCGACCCTGGCACCTTCTGGCGCATTCGATGGGCGGCGCGATCGGGCTTCGCGCGATTCTGAATGGCTTGCCGGTGGCCTCTGTCGCGTTTTCCGCGCCGATGTGGGGCATTGCTATTCCCGCGTGGAAACGCCCGGTGGCGCGGGTGGTGACCACGCTTGCCTGTGCGCTTGGCCGCAGCGCGGCCTATGCGCCCGAAAACGGCCCGGTGCCCTATGTGCAGGATGCCCCTTTCGCCGACAACATGCTGACCGGCGAAGCGGAAATGTATGCCTTTCAGCAGCAGCACCTTGCCGAGGTTCCGGCATTGGCGCTTGCCGGGCCGACCATGCTTTGGCTGAAACTGGCGCTTGCCGAATGCCGCGCGCTGGTGGCTCGGCCCGCGCCCGCGCTACCCGCGCTCGCCTCGCTCGGCAGCCATGAGCGTATCGTCGACGCCGCCGCGATTCGTGCCCGCATCGCGCGCTGGCCGGGCGCAACGCTTCTGGAGATTGCCGGCGGCGAGCACGAGGTGATGATGGAAACCGCCCCCCGGCGCGCCGCCTTTTTCAACGCGGCGGCGGAGCTTTTTGACGCAAGCCGATAGGCGCGGTTTCAGAACGGCTTGTCACGGCCCACGACATGCTTGCGCAGTCGTGACGGGATGGATTTCTTGCGATCCTTGAACGGATTATCGCCACCCTGATCGCGGAAAGTCAGCCGAATGGGCGTGCCCGGCATCTCGAAGCTTTCGCGCAAGCCATTGACAAGATACCGCGAATAGCTTTCGGCCAGTTTGTCGGCATGGCTTGCCATGACCACAAAACCCGGCGGCCGGGTTTTCACCTGCGTCATGTAGCGCAGCTTGATCCGACGGCCACCCGGGGCCGGTGGCGGGTGTGCAACGGTCATCGCACCCAGCCATTGGTTCAGCCGCGCGGTGGTGATGCGCTTGTTCCAGACCTGATGCGCCTTCAGCACCGCCGCATGCAACCGATCAAGCCCCTTGCCGGTCTTGGCCGAGACTGTCACCAGCGGCGCACCGCGAAGTTGCGGCAAAAGCCGCTCGAACGCCTCGCGCAATTCGTTGAGCTTGTGCGGCTTGTCGTCTTCAAGGTCCCATTTGTTGGCGGCAATAACCACCGCCCGGCCCTCGGATTCGGCATAATCGGCAATCCGCAGATCTTGCGCCTCGAACGGCACTTCGACGTCGAGCAGCACCACCACCACTTCGGCAAACCGCACCGCGCGCAGGCCGTCGGAGACCGACATCTTTTCCAGCTTGTCGGAAATCCGCGCCTTCTTGCGCATGCCTGCGGTGTCGAAAATCCGCATCGGCGTACCCATGAATTCGGTCTGCACCGAAACCGCGTCGCGGGTAATGCCCGCCTCGGGGCCGGTCAGCAGGCGCTCTTGCCCGAGGATCTTGTTGATCAGCGTCGATTTGCCCGCATTCGGGCGACCGATCACCGCAAGTTGCAGCGGCTTTGATTTTGACGGTGGCTGATAGGTATCGTCTTCTCCTTCGACGACATCAACGTTGACCTCGGGCTCGGTGGTCGCCACCTCGGCATCAAAGGCGTCTGCCAGCGGCACCAGCACCCGGTAAAGGTCGTCCATGCCCTCGCCATGTTCGGCGGAAATGCGCAAGGGCTCGCCAAGGCCAAGGCTCCAGGCTTCCATTGCGCCAATCTCGCCCGCGTTGCCCTCGGCCTTGTTGGCGGCGACGATGACATGGGCATTCTTCTTGCGCAGGATATCGGCAAAAATCTCGTCGGCGGGGGTCACGCCCTGACGCGCGTCAATCACGAACAGGCAGATGTCGGCCTCGGCCACGGCGCGTTCGGTCAGGCGGCGCATGCGGCCTTGCAGGCTGTCGTCGTCGGCCAGTTCCAGCCCCGCCGAATCGATCACCACAAAGCGCAGATCGCCCAGCCTCGCCGCCCCTTCGCGCAGGTCGCGGGTGACGCCGGGCTGGTCATCGACCAGCGCGAGGCGCTTGCCGACGAGGCGGTTGAACAGTGTCGATTTGCCAACATTGGGGCGGCCGACGATGGCCATGGTAAAGCTCATGCTGCCCTCCTTGGGCGGATCAAGCAGCCCGCTTACACCGCTTTCGGGTCAACGGAAAGCGTGAAGCTGCCCGCTCGCGCTCACCACATAAAGCGTGCCACCCGCCACCACCGGCGCTGTTGCCGCGCCGCCGGGAATTGCGGCGCTGCCCACCAAGGCACCCGAGGCCGGGTCGAACACCCGCATCAGCCCGTCGGAAGAGGCAACAAACAGCCGCCCGCCCGCCAGCACGGGGCCGAAATGGGCGTGAATCTCCTGCTGCTGCCGGGGCTTGTCCTTGAGGAAATAGGGCATGTCCACGGCCCAGACCGCGCGCCCGGTGCCCGCATCAAGCCGCACCAGTTGCGCCTCGTCGGAGATCAGGAACACCGCCCCGCCGACCACCTGCATCGGCCCTGTAGCACCTTCGTTGGCGGTCCAGATCCGCTCACCCTTGGCGGCGGTCACCGCCACCGCCCGGCCTGCCGAGGAACCTGCATAGATGCGGTCGCCGACAATAACCGGGTCGCCGGTAAGGTCGCTTACCGCGCTATAGCCGCGCCCGAGCCGCTGCCCCGCAACCGTCGCCTGCCAAAGCTGGAAACCGCGCTGGCGCAGCACCGCGATCATTTCACCCGAGGCGAAGGGGAACACCGCAATCTGCCCGGCCACCGCAGGTGCCGAAACCCCGGTAACGCCCGAAGGTGCCGGCGTGCCCGGCAGACGCCAGACAAGTTTGCCATCCTCGGCGCGGATCGCCCAGCCCGAGGCATCGCGCGCGACCACATAGACAATACCGTTCACCACGGTGGGTGCTCCACCGATGCCGGCATCAAACTTTTGCCGCCAGGCCACCGCGCCGCTGGCAGCGTCGATCGCCACCAGCTCGCCAAAGCCGGTGGTCACAAAAACCCGACCCGCGGCAAAGGCCAGCCCGCCGCCCGAAGCGTCATCGGCGCGGTCGCCCGCAGGCGTGAGGTCAACCGACCAGAGCGTGCCGCCCGCGGTCGAGGTGGCGGCAACGGTGGCGCGGCTGTCGAGGGTGAAGATGCGGCCTGCGCCCACCACCGGGTCGGCGGTGATCCGGTGCCTGCGCCCGGCAGGCTGGCCAATCGCGGCGGACCATGCGAGCGTGGTGCCCGCGCCCAGCGCCGGGTGGCTGATGGCATGGCTCGGCGAGCCGCCGCGATGGGTCCATTCGGCATTGGCAACCTGCGCGGGCAGACGGATCGGCACCGACACGGTGCCGCCCTGCGGGGTGGCAAATTCGCTGATCGAGCCTTGCAGAACCGAGCGCGGATCGACCCGGTCGCCCGGCAGAATGATTTCGCGCTGCGAGCAGCCCTGAACCAGCGCGAGCACGCCCAGAAGCCCGAGACCGACTGAAAGCTTCACTGCCCTGCCCCCTTCTTCGCGCCGCACTGGGCGCGGCTCCGGCTAGTTCGCGACCGGATCGGCCCCGAGCGCCACAATCACCTGTGTCACGCGCTGTTGCAAGCCCGCCGTCAGCTCCGGTTCCTGCAGAATCTGCCGCAGCAGCGCAATTGCGGCCTCGGTTTGCCCGTCGGCGAGCAGCGCCAACGCCTGCTGTTCCATTGCAAGGCCGCGGAACGGCGCGCCGGGCGCTGCCAATTCGGCCAGGGTTGCATCGCGCAGCGCGGGTGTCATTGTCGCGCCCGCCATCAGCACCGCCTTGATCTGCGCCAGCGCGCGCAGACTGGCAGGCAGCGTGGTATCGGAGGCAAGCGCCTGCAACCCCGCCACCGTCTCGGCGTTCGGCGTGGCCTCGGCGGCAACCAGCAGCCGCAGCACCGCGACCTGCGCGCCATCGGCCGAAATCGCCGCCAATGCAGCGCCACGGTCGGGCGCTTCCATCGCCGCCAGCACCGCATCGCCAAAGGCCTCGGCGCGCGCTGAAGCACGGGCCTTTTGCCACTCCACATAGGCGGCACCCGACACGATCAGCACCACCCCGAGAATGCCGATCCAGCCATAGCGGCGCATCAGTGCAAACAGGCGGTCGCGGCGGACCTCTTCGGTGACTTCGTCGATGAAGCTGTCGGTTTCGCTCACGGCGAGGGTGCCCCTTGTCTCGCCCCCGCATCGGGGCGCGTTGCGCTTGCGCCACGTCTTACACGCAAGGCGCGGGTGTTGCCAAGCCGTTGCAGCCGTGTCATCCGGCGGCGCGCCCGCTCTCTCGGGCTGCTTGGCTTTCGGCTTCTTCCTCGCTCGACTGGCGCGCCCACATCGAGGCGTAGCGCCCGCCTGCCTCGACCAGTTCCTCGTGCCGCCCGCGCTCCACCACCCGGCCCGCTTCCAGCACGATGATGCAATCGGCATCGGCGATGGTGGAAAGCCTATGCGCAATGGTGATGACGGTGCGCCCCTGGCCCATCGCCTTCAGGCTGTCCTGAATGTCGCGCTCGGTCTGGGTGTCAAGCGCGCTCGTCGCCTCGTCCAGCAACAGAATCGGCGGGTTCTTCAGCAGAGTGCGGGCAATGCCGACGCGCTGCTTTTCGCCGCCCGAAAGCTTCAGCCCGCGCTCACCCACCTGTGAGGCATAGCCTTCGGGCAGGCTCAGGATGAAATCATGGATCTTCGCGGCGCGCGCGGCGGCCTCGACCTCGGCCTGGCTCGCCTCGGGGCGGCCATAGGCGATGTTGTAATAGATCGTGTCGTTGAACAGGACCGTATCCTGCGGCACCACGCCGATCGCGTCATGCAGGCTTTGCTGGGTCACTTCGCGTACATCCTGCCCGTCGATCCGCAAGGCCCCGCCGGTCACGTCGTAAAAGCGAAAGAGCAGCCGCCCGACGGTCGATTTTCCCGATCCGGAGGGCCCGACCAGCGCCACGGTCTGGCCCGCGGGCACGGTAATCGAAACATCGCGGAGGATCGCGCGATCCGCCTCATAACCAAAGCTCACATGATCGAGCACCACTTCGCCCTTGCTCACCTTCAGCGCGGGCGCGCCCGGCGCGTCGATGATTTCGGCAGGCTGGCCCAACAGGTCGAACATGTCGCCCATATCCACCAGCGCCTGCCGGATTTCGCGGTAAACCGTGCCCAGAAAACCCAGCGGCATGGTGATCTGGATCATGTAGGCATTGACCATGACAAAATCGCCGACCGTGAGCGTGCCCACCTGCACCCCCTGCGCCGCCATCACCATGACGACGATAAGACCCGCGGTGATGATGAACGATTGCCCGAAGTTCAGGATTGAAAGGCTTTGCCCGGTCTTGACCGCCAGCCCTTCGTAACGCGCCATCGCGCCATCGTAGCGCTGCGCCTCGCGGGATTCGGCACCGAAATACTTCACCGTTTCAAAGTTCAGCAGGCTGTCGATCGCCTTCTGGTTGGCGTCGGTATCCTGGGTGTTCATGTCGCGCCGGATCTGCACCCGCCATTCGGTGACGCGGAATGTGTAGGTCACATAGACCCAGATGGTGACCACCACCGCCAGCATGTACCAGACATTGAACAGCACCGCGAACAGGATCGAGACCATGGTCAGTTCAAGGATCAGCGGGCCGACCGAAAACAGCATGAAGCGCAGGAGAAAGTCGAGGCCCTTCACGCCGCGCTCGATGATCCGGCTGAGGCCGCCGGTCTTGCGGGTAATGTGGTAGCGCATCGAGAGGCGGTGGATATGGGTGAAAGTTTCCAGCGCCAGCTTGCGCAAGGCGCGCTGGCCCACCCGCACGAAAACCGCATCGCGCAATTCGTTGAAACCCACGGTGCCAAGCCGCGCCAGCCCATAGGCGACTGTCAACCCGACCGCACCAAGGCCAAGCATCGCTGCCGCGTCAGGTGCGGGGCCGGCCAAGGCATCAACGGCGCGCTTGTAGACATAGGGCGTGGTGACCGAGATCAGCTTGCCGAGCAAGAGCGCCAGCATGGCCAGCACCACCCGGCGTTTCACCCAGGTTTCACCCGCGGGCCAGAGATACGGCAGAAGCGCGCGCAGGGTGCGCAGGTTGCGCCCCTTCTGGGCCGCAGTGGGCGCGGTTGTGGCTGAGGAAGAAGGTCGGCGCATGGGATCCCTCGCGGCACCCCGATTCAGGGGCAAAGTTCAGCGCAGACTTAAGCGCGGGCGGGGCGAGTTGCCACCCCCGCCCGCAATTTCCACCACGCAGTCCCGATTATTCCGGCTTGCAGATCTCGCCCCGCACCATCGCCAGAAGCGTGCGCCCGACCAACCCGGCGATCAGCAAGCTCAGCACCGCAAGCAGCGCCGCGCCCAGCCACAGATACCCGCCGGTGCCCGTTGCCTCGTGGTGCAGCAAGCTGGCAATTGTCAGCGCCGCGACGGGGAAACTGAGCGCCCAGAAGGAAAGCGCGAATGGCAGCCGCAAGATGCGCGGCACCTGCACCGCGACCAACGCGGCGAACACAAAGCCCAGGCTCATCAGAATATGGCCGAATGCATCCATTTCGCCTGTCATCCGCAGCCAAGCGATACTGGCGACAGCCGGCGGCGCGATCATGATGACCAGCGTCGGTTGCAGCCGCGCCGGCATCGGATCGTGAAACACCAGCCGGTTGAACACCAGCGTCAGCAGCACCATCCAGAAGATCATCCCCGCCGAAAAGAACAGGAACGATGTCTCGACATAGCCCATCTGCGCGCCCGCCACCGGCACGATCACGTTGCCCACGGCCGGAATGAACCATGCCGGGTTCAGGTGACCTTGCTGAAAGGCGCGGGCGCTGATCCATCCGGTTATCACCGCCAGCGCGAGCACCGCCTGCAATCCGGTGCCGAAAAGCCACGCGGCCTCGGCCGCCGCCGGGTAAAGCGGCAGCGCCGCAGTAGCGATGATCAGCAAGGAAATCGACACCGTGGGGAAGAAAGCCAGCCGCACCGGGTGCCGCCACTCTGCGACGACCGCAGCGGGGTGGCGCAGCGCCTTCAGCGCGTAGCCCGCCGCCACCAGCACGAACACCGCCACCGTCAGCGCCAGTGCCGCCTGCCATGGCCAGCCACCAAGACCGAGCGATTCGGCACCCGCGCGCAGTGCCAGCGTGAACCCGCCAAGGCCCATCGTGGTGGCAAAAAGGGTAATCGGATAATGTTCTAGTCCGCTCGGCGCGGCGGCACTGTCGGCGGCGGTTGGCGGCATTTCGGCTCCATTGGTTCTGCCACGCCTGCATGGCGTGGCGGTTGCGCCCGCGAGGGCAAGACCAGAACCCGCATTTTACCTGAGCGAGAAGACCACAACGGGTTCATGGGCACAATACATTCGCATTTGCGCATATGTCATGCCCGCACGGGCAAATCCAGCGCAAAACATTCCCCTTCATGCATCTGATCTGCATCAAATCGCCGCTCGCAAAACCGGGCTATTGATCGGCAAAGCAAAGGGTCCCGCCATGCGTCTGACCACCCGAACCAATCTTGCAATGCGCACGCTGATGTTCTGCGCCGTCAATTCAGACCGCATCGTGCGCAAGCACGAAGTCGCGGCAATCTGCAACTCGTCCGAAAACCACCTCGCACAGGTGGTCAACACGCTTTCGCAAAAGGGTTTCATCGACACCCAGCGTGGCCGCGCGGGCGGCATGCGGCTTAACCGGCCGACCAACCAGATCGGGGTTGGCGCGGTGCTGCGGGCCTTCGAAACCGGCATGCCTTTTGCCGAATGCCACGACCCCGCCACCAACACCTGCCCGCTGATCGGCATCTGCCGGTTCCGCAATGTGCTCGACCGCGCGCTTGAAGCATTTTACGGATCGATGGACGAAATCACGCTCGCCGATCTGGTCGATGGCAATGTGCCACTGGCGCATATCCTCGCGCTCAGCGAACAGCGGCTGTCCTCGGCCTGCCAATAAGCGGAAAGCCGCGCGACCTTTTTGTCATTCCGCTTGACCTTGTCGCGCGCTGCGCCTATCTGCGCCGCGCGTTCGCCGCAATTGCAAGGTTCCATCAGGGAACCAACGGCGAAACAACCGAGGCAAAGATGCAGACGATCGAACCTATCGGCACGACACCCGCAGCAGGCAGCCAGCAGGGAAGCACCCCGGCGCAGAGCCAGCAGGGCAACACAGAGGCCGGTGCGCAGCAAACCACAAGCCCCGCCGCACCGCGCTTTCGCGACTGGGCGGCAATCTGACACTTGCCAGCGGCAGGCGCGGGCGGCACTCTGACGGTTCAGCCGCCAGAGCACCGGAGACACGCGCTGCCCCGCCCGTTGACCGAGATCCCGAACATTGGCCCGGCAACTGCCGCGGCCTTCGCGCGTGCCGGCATCGATGATGCCGACAGGCTCGCGGCGATCGGTGCCGATGCGGCCTATGCGCTTTGGCTCGCGGCCGGGAACGCGCCGCATTTCATCGGCTATTACGCGCTGGTCATGGGTCTGCAAGGCCGCCCCTGGAACGATTGCCGGGGTGCCGAAAAGGTGGCACTTCGCGCCCGATTTGACGCGCTGAAAGAAAACGCCGCCAGCCCGCGCGCCCTGTTCGAGCGCAGGCTCGACGAAATCGGCCTGCGCGCGCCGCGCGCGGACTGAAGCGGTTGCCTGGCACCTCGCCGCGACGCGGTGCCGATTTCGCCCCTTGATCGCGCGCGACGCCTCGGGCTCAGCCCGATTTCGCACCGCCGGGCGCGCGCTTCGCTGCGGCCCAGCCTGCCGCCGCGGCCCCAAAAGCGCCAAAGAGCGCCCGCGACACCGGGTCCTCTGCGGCGTTCCATTCCGGGTGCCACTGCACGGCGAGCGCAAAACCCACCGCCCCTTCCACCCGCACAGCTTCCGGGGTGCCATCGTCGGTGCGGCCTTCCACGATCACCCGCGGGGCCGGCTTGCAGATGCCCTGCCCGTGCAGCGTGTTGGTCATCACTTCGGTAGCCCTCAACAGGCGGTGGAACACCCCACCTTCGACCAGATGCACCGCGTGGCGGAGCGCAAACTGTTCGGCAAGTGGCGCATCGGGCGGCATGCGGTGGTTCATCCGCCCCGGAAGCTCGCGGATCTCGGGGTGCAAAGTGCCGCCCAAGGCCACGTTCAATTCCTGAAACCCACGGCAAATGCCGAAAATCGGCTGCCCCGCAGCAACGCACTCGCGCACCAGCGGCAGCGTGATCGCATCGCGGGCGCGGTCAAAGCGGCCATGCGCCGGGGTCTCGGCCTCGCCATATTCCGAAGGGTGGACATTCGGCTGCCCGCCGGTCAGCAGAAATCCGTCGCAGACCGCCATCAACTCGGGCACCGAAACGAAGCGCGGATCGGCGGGGATCAAGAGCGGCATTGCCCCCGCTACCTCGGCCACCGCCTGGGAATTCATCGTGCCCCCGGCGTGCACCGGATAGCGGTCGTTCATCTCATAGGCATTGCCGATGATGCCGATCACGGGTCTCATGCGTTTCTCCCCTTGCCCTCGGGCCGCAGGATAGGCCGCCGGGCAGCGATGCGAAAGCCCTGCACGCCTGCCACTTTCGCGCGCTCAGTTTGCGGGCAGGTCTGCCGCGATTGCGGCAACGATACCGTCAAGCACCTCGGTCAGAAGCGCGCCATCTTCAGCCTCGCCCATCACCCGGATCAAGGGCTCGGTGCCCGATTTGCGGATGACCAGCCTGCCACAGCCCAAAAGCCGCGCCTCGGCCTCGGCGATCACCGCCCGAACCGGGGCTGTTTCCAGCGGCTCGCGTCCGCGGGCATAGCGCAGGTTGCGCAATTGCTGCGGCAGCGGCTCGAACTGGTTCACCAACGCGCTTGCCGGTTGCCCGGTCTCGGCCATCGCCGCCAGAAACTGCAAGCCCGCAATCAGCCCGTCGCCGGTGGTGACATGATCGGTCATCACGATATGCCCCGACTGCTCGCCCCCGAGGTTATAGCCACCCTCGCGCATCCTCTCGACCACATAGCGGTCGCCCACCCTGGTGCGTTCAAGCCTGAGCCCGCGCGCCTGCAAGAACCGCTCCAGCCCGAGGTTCGACATCACCGTGGCCACCAGCGCGCCGCCCCGAAGCCGCCCCTCATCGGCCCAGCGCGCGGCAAAAAGCGCCATGATCTGGTCGCCATCGGCCACCCTGCCATTCTGGTCAAGGATCATCACCCGGTCGGCATCGCCATCGAGGCAGATACCGAGATCGGCCCCATGTGCTACCACCTCCTCGGCGGCGGTTTGGGTATGGGTCGAGCCGCAGTTCTCGTTGATATTGTAGCCATTGGGCGAAACGCCGACGGGAATCACCGTGGCACCAAGCTCCCACAGCACTTCGGGGGCGGCGCGGTAGGCCGCACCATTGGCACAATCGACCACCACTTTCATCCCCGCCAGCCGGTCACGGCCGGGAAAGGTGGTCTTGGCATATTCGACATAGCGCCCGCGCCCGTCCTCGATCCGCTTGGCGCGGCCGATGTTGGCGGGCTGCGCCGGCGCAATTTCGCCCGCCATGATCGCTTCGATCATCGCCTCGGCCTCATCCGACAGCTTGAAACCGTCGGGGCCGAAAAACTTGATGCCATTGTCGGCGGCGGGGTTGTGCGAAGCGGAAATCATGATGCCGAGGTCGGCCCGCATCGAACGGGTCAGAAACCCGACCGCAGGCGTCGGCACCGGCCCGAGCAAGAGCACGTTCATGCCGGTCGAGGTAAGCCCAGCGGTCAGCGCGTTTTCGATCATGTAGCCCGAAAGCCTTGTATCCTTGCCGATAACCACGCGGTGGTCGTTTTGCCCGTGGCGGCGAAAATACCGCCCGGCAGCGGCACCCAGCCGCAGCGCAACCTCGGCCGTCATCGGGTAGCTGTTGGCCTGCCCGCGCACCCCGTCGGTGCCAAATAGCTTTCGCGTCATCCTACCCCCTACCCTTCCCCGCCGAGCGCCCGCCAGAGCCGAAGGCCCTGTGCCACCTCGGCCACATCATGCACCCGGTGCACCTGCACCCCCTGCGCCACCGCCGCCAGCGTCACCGCGAGCGTTCCCGGCCCGCGCGCTTGCGCCAGCGCAGCACCGCCGATGCTGCCGATGAAGCGCTTGCGCGAGGCACCGAGCAATATCGGGCAGCCAAGGCCGTGCAAGAGCGAGAGGTTTCGCAGCAACGCCAGATTGTGCTCCTGCGACTTGCCAAAGCCAATACCGGGATCGACCAGAATCCGCGCCCGTGCAATACCCGCCGCCTCTGCCGCAGCGATCCGCGCTTCGAGATAGTCATACACATCAAGCACGACATTGTCGTAACGCGGCGCTGCCTGCATCGTTTCGGGGCTGCCCTGCGCGTGCATGAGGCAAAGCCCGGCGGTCGATGCGGCCACCGCCGCCGCCATCTGCGGATCATGTTCCATCGCCGAAACGTCATTGACCAGCACTGCCCCGGCGGCAAGTGCGGCGCGTGCCACCACCGCCTTGCGGGTATCGACCGAAACTGGCACCCCGACCCCGCCTGCGCCGCAAAGTGCCGCGATGACGGGTATGGTGCGGGCGATTTCCTCGGCCTCGGGCACCGGCGCGGCCCCGGGGCGGGTCGATTCGCCGCCAATGTCGAGCAGGTCGGCACCCTCGGCCGCCAGCGCCTGCGCCGCGGCGACCGCTTCGGCAGAGCTGCCAAAGCGCCCGCCATCGGAAAAGCTGTCAGGCGTGGTGTTGACGATGCCCATCAATTTCGGCACCTGCCATGAAAGCCCGACGATAGCAGGGCGCTGGGCGCAGAGCCGCGCCGCAACATCGGGCGGCAGGTCGGCGGCGGCAATGACCCCGGCGCTGCCAGCCCGCGTCAGCACTTCGACACGGTCGAACCAGCACCAGCCGCCCGCCAGCCGCCGCGCGGCCTGCGGGCGCAGCGGGTCGGTCTGGGCTATCGGGCGATAATAGCTGCGCATGCCCGCCATTCAGCGCATCCCGCCGCCTTTGGCAAGCATCAGAGCGCCACCAGCCGCAGCGGCACGCGGCTTCCCGCCGGGGCTGAAACAGCACCGTGAAGTTCCAGCCGCGCCGCCGAAAGCGTTTCCGCCAGCCAGAGCGCCAATGCGACGCCGTCCTGCACCTTTGGCCCGTCGACCGCGTCAAGCACCAGCTTCGAAGGTGCCCAGACCACCATTTGCCGGTGCCGCATGGCCCAATCAATCTCGGTGCGGCTTGCCACCACGACACAGCGCCGATCGCGCGCCGCCAGAACCCAGGCGTTCTGCTCGATCGCCAGCAATTCGATGCGCCGCTGGGTCGGGCGCTGGTCGCTTTGCGGCGCGGGCATTTCCGGCGCGCCGACAGCTAGGATTACCGGCATCCCGCAGGCCAGCAGGGCATCAAGCCGCGCCGCGAGGTCGGGCGCGGAAATCGCGGCGTTGGACAGGAACGCCACCACCGGATGCAGCGCCGCCGCCTCGTCGCCATCGGGCGGCGCGCGCAGCGGCATTGCGGCACGGGCCCGCACGATCTCTACCCCCAGCGCGCCCGGGCCGCGGTCGAGCTTTTCAATCCGCAGAAAAACCCGCATCGCCTGCGGTGCCGCCAGTATCCGCTCGGCGACCCGCGCGGCCAGGGTTTCAAGCAGGTTTACCCGCTCGGCGGCAAGCTCTGCGGCAATCGCTTCGGTCAGGCGGTCATAGGAAAGGATCCGGTCAACATCGTCTTCCAGCGGCGCAGGGGCCCGGCGCACCTCGACCACGATGTTGAAGCACAGCCGCTGGCGATGCCCGCGTTCAAGCTGAAAGGCCCCGATATCGGCCTCGACGATGTGATCGCGCAGGCTGATGCGGTCGCGCGGGTCGGCACCGGCCGAGGCCTCGGCGCGTTCCTCGGGGTGGGCAAATGCCTGACTGATATCGCTGCTCATCGCCACGGCCTCGGGTTTGGTCGCACGATCATAGTGCGGCGGCGGCGCGCGCGCAGCCCCGAAACGGCATTGTGCTGCCTCGGCGCGACCTCAGTTGACGGCGGTTCGCACCGGCTTGCGATAGAAGGTGTGCACGCCGATCTGGGTCGTGCGCTCAAAATCAAGCCGCCACGACGGGCGCACCCAGAAGGCATGAAAGAAGGTCGCCCCTCCGGTCAGCGCGCGCGGCGCGCCATCGATCAGCGCGCGTGCAACCTTGCCCACGCGCGAGACCGCCGCGAGATCGCGCATGGTATCGGTGAGGCCATCGCAATAGTAGGAAAACTGGCAGCCGCGCCCGTTCGATTGCTTGACCACACCGCAAATCGTGTTGGGAAACGCCGGGTCAGCCACCCGGTTCAATATCACCTCGGCCACCGCAACCTGGCCCGAAACCGGCTCGCCACGCGCCTCGAAATACAGCGCTTGCCGAAGACATTCGAATTGCGCGTCGCCAGTGGCCTCGGGCTGTGCCGCCAGCCATTGTCCGTCAATAATCACGCCCGGTGCCTCGCGCCGACCGAACAGGCTGAACGGTTGCTGCGGTTCCTCGGTCAACGCGGCAAAATGTTGCTCTGGAAGGGCTGCAAGTGCCGTGCGTTCCTGCCCGAGCACGGCCGCGAGCGCCGGGCCAACCCCGGCGGGGTCATTCGAGGTACTGACAGCTGTTTCGGCAGCGGCAGGCACCGCAAGAAAAAGCAGCAGCGCAAGGCGCTCTGCCCATTGAACCATGACCGACATATTCCGCCCCAACCCATCCCATGGCCGCCGAGCAGACAGTGGCGACGCGAATGCCTTAGCCGAAAAAAAGCCACAAGTCCAGATACTGTTGCTAAATTGCAACAAAGGGCAATTCGCGCGGTGCTGCGGTCACCAATGCGGCCCTTGGGCCTATTTCTCCCTGCCGCCCTCGCGCGGGGCGAGCAGGGCGAAATGCGCTGCGGCAAGGCGTGCCACCGGCACCCGGAACGGCGAACAGGAGACATAATCGAAGCCAGCCGCGCGGCAGAAAGCGATCGATTCCGGGTTGCCGCCATGTTCGCCGCAGACCGAAATCGTGATGCCCGGGCGACGTTCGCGCCCGCGCTGCGCGCCAATCAGCAGCAACTCGCCCACGCCTTCCACATCAAGCACATGGAAAGGGTCTTCGGCGTAAACGCGCTGGCTGACATAGACCCCCATGAAACGCCCCGCGTCATCGCGCGACAGGCCGTAGGTCATCTGTGTCAGGTCATTGGTGCCAAACGAAAGGAACGCGGCATGTTCGGCAATTTCGCCCGCCCGCAGCGCCGCGCGCGGGGTCTCGACCATCACCCCAAGCCGATAGGTGAACTCTGCCTTCAACTCGTTCTTCACCGCTGCCGCCACCGCGTCGATGCGGGTTTTGACGATTTCCACCTCGCGCGCCGCGGAAACCAGCGGGATCATGATTTCCGGCACCACCTGCGCGCCGCGACGGCTTGCCTCGATCGTCGCCTCGAAGATCGCCCGCGCCTGCATGTCGTAGATCTCGGGCACGGTGATGCCGAGCCGCACCCCGCGCATGCCGAGCATCGGGTTGAACTCGCTGAGCGCCTCGACCCGCCGCGTCACATCCGACAAGGGCTTGTCGAGCGCCTCGGCCAACTCGCGAATGCCCTCGCGGTCTTGTGGCAGGAATTCGTGCAGCGGCGGATCAAACAGCCGGATGCAGACCGGCAGCCCCGCCATGATGTCGAAAAGCGCGGTAAAATCGGCCCGTTGCATCGGCAGCAGACGCTCCAGCGCGATCCGACGGTCATAGGCGGTGTCGGCGAAAATCATCTCGCGCATCACCGTCAGGCGGTCTTCATCGAAAAACATGTGCTCGGTGCGGCAAAGGCCAATGCCTTCTGCTTCGAACATGCGCGCGGTGCGGGCGTCATCGGGGGTGTCGGCGTTGGCGCGAATGCCGATGTCGCGCACATTGTCGGCCCAGTGCAGCAGGGTGCGAAAGCCATCATCAAGCGCCGGTTCCAGCATCGCCGCTGCCCCCACCAGCACTTCGCCATTGGTGCCATCGATGGTAATGGTGTCGCCTTCGCGCAGGATGCGGCCATCGGCCCCGCGCAGCGTGCGTTCCTTCGGGTTGAGCGAAATTTCCGAAGCGCCGACAATGCAGGGCAGCCCCAGCCCGCGCGCAATCACCGCCGCGTGGCTGGTAATGCCGCCGCGCTCGGTCAGCACGGCAACCGCCGCGTGCATGCCGCGAATATCTTCGGGCGCGGTCTCGCGGCGCACCAGCACGCAGGGCTCGTCGCGCGCCGCACTCGCCTGCGCGGCGGCAGCTGTAAAGACGATGCGCCCGGTAGCGGCACCGGGGCTTGCCGCAATGCCGCGCCCGAGCCCGTCGCGCGGGCTGAGCGGATCAACCTGATAATGCAGCAGCTCCGACAGGGCCCGCGGTTCCACCCGCAACAGCGCCTCTTCGCGGCTGATCACCCCATCCTGTGCCAGCGTCACCGCGATTTTCACCGCCGCGCGCGAGCTGCGCGCCACCCGCACCGCGTCGATCACCGCAAGACGGCCGTTCTCGACGGTGAACTCGATCTGCATTTCCTCGCGCAGCCGGGCGCGGCAGGCTTGCGCATGACTGAAAAGCTGGGCGAAAAGCTCGGGCGAGGCCTCTTCGAGCGAGGCACCGCGCGGATCGCGCGTGAGGTAGAGCGTTTCCTCGGGCGAGGCCCTGCGGCCCTGGCTCTGGCCGCGGAAGCGCCCGGTTATTTTTGCGGCTCCGGTGATGCTGTCGACGCATTGCATTGTGCCCGAACCGGACAGGCCGGGGCCGATGCCCAGCGCCATTTCCTGCACCACCAGCCCCAGCGCCGCCTCGGCGGGCGCGCCCTTGGCCTGCCGCAAAAGCCGCGCCGTGGTGCCCTCCCAGGCGCGCGCCATCGAACGCAGCACATCGGCAAGCTGGCGCGCCGGGTCTTGCGGAAACGGCTCGTCGGTTTCCGCCTCATAAGCCGCAAGCGCCGCGGCAAGCGCTGTGGGCGACGCGGCGGCGGAAAACATGTCGGGGTCGAGGCGCGCGACATGGGTGGCGAAAGCCTGCACGAAGCGCAGATAAAGCGCCTCGGCCGCCTCGCGCCCAAGCCGCGCCGCCAGAATATCGCGCCGCGCATCGTTCATGCCGACGTTGAGCACCGTTCCCGGCCCGCCCCATTCGGGATTTTCCGGGCTGCCGCGCACCGAAACCAGAAAATCGCCGCCGAACATCGCCACCAGTTTCGCGGTGTCGGGAAGCTGGCCTGCCGCGATGGCGCGCACGCCTTCACAGGAAAGCGCCACCGTGCGCGGCACTGGCAGATCGAGGCGGATCAGCCGTTGCAGGCATTTGGCGCGCCAGCCGTGGCGCGCCGTGGTTATCGGCGCGGTCGGCGTCAGTTCGACGAATTCGGCGAAATCGGCCTGTTTCTGCACTGCGGCATTCTCCCGTTTCGCTGGCAGCATAGGCGATACGCCGAGCGGGGCAAGCGGGGTTTGCGGCGCGGCGGGTCGGGCGCGGGCGCATTCTTCTTTGCCCAAATACCCATGCCGCGCGCGCCGAAGGCACCGCCACCGCCGCGGCGCGCTGGCGGCACCTCCGGCGGGGGGGTATTTCAGGCAAAGAAGACGCCTCAGCCTTCGATGCGGCCGAGGTCGGCGACGCCAAGGCAGATCGCGCGGATGCGGTTGAGCAGGTTGAGGCGGTTGCGCCGGATCACCGGGTTTTCCGCATTCACCTGCACCGCCTCGAAAAACGCATCAATGGGCGCGCGCAGGGCAGCCATGGCGGTCATGGCGGCGGCGAAATCTTCGGCCTCTATGGCCGGAGAGATCGCCCCTTCGGCGGCATCGAGGGCGGCGAACAGGGCGCGTTCGGCCTCGGTTTCGGCGAACTTCGGGTCGGCACCGTAGGAGTATTCGACCCCGTCCTTGGTTTCCGCTTGCGTGAGGATGTTGTTGGCGCGCTTGAAGCCCTGCAGCAGGTTCTCGCCATCGTCGGTTTTGAGGAAGGCGGCGAGCGCCTCGGCGCGTTTGACCAGAAGCGTCAGGTCGTCGTTGCCGGGCATCGCGAGGCAGGCGTCGATCACGTCATGGCGGATGCCTTGGTCACGCAGGAACACCTTGAGGCGGTCGTGGAAGAAGGCGAGGAGGTCGGAGGCAACGGATTTTCCCTCGCCATTCCACTCGATGAGGTTAAATCGGCTGAACGGTAAAACAATACGGTCCAACAAATTGAAGCGCACCCCATTCCCCAACACCAACCGGATCACCCCCAACGCCGCCCTTCTGAGCGCAAACGGGTCTTTGCTCCCCGTCGGCTTCTCATCAATCGCCCAGAACCCGCACAATGTGTCGATCTTGTCGGCCAGCGCCACGGCGACGGATACCGGGGCGGTCGGCACCGCATCCCCCGGCCCAAGGGGTTGATAATGTTCGCGGCATGCCTCGGGCACGCCGTCGTTGTGGCCCGCCGCCTCGGCATAGTAGCGGCCCATGATGCCTTGCAGTTCGGGGAACTCGCCGACCATCGCGCTTTGCAGATCGGCCTTGGCCACCCGCGCGGCCTCGGCGGCAAGGTCAGGGGCGGCGCCGACCAAGGGCGCGATCTCGCGCGCCAGCGCCTCGATCCGCTTCACCCGGTCAAGCTGGCTGCCGAGTTTGTTGTGGAAGGTGACATGGGCGAGGCCCGCCGCCATGCCCTCCAGCCCCTCGGCCTTCACCCGCCGCAGATCGTTTTCCCAGAAGAACCGCGCATCGGAAAGCCGCGCCGACAGCACCTTCTGGTTGCCCTGCAGGATCGTTTGCCCGTGGTCGATTGTTTCGCGATTGGCAACAGTGACAAAGCCTTCGATCCGCCCGGTCGCCGGGTTTTTCACCGAAAAGAATTTCTGATGCGCGCGCATCGAGGTTTGCAGCACCTCGGGCGGCAGGCCGAGAAAGGCCTCGCCGATTGCCCCGATCAGCACCACGGGCCACTCGACCAGCCCCGCCACCTCGGCCAGCAGGCCCGCATCGGGCACCACCTCAAGCCCCTGCGCAAAGGCAAGGTTGCCCGCCTGAGCCCAGATCACCGCCTCGCGCTCGGCGGCGTCGAGCATCACGAAAGCGCGGCGCAGTTTGGCGCGGTAGTCGTCGAACCCGGACACCGCGAAGCGCCCCGGCACCATGAAGCGGTGGCCTTCGGTGGTGTCACCTGCGGTGATGCCCTCGATGGTCAGCGGCACCACCTCGGCCCCCGCCTCGGTGGTCATCAGGCAGAGGATCGCGTGCAAGGGCCGCACCCAGCGCAAGGACCCCGACCCCCAGCGCATCGCCTTCGGCCAGGGAAAATTGCGGATGGTGGCTTCCAGCACCTCGGCGACGATGGCGCTCGCGGGGCGGCCGGGGCGCTCGATGCTGGCAAACCAGACCTGCCCCTTCTTGTCGTCGCGCAGTTCAAGCTGCTCGCGCATGAGGCCGGTCGAGCGCAGGAAACCCACAAGCGCTGCGGCGGGTGCCGTGGCGGCGGGGCCCTTGCGTTCCTCGCGGAGCGTCGGGCTTTCGGGGGTGAGGCCCTCGATGGTGAGTGTCAGGCGGCGTGGCGTGGAAAAGGCACCCGCCGAGCGGTAGGTGAGGCCCGCCTCGACCAGGCCATCGGTCACCAGTTTCTTCAGGTCTTCGCGGGCGCGGGCCTGCATGCGGGCGGGGATTTCTTCGGAAAAGAGTTCGATCAAGAGGTCGGGCATGTCACTTCTCCGCGGTCTCGTTCAACTGATGCCAGGCATAGGCGCGGCCGTCGGGGTAGATCGCCACTACCCGGTCGATGCCGGGGGTGATGTCGGCAACCGAAAGAAAGGCCACCGCCCTGCCCGCCTCCAGATCACCACCGATGCGGGCGGCGTTGAAACAGTCAAACCAGCCCGGCGCATTCAACGGGGTGGCGGCATCATAGACCTTGAAGCTTTCGGTCGCCACGGCAAGCCCGAGCGGCGTGGTAAAACAGGCGCGAAAGCGCAGCGGCGAGCTATCGGCGTCAATGCCCTGAAAGCCTGCGGCAATGATTTTCTCCGGCTGCCCGGTCACCAGCGAGGTCAGCCGGACTTCGGCTGCGGGTGCCGAGGCGGGGATCGGGTCGTAATAGCCATAGACTTGCAGATACCAGACCGCTGCCCCGGTCATGAGCGCCGAAAACACCAAGATGAGCCCTACCGCCTTGCCATTCATGCTGCCGCCCCTGTCAATGCCAATGAAGGTTGATGTCGGGTTGCGCCAAGGACGCAACCCATTCGCGCAACCTCAGGACATGCCGCGTATCCGACGGGCGCAGATACTGGTGCGTCTCGACAAACATCGTGTCGAACCGCGCGAGCAGATCGGGCGCGCCGGACAGCATATCGAGAATTTGCAACTCAGCCCCTTCTATATCCATCTTGACGAGCGCAACGCGGCCATCTGCCTGCGCAAGAACGTCGCGGAAGCTGACCATCTCCACCTCGACGGCCAGCGCGGGGTCAACGCGCGCCGTGTCGAACACAATCGTGGACGCAAGCGAGAGCCGCCCGAAGTCCGACAGGAACCCTTTGGACCGCATCAGTTTTACCGTGCCCCTCTCGGCCCCCACCGCCCGCGGGTGCAAGACCACATTTGGCAACCCACGCAGGTTCGTTTCGAGATGCACAAAAGTGACGGGGTCGGGCTCGTAGGCATGGACCGTGGCACCGGTCTTTGCAAGCTGCCGGGTCACCTCGCCGACATTGGCACCCAGATCGAACACGATATCGCCCGGCCCGATAGTCCGAAGACGCTCGGCAAAATCATGCGCCGCGCGTTTGCGGTAGCGTCGCCCCAGCTTGCGCGCCGCCGAATGGCCAATCCGGTTGTCCAGGTGTTGCAGCCGGTCGAGCGCCTTTTCGGCAAGGGTCCGGGGCTTGTAGTCAGCCATGGGCGGCTTCCGCTTCTGCCGCCCCGCCCGCTTCGGTGGTGACGAACGCATCGGCGCAGGCCTTGGCGAGCGCACGCACCCGGCCGATATAGGCCTGCCTTTCGGTCACCGAGATCACCCCGCGCGCATCCAGCAGGTTGAACAGGTGGCTGGCCTTGATGCACTGGTCATAGGCCGGGTGCGCCATGACGATGCGGCGGCCCGCCTTGTCCTCCGCCGGGGCGGCAAGGATGCGCGCGCATTCCGCCTCGGCATCCCTGAAGTGCTGCAAGAGCATGTCGGTATCGGCCTGATCGAAGTTCCAGCGGCTGTATTCCTGCTCGGTCTGGCGGAAGACGTCGCCGTATTTCAGCGGAATCGGTGCTGAGGGATCGTTGAAGGGCATGTCCATCACATGGTCGATGCCCAGCACATACATTGCCAGACGCTCCAACCCATAGGTCAATTCGCCCGCGACCGGGCGGCAATCGTGCCCGCCGACCTGCTGGAAATAGGTGAACTGGCTTACTTCCATGCCATCGCACCAGACCTCCCAGCCCAAACCCCAGGCCCCGAGCGTGGGGCTTTCCCAGTCATCCTCGACAAAGCGGATGTCGTGCAGGCCAAGGTCGATGCCGATGGCGGCGAGGCTGCCGAGGTAAAGCGCCTGAAGATCGGGCGGGCTTGGCTTTATCAGCACCTGATACTGGTAGTAATGCTGCAAGCGGTTCGGGTTTTCGCCATAGCGCCCATCGGTCGGGCGGCGCGAGGGCTGCACATAGGCGGCAGCCCAGGGGCGGCTGCCGAGCGCGCGCAAGGTGGTCGCCGGGTGAAAGGTGCCCGCCCCCACTTCCATGTCATAGGGTTGCAGCACGGCGCAGCCCTGCGCTGACCAG
This sequence comes from Phaeovulum sp., assembly GCF_030684035.1. GTDB lineage: Bacteria > Pseudomonadota > Alphaproteobacteria > Rhodobacterales > Rhodobacteraceae > UBA6213. The sequence goes on along the minus strand of NZ_JAUXPI010000014.1, from coordinate 9,817 downwards.
TAGCTCATCAGCCGCAGGATGATTTCCTGAAACGAGCGCGGCGTGGATCGGGTCATCGGGAACCTCGCGGGGCAAAAGCGCCCTCTCCTTAGGCATGCGCTGCCACAGGGTCAATCGGCAGCGGCACCGCAACAGAGGATTTTGGGGTGACGCCGCCGAACTTCCTGCTAACTTGGCGGAACGCGCGAAGGCGCGCGAAGGGATCAGGGGTTTGAGGCGGATGTTTGCAAGGCGTTTGGCGCTGTTGGTAGCGTTGTTCATTTCGGGTTTTTCCGGTTCGGCCTGGGCCGAGCCGAGTTGGGTGCAGATCGAGGCCAAGCCGGCCGAGGCAGAGGCCATGGCGCGGGCGGCGGCATGGGCAGCGACCTTTCCCAATGTCGGGGGTTTCGTGCTCGGGTCGGGGTGGTATGCGGTAGCACTCGGGCCCTTCTCGCAAGCCGAGGCCGTGGCGCAGGCGGAGCTTTTGCGGCGCGAGGGGATGATCCCCTCCGACGCTTTCGTAGCCGATGAGGCGCGCTTTCGGCAGCGCTTCTGGCCCGCCTCGGCGGCAGCAACCACCACAACCGCACCCGCAGCGGCACCAAACGAGCCGGGGCTTCCCGGCGAAACACTTGCCGAGGCGCGAGCCACCGAAGGCCGCCTGAGCGCGGGCGAGCGGATGGCCTTGCAAGAGGCGCTGCAATGGCAGGGCTACTACACCTCGGGCATCGACGGCGCTTTCGGCCCCGGTACCCGCGCCAGCATGGCGGCATGGCAGGGCGCAATCGGTGCCGAACAGACCGGTGTGTTGACCAGCGCGCAGCGTGACGATCTGCTGACGCGCAGCGCTGCGGAGCGCGCCGCCCTTGGGCTTGCCGATGTGCGCGATGAAGAGGCCGCTATTTCGGTGATCATGCCTACCGGGCTGGTGAAATTCGAGCGTTACGAACCGCCGTTCGCGGTTTATGGCGCGCGCGATGGCTCGGGTGTGCAGGTGCTCTTGATTTCGCAGCAGGGCGACCAGACGGCGCTGTTCACGCTTTACGACATCATGCAGAATTTCGAGATCGTGCCTCTGGAGGGCGCGCGCAGCCGCGAAGCCAACCGGTTCGTGCTGTCCGGGCAGAACGCCGAGATATACTCGCATACCGAGGTCAGCCTGCGCGGCGGCCTGATCAAGGGCTTCACTCTGGTCTGGCCCGCGGCCGACGCGGTGCGGATGGCGCGCGTTCTGGCGGCAATGCAGGGCAGCTTCACCCCGCTTGGCAACCGCGCGATGGATGCCTCGCTCGGGGAGCCGCTGTCGATCGCCACCGCCGATTTGCTGAGCGGTATCGACCTGCGCAAACCGTCGCATTCGCGCACCGGCTTTTATCTCACCGCGGCGGGCGCGGTACTGACCACCGCCGATGCCGCGGCGGGCTGCGGCCGGGTCACGGTTGATGGCGCGGCCTTCGATACCGCATTTGTCGATGCCGCAACCGGCATTGCGGTGCTGACCCCGCGGGTGGCGCTTGCGCCGCAGGCGGTCGCGGCGTTCCTGACGCTTTCGCCACGGCTGGAAACCGAGGTTGCGGTGGCGGGGTTCCCCTATGCCGATGCAATATCGGCACCGGTGCTGACCTTCGGGCGGCTGGCGGCAATGAGCGGGCTCGGCGGCGAGGCCGATCTGGCGCGGCTGCGGCTGGTGGCGCTGCCGGGCGATGCTGGCGGGCCGGTGCTCGATCCTTCGGGCGCGGTGCTGGGCGTGCTTTTGCCCGCCGATACCAGTGGCACGCGCATTCTGCCTGACGATCTGGCACTCGCGCGGCAAACCAGCGCGCTTGTCGCCTTGCTGACCGAGCGCGGCTTTGCCCCGGTTTCCGCCAGCAGCACCGGCGCGATGGCCCCCGAAGACCTTGCGCGGCTTGCACGCGGGTTAGCGGTGCAGGTTTCCTGCTGGAAATGAGGGTCAGGGGTGCCCTCGGAGGGCACCCCTAACCGCGCCAGAAGCGCGGCAGCAACAGCACATACACCGCCATGAGTTCGAGCCGCCCCACATACATGCCGGCAATCATCAGCCATTTTGATGCGGTGGGAAACTGGTCGATGGCACCGTTTCCCGAAACCTCGGGGCCCCAGGCAGGGCCGACATTGGCAATCGCTGTCCAGGCGGCGGTCATTGCGGTTTCGGCGGTAAGTCCGGTCAGTGACAAGCCGACGATCAGCACACCGTAGCTCAGGATGAACAGCGAAAAGAACGCGATCACCGAGCTGACCACTTCGGCCTCGACCGGCCGCCCGTCATAGTGCACCGCAAGCACCCGGTGCGGGCTGTGCAGCCGCTTGATCTGGGTCTTGATCGCCTCGAACAGGATCAGATAGCGGAACACCTTGACCGAGCAGGCGGTGGACGAGGTGCAGCCACCGATCAAGCCGATGACCAGCAACACCACGAAGGCGAGATGCCCCCATTTCGTCACGTCTTCCGAAAGGTATCCGGTGCCAGAAAAAGTCGCCGCCACGTTGAAGGTTACTTCCCGCAGCGTCGGCCAGAATGCCGCCTCATGCCGAACCATCCTGTAGACCACGATCACCACGACCGCATAGCCGATCCAGCGCAGATAGGCGCGCACCTGCACATCGCGCCAAAACGGCCGCATCTGGCCCTGTGACAACTGCACGAAGCGGATGAAGGGCAGCGAGGCGAGGATCATGAACACCGTGGCCACCACCTCGGGCGCGCCCTTGTAGGCACCGAAACTCGCGTCATAATTGGAAAAGCCGCCGGTCGAAAGCGTGGTCAGCGCGTGAATGATGGCATCGAAGGCGGTCATCCCCGCCGCCGCATAAACCATGGCGCAAAGCACGGTCAGCCCGATGTAGATGCGCAGCATGGCGGTAGAGATATCGATCGCGCGGGGCAGGATCTTGCCCAAGGTGTCGAACCCTTCGGAACGGAAATACTGCATGCCGCCGATCTTCATCACCGGCAGAAAGATCAGCGCGACGATGACGATACCAAGACCGCCCAGCCATTGCAGTATGGCGCGCCAGAGATTGGTGCCCCAGGGCAGCCGGTCAAGCGCGGGAAACGCCGTTGTTCCGGTGGTGGTCACCCCCGACATCGCTTCGAAATAGGCGTCGGTAAAGGAAACGTCGGGCGCGCCGATCAGGAATGGCAAGGTGCCGAAGGCGGGCAGCACCAGCCAGGCCCCCGAGGTCAGCAAGAAGCTGTCATGCAAATTCAACCCGCGCGCGATGGCGCTGTGGGTGGCCAGCGCCACAAGCCCGCCCGCCCCGGTGGTGATGATCGCCGCCTCAAGAAATGCGAGCCAGTTGGCATCGCCCCGCTGCCAGTCAAGCGCCATCGGAATGAGCATCAACAGCCCCAGCACCGTCACGAGCAGGCCAATGATATGGGCAACGGGGCGCAGATCGATCATGCGCCCCTGCTTGGCGCTGCCGCAATGCGCTGTCAAGCGCCGCGCATCTGCTGAAATTGGTAAGAACTTCTGACAGGTTCGCGAATTGTGCTTGCGCCGCAGCGCAGCAACGTTAACCTCTTGCTGATCCCGCCCCCCTCGCTCTGCCAGAGGCCCCGATGTTTCGCAAAATCCTGATCGCCAACCGCGGCGAAATCGCCATTCGCGTCATGCGCGCAGCAACCGAGCTCGGCAAGAAGACGGTGGCGGTCTATGCTGAGGAAGACAAGCTTTCGCTGCACCGTTTCAAGGCTGATGAGGCCTACCGGATCGGCGAGGGAATGGGGCCGGTGGCGGCCTATCTGAGCATTGCCGAAATCCTGCGCGTGGCGCGCGCCTGCGGTGCCGACGCGATTCACCCCGGTTACGGGCTGTTGTCGGAGAACCCCGAGTTCGTTGACGCCTGCGATGCGGCAGGTATCGTTTTCATCGGCCCGACCGCCGCCACCATGCGCGCGCTCGGCGACAAGGCAAGCGCGCGGCGGGTGGCGATGGCGGCAGGTGTGCCGGTGGTGCCCGCTTCGGAACTGCTCACCGACGACATGCGTGCGGCGCGCGATGCCGCAGAGGAACTCGGCTACCCGCTGATGCTGAAGGCCAGCTGGGGCGGCGGTGGCCGCGGCATGCGCGCCATCCATTCGCCGTTTGAACTGGAAGAGAAGATCCGCGAGGGGCGACGCGAGGCCGAGGCCGCCTTTGGCAATGGCGAAGGCTATCTGGAAAAGATGATCCTGCGCGCGCGCCATGTCGAGGTGCAGCTTTTGGGCGACGCGCATGGCGGGCTTTACCACCTTTATGAGCGCGACTGCACCGTGCAAAGGCGCAACCAGAAGGTGGTGGAGCGCGCGCCCGCCCCCTATCTCAGCGAAGCGCAGCGCGACGAGGTTTGCGGCCTGGCGCTGAAGATCGGCCGCGCGGTTGGCTACCGCAACGCCGGCACGGTCGAGTTCCTGATGGATATGGACGATGGGCGCTTCTACTTCATCGAAGTGAACCCGCGGGTGCAGGTCGAGCATACGGTGACCGAACAGGTCACCGGCATCGACATCGTGCAGGCGCAGATCCGCATTGCCGAAGGCGCGACATTGGCCGAAGCGACCGGCGTGCCCGCGCAGTCCGGGGTGCGCCTGTCCGGCCATGCGCTGCAATGCCGGGTGACCACCGAAGACCCGCAAAACAACTTCATACCCGATTACGGCCGGATCACCGCCTACCGGTCGGCAACCGGCATGGGCGTAAGGCTTGATGGCGGCACTGCCTATGCGGGCGGGGTAATCACCCGCTATTACGACAGCTTGCTGGTGAAGATCACCGCCTGGGCGCAGACCCCCGAGCAGGCGATTGCCCGGATGGACCGGGCGCTGCGCGAGTTTCGGGTGCGGGGCGTTTCAACCAACATCGAATTTGTCATCAACCTGTTGAAACACAGGACTTTTCTTGACAACACCTACACCACCAAATTCATCGACACGACCCCCGAACTGTTTGATTTCAAGAAGCGGCTTGACCGGGCCACGAAGATTCTCACCTACATCGCCGACATTTCGGTAAACGGCCACCCGGAAACCGCGGGTCGGCCAAAGCCCCCGGCGCAGGCGCGCCCGCCAAAACCGCCCGCCGCCATTGCCGCCCCCGCCCCCGGCACCCGGCAACTGCTGGAGGCAGAAGGCCCGCAGGCGGTGGCCGACTGGATGGCATCGCAAACCCGCGTGCTGGTGACCGACACCACCATGCGCGATGGCCACCAAAGCCTTTTGGCCACGCGGATGCGGTCAATCGACATGGTGCGCGCCGCGCCCGCCTATGCGGCGAACCTGCCAGAGCTTTTCTCGGTCGAGTGCTGGGGCGGTGCCACCTTCGATGTGGCCTACCGATTCTTGCAGGAATGCCCGTGGCAGCGGCTGCGCGACATCCGCACAGGGCTGCCCAATGTGATGACACAAATGCTGCTGCGCGCCTCGAACGGCGTGGGCTACACCAACTATCCCGACAACGTCGTGCGGTTTTTCGTCAGCCAGGCGGCGAAAACCGGCATTGACGTGTTTCGGGTGTTCGACAGCCTGAACTGGGTCGAGAACATGCGCGTGGCAATGGATGCGGTGCTTGAGGCGAACAAGCTTTGCGAGGGCACGATCTGCTATACCGGCGACATCCTGAACCCGGACCGCGCGAAATACGACCTCGGCTATTACGTCCGCATGGGCCGCGATCTGCGCGCGGCGGGCGCGCATGTGCTGGGGCTGAAGGATATGGCGGGGCTATTGAAGCCCGCTGCGGCGCGGGTGCTGGTGAAGGCATTGAAGGACGAGGTGGGGCTGCCGATCCACTTTCACACGCATGACACTTCGGGCATTGCCGGTGCCACGGTGCTTGCCGCCGCCGACGCGGGCGTCGATGCGGTCGATGCCGCGATGGATGCGTTTTCGGGCGGCACCTCGCAGCCCTGCCTTGGCTCGATCGTCGAGGCGCTGCGCCACACCCCCCGCGATACCGGACTGAACATCGCCGCAATCCGCAGCATGTCGAACTATTGGGAGGCGGTGCGTGGCCAGTATGCGGCCTTCGAAAGCGGGCTGCCCGCGCCCGCTTCCGAGGTGTACCTGCACGAAATGCCGGGTGGCCAGTTCACCAACCTCAAGGCGCAGGCGCGCAGCCTCGGGCTGGAGGAACGCTGGCACGAGGTGGCGCAGGCATACGCCGATGCCAACGCGATTTTCGGTGATATCGTCAAGGTCACGCCCTCATCGAAGGTGGTGGGCGATATGGCGCTGATGATGGTGGCGCAAAATCTGACACGGGCCGAGGTGGAAGACCCCGCAATCGACGTGGCCTTTCCCGATTCGGTGGTGGACATGCTGCGCGGCAACCTTGGCCAGCCGCCCGGCGGTTGGCCTGCGGGCATCAGCGCCAAGGTGCTGAAGGGTGAAAGCCCTGCCACAGCGCGCCCCGGCGCGGCGCTGGCTCCGGTCGATCTGGAAGCGGTGCGGGCAAGGGTTTCGGCCGAGCTTGACGGCTTTCCGGTCGATGATGAAGACCTTGCGGGGTACCTGATGTATCCCAAGGTATTTCTGGACTACATGGGCCGCCACCGCCTTTACGGGCCGGTGCGTGCGCTGCCGACGCCGATCTTCTTTTACGGGATGCTGCCCGGCGAAGAGTTTTCCGCCGAGATCGACCCCGGCAAGACGCTGGAAATCCGCTTGCAGGTGGTGGGCGAAACCAATGACGAGGGCGAAGCCAAGGTGTTCTTCGAACTCAACGGCCAGCCCCGGGTGATCCGGGTGCCGAACCGCGCCGTCAAATCCGCCACCGCTGCCCGCCCGAAGGCCGCCGAGGGTAACCCGATGCAGATCGGCGCGCCGATGCCGGGGGTGGTGGCGATGGTCGCGGTCCACGCCGGGCAGCGGGTGAATGCGGGCGATCTGATGCTGACAATCGAGGCGATGAAGATGGAAACCGGCATCCACGCCGACCGCGCCGCGCTGGTCAAGGCAGTTCACGTCACCGCTGGCCAGCAGATCGACGCCAAGGATCTGCTGCTGGAGCTGGAGGGCTAGCGGGGCAGGCCCTGCCACCGCCCGACCGGCCGCGTTTTGGTTGGGTTCGGCCTTGGAGGCGGTTTCACCCCGGGGCCCGGCCCGTTACCCGATCAGCGGGCTCGCGCAGCCATAGGTTTCTTCGTAATGCCGCTTGAGCCGCATCAGCGCGATGCGCAGCACGATCTTGCCCGACCGCGCTGACCACCCCAGCCGTTTTTCCGCCGCCTCAAGCCCTTCGAGAAAGCAGCAGCAGCGCAACGCCATGTCGCCAAGCCCCGGCCCGAGGTCGCGCAGTGCGGTGGCAACGCGGGTGCGGGCGCGGTCGGAGCCACCCGAATTCGTCGCTTCGGGCCGGTATTGGCCGCGATCGCCGCCCGCAAGGAAACGTTCCCAGTTCTGCGCCACGCGCGGGCCAAGCTGGGCGAGCTCGAAATCTTCGCGCAGCCGCTCGCCCGCCGCCACCAGATCTGGTGTCAGGAAGGGTTCGCCATCCTTGTCGCGCCGCCGGGCCAAAACCCCAAGCGGGCTTTCGGCAAGGTTGAGGCGCATCCGCCGTGGCCCGTTCGAGCCCGGATCGGGAAGATCGCGCGTGCCCCAATCGCGGTGCTGGTCGGCATAGGGTGTGGTGAAGCCTGCTTGCGCGTCGGCAAAGCCCGGCACGCGTCGCGTTTCATCGGCCTCAAGCATCCGGCGCAGCGCGGCGCGCCCGGCCGGGGTGATTTCGTAGCTGGTGACGCGCCCTGCATGAGACACCGCAATCCAGTCCCGAAGCGCGAAGGCGAGCGCGACACCGCGCTCAAGCACCGCGGTGCGCACGGTGCCTTTCAGCACCACCGCGTTTTTCATGTCGGCGGCGACCGCCAGCACCGCGCCCGGCTCTGCAAGCCTGCGCAGGATCCGGCGCCCCTCGCGCTGAAGCGTCTCTTCGGTTTCGGTGGTGATGCGATTGCGGATTGGGGCACTCATGGCAATGGATTCCTTCGGTTTGCAGGCATTGTGGGGGGGGCATCCGGCGGAATGGGCATAGCTGAGCAGCGCCTCGTCAATCAGGGGGTCATCGCGGCGAGATTCGATCCGGCGCAGACGGCGCAGCACGGTCGAGGCATGCAGCCCCTCGTCCCGCGCGAGTTGCCGGATCGGCACGCCATCCTTGGTGTGCCGCAAATAAGCCCGCGTGAACTCGGGAAGCCAGGCTGGAAGCCCTGCGGAAGGCACGACAAGATCCGACATTTTTCCCTGAAATCCTCGGTTTACAGGCCGAAGCCAATGTTATTACTCAACCGTGGGTTGTATTCGTTACCCATTCGTTAACAAAACGCCCGGATTTCGATAATTGTTGCTAAATGATAAACAATCGGCAATTCGCCGCGCGGTTGAATGCGAATATGCGCAACACCCGTATAGGTTGTGTATTCTGCGCCCTCACACCTTGAGGGGTCCATTCGCCATGAACGATTTCACTCGCCAACTCGCCGACCTGCGCCGTCCGCGGCTTCTGATCCGCGCGGCGCGGCTGGGGCTCGGTGCCTATAACCGCACCCGCGACCTGAGGCGACTTGTGCATGCGCAGGATACGCCGACACCAGAGCGGGCGCTGAAAGCGCTGATGCTGGCCGAGGCCGAGTTGGAAGAAATCCGCTGCGCCGGGGCCGCGCATTACAGCCTCGCGCGGCACGTCGAAGTGCTGATCGCGCTCTTGGCAGAATCGCGCCTGCTTGCCGGGCTGCGGCTCAGCGCGACTTGAACAGCCCGCCCAGAACCCCGCGCACCAGCGCCTGCCCCGACTTGGTGCCAAGCTGGCGCGCGAAGCTTTTGCCAAAGGTTTCCGCGATGGAATCGGAACGCGAACTGCGGGCCGCCGGTTTCGCGGTCTTGGCCCCCGCCGCACCGCCATAGCGGCGCGCATTGGCGAATTCGCGCGAGGCTTCCTCGGGTGCCGCACCGGCGGCAGCATCGCTTGCCGCGCGGGCCGCGCGCGCCGCAAGCCTTTCATGCGCGGAATCCCGGTCGATGGGGGCATCGTATTTCTGCCCGAGCGCTGAGGCGTGCAATATTTCGGCGCGCTCGACAGGGGTGATCGAGCCAAGGCGGCTTGCCGGAGGCCGCACCAGCGTGCGCTCGACCATGCCCGGCGCGCCTTTGGCCTGCAGGAACGAGGTCACCGCCTCGCCCGTGCCGACTTCCTTGATTGCCGTTTCCGTATCAAAGCGCGGGTTGGCGCGGTAATTCTCGGCGGCGCGGCGAAGATCTTTCTGGTCGCGCGCGGTAAAGGCCCGCAGCGCGTGCTGCACACGGTTGCCAAGTTGGCCCAGCACCGCATCCGGCACGTCGGTCGGGTTCTGGGTGACAAAATAGACCCCGACCCCCTTGGAACGGATCAGCCGCGCCACCTGCTCGACCTTCGAGACCAGCGCCTTTGGCGCGTCGTCGAACAGCAGATGCGCCTCGTCAAAGAAGAAGACGAGCCGGGGCTTGTCGGGGTCGCCGACTTCGGGCAGTTCTTCGAACAGTTCCGACAGCAGCCACAAAAGGAATGTCGCGTAAAGCCGCGGCGAGGCCATCAGCTTGTCGGCGGCAAGAATGTTGATCCGGCCGCGACCATCGGCGGCGGTTGTCATGATATCGGCCAGATCAAGCGCCGGTTCGCCGAACAGCTTCGCCCCGCCCTGATTCTCCAGAACCAGCAACTGGCGCTGAATCGCGCCGATCGTGGCGGGCGCGACATTGCCATAGCGCAGCCCGATGTCGGCGGCGTTCTGGCCGATGAACACCAGCATCGCCTGCAAATCCTTCAGGTCCAGCAGCGGCAATGCCTCTTCGTCCGCAAGCCGGAAG
>NZ_JAUXPI010000029.1 GCF_030684035.1 Phaeovulum sp. | reverse complement strand
AGATGCGCGTTGGTCTCGACCGGGCCAAGGTCGTTGATCGCCACCACCCGAATGTCATTGCGCCCCGATTCGATGATCGCGCGGAGCACATTCCTGCCGATCCGGCCAAAGCCGTTGATTGCAACTTTTACTGTCATCGCGCCCTCCTGAGGTGCCGCGCCAGGCTTGGCGCATTCGCCGCTAACTTCGTAATTTCGGCACAAAGGTCAACCCCATGGCGTGCCCGCTAACGCCAGAAGGCCAGGTAATCGATGAAATCGATGAATCTTGCGCCGATCAGCAGCAGATGCCCGGTGCCGACAAGGGCAAGGTCAAGCCCGAGTCCCGCGACGATGGCGAGGCCAAGCCAGAATGCGATGCGATCGGTCATGCCGCCCCTCGTTTGCTGACCGCCCGCCCGCGCCCGCCAGACCGGTCGCGCGCCAGCGAACCCATGTGTTGGCACACTCGGCGCGCGGGCTGCCGATGCGCCCGCCGACCACCCCGGTCTGCTCTGGCGCGACGATAGACGATCCGGCGGCGACGGTGTAGCCTGTCACGCCCTTGGGGCGGCGGCGCGCGGCAGGCAGCTGCCATTGCGCCCGCCGCCGCCCGCGCGCGATCTTGCCGAACCGCGCCGCCCGCGCGCCTTGCGACGAAACGCGGGCTCACCGATAGCGGCCTTTGCCACCCGCAGGCGGAACCTGCGGCATCCGGGCGGCAGAAACCCGAGGCCGGGGTTTTGCGGCCCTAACCCTCGTCCTCCGCGATCAGGAATAGCTCGCCCGCAGCTTCCATCTCGCGGATCGCGGCAACCACGGCGGCCATGGCCTCTTCCGCGTCCCGGTCCTTGATCTTGGTGAGCGTGGCCATTTCGTCGCGCAGGTTGGTTGCCATGCGCTGCGAAATGCTGGCAAGGATGAACTCCGAGGTTTTCACATCTTCGCCCTTGGCCCCGGCGAGCGCGGTAACCAATGCCGCCTGGTCGATGTTGCGCAGAATCTTCGGCACATCGCGCGCATCGATCCGCTTCGGGATGTTGGTATAGGTAAAAATCGCCTTGCGCACCTGTTCGGCAAAGACCGCATCTTCCTCTTCCAGCCCCCTGAGCACGGCATCCCGTGTAGCGGCGGCGGAAAAGTTGAGAATCGCGCCAACCCGCTCTACCGGGCCGGAATCGAATGCCTTGGGCGGCACGGCGTCAAGCTGGGCGGCAAGCGAATGGCCGATGCGCAGCACCGTTTCGGGGGCAACATTGCCGGTCAACGATACCGCATAGGCAATTCGCCGCGCCTTGTCGCCGGGCAATTTACCCAGCAATTCAGCAGCCTTGGCTACTGACAACTTGGAAAGCATGACCGCGCCGACCTCGGTGCTTTCCTCTTCCAGCACCGGCAAAAGCTGATCTTGCGAGAGCCCGGATATGCGTTGCCACGGGTCAAGCCGCGAGGCGGACCCGGCGATCCGGCGCAGCCGGTTGGCTGCACTGGCGGAAAGGTGGCCGCCAAGGATCGAGAGCGCGCCATCAAGCCCGCCGTGAAACGCAAGCCCCACCTCTTCCAGGGTCTGGCAGAATTCCTCGACCACATCAGCAAGGGTGCTGCGGTCGATCGTCTTCATCGTTGCCATCTGTTCGGTGAGCGCCGTCTGCACCTCATCGGAAAGCTGCGCCAGTGGCAATGCGGTGCCTTCGGCCAGCAAAAGCCGCACGATCACCGCCGCTTTCTGCTGCCGGGTCAAAGCCGCCCGACCGGGGGAAAGGGCCGGATGCCCCCCGGCCGTGTTGATCGATGCTACCGCGTTCACTGCCGCCCCAGATGCCAGATCCATCAGGGCCAAGCATTGCAGGCGGCGGTTAAGGCGGTGTTACGTTGCGCTTGCGGTCAGCCGGAAATCACACAGCCACCGCCCGGCAGGGCCTGGCTGAGCGTGCCCGGGCAGATCAGGTTTTCGGCAACATGGTCGCCGTTGCATTCCTCGGCGATTGCCGCAAAGGGAAACAGCACCAGCACCAGTGTCGCAACGATCTTCAGCGGTTTCATCGTGGCCTCCTTGATGGTGAACCCGGACCTCAGTTCACCACAGGCGCGGCATAACGTCGCATCAAGCCTGCGTGATTACGCCCCGAACACCCGCGCAAAGATCGTGTTGATATGTTTGGTGTGGTAGCCGAGGTCGAATTTTTCCTCGATCTCGGCAGGGCTGAGTGCGCGGGTCACCTCTGCGTCGGCCAAGAGCTCGGTCTTGAAATCGGCCCCCCGTTCCCAGACCTTCATCGCGTTCCGTTGCACCAGCCGATAGCTGTCTTCGCGCGAAACCCCGGCCTGGGTCAGCGCCAGAAGTACCCGCTGACTCATCACCAGACCCTTGAACTTGTTGAGATTGTTCAACATGTTCTCGGGGTAGATGACCAGCTTTTCAACCAGCCCGGCAAGCCGGTGCAGGGCGAAATCGAGGGTGATGGTGGTATCCGGCCCGATGCCGCGTTCAACGCTGGAATGCGAAATGTCGCGCTCGTGCCAAAGCGCCACGTTTTCCAGCGCCGGGATCACCGCCATGCGTACCAGCCGCGCCAGCCCGGTCAGGTTTTCGCTCAGGACCGGGTTGCGCTTGTGCGGCATCGCCGAGGAACCTTTTTGGCCGGGGCTGAAAAACTCTTCCGCCTCCAGCACCTCGGTTCGTTGCATGTGGCGGATTTCCAGCGCCACGTTCTCGATGCCCGAAGCAATCACTGCCAGCGTGGCAAAATACATCGCATGCCGGTCGCGCGGAATGACCTGGGTCGAAATCGGCTCTGGCGTCAGCCCGAGCATCTTGCAGACGTGCTCTTCCACCGCCGGGTCGATATTGGCGAAGGTGCCGACCGCGCCCGAAATCGCCCCCGTCGCCACCTCGGCGCGCGCCGCGATCAGCCGCGCCCGGTTGCGCGCCATTTCGGCGTAAAATCGCGCGAAGGTCAGCCCCATCGTGGTGGGTTCGGCATGAATACCGTGGCTGCGGCCAATGCGCAGGGTCATTTTATGCTCGAACGCCCGCGCTTTCAGCGCCGCCAGCACCCGGTCAACCCCAGCGAGCAAGATGTCGGCGGCACGCACCAGCTGGATGTTCAGCGCGGTGTCGAGCACGTCGGAACTGGTCATGCCCTGATGCACGAACCGCGCCGCATCGGCCCCGACGATCTCGGCCAGATGGGTGAGGAACGCGATCACGTCGTGCCTGGTGACTGCCTCGATCTCGTCAATCCGCGCTACGTCGAAGCTGGCATCGCTGGCTTTCCACACCGCCTCGGCATTGGCCTTCGGTATCACCCCAAGTGCTGCCTGCGCATCGCAGGCATGCGCCTCGATCTCGAACCAGATGCGAAACCGGGTTTCAGGCGACCAGAGGGCCACCATTTCGGGGCGGGAATAGCGCGGGATCATGGCTTGGGCCTTTCGCGAGCGGGGTCGCGGGCGGTGTAGCCCGCAGGCCCACGCCAGGCAAGCCGCCCGGCCCGAAATTGCCCAAAAGCCCGCAGCGCGGCCTCAGATAAACGCCAAAAGCGCCTGCCCGATGGTCGTGGTGTGGGCGAATGCCACGCCAAACCCCGCCAGCGCCACGCTGCGCGCCGTGGTGGTCATGCTTTCCCGGCCAAGCACGTTGTAGGTCAGCACCGCCACCCCCACCGGCATCGCCACCAGAATGAGCGCGGTGTTGAGCGTGTAGATCGTCACCCGCTGCACGGTAGGTGCCTTTTGCGGTGGCAGCACCTCGGGTTCGGGGTATAGCGCAAGCCGGATGCGCGCCGCCTCGCTCAGCATCGGCTGCGGCACATCGGGCAGGCTGTTGGCCACCGTTTCCGGTTTTGGCGCATCGGCCGCGGCGACCGGCGAGGTGCCGGGACTCGCGAGGCCGCTGACCACATCCTCGACCGGGGCAAAACGGTTGCGCGGGCGCTTTGGCCGCCCTTGCTCGGGCGCGGCGGTGGTCGGGTGCAAGGGCCGCGCTGCGGCTTCCACCGCTTCCATCTTGGCGGCGACGTTGGTTTCCGGCGCAGCCGCCTCGGCCACGGGTGCCGGTTCGGGCATGGGCACCGTTTCGGCCGCCGCCTCGGGCTGCGCGTCGGCTACGGCATCGCCCATGCCGGTCGCGCCCATGTCGGTCGCGCCGCTGCGCATAGCCGCGCTCACTAAAGCATCGAAAGCATCGGGGTCAAAGCCGCCGTCATGCGACGACCAGAGCACCGCCTCGGCGGGAAACGGGCGCTGGATGCGCCCGACGATCGAGCGCAACAACCGCTGAAAGCGCGGCACCAGCGCCTCATCCTTGCCGACTGCCGCGCTGATCGCCAGCGCCACCACCGCGCGGTCCTGCGCGCCGCGCGCCGCACCCGGCTCGGCGGTATCGCCATGCGCGACCACGATATGCGCGCCGTCGATGTCGAACACCGCGAAATCGTCATAGGGACGGTCAAAGGAATAGGGCAGCTGCGGCCGGTTGCGGAACGCCTCGTTGAACTCGGCGACGATTTGCAGGAAACCGTCACTCATTGTTTCACGATACAGCAGTGTTGCCACAAAGGTCGTTACGGGCTCGCCTGACATGAGACTCTCCATGATCGTCTGATTGGAGGTATGCCGTGCGATTATGCCCGCAGTTGGATGCGATTGTGGTTAATTCAAGAACACTGTCGCTCTTTGGTTGCGCATGCAAAAGGGGCACCCGAAGGTGCCCCTGGCAAGTATTGTTGCTGCTTTCAGCAGGAATAGTACATCTGGTATTCCACCGGGTGCGGCGTGTGTTCATAGGCGTAAACCTCTTCCCACTTCAGCGCCACATAGCCGTCAAGCTGGTCCTTGGTGAACACGTCGCCCGCAAGCAGGAAGTCGTGGTCTTTTTCCAGCTCGTAAAGCGCCTCGCGCAAGGAACCGCAGACCGTCGGAATCGAGGCCAGTTCTTCGGCGGGCAGATCGTACAGGTCCTTGTCCGAGGCCGGGCCGGGGTCGATCTTGTGCTTGATGCCGTCAAGCCCGGCCATCAGCAGCGCCGCAAAGCACAGGTAGGGGTTGGCGCTCGGGTCCGGGAAGCGGGCTTCCACACGCTTGGCTTTCGGGCTTTCGGTCCATGGAATACGCACGCAGCCAGAGCGGTTGCGGGCCGAATAGGCGCGCAGCACCGGGGCCTCGAAACCGGGGATCAACCGCTTGTAGCTGTTGGTGCCGGGGTTGGTCAGCGCATTGAGCGCCTTGGCGTGCTTGAGAATGCCGCCGATGAACCACAGCGCCTCCTGGCTCAGGTCAGCGTATTTGTCACCGGCGAAAACCGGCTTGCCGTCTTTCCAGATCGACATGTTCACATGCATGCCCGAACCGTTGTCGCCCTTCATCGGCTTGGGCATGAAGGTCGCGGTCTTGCCATAGGCATGGGCGACGTTGTGGATGACGTACTTGTATTTCTGCATGTTGTCGGCCTGCTCGGTGAGCCCGCCGAAAATCATCCCCAACTCGTGCTGGCAGGTGGCAACCTCGTGGTGGTGCTTGTCCACCTTCATGCCCATGCGCTTCATCGTGCTCAGCATTTCGCCGCGCAAATCCTGCGCCTCGTCGATCGGGTTGACCGGGAAATAGCCGCCCTTGTGCCCGGCGCGATGCGCCTGGTTGCCCATCTCGTATTCGGCATCGGTGTTCCACGCCGCCGCATCGGCATCGATCTGGTAGCCGACCTTGGCCGGGGTGACCGAATAGCGCACGTCATCGAAAATGAAGAACTCGGCTTCCGGGCCGAAATAGGAGATGTCGCCGATCCCGGTCGATTTGAGATAGGCCTCGGCCTTCTGCGCGGTGCCGCGCGGATCGCGGCTATAGGCCTCGCCGGTGTCTGGCTCGACCACGTTGCAATGCACGCACAGCGTCTTTTCCGCATAGAACGGGTCAAGATACACCGAACTCGCATCGGGCATCAGCTTCATGTCGGATTGGTCGATCGACTTCCATCCGGCAATCGAGGAGCCGTCGAACATGAAGCCTTCCTCAAAGAAGTCCTCATCGACCAGATCGGCGCAAAGCGTCACATGCTGCAACTTGCCGCGCGGGTCGGTAAAGCGGATGTCGACATAGTCGACCTCCTCGTCCTTGATCAGTTCCAGAGCCTTGCTAACAGCGCTCATCTTGGTCTCACCCTTTCGCTAGAGTATGTCGCGGGGCGCGCGCGCGCGCGGCACGCCCGAATTTCAAAGTGCCTCGTCGCCGGTTTCTCCGGTGCGGATCCGGATCGCCTGTTCCACCGACGAGACGAAAATCTTGCCGTCGCCGATCTTCTCGGTGCGGGCCGCGCCGACGATCGCTTCAATGGCCGCCTCGACCAACTCATCGGGCAGCACCATCTCGATTTTCACCTTGGGCAAGAAATCGACCACATATTCGGCACCGCGGTAAAGCTCGGTATGGCCCTTCTGGCGCCCGAAGCCCTTTACCTCGATCACGCTCAGGCCCTGAATTCCCGCTTCTTGCAGCGCTTCCTTGACCTCGTCGAGCTTGAACGGCTTGATGATCGCCTCGATCTTTTTCATGGCCCGCGATTCCCCGCCTCAATTGGTTCCGACCCCTCTGACCACTTTCATTCCCGGGGGGCAATCCGCTAGGCTGGGGCTGCGGCGCGCCCAAGCCGGGATTCCAAATGCGCCGCCTAATTTTTGTGCAAAACGCCCGAAATCTGGGCTGACAGCGAACCTTGCAGGCAAAACCATGGCCGATCTGCTGACAACTGCCCAAATGCGCGCCACCGAGGCCGCAGCGATCGCCTCCGGCACCGTCACCGGGCTGGAATTGATGGAGCGCGCGGGGGCTGCCGTGGTGGCCGCCATCGCCGCCGAATGGCCCGATACCGCCCCGACCCGCGCCGCGGTGCTCTGCGGGCCCGGCAACAACGGCGGCGATGGCTTCGTGGTGGCGCGGCTTCTGCAAGCGGCGGGTTGGGCGGTGGCGGTGTTCGCGTATGCCGCGCCGGAGCGGATGCCCGCCGATGCCGAGGTCATGCGCGCCCGCTGGCGCGCGCTCGGCCCGGTTGCCGCCTTTGCCGAATTCGACCCCGCCGCCTTCGATCTTGTCATCGACGCGCTGTTCGGCATCGGCATGACCCGCCCGATGCCACCAACGCCACAGGCCGAGGCGCTCCGCGCGCGGCCCCCCCGGCTCGTTGCCATCGACCTGCCAAGCGGGCTTGACGCCGACACCGGCAGCCGCATCGAACCCGCGCTTTCCGCCAGCCTCACCGTCAGCTTCCACACCGCCAAACCCGGCCACTACCTCGCCGAGGGCCCCGAGGCCTGCGGCAGGTTGGTGCTGGCCGACATCGGGCTTTCTTCTTCGCCTGAAATACCCCTGCCGGAGGCCGCGCCGCGCGCCGCCCGGCCGCTGCGGCTGATCGAGGCCCCGACCATGCCGCTCGCCAAATCCGCGCGCGCGCATAAATACCAGCACGGCCATGCGCTGATCCTTGCCGGCGGCGCGGGCAAGGGCGGCGCGGCGCGGCTCGCTTCCCGCGCCGCGCTGCGGGTCGGCGCGGGGCTGGTGACGCTCGCCTGCCCGCAGGCGGCGCTGGCCGAAAACGCCGCAAGGCTCGACGCGGTCATGGTGCTGGCGCTCGCCGATGGCTATTCCTTGCGCGGCGTGCTTGGTGATGCGCGGCTCAACGCGCTGCTGCTCGGCCCCGGCCTCGGGCTGGCGCGGGCGCGCGAACTGGTGCCGGTGGCGCTTGCGTCAAAGCGCCCGACGGTGCTCGATGCCGATGCGCTCACCGCCTTTGCCGACGAGCCGCAGGCGCTTTTCGAGTTTCTGCACCCCGCCACCGTGCTGACCCCGCATCCGGGTGAATTCGCCCGGCTCTTTCCCGATATTGCCGCCAAACTCGCCGCGCGGGAAATCTCGAAGGTCGATGCGACCCGGGCGGCGGCGGCGCGCGCAGGTTGCACGGTGCTGCTGAAAGGGGCCGATACCGTTATCGCCGAGGCCTCCGGGGTCGCCTCGCTCAACGCCGCGGCCTATGGGCGTGCAGCGCCCTGGCTTGCCACGGCAGGGGCGGGGGATGTGCTGGCGGGGCTGATCGTCGGGCTCTTGGCGCGCGGTGGCGCACCGATGCAGGCGGCAGAAACCGCAGCCTTCCTGCATGTCGAATGCGCCCGCGCCTTCGGCCCCGGCCTGATCGCCGAAGACCTGCCCGAAGCGCTGCCCGGGGTGCTGTGCAGCATGGCTTGCTGACAGGCGGTTGGCGGCCACCACACGCCGGGCCAAGGCGCGCGCAGGCCAATGCCGAAACTGCCGCGCGCCGCCCGCCACCCGCGCAGCCTGCCAGCGGCAAAGCCCGCCAGCGGTAAATCCAGTCACCCGCACAGCCTGCCACCCGCAAAGCCTGCCAGCGACAAATCCAGTCACCTGCGCGGACAGCCACCCGCCAAGCCTGACACATGCGAAGCTTTCCACCCGCGCTGCCCGCCAGTGGCGAAATCGCCACCCGCTGCGCCTGGCACACTCAGGCCGCTGCTGTCACCACCTCGGCGCGCACTGCGGCGCAGCCGACCTCGACCCCGTCGGCATAGACCACCTGCGGGCTGTCGAATTCGAGCGTGTAAAGCCGGGTCCGGGCCTTGCCGACGCGGGCAACATAGTCGCCATCGACCAGCCGCGACACCGCGACCATCGCCTGCGGCTTGCCGAACATCACTGTGGCGCGCCAGTCGCGCACCAGCACCTCGGTCTCGGGGGCAAGCAGCAGCGCCTGCCCGGGCCGGTCATGCCCAAGCGCCGATGGCGCGACCCTTATCAGCTGCCCTTTCGCCGGGCGCACATGCACCGCGCGCAACCGCATCGCCCCCGCCCGCGTCACGATCCGGTCGCCGGGGTTGAGAAACTCGACCGGCAACAGCCCGTCAAGCGTCAGGATGCCCGCGCCTTGCGCGATGGCGGATTGGTGCTGTGCTGCCTGCTCATTCTGGCGAACGCCGGGGGCTACCCCTGCGTCACGCCCCGGTGTCATCTGCGACATGGGGATATCCTGCCTGACCTGCCTTTTGTTTTTTCTGCACAATAGGCCAAGATACGGTTAACGGCGAGGCTTTTTTGCGGCGGCCCCCTCGATTCGTGGCCAATAGGCTGCTAGAGCGGCCGGTGTTGCGGGTGTGGCGAAACTGGTAGACGCACCAGATTTAGGTTCTGGCGCCGCAAGGCGTGGGGGTTCGAGTCCCTTCATCCGCACCAATCCGCACCCGGCGCTGGCTTCGCCGCCATACATTTCGGCAGCGCCGCAAGAAGGGGGCTTGGGCGCAGGGGCGGCATCTGCATAATCGCCCGGGCAAAGCAAAGGCACCGCATGTATCTGCCCGACAGCCAGACCGAGATTGATGTGTTCCTGATCAACCTCGACCGCGCGACCGAAAGGCTCGCGCTGATGTCCACGCAGCTTGATGCCGCGGCAATCCCGTTCGTGCGGGTGCCTGCGGTCGATGGGGCAAGCCTGCGCTTTCCGATGCCCGAATTCAGCGCCGCCTCGTACAAGTATCTGCACGGGCGGCGCATCGTGCCCGCCGAGGTCGGCTGCTACCTCAGCCATGTCGAATGTGCCCGCAGGCTGCTTGCCGGAACGGCGGAGCACGCGCTGATCTTCGAGGATGACGCGGAACTGCCTGCCGATCTGACCGAGCTTCTTGGTGCCGCGATCCGGGCCGGTGCCGACTGGGATATTCTGCGGCTCTCCAGCGTCAATGACGGACCCAAGCTGCGCTTTGCCCAGATCACCCCGACCCGGCAACTGGCGGTGGCGCTGTTTCGCGAAAAGGGGGCAGGGGCCTATGTCATCAACCGCCGCGCCGCGCGCTGGATCACCGGGCGGCTGGTGCCGATGCGGCTCGCCTGGGATATCGCCTTCGATCTGGAATATCTTGCGGGCCTGCGCGCGGTCTTTGTCGAACCGCTTCCGGTCAACCAGCAAACCGGGCTTGCCACCCAGATCCAGCACGGCGTGAAGGCATCAAAACTGCCGCGCTGGCGCTATCTGACCGTGCTGCCCTATCGGCTCTGGCTCGAACTCTCGCGGCTGGTGCTGCGCGGCGGGCGCTATCTGGGGCTCAGGCTGCGGCGGCGGACGGGTTGAAACCGCGCCGCGGCGGTGCCGCGCAAGCCCGCCCTTTTCGCCTTGCCAGCAAGGCGCGCGCCCAATAGAAGGGCGGCTGATTTAGCACCAGCCGCGCGAGGCGGCCACCAGAACAGAGGAACCCCCCATGCAGGTCACCGAGACCCTCAACCAAGGCCTCAAGCGCGGCTACACGATCACCGTGACCGCCGCCGAGCTCGACGCGAAAGTGACGCAAAAGCTCACCGAGGCCGCCCCCGAGGTCGAGATGAAGGGCTTCCGCAAGGGCAAGGTGCCGATGGCGCTGCTGCGCAAGCAGTTCGGCAGCAAGATCCTCGGCGAGGCGATGCAGGAAACCATCGACGGCGCGATGCAGGACCATCTTTCAAGCAGCGGCGACCGGCCGGCGATGCAGCCCAAGGTCGAGATGGTCGATGGCGAAGCCTGGAAAGAGGGCCAGGATTTCGTCGTCGCGGTATCGTACGAAACCTTGCCCGCAATTCCCGCGGTGGAGCTTTCGGGCATCAGCCTTGAACGGGTCACCGTCAAGGCCGACGACGCGGCAGTAACCGAGGCGCTCGAAAACCTCGCCAAGAACGCGCAGAACTTCGAGGACCGCAAGAAGGGGTCCAAGGCCAAGGACGGCGATCAGGTGGCGATCGACTTCAAGGGCACGGTCGATGGCGAAGCCTTCGAGGGCGGCGCGGCCGAAGATTATCCGCTGGTGCTTGGTTCCAACTCGTTCATTCCCGGCTTCGAGGCGCAGCTTGTCGGGGCCAAGGCGGGTGACGAGGTTTCGGTAAACGTGACCTTCCCGGAAACCTACGGTGCCGCGCATCTGGCTGGCAAGAATGCGGTTTTCGCCTGCACGGTCAAAGCCGTGCGCGCCCCGAAGCCCGCCGAAATCGACGATGCGCTGGCCAAGCGCTACGGTGCCGATGACCTCGCCGCGCTCAAGCTGCAAATCGCGGCACGACTGGAGGCCGAATACAAGGGTGCCGCGCGGGCGCTGCTCAAACGTGCGCTGCTCGACCAGCTTGATGCGCGGGTGAAGTTCGACCTGCCGCAAAGCCTGCTTGATGCCGAGGCGGCGCAGATTGCGCATTCGCTCTGGCACGAGGAACACCCCGATGACCATGGCCACCACCACGAAGCCATCGAGCCCACCGACGAGCACAAGAAACTTGCCGAGCGCCGGGTCCGCCTTGGGCTTCTGCTGGCCGAGCTTGGCCGCAACGAGAAGATCGAGGTGACCGACGCCGAAATGACCCAGGCAGTATTGGCGCAAGCGCGCGAATACCCCGGTCAGGAACGCGCCTTCTTCGAATATGTGCAGAAGAATCCGCAGATGCAGCAACAGCTTCGCGCCCCGATCTTCGAGGACAAGGTGATTGATTTCATCGTCGCCGGGGCCAAGGTGAGCGAAAAGGAAATCAGCAAGGACGATCTGCAAAAGGCAATCGAAGCGCTCGACGAAATCTGAGCGCCGCGCCCGGTGCCCGCAACAAGGCCGCGCCCTCGGGGCGCGGCCATTTCATTTGACGCGGGCGCGAAAGCGGCGAAAACAACGGTGCCGCCGTCGCATCGGGCGGCGGGTGGACATCGCCGCGCCCCCGCGCCACTCTGCCGCCGCGTGAACGGGAGGCTTGGCAATGCGGCAACTGGAAGATCTGAAACTTGAAAACCTGACCCTTGCGGTCGATGCGGCGGGCGTCGCCCGGCTGACCCTTGCGCGGCCAGCGAAGCGCAACGCGCTCGATGCGGCCACCATCGAGGCATTGATCGAGGTTTTCACCCTGATTCCCCGTTCCGGGGTGCGCGCCGTGGTGCTGGCCGCCGAGGGCGGGCATTTCTGCGCCGGTCTCGATCTGGTCGAGCATCACCGCGAAGATCGCGAGCCTGCGGCCTTCATGCATCTCTGCCTGCGCTGGCACGAGGCCTTCAACAAGATGGAATATGGCGGTGTGCCGATCATCGCCGCGCTCAAGGGGGCGGTGGTCGGCGGCGGGCTGGAACTCGCCTCCGCCGCGCATATCCGCGTCGCCGATGCCAGCACCTACTTTGCATTGCCCGAGGGCAGCCGTGGCCTTTTCACCGGCGGCGGTGCGACGATCCGGGTGGCGGATCTGGTCGGCAAGGCGCGGATGATCGACATGATGCTGACCGGGCGCATCTACAAAGGCCCCGAGGCGGTGGCGGTGGGGCTTTGCCAATACCTTGTCGAAGGCTCCAGCGAGGCAAAGGCGCTGTCGCTCGCCGAGGCGATCGCCGCCAACACGCCCTTGTCGAATTTTGCCATCTGCTCCGGCATCAGCCATATGCAGAACATGTCGGGCCTCGATGCCGCCTATGCCGAGGCGGTGCTGGCAGGTGTGGTCAACACCCAGCCCGCCGCCCGCGCCCGGCTGGAGGCTTTTGCCGACGGCACCGCGGCAAGGGTGAGGCCGGAGTAGGGACCCCGCCGCAGCCAACCCAATCGGGCGGGCCACTGCATTCTGGTTCCGCGCGCGCTGAAACAAACGAAGGGGCGCAGGGCGCAACCGCAGCCCCGCGCTCCAAGCACCTTGCCAAAACCTTAATGGTCCATTCTAACACATTGAAAATACACGCAACCATCCCCAATAACACAGTGTTACCGGGGGCCGGGCAGCGCCCTCAGTCCAACGCCTCAAGAACCTCTCGCAGCGTCCCGATCAACTGGTCGATCTCGGCTTTTTCGATGATCAGCGGCGGCGACATCGCGATAATGTCGCCGGTGGTGCGGATCAGGATGCCCTTCTCATAGGCCTTGAGGAATGCAGTGAAGGCCCGCTTCGTCGGCTCGCCCGCGATCGGTTCCAGCTCGACCGCGCCGATCAGCCCCATGTTGCGGATATCGATGACGTGGCGGGTGCCTTTCAGACCGTGAATCGCGGCCTCCCAATAGGGGGCAAGCGCCGCAGCGCGTTCAAAAAGGCCCTCTTCCTTGTAAACCTCCAGCGTCGCGATGCCGGCAGCCGAGGCGATCGGGTTGCCCGAATAGGTGTAGCCATGAAAGAGCTCGATCATATGCTCGGGGCCCTGCATGAAGGCGTCGTGAACCTCGGCAGTGGTCAGCACCGCGCCCATCGGAATGACCCCGTTGGTCAGCCCCTTGGCGGTGGTCATCATGTCGGGCAGCACGCCAAAATGCTGCGCCGCGAAGGCCGAGCCGAGGCGGCCGAAGCCGGTGATGACCTCGTCGAAGATCAACAGGATGCCGTGCTTTCTGGTGATCGCCCGGAGCTTCTCGAGGTATCCCTTCGGCGGCAGCAACACGCCCGTTGACCCTGCCATCGGCTCGACAATCACCGCCGCGATGGTCTCGGCCCCGTGCAGCGCCACGATCCGCTCCAACTCATCCGCAAGGTTCGCGCCGTGCTCGGGCTGGCCCTTGGTGAAGGCATTGAGCGCGGGCAAATGGGTGTGCGGCAAGTGATCGACGCCGCCCAGAAGCGTGCCGAATACCTTGCGGTTGGTGACGATTCCACCCACCGAAATGCCGCCGAAGTTGACACCGTGATAGCCCCGCTCGCGGCCAATCAGCCGGGTGCGCGCCCCCTCGCCCCGCGCCCGGTGGTAGGCGATTGCCAGCTTCAGCGCGGTTTCCACCGATTCCGAACCGGAGTTGGTGTAGAAGACATGCTCCATCCCCTTCGGCGCGATCTCGATGATCCGGTTGGCCAGTTCAAACGCGATCGGGTGGCCCATCTGGAAGGCGGGGGCGTAATCAAGCTCGGCCGCCTGCCGGGCAATTGCCTCGGTGATTTTCGGTCGGCAATGGCCCGCGTTGCAGCACCAAAGGCCCGCCGTGCCATCCAGCACCTGCCGCCCCTCCGAGGTGGTGTAATGCATCCCCTCTGCCGCCACGAACATGCGCGGCGCTTTCTTGAACTGCCGGTTCGCGGTGAACGGCATCCAGAAGGCACTAAGGTCATTCGGGTTCGGTTTGCGGTCCAGCGCCATTTGCGTCTCCCTGGGGCTTCGCCTCGCGGCGTGCGCTCTCTGGCGGCGTCCGGGGGCACGATCGTTTCTTGATGTTTGACCATACGGTCAGTCTCAGGCTAGCAGAGCGTAAGGGCCAGTCAAGCCAGCCCGCGCAACCGATCAGGGGAGGTCAGCCCGTGTCCGACTTGAAACCGCGCCCGCGCACCCGAATTCAGCGGCAAAACCGCGACGCAATTCTGGAGGCGGCGCTCGAGGTGTTTTCGGCGCAGGGCTTTCGCGGCGCGACGCTTGACCAGATCGCCGCCGCCGCCAGTCTTTCCAAGCCCAACGTGCTTTACTACTTCGCGTCGAAAGAGGCGATCCACCTCGCGCTTCTGGGTGGCCTGATGGATAGCTGGCTGGCACCGCTGCGCGCGCTTGACCCCGCAGGCGAGCCGCTCGCCGAAATCCTTGGCTATGTGCGCCGCAAGGTCGAGATGAGCCGGGATTTTCCGCGTGAAAGCCGACTTTTTGCCAACGAGATCCTGCAAGGCGCACCGCGGATGCTCGATGCCATTGAAGGCGAGTTGAAAACCCTGGTGGACGAAAAGGCGGCGGTGATCCGTGCCTGGGGCGCGGCGGGCCGGATCGCGGCGGTCGATCCCTACCATCTGATCTTTTCGATCTGGGCGCTGACCCAGCACTACGCCGATTTTGATGTGCAGGTGCGCGCCGTGCTCGGCCCTGGCCACGACCCCTTTGCCGAGGCGGGGCAGTTCATCGAAGAGCTTTTCACCCGGCTGTTGGCACCGGATGCGCGCGCGCATTGAAAGTGCCCGACCCCGCGCGGGCTGGCCGGGCACCGCCCTTCAGAGCATGTCGATTTCGGCCGAGACAAGCGTGGCAATTTTCGTCACCGGATGATTGGTCAGGGTTTTCGGCAATTCTGCCACCACGCGGGAGCGCAGATCGGGGCTCATCGCGGCGCGCAGCGCGCCCAGCACCTGCGGTGGCGCGGCCAGCACCAGCCGCTCGAAGCGCCCGGCCTTGGCTGCCGCCGCAAGCATCGCCACCAGTTCGACCGCGAAGCGCTCGCCCGCGAGGCGCGCGTAATCGGTCTGCTCATGCGCCGAAACCTTGATGCCGGAGGCGGATTCGTACACCCTTCCCGGCGGGAAAGTGTCGGCACCAGGAATTTCGAGATTCGCTTCTTCGCGCCGGACCAGACGCAACTCGGCGCGCTTCACATCGCCGACGTTCTCCAGCACCAGCGCCTTTTCACCATCCGCGACAACCACCCAGAAACCATTGGTTAGCAACATGACCCGCCTCCTTGCAACTTTCCGGGACCGAACCCTGAAGGGTATATGGTGATCTCCGGGGCACGAGAAAACCCCGCCAGGCCGACCCGGCGGGGATTGTCACGATTTTTCGCGGCTCAGAGCCTTGCGGCGACCGCTTCCCAGTTCACCAGACGGTCGAGGAAGTTGCCAAGGTAGGCCGGGCGCTTGTTGCGGAAGTCGATGTAATAGCTGTGCTCCCAGACATCGCAGCCAAGCAGCGCCTTCTGGCCGAAGCACAGCGGGTTGACGCCATTTTCGGTCTTGGTGACCTTCAGGCTGCCGTCCGTGTCGCGGACCAGCCAAGCCCAGCCCGAGCCGAACTGGCCCGCACCTGCGGCCGCGAAGTCTTCCTTGAACCTGGCCACCGAGCCGAAAGCTTCGCTCAGTGCCTTTTCCAGCGCACCCGGCATTTTCTTCGCCTCGCCCGGTCCCATCACCTCCCAGAAGAGGTTGTGGTTCCAGTGCTGGCTGGCGTTGTTGAACAGCCCCGATTGCGCCACGGCACCGGCGGCATAAGTGCCCGCAATGATCGCCTCAAGGCTCTTGCCCTCCCAGGGAGAGCCGGCAACCAGCTTGTTGCCGTTGTCCACATAGGCCTTGTGGTGCAGGTCATGGTGATATTCGAGCGTCTCGCGGCTCATGCCAAGCGGTGCAAGCGCATCATGGGCATAGGGCAGATCGGGAAGGGTGAAGGCCATCGGGCGTCCTTTCATGCGAATTCTGTCTTCAATAGAAGGGGTGCTGGCAGCAAAGGTCAAGGCCCGAGCGGGTTCGATCAGGGTGATGGCAGTTGCGGGCGGACGGCTTGGCAGCCAGCGTTTGGGACCGCGCGGCTTCAGCCGAACAGGATCAGTTGCGAGCGGTAGATGGTCCAGAGCACCACCAGCCCGAACACCACATAGGCAACCAGCGCGGCCCCGCCATGGCGGCGCAACCGCCGCCGGTAGCGTTGCAGAAAGGCTTTCGATCCGGCGGCAAGGTTGCAGCGCGCCCGCGCCTAGCGCAAACGCTGTGCCCAGGAACAGCGGTATGTAGAGCGCGTAGCCAAAGTAGCCATATTCAGGCTTGAGAACGCAGAACGGGCAGTGGTGGTTCGGGTGTTCATAGATGTAGCCCGAAATCACCGAGACGATGGCGGTAAGCGCGGCAATGAAGAAGACCGCACCCGCAGCGAAAAACACCATGCCGCCGCGCCCGAAAAAATGGCTCACCGCCCCGGAAATCGCCACCGCGGCCCCGGTTGCGGCAGGCCGCATCAGTGCGGCGGCGGGGCCAATGCCGGACATTTCGGCGGCAATGCCCTCGGTTTCCGGGGTGAATTTGGTCGAGCAGCACGAGGTGATCACGTCGGCCCGCAAATAAAGGAAGTAGCTCAGTTCAGGCGCGCTTGCGCTCAGCACCAGCGGCACGATCACCATGACCAGGGCATATTTTACCCGAGTCAAAGGGTAGTCGCGCCCGGTGCGGTCTGCCTGATCCAGAATCAGCCACATCGTGGCAACGAAGAAAACCGCGATCTTCGCGTAAAGCGTGGGAAAGCCGTAGGCGTTCGCATTCAGCGTGCCGACTGCGCACATGGCCCCGACAAAAAGCGTCGCCATCCGGTCGGCGTTGAACACGAAAAGCAGGAGCGACAGAAGTTGCGCCAGCATTCATCGCTTGACGGGAAGACCCCCGATCAGGCCTACTTCAACCAGCCGATGCCCGAAGCGGTGGCGGCGTAACCGAGGCGGAAAACCACTTAGAAAACGCCTGGAACCTGTTCAGATCAACCGAGCCACCTCTACCGGTGGTGGTCTGCCCCCGGAGCGCCCTCACCTTCGGCTGGCGTAGATCGAGGCGGCAATGATCAGCGCCGCGCCAAGGCCGAAACCAAGCGTCGGGGCCTCGTCAAAGAGAAAGTAGCCAACCCCGGCCGACAATGGCAGCGATGCGTAGCCAAGCGGTGCCAGCACCCCGGTATCGCCCCAGAACTGCGCGCGCAGAAAGCAGAACTGGGCAAATTGCGCGAAGACGCCGATCATCAGCACCAGCGGCCATGCCTCGCCGACTGGCGTCCAGGCCCAGGCTGCGGGCAGCGCGGTAACCAGCGCCAGCCCGAGGGTGTAGCTGACCATCATCATCAGCGGCGCTTCTTCGCGCATGCGCCGGGTCACGATCACCGCACCCGTTCCGGCAAGAACCGTGCCGACCAGCGCAAGGTGGCCCGCGCCAAAGGCTGCCGCGCCGGGCTGCACCGCAATCATCACGCCAATCAGGCCCACAGCGCCCGCAACCCATTGCTGCGGGCGGATGGTTTCGCGCAGAAGCAGCGCGGCCATGCCCATCAGCACCAGCGGTCGGGTAAAGTTGATCGCCGTGAACAGCGCCAGCGGCAGATGCGCCACGGCGTAGAAGCTTGTTGTCAGCGCTGCCGAGCTGAGCGCGACGCGCAAGCCGTGCAGACCGGGTTGCGAAAGCCGCAGCGTGTCGGGCCTTCGCAAGAGCAGCGGCAAGAGCAACACCAATCCGGTTGCCGCGCGCAGGAACACGATCTGCACCGCAGGCAGCCCCAGCCCGAGAGATTTCACGATAGCCAGCGCCCAGATGTTGAGCGACATGTCTGCCAGAAGCCAGGCGGCACCGCGCAGGTTGTTGCGGATCGGTTCGGGCGCGGGGCCCTCGGTCATCGCGCCGGAGCGATCAGATTGGCCATCAGCCGGAAGGCACCGGGTACCAGCGCTTCCATCTGCAAATGCAGGATCAGCGCGCAATGGCTGTGCCGCCCTTCGCCAATTCGAGCGGAAAGCAACGCGCCCTGCTGCGGCTCCTCGCCGGGGTCGGCCATTTCCAGAAGCGCCGCATAGGCGGGATCCCAGCTTTTGGCGAAATAGAGCCCGCGTTCCTTGACCCAGCCTTGCCAGTCGGCGGGGCCGATGGCATTCGGCCCGGTCAGAAGCGGGTGTACGGGCAAGAGATGGCGCACCTCGGCGGTCTCGTCGGTCACCCGGTAGCGCAGCGAGGGCTTGCCGATCTCAAGCCGGGCGGGGGGGGTGGCATCGGGTATCCAGTTATCCCAGGGGCGGTGGTAAAGGGTGACAAGGTTGCCTCCCGCGCGCACCCAGGCGTGAAGCTGCGGTAGCATGGCACCAAGTCTTGCACGCGATTTGAGCGCGAAGATGCCCACCACCAGTGTGTCAAGCTCGGCAAGCCGCGCCGGGCTTAGCGCGGCATCATCGAGCGTGCTCACCTCGGCACCCATGGCGCGCAGCCAATGGTCCACGCGGTCATGGCCGCCGCCCACATATCCGATGCGCGCCTTGGCGAGCGCCACGTCGGCCACGGTGAGGCGCAGCACTGCCGGGGCGGGGCGGATCAGCGGCCCGGTATGGGGGTGCCAGATGCGGGTCACTGTCTGGCTGAGATGGCCTTCAAGGGTGACCGGCAAAACCGATGCGCCCGGGCGGGCATTGGCCGGGGCATGCAGCACCAGATCGCCCGCAACCACCTCCTGCCGCCAATCCGGCGGCAAGGCAACCTTTGCACCCTCGCTCAGCCGCAGATGCAGCGGGCGGGGGGCAAGGCGGTTGAGGAACACCGCCGCCGGATCGACCCGCGCTTCGCGGGCAGGCAGAACCAGCAGCGGGCTTTCGCTTGGCAAGGAAAGCGTCAGCGATTGCCCCTCGGCAACAAGCGTCAGCGCCAGCGCAACCGGGCCGCGTGGCGCGCCGGGGTGGTACTGGGCGGGGTAGGGGTCTGCCGCAGTCGCATTGGCGGCGACGGTGATGGTTGCATCGGTCGCCTGCCAGCCCGCCGGAAGCTGCCAGCGCAGCGATGCGCTGACCGGGCCGTCGGGCACCAGAAGCGACAGCGAGGCACCGACGGTTTCACCCGGTCGGGCGTGATCGCGCGCAAACCTGCCCTCCGCCCTGACGCCGGACGCGAGCAGAAGCACCCGGCCAAGCTCTGCCTCCTTGCGCGCAAGGCGGTGCAGGACGGCATCGGCGAGCGCCGGGGGGCAGGCATCGCGGGCGGCGCGCAGGGCGTGCAGCGCCGCTGCCGCCGCCCGAAGCACTGCGCCCGCATCGGGAAAGGCGGCCACGGTTGCGGCAAGCGCCGCATCCAGCGCCGCAAAGCGCGCGTGCCCGGCGGCGAGATCGGCAAAACCGGCGGGCAGATTGTCGGTCAGCGCGCCGCGATCGGTGCCGACGCGGCTTCGCAGCAGATGCAGCGGCCAGCCCGCGGTTTCGGCACCGCCGGTCCAGCGGCCCATGCCCTGAGTGGCGTGAAAGGCGCGCGCATGCTGGCCGATTTCCTCCCAGCTCCAGCCCGATACCGGCTCGCGCCCGGCCCCCGAAACGAGCAGCGTTTCGGCCGGCGGCGGCAGGTCATCGTCATAGGCATCGCCAGCGCCGGACCAAGCAGGCAGGTAGAATTTCGCCACCTGCCAGGGCTTGCCTTCAGCCTCGAAGCCCGGATCGGCTGCCGCCTCCATCGCCGCCTCTGCCACTTCGGTCATGGCGCGGTGGTGGCCGTGCTGGCCGGGAATATCGAGGAAGGTCGGGCAAAGCATGTCGGGCCGGTCGGCGCGGATGATCTCGACCATGCGGCGCAGGGTGCGCGCGCGCCCCCATTTGCCCAGCGTCTCGACCCCCGATTTGGAAAAGCCGAAATCGGTGATCGGGTCTGCGGGGCTGGTCGAAAGCCAGTACATCGACATGCCGAGCACGTCACAGGCGCGTTCCATTTCGGCGGTGCGCAGCGTGCCAAGGTCGGCCCCCGCCTCGCGCCCGATATCATTCTGGCCACCCTCGCCCCGGGTGGAGCAGGCATAGGCGATGCTCAGCCCGTCGCGCAGCGAAAGCGCCGCAAGCATGCCGCTGGTCTCGTCATCCGGGTGGGCCCCGGTGTTCATGAATCGCGCCAGCCCGCGCAGCGGCTGCAACGCCCGCCAGAGCATCAGGGCCGAGGGGGCGGTGCGCTGGGCGGCGATCCGGGCGGTGTCAGAAAGCGGCATGGGGCAGCCTTTCGCTAGGGCAATGCAGGGGGGCTCAACTGGTGAGATCGAGGCGCGGGGTCACGGTGTCGTGGATGATGAGCGCGGCACCGCCAAGTGCTGCGGTGGCCGGGCCGGAAGCGCCGCGCAGCACCCGTGGCACAAGCCTGCCGGCGCGCCGCGCCACCGAACCGGGCGGCAGCGCCAGACGGCGGATCAGATCATCGAGAAGCGCATCCGGCAACGCGCCGCCAAGGATGACCGCCTGCGGGTCGAACAGGTTTTCAAGCAGCCCCACCGCCTGCGAAAGCGCCGCCGCCGCCTCATCGAGCCAGAGCGAAAGCGCGCGGTCGCCTGAAGAGAGCAATGCCAGCGCAACCTCGTCGGCGGCATCATTTCCGGTTGGCAAGCCACGCTGGGCCAGATGCCGCAGCAGCGCCATGCGGCTGACGTATTGCTCCAGACAACCGCTATTGTGGCAATCGCACGCAAGACCACCGGGGCGCACGATGACATGGCCGATCTCGCCCGCATTGCCAAAGGCACCGCGCTGCGGCAGCCCCTGTGCCATCACGCCGAGGCCGAGACCTGCGCCGAAATAGAGAAAGCAGTAGCTGTCGAGCCCCTGCGCCACGCCCGAATGGCGCTCGGCAATGGCGGCGGCGGTTGCGTCTTTCTCCAGCAGCACCGGCATGCCGAGGGCTTCGGAAGCGGCGGCAGCGGCATCGACCCCGCCCCAGTCAGGCAGCACCGTGGCACCTGCGGCGCTCAGCCCTTCAACCCCGAAGGGGCCGGGAATGACCAGACCGGCACCGATGATCCGGCGCGCCGGGGCGTTTGCCCGTTCCGCCTGCGCCAGATCCGCCATCAGCGCAAAGACGGTTTCGGGTGCCGCGTTCTGCAACGGCACCTGACGGCTTGCAAGAACCGCGCCGCCGAGATTTGCCAGCACCATCACCAGCGCGTCGGGCCGCACCTCGAAACCCAGGGCGGCGGCGGCATCGGGGTTGAATTCATAGACGATGGGCGGCTGGCCGCGCATCGAGCGGCGCCGCCCCGCTGCCAGCACCAGGCCTTCAACCTCCAGCTCGGCGATCAGGTTGGAGACCGTCTGCGTGCTCAGCCCGCTTGAGCGGGCAATCTCGGCGCGGCCCGCGCCGCCGCTGCGCTGCATGTAGCCCAGCACCACCCGGCGGTTATGCGCCTTGGTCCGCTCGGAATTGGTTCCGGCAACATGAAGGGGTCGGTGACTCATGCGGCTCCCTTAACTCAAACGGTTTGAATTAACTATTGATCTTTGAAGGGAAGCCGTCAACACTCGGATCACAGAGGCCCCGGCGTTCATGCCGCGAAGGGGACAAACGCGACCAGCGGCACCCGAGCGGGTGCGCCCAACATGGAGAGGACGATCATGAAAGCCATCAGAACCCTGACGCTTGCTGCCACCACCAGCCTTGCCGCGCTGCTCGCGGCAGGCTCCGCCGGGGCTGTCGAGATCGAATACTGGCAATATATCTTTGACGCCCGCATTACCGCGATGGACAAGCTCATCGCCAATTTCCAGGCGGCAAACCCCGGCATCACGGTGAAGCAATCGACCTTCCCCTATGCCGATTACCGCACCAAGGTTGCCGCCGCGATTCCGGCGGGTGAGGGCCCCGATGTGGTGCAGTTGTTCTATGGCTGGCTCAACGACTATGTGCAGGCGGACCTGATCCAGCCGCTGCCCGAATCCACTTTCCCCGCCGCGCGCATCGAGGCCGAGTTCTTCCCGATGGTGCAGGCGATGAAGATCGACGGCCAGTACATGGCGCTGCCGACCGCCGTGCGCTCGCTGGCGCTGTTCTACAACACCCGCCTCTTTGCCGAGGCCGGCATCACCGCGCCGCCCGCGACGCTGGCCGAGATGGTCGAGATCGCGCAGAAACTCACCAAGAAGGACGGTGCCGGCAACATCACCTCCGAAGGCATCACCTCGGGCATGACCGCGCAAGACCACCAGTGGCTGCGTGAAGTGCTGTTCCGCCAGTTTGGCGCGGTGCCCTACACCGATGACTACCGCACGGTGACCTACAACACGCCTGAGGGCGCTGCCGCGCTCGCGTTCTATACCAGCCTTGAACAGACGCTGGGCGTGACCTCGTCAACCTTCATGGACGAGCCGCAGGCGGCGTTCAAGGCGGGCCGCGCGGGCATGCACATTGATGGTTCGTTCCGCATCGGCGCATTGCGCGACACCCGCGGGCTTGAATGGGCGGTAGCCGAGCTTCCGGCAGGCCCGGACGGCACCCAATCGAACTATGCCAGCTACTGGGTGAACGCGATCACCACCAAGGCCGAGGGCGAAAAGTATGACGCCGCGGTGAAGTTCATGGACTATATCACCTCGGATGAGGCGATGCAGATCTGGCTTGAAACCGTGGGCGAGCTTCCGGCCAAGCCTTCGGCGGCGCTGACCCCGGCCAACATAGCCGACCCGGTCTATGGCCCCTTCATCAAGGGCCTTGGCTACGGCCATGCCACCATCTTTGCCGACGAAACCGGCCAGCGCCAGGTTCTGGTCGATGCCGTCAGCCGGATTTTCCTGCAAGGCCAAAGCCCCGCCAACAGCCTTGCCGCCGCCGCGGCAGCCGAGCAGGCGCTGCTCGATGGCTACTACAAGAAATAACCGGTTGCATGCGGGCCCCGGTTCCGGGGCCCGCGTTTGCTTGGTTGAGCGGCAAGCCTGCGCATGCGCAGATTGGGGGCGGCATGAAGTATTACCGGAACCTTTCGATCAGTCAGAAGCAAGTGGTCTGGGCCTGGACCTTTCTGGCGCTGCCGGTGCTTTTTTATGTGGTGATCCGGTTTGCCCCGACCGCCAATGCGATCTTGCTCAGTTTTCAGAAATGGAACCTTCTGGGCGCGCGAGAATGGGTTGGTCTTGACAATTATGTCAAGCTTTACAATGACCCCGTGTTCTGGAAAGTGTTCAGGAATACCTTTGTCTATCTCATACTCGGCACCCCGGCCTCGCTGGTCATCAGCTTTTTCATCGCCTACCACCTCGACAAGACCCGGTTCTTGCACTCCACCCTTCGGGCGCTCTACTTCTTGCCGTTTCTGACCTCGACAGTGGCCATGGCCTGGGTCTGGCGCTGGTTTTACCAGCCGGTGCCGATCGGGCTTTTCAACAATTTCATCGCCTCGATGGGCTTTCAGCAGATTGCCTTTCTCAATTCCACGACCAACGCGCTGCCCGCCATTCTGGTGCCTGCGGTCTGGGCGGGTCTGGGTTTTCAGATCATCATCTTCATGGCCGGGCTGCGCGCAATTCCGACCAGTTACTACGAGGCCGCGCGCATTGACGGCGTGTCGAACTGGACGACCCTGTGGGAAATCACCCTGCCGCTGTTGAAACCCACCATCGTGTTTCTGGTGGTGTTTTCGTCGATCAGCTTCCTGCGGATCTTCGATCAGGTGTTCAACATGACCACCAACAACCCGGGCGGGCCGCTGAACAGCACCAAGCCGCTGGTGCTGATGATCTATCAGACTGCGTTTTCCAGCTTTGACATGGGCTATGCGGCGGCGCAGACGGTGGTATTGTTCGCGGTCCTGCTGACCGTCAGCCTCGTGCAACTGCGACTGATGAGGGACCGCTGAGATGGCAGATACCCAGATCCGCGCCTCGGCCGACGCGCTGTTGCGCGCGCCCACCAGCCCCCGCGGCCCGCGCGACCCCGCCGCCATCATCCGCTGGACGCTGCTGGCGATGGGCGCGATCGTCATGGTGATGCCGATTGTCTACATGCTGTCGGCCTCGCTCAAATACCCCTACGAGATGTATAACCTCAACATCATCCCGAAGGAGCCGACGGCCGAAAACTACACCTATGTGCTTTCCGACGGGCGGTTTTACCGCTGGTTCCTGAACTCGTTCATCATTGCCACCTGCACCACCGTCTCGGCGGTGTTCTTTGATGCGCTGGTCGGCTATGCGCTTTGCAAGTTCCGCTTTCGCGGCCGCTACATCGTTTTCATCGCGATCCTTTCGACGCTGATGATCCCCACCGAAATGCTGGTGATCCCGTGGTATCTCATGTCGCGCACGCTTGGCTGGCTCGATACCTATTGGGGCATCATGTTTCCCGGCATGATGACCGCGTTCGGCACCTTCCTGATGAAACAGTTCTTCGAGACCGTGCCGGATGACTTTCTGGAGGCGGCGCGGATTGACGGGCTGAACGAGTTCCAGATCTGGTGGTCGGTGGCGCTGCCGATGGTCACGCCCGCGCTTTCGGCGCTGGCGATCTTCATTTTCCTGGGCAACTGGACCGCGTTCATCTGGCCGCTGATCGTCACCAACAGCCAAAGTCTTTACACGCTGCCGGTGGGGCTGACCACTTTCTCTGTCGAGCAGACGGTGGACTGGGAACTGATCATGACCGGCGCGGCGCTTGCGACGATTCCCACGCTGATCGTGTTCCTGATCTTCCAGCGCTACATCATTCGCGGCATTGCCATGGCGGGGTTGAAGGGATGATCGACACCACCAGTTTTCCCGATCCGACCTACCGCGACACGGTTCTGGCACCGCTTTTCGATGCCGCCAAGGCGCATTACGCCGGGCCGGTGCGCGCCATCAACCGCGCGCATCTGGTGATGCTGGCCGAGGTCGGCATCCTGCCGGGTGCCACCGCCGCCGCATTGGCCGGGGCACTTGCCGCCATCGATGCCGAGCTTGACCTGCCTGCAATCACCTACACCGGCGAGCACGAGGATTATTTCTTTCTGGTCGAGGCCGAACTGAAGCGCCGCCTTGGCCCGGATGTGGCCGGGGCGCTGCACACCGCGCGTTCGCGCAACGACATGGATCATACGGTGTTCAAGATGGTGCTGCGCGGCCATGCCGACCGGCTTCAGGCGCAGGCGCTGGCGCTGGCCGGGGCTCTCATTGCGACAGCGCGGCGCGAGCGCGATACGCTGATTGTGGCCTACACCCACGGCCAGCCGGCGCAGCCGACCACATTCGGCCATTACCTCGGTGCCGCCATCGAGGTGTTGTTGCGCGACATTGCCCGGCTTTCAGCGGCGCGCGATGCGCTCGACCTTTGCCCGATGGGGGCTGCCGCGATCACCACCTCGGGCTTCGAGATTGACCGCCACCGCATGGCAGAGCTGCTTGGCTTCGCCGCCCCCCTGCGCAACTCCTACGGCTGCATTGCCTCGGTCGATTACGTCACCGGGCTTTATTCGGCGATCAAGCTGATGTTCCTGCATCTGGGCCGCGTGGTGCAGGACCTGCAATTCTGGACCGCCTTCGAGGTCGGCCAGCTTCATGTGCCCGACAGCTTCGTGCAGATTTCCTCGATCATGCCGCAAAAGCGCAACCCGGTGCCGATCGAACACCTGCGCCACCTTGCCTCGATGACCGTGGGGCGCTGCGATGCGGTGGTCAATACCATGCACAACACCCCCTTCACCGACATGAACGACAGCGAGGGCGAGGTGCAGGTGGCAGGCTATGCGGCGTTTGATTCTGCCGCAAGGGTGCTTTCGTTGCTGGCCGCGCTGATCCCGGCCTGTTCGGTGCGCGCCGACAGGGTGGCGGCGAACATGGATGCGGCCTGCGTGACGGTGACCGAACTTGCCGATACGCTGGTGCGCCGCGAAGGCCTGAGCTTTCGACAGGCACATGAAGTTGCCGCCCGCACCGCGCGCGCGGTCATTGCCGCCGGCCAACCGCTCGGCGCGGGCTTTGCTGCCTTTGCCGAGGCGTTCCGGGCAGAAACCGGCCGCGCCCCCGCGCTTGATGCCGCCGCCTACGCCGAGGCAGTCAGCCCGGCCCGCTTCGTGGCGTTGCGCGCCCGTTTCGGCGGCCCCGCGCCAGTGCCGATGGAAGAGGCGCTTGCCGCCTATTCTGGCGATGCCGAAGCGCTGGCGGCCAGCGTTGCCGCCCGCACCGCCCGCATCCGCACCGCTGAAATCGCCCGCGACGCGGCTTTTGCCCGCCTTCAACCGGAGTAACCCATGGCCACCGTTTCCCTGCGCAATCTGGTCAAGGCCTACGGCAAGACCGAGGTGCTGCACGCAATCAGCCTCGATGTCGCCGACGGTGAATTCGTGGTGTTCGTCGGCCCCTCGGGCTGCGGCAAATCCACCACGCTTCGGATGATCGCCGGGCTGGAAGAGGTGAGCGCGGGTGAAATCTGGATAGGCGACCGGGCAGTGAACCACCTCGAACCGAAAGACCGCAACATTGCCATGGTCTTCCAGAACTACGCGATCTACCCGCACATGACGGTGCGCAAGAACATCGGCTTTGGCCTGCGCACCTCGAAATTGTCAAAACCGGACCGGAACCGGCGCATCGATGAGGTTGCCGCCATTCTTTCGATGACCGATTACCTTGAACGCAAGCCCGCGCAGCTTTCGGGCGGCCAGCGCCAGCGGGTGGCGATCGGGCGGGCGATGGTGCGCGACCCGGCGGTGTTCCTGTTCGACGAGCCGCTTTCCAACCTCGATGCGCAATTGCGCACCCAGATGCGGCTCGAGATCAAGAAGCTGCACCAGCGGGTTGGCACCACGGTCATCTTCGTGACCCACGATCAGGTCGAGGCGATGACGATGGCCGACCGGATCGTGATCATGAAGGATGGCAGCATCCAGCAGGTCGGCACGCCTGCGGAGGTGTTTCACCAGCCCGCCAATATCTTTGTCGCGCAATTCATCGGGGCGCCGTCGATGAACATGCTGCCCGCGCGCTATGCGGGCGGGCAGATCAGCGTTGCCGGCCAAAGCATCAAGGCCACGCTGCCGCTGCCCGACGGCTCGGATCTGACGGTCGGCATTCGCCCGGATGATCTGCTGGTCAGCGCGGAACCGGCGCTTTTTGCAGGCATTGTCAGCGTGCTGGAGCCGCTCGGCAGCGAAACCCTTGCCCATATCGATATCGGCGGGCGCGATCTGATTGCCACCGCCGATGGTCGTTCGCCGCCCGCCGTCGGGGCGCGCGTGCATCTTGCCGCCGATACCGCCAACCTGCATTTCTTTGCCCCGACCGGAGAGGCGGTGCGGTGAGCGCCAGCAGCCGATCCGAAGCCGTACTTTGCACCGGGCGGCTTTATTGCGACATCGTGATGAGCGGGCTTTCCGGGCTGCCGTCGAATGATGCCGAGGTCTATGCCGAAACGCTGGTGCTGGCGGCAGGCGGTGGTGCCTATATCACTGCCGCCTATCTGGCGGCACTCGGGCGTCCAAGCGGGCTTGCGGCGCTGCTGCCCGCCGCGCCGTTCGATGCCGCGATTGCGGCAGAGCTTGCCGCATCCGGCGTTGATCTTGCGGCGTGCCCCGCCGCACCGCCGGGGGCAGCGGCGCAGATCACCGTTGCCATGGTCAGTGGCGGCGACCGGGCCTTTCTGACCCATCGCGGTGGCCCCGCGGTGCCCGCCACGCTCGCCGAGGCGATCGCTTCGGGGCGCTACCGTCACCTGCATCTGGGCGAACTTGCGACGCTTGCCGAGGCCCCCGAGGTGGTGGCGCAGGCCCGCGCCGCGGGGCTTTCGGTTTCAGCCGATTGCGCATGGGATGCGGCGGTGCTGGCGCGGCCCGATAGTGTGGCGCTGCTTGCCGGGGTCGATGTGTTCCTGCCCAACCGTGCCGAAGCCCGCGCGCTCATGCGCCATGCGCCGATCGCGCAGCATGCGCCGCTGGTGGTTATCAAGGATGGTGCGGCGGGGGCAGAGGCGATCCAGAATGGCACCAGCTTGCGGCGTCCGGCGCTGGCGCAGCGGGTGGTCGATACGGTCGGGGCGGGGGATGCGTTCAACGCCGGGTTTCTTGACGCCTGGCTTGCTGGCGCGTCGCTTTCCGATTGCCTCGATGCGGGCGCGGGCACTGCGGCGCTGGCGCTTTCGCGCGTGGGAGGGGCACGGGGGTTGATCGGTTCCGGGCTTTTCGCCGCCAGGCAGTTTTCGGCGGCGGAGTGACAGGCGCGGCCGCGATTGCGCGCATGAACGGAAATGGCTGACCTTTGCGGCAAACCTGCTATGTCGGGCGCGCGAACATTTGGGGGTTGGCATGAGGTCGCAATTTGTCGATTCGCTCCTTGAAGCGGTGCCGCATCCGCTGCTTCTGATCGGTGACGACGCGCGCATCGAGGCGGCCAACGCCCCGGCGCGCGCGCTTTTCGGTGCCGAGCAGGTCGGCCGTCACTATGCTCTGGCACTGCGCCAGCCCGGGCCGCTGGCTGCCATCGAAGCGGCGCTGCGCGAAGGCAAGGAGGGGCAGGCGCAGCATGTGCACAGCGGCCCCTCGCGCGAGACCGTCTATCGGGTGCAGGTGCGGCCGGTGGCAGGCGATGGCCGCAACTGCGTGCTCGCCAGCCTCGTGGATGTGAGCGAGGCCGAGCAGATCAGCCAGTTCCGCCGTGATTTCGTGGCTAATGTGAGCCACGAGTTGCGCACCCCGCTGACCGCGCTGCTCGGCATCATCCAAACCCTTCAGGGGTCGGCAAGGGATGACCCTGCCGCGCGCTCGCGGTTTCTGGCGGTGATGGCGGGCGAGGCCGAGCGGATGAACCGGCTGGTGCGCGATCTCTTGCAACTGAGCCGGGTCGAAGCGGAAGAGCGGGTGCGGCCGACGGCGCGGGTCGATCTGGCGGCGGTGCTGACGGGTGTCAGCGAATCGCTGCGCCCGGCCGCCGAGCAGGCCGGGGTCAGCATCGTCGCGGAGGGTGCGGCGGGCCCCGCCTGGCTGCGTGGCGACGCCGATCAGCTTGCGCAGGTGTTTTTCAACCTCATCGAGAATGCGGTGAAATATGGCGGCGGCGGCCAGGTTTCGTTTTCCCTGCGGTCGGTGCCGCATGATCCCGCGCTGCGCGGACCCGCGCTTGCCGTTGATGTGACCGACCGCGGCGAGGGCATTGCGCCCGAGCATGTCCCGCGGCTGACCGAGCGGTTTTATCGTGTCGATACACACCGTTCGCGGACCAAGGGCGGAACCGGGCTGGGCCTCGCCATCGTCAAGCACATCGTGCAGCGGCACCGCGGCAGGCTGGTGATCGCCAGTGCGCCGGGCAAGGGTTCCACCTTCACGGTGATCCTGCCGGCCGAGTAGCGCTGGCCTCCGCCACCGCCGCCCGGATCCCGGCGCATGTCATGAAACTGTTACCTTGCCGTCGCAAAAGCATTGCGCGTCTCGATTAGCCAAGCCGCAAGACTGCCGCTCCTGGTGGTCGAGTTGACAGGAGAACCTAATGTCCAATTTCAAACTGGCGATCTCGGTGCTGGCGATGACCGCGGTTTCGGGAACCGCTGCCGTGGCGCGCGAACAAATTCGCCTGGTCGGTTCGTCGACCGTGTTTCCCTATTCGCAAGCGGTTGCAGAGAACTTTGTCAATGTCACCGGCAAACCGTCGCCGGTGATCGAATCGACGGGGACCGGCGGCGGCTTCAAGCTGTTTTGCGCCGGTCTGGGCGAGGATCATGCCGATATCACCGGTGCCTCGCGCGCCATCAAGAAATCGGAATTCGAGCTTTGCGCGTCCAATGGCGTGACCGACATCACCGAAGTGCTGATCGGCTATGATGGCCTGAGCCTGGCCGTTTCGCGCAACAGCCCGTTTGTATGGGCGCTGACTGAAAAGCAGATTTATCAGGCGCTTGCTGCGGAAACCGAGGTGAACGGTGCCTGGGTCGCCAACCCCTACAAGAAATGGTCCGAGATCGACCCGAGCCTGCCCGATACCGCCATTCTTGCCTATGGCCCGCCGCCCACTTCGGGCACCCGCGATGCGTTTGTCGAACTGGTCATGCACGACGGCTGCAAGAAACTCGACTACTACAAGGCCCTGCCGGCCGACCAGCAAGCCACGTTCCTGACCGACAGCTGCTCGCGGATGCGCCAGGATGGGCCGTTCGTGGAAGCGGGCGAGAACGACAACCTGATCGTGCAGCGGATCGAAGCTGATCCTTCGGCGATTGGCATCTTCGGCTACTCGTTCCTCTACGAGAACGCCGACAAGCTTGCCGGGATCGCGGTCGATGGCGTGGTGCCGAGTGCCGAGACGATTGCCGATTTCAGCTACGGTGTGGCGCGTCCGCTCTATGTCTATATCAAGAACGCACACCGCAGCGTGATCGCCGGGCTTCCCGAGTTCATTGAGGAACTGGTTTCCGAAGCTGCGCTTGCCGATGGTGGCTACCTGCAAGAGCGCGGGCTGACCGTGCTGGCACCTGACCTGCTTGCCGCCGTGCAGGCCAGCGTGATTGCGGCGACGCCGATGGCCGCCCCCGCGAAGTGATGCCAACTCTGCCGCCCGCGCCAATGGTGCGGGCGGCACCCCTGCACTCCTGCTTCGCGAGCCCCGCATGACCGCTGCCGCATTCCTGCTGCTGTTCATTGCCAGCCTGGCTGGCTGGTTCTGGAACCGGCATGCTGCCGCGGCAGTCTGGCGTCGCGGGGCAAAGCTGCATTCGCTGCCGGCCTATCACGGTGCCAGCTCGGCGCTGGCGGTTGCGGTGCCGGGCATGGTGCTCATTCTCGTCTGGCTGGCGCTGCAAGGCGCGGTGATCGACTGGCTGGTGCTGGCGTCGCTGCCTGAGGCGGTCGCGGCGGGTCTTGATGGCGGCACCCGGGCGCTGATGCGCTCCGAAATTGGCTCGATCGCGCGCGGCCAAGTGTTCGGCACCCCGGAACCCTGGAAGCTCGAAGCCGCCGCATATCTCGGCACCCTGACGCAGACCTCGCGCGCCCTGCTTTTCGCTGCAGTCGCGCTTGCCTCGGCCTTCGCCCTGTTCATGGCGCGCCGCAAGGTTTCTGCAGCGTTTCGCGCCCGCCAGCGCGTCGAGCGCATCCTGCATGGGCTGATGGTGCTTTGTGCGCTGGCGGCGATCTTCACCACCGCGGGCATCGTGGCCTCGCTCGCCTTCGAGAGCGCGCGGTTTTTCTCGATGGTGCCGTTTACCGAATTCCTGTTTGGCACCAACTGGGAGCCGCAGATCCCGATGCGCGCCGATCAGGTCGCCGGGGCGGGGGCGTTCGGCTGGCTGCCGGTCATTCTTGGAACGCTGGTCATAACCGTGGTTGCAATGGGCTTTTCGGTGCCGGTGGGACTGTTTTCCGCGGTCTATCTCAATGAATTCGCCTCCCCCAGACTGCGTTCCGTGGCCAAGCCGCTGCTCGAAATGCTCGCCGGTATTCCAACCGTGGTTTACGGGTTCTTCGCGGTTCTGACCGTGGCCCCGGCGCTGCGCTCGGCGGCCTCGGCCTGGGGCATTGCCGTGGCACCGAACACCGCGCTGGCGGCGGGTGGGGTGATGGGGATCATGCTTATCCCCTTCATCGCCTCGTTTGCCGACGATGCGCTTTCGGCGGTGCCGCGTGCCCTGCGCGACGGCAGCCTGGCGCTCGGCGCAACCCGTGCGGAAACCGTTACCAAGGTGCTGATCCCCGCCGCCATTCCCGGCATTGCCGGGGGGGTGCTGCTGGCAGTGAGCCGCGCCATTGGCGAAACCATGATCGTGGTGATGGCCGCCGGGCTGATTGCGCGGATGACCATCAACCCGCTCGACAGCGTGACCACGGTGACGGTGCAGATCGTTACCCTGCTGATTGGCGACACCGCATTTGACAACCCCAAGACGCTGGCGGCCTTCGCGCTGGGGTTGATGCTGTTTCTGGTGACGCTCGCCATCAACGTGCTGGCGCTGCGGCTGGTGCGCAAATACCGCGAAATCTATGACTGAGGGAAAGAAGCCATGACGCGTTTCAACCCGGGCTTGCTACGCCGTCGCAGGCGCCGCGAATTCACGCTGCGGGCGCTGGGTTTTTCCGCGCTGGCGCTGGCGGCCCTGATGCTGTTCCTGCTTATTGGCTCGCTGGTTGCGACCGGCTGGCAGGCCTTTACCCAGACCCATATCCGCATTGAATTCCCGGTCAGCGCCGAGCGGGTGAAGCCCGAGGAAATCGCCCGGGGCAACTACCGGGCGCTGGTGCAGGACGCGATGCAGGCGGCGCTGCCTGCGTTGCCCGCCGCCGAGGCGCGCAAGCTTTCGAGCATTCTTTCCAATGCCGCGCAGTTCCGGCTGCGCGATGCGGTGGTTGCCGACCCGAGCCTGATCGGCCGCAGCGTGACCCTGACGGTGCCGGTTTCGGACCCCTTTGACCAGCTCAACAAGGGCCTGGTGCTGCGCGACACGCCCGAAGCGAACCGCCGCCTGAACAATGCCGAAATCGCGGCCTTCGACACGCTCGCCGCCCAGGGTCTGGTGAGCCGCCCGATCAACTGGGCGCTGCTGACAAATGCGGATTCGCGCTTTCCCGAGCTTGCCGGGCTGCGCGGCGCGCTGGTCGGGTCGTTCTACGCGCTTGCCACCTGTTTTCTGCTCGCCTTTCCGCTCGGTATCGGTGCCGCGATCTACCTTCAGGAATTCGCACCGAAAAGCCGGTTGAGCGACATCATCGAGATCAACATCAACAACCTCGCGGCAGTGCCCTCGGTGGTGTTCGGCCTCTTGGCACTGGCGGTGTTTCTGGGCTGGTTCGGAATGCCGCGCTCGTCGCCCTTCGTCGGCGGCCTGACGCTGGCGCTGATGACTTTGCCGACCATCATCATAGCCACCCGCGCGGCGCTGATTGCGGTGCCGCCCAGCATCCGCGAAGCGGCAATGGGTATTGGTGCCTCGCGCCAGCAGGTGGTATTCCACCATGTGCTGCCGCTGGCGATGCCGGGCATCATGACCGGCACCATCATCGGGCTGGCGCAGGCACTGGGCGAAACCGCGCCGCTGTTGCTGATCGGCATGAACGCCTTTCTCACCGCTGCCCCGGCGACGCCGTTTGACGCATCGACCGCGTTGCCGACGCAAATCTTCCTTTGGGCCGATAGCCCGGAGCGCGGTTTTGTTTCCCGCACCTCGGCGGCAATCCTCGTGCTGCTTGCCTTTCTCGCCGCGATGAACGCGCTGGCGATTTTCCTTCGCGCGAGGTTCGAGCGCAAATGGTGACCCCGGAGAATTCGATGCAGACCCCAAAAATGACCGCCTCCGGCGTCAACGTGCATTATGGCAGCACGCAGGCGCTCTTCAATGTCAGCGTGGACATCGCGCCTGCCACCGTCACCGCCTTCATTGGCCCGTCGGGTTGCGGCAAATCGACCTTTCTGCGCTGCCTCAACCGGATGAACGACACCATTGCGGGATGCCGCGTCGAAGGCAGAATCACGCTTGACGGCGAAGATATCTATGCGCCTTCGGTGGACCCGGTGCAGCTGCGCGCGCAGGTCGGCATGGTGTTTCAGAAACCGAACCCGTTTCCGAAATCGATCTACGAGAATGTCGCCTACGGGCCGCGCATCCACGGCATGGCGCGCCGCCGCGAAGATCTTGACGAGATTGTCGAAACCTCGCTGCGCCGCGCGGCGCTCTGGGGCGAGGTGAAAGATCGGCTGGCGACGCCCGGCACCGGGCTTTCGGGCGGCCAGCAGCAGCGGCTCTGCATTGCCCGCGCCATTGCCACCGCGCCCGAAGTCCTGCTGATGGACGAGCCGGCCTCGGCGCTCGATCCGATCGCCACGGCGCAGATCGAAGAGCTGATCGACGAATTGCGCGCGAGCTTTTCGGTGGTCATTGTCACCCATTCGATGCAGCAAGCGGCGCGGGTGAGCCAGAAAACCGCCTTCTTCCACCTCGGATCGCTGGTGGAATTCGGCGAAACCGGGCAGATTTTCACCAGCCCGAGCGACCCGCGTACCGAAAGCTACATTACCGGACGGATCGGCTGAGGGAGGCCCAGATGACCCACGAACATATCGCTGCCGTCTTTGACCGGGATCTGGAACGCATCCAGGCGCTGGTGATGAAGATGGGCGGGCTGGCAGAGGCCGCGCTGAACGACGCCGCAACCGCGCTGGAGGCGCGCGATGGCGAACTGGCAGAACGGGTGCGGGCAGGCGACGCGGCACTCGATGCGCTGGAAGAGGAGATCAATGCCGAATGCGCGAAGGTGATCGCCTTGCGCGCGCCAACGGCGGGGGATCTGCGCACCGTCCTGACGGTGATGAAGATAGCGAGCGCGCTGGAGCGCTGCGGCGATTATGCCAAGAACCTCGCCAGGCGGTCGCTGGTGCTGGCCGAAATGCCCCGTGTCGAAGGCGCGGCGGGCTCGATCCGGCGCATGGCGCGGCAGGTGGGGCTGCTTTTGCGCGATGCGCTTGATGCCTATGCGCGCCGCGACGCCGAGCTTGCGCGCGAGGTGCGGGCCCGCGACGAGGAAGTGGACCAGATGTATGGCGCGTTGTTTCGGGAATTCGTGACCCATATGATGGCCGACCCGCGGTTGATTTCGCCCTGCCTGCACCTGCATTTCATTGCCAAGAACATCGAGCGTGTCGGTGACCATGCAACCTCGATTGCCGAACAGGTGAT
The DNA here is from genome assembly GCF_030684035.1 of Phaeovulum sp. GTDB lineage: Bacteria > Pseudomonadota > Alphaproteobacteria > Rhodobacterales > Rhodobacteraceae > UBA6213. Next base: position 39,383 of record NZ_JAUXPI010000029.1, on the reverse strand, counting down.
CTACCTCGTTTCCGGCGCGCTTCCGGGTGAGGAAAGGCCCAAGGACGAGGGTGCCACGCTTGGCCAACCGGGCAGGGGGCTCTGATGGCCGCGGTGGCGCGGGCAACGGTGCTGCTGGTCGAAGATGAGCCGGCGCAACGCGAGCTTCTGGCCTACAATCTCGAAGCCGAGGGTTACGACGTGGTAACTGCCACGAATGGCGAAGAGGCGCTGGCGATGGTCGCCGAACGCGCGCCCGATCTGGTGGTGCTCGACTGGATGATGCCGCATGTCTCGGGGCTTGAGGTTTGCCGTCGCCTCAAGGCGCGCGCCGCCACCCGCGATCTGCCGGTGCTGATGCTTTCGGCCCGTTCGGAAGAAACCGACATGGTTCGCGGCCTTGAGACCGGGGCCGATGACTATGTGAGCAAACCCTATTCGCTTGGTGAGGTGATGGCACGGATTCGCGCGCTGCTGCGCCGCACCCGCCCCGCGGTGGTCGGACAGGCGCTGGAATGGGGTGACATCCGGCTTGACCCGGAAACCCATCGGGTGACCCGCGCCGAAACGCTTCTGGCGCTGGCACCCACCGAATACCGCCTGCTTGCCACCTTTCTGGAACGTCCGGGCCGGGTCTGGAGCCGCGAGCAGTTGCTCGACAGGGTCTGGGGGCGCGACATCTACGTTGATACCCGCACGGTTGATGTGCATGTCGGCCGCCTGCGCAAGGTGCTTGGGCGCAGCGGCGGTGCCGACCCGATCCGCACCGTGCGCGGAGCAGGCTATGCGCTCGGTTAGGGCCGACCTGCGCCGCCACGCAAGACCAATGGCAGCCCGCGGCGGGATTTGCTATCGAGCGCAGGTAATAGCAGGGAAACGCTCATGTGCCCCAGAAGCGCGATCGGAACCGAAGCGAGCAGCGGCAGTTGGCTGGCGGATCCACTGCACCGGGCCTGGCTGAACACCGAGGCGTGGCGACAGCTTGATTTCTTCCGGGCCAGCCTGCGCCCGGATGGCGGCTTTGATGTGCTGAACCATGATGGCACACCGCGCTGCGGCGGTCCGCAGGAACTGCACACCACAACCCGGCTGGTGCATGCCTATGCGCTCGGGCAGGCCTTTGGTGATACCGGGGCCAGCGCGATCATCGATGCGGGAATGGGCTTTCTCTGGCGCGCCCACCGCGACGGCGAGCACGGCGGCTATTCGTGGTCGGTGCAGGACGGGGCGGCGGCCGATGGCAGCAAGCTCGCCTATGGCCATGTCTTCGTGTTGCTGGCGGCGGCAAGCGCCGCGCAGGTAGGACACCCCGATGCGGATCGGCTTGTTGCCGATGTCTCGCGGGTCATCGACAGCCATTTCTGGGATGAAGCGCGCGGCCTTTTGCGCGATGAATTCCGCCGCGACTGGCAGCCCTTTTCAACCTATCGCGGCATGAATGCCAACATGCACGGTGCCGAGGCAATGCTTGCTGCCTATGAGGCGACCGGCAACCCGGTGTTTCTGGCGCGCGCAGGCCGCATTCTCGATTTCTTCCTGCGCCGCATTGCCCCGGCGCATGGCTGGCGCCTGCCCGAGCACTACACCGAAAGCTGGCAGGTCGATCCGGACTACAGCGGCAATCCGATGTTTCGCCCCGCAGGCACCACACCCGGCCATTCGTTCGAGCTTGGCCGTCTCATCCTGCAGCACTGGGATCTGAGTGGCCGCCCGCCGGGTGACGCGGTGGAAATTGCGCGGCAGTTGGTTGACCGCGCGCTTGCCGATGCCTGGCTGCCGGATGGCGGCTTTGCCTATACGCTTGACACTAAAGGCGGCGTTGCCATTGCCGACCGCTACTGGTGGCCGGTGACCGAGGCGATCGGGGCAATGGCGACGCTGCTCAAGCTCGATCCGCGCGCGGCGGATGAGGCCTGGTATCGGCGGCTCTGGACCTTTGCCGATGCCCGCCTGATCGATCATGCGCGCGGCGGCTGGTTTCCCGAGATCGACGCGGCGGGAGCGCCGGTCGAGCGGCAGTTCTTCGGCAAACCCGACATCTATCATTCGTTGCAAGCCACGCTGCTGCCGCTCTTGCGGGGGGCGTCACGGGCGTTGGAGGAGCTTTCGGGCAAGGCGGCGGCGGAGACTGCCCGCAAGCCCGCGCCGAGTGCGCACTGATCGCGGATTGCGGCGAAATGGCCGCCAGGCACCTGCCGACGCGATCAGCCCTTCTTCCGAGCCGCCGCAGCGGCTTGCATCCGGGTGAGCAATTCGGTTTTCCGCGCGCTTTCGCCAAAGGGGTTCTTTTCGGTTCCCTTGGCGTTATGCTCGGTGTGGCGCGGTGTGTTCTTGGGCTTTGGCGGTGCCCCGGTTTTTCCGTAGTCCATCATCCTGCCCTTGCAATGCGCTCATGCCAGCCTTGGCGCGCCCGCCGGATACCGCATGAAATGGCGCACCGGGTCAAGGGCTGATGGGTCACTCGGCTTGCCCGGCAGGTGCAACCGGTTGCCAGGTGAACGACACCACCAGAAACCGTAACGCGGCGTAACGCGCCGCATCGTCAGGGGTAGTGGCGGCGCGCGCATGGCGGCCCGGTCGCGCTTCAAGCCAAAGCCCATAGTCGCCTTCGGGCAGGTCAACCTCGCCGTCAAAGCTGATCCGCGCCGCGCCGCTTAGCCGCCGCAGGCTGCGCGCGCGCAGCCGCGCGAGGTGGCGGGTCTCGGTGTTGAGCTCGAATTCGACCCGCCGCGGCAGCCCCGGCATATGCACCTCAAGCTCAAGGTGAAAGCGGGTGGCCCCGGCGGATTGGGTGGGCAGATCGCGCAGGCGGACATGCGTGGCGAGTGCCGAGTTCGGCGACGCGGCCTTCGCGGCCCGGATCCGACCTTGCAGCGGCTGAGGCGCGGGCCTGGCCTTGTGCCCGAGCAAGAGCCGCAACTGCTTGGCAATTCCGCGCGCAAGGCGTGACCACGCGCGCCATTCCGCCCGTGGCTTGGCCTGCAAGAGGTCCGATATCCGCTGCATCGGGCCCGGCGCGGGTTCCGCCAGCAGCCGCGACAGGAACGCGTCCGGCAGCGCCAGACCAACCTCATCATGCAGGTAGGAAAGCGCGACCTGCGCGGGCACCAGCGCATCGGCGGCGGCGAGCGTGGAAAGAAGCCTTTCCCAGTCGATTTCGCCAGCAACAATCAGCTGCGCGCAATCAACCAGCCAGTCGCTGTGCGCATGGGCATCAAGGCCGCTGTGGCAGATTGCCAGTGCCAGCCTGTCGGTCGGCGAGGGAATCTGCACCGGCACCCCGAAAAAGGAGGCGCTGCGGGCATTTTGCCAAAGTGCTGCCTCCGCATCCGGCAGCGGGGCTGCCGCGCCGAAGCCCCATTGGTGCAGGTCGATGTCGCCAAACCGCTCGCCGTAAAAGTTCATCGCCCGAACCGCCCCGGCGCGCGCCTTGAGGCAAAGCCGCGATTCGCCGCTGGATGCGCCCCAGCCGAGATCCGACAATATGTCGATTGCGCGGGCGAAATCGGCGGGCGGCACCAGAATGTCGAGGTCATGCGCAACCCGGGCGCGCTGGTCATCGGCATGGGCGGCGATCCGCGACCCGCCCTTGATCAGCATGACCGAAACACCCGCTTCCCCCAGCCCCTTGAGCACCGGCAGCGCATCGGCAAGGGCCATGCGTGAGCGGGTCCACAAATGCCGCTGCAACCCGACGAGGCGCGCGTGCTCGGGGAGCGCCGAAAGGTCTTTGCCATAGCGCTCGGAAATCGAGGCAAGCAGCCGGTGCTCGCGGAACCCGGCGCTATCGATGGTGTTGGTGGCGAGCCAGTCAAGAAATGCCTGCCGCCCTTCGATTGGGTCAGGGCAAACCGCCGCCCGGATCAAGAGATCAAGCGCGCCCGATGGCCATGCCCAGCCGATGGCTGGAAACCTGCGCGAAATGGCGGGCGGTTGCGCCATGATCAACCCTGTTCCCCGTCAGTTGCGGCGCGGCGGTTTCGTAGCAGCGCCAGATGCGCCACTTTCAGGTAGCCGATGTCGCGCCCGGCCGCACGGCCATGCGAAAGGCTGCCCGGCAGAATGCGGCGCAGCGCCAGAACCTCGTCAAGCTCCATGGTCCGGTGCCCGCCGGCACGCAGCCGTGCAAACCAGTCCACCATGTCGCCGCGGTTTCCCGGCAGATCGAGCACTGGCCCGACCGCATCGAAAACCGCACGCCGCAACACCACACAGGGGCGCAAAAGCCCGCCGCGTTCTTCGCCGGTGCCATCGTCGGGCACGCCGTGGCGAAACTGCCGCATCCGGCAACTGACCAGTGCAAGGTCGGGGTTGTCGTGCAGCACTTGAAGCTGCACCTGCATCTTTCCCGGCAGCCAGAGATCGTCGGCATCCAGAAAAGCAAGGATCGGCGAGGTGATTTCCTGCACGCCGCGGGTGGTGGCGGCACCGGGGCCGGTGTTTGACTGGCGCAGCACCCGCACCCGTGGCGCGAACCCGGCCGCTATCGTGGCCGTGTTATCGCTTGAGCCGTCATCGACAACCACAACCTCGGCTGGCGGCACGCTTTGGCCAAGCACGGACTCGAGGGCTTCCGCAAGCGTGCGGGCGGCATTGTAGGCGGGGATCACGACACCGTAAGGTTGCATCAGAAATATCCGATCTCGACCAGCGACTTCAGGGCAAAATCCGGTTTGCGAAGCACGATGCCCGGGTCGGCGCGCCGCCGCCGGATGGATTTCAGCACCGCGAGCGCAAAGTACCGTATCGCCTCTTCGGTATTGCGCGTCATGTTTTCCGGGTGACGCAGATAATACACGCAAAGCGTTTCGGTCTGGATGAATTCGGCACCGGATTCAAACACGCGCAGCAGGTAATCGGTATCTTCCGCCTGCCGAAGCGTCAGATCAAAGCTGCCGATCCGCTCGACAAGCGCGCGCCGGAAGATCGCGCAGGAAAGGTGGATGCCGACAATATCGGCCCGTTTCGCAGTGCTGGTGGGCAGCAGCGTTTCGGGGTCGATTGCGTCCACCAGCATCATCCGCCCGTAACTCAGCGCCACGCCGGGGGCGGCGCGCAGGCGGGGCAGGTCGGCTGCGAAGCGGCCGGGGGGCGAGATATCGTCGGAATCAAGGAATGTGACGAATTCGGTTTCAGGCAGCAGATGCGCAAGCCCCGCGTTGCGCGCCCCCGCGACCCCGGTGTTGGGTTGCCGTAGCATGCGGATCTCGGCGTGCTCGCGCATCAGATCGGCAAGCAGCAGCGGGGTTTCGTCGGTCGAGCCATCGTCGATGACCAGAATATCCAGCTCTGCCGCGTCGCGCTGGCGAAGCAAGGAATGTATGGCGCGCGGCAGGGTAGCGGCGCGGTTGAAGGTGGGAATGATGACACTGGTTTTCACGGGCGCAAATCCTCGATGAAGCCTGTCATGGCCTGTGCGATTTCGCCCGGGTCGGGGCCAAGCGTCATCTGGTAGGCGGGCAGGCGGCGCGCCAGAGCCGCACACACCCCAAACGACACATCGCGATCCCCCGGTATCTGCGAAACGCCTGAAGGCGCAATGGCCAGAAACGCCTGCTTGGGGCTGACCGGATCGAACCGGGTGGTTCTGTCGGTGCCGACGCGCGGCAGGCAAATTGCGTCGATCACCAGACCCGCAGTTTGCGGCGCTGCACCAATGTCGCCGAGGGTGAACTGGTGCTTGCCTTGCCAGTTCAGACCGGGCCGGACTGCGGGCCAGTGCTGCAATTGAAGCCGCGCATAGCCCGCAGGGTCGGTCTTGAGGGTTCTGAACAAGGGCCTTGCAAGGGTTGCCTGCGCCACATCGACCAGAACGTAGTCGTCGCCCACGGTTTCGAGGCCGTGCAGAATGCCCGCCAGAACCGTGCCGGATTTGCCCGATCCGCCCGGCCCGGAAAGCAACACGCCGCGCCCGCCAATCCCGAGGCTGCCGGCGTGAACCAGCGCGCGGGAAGCGCCGCGCATGTGCCAGTGCAGAAAATTGCGCAGCGGCGAGCCGCCATCCCAGGGCGGCAGGTCGCGCGCGGTGCGCTGCAACTGGAGGCCGCGGCCGGTTTCGCGGTCGTAGAACTGCCAGAAGCCATTTTCGGCCATGTGATGCAGCCGATACCGCGTAGCCGAAAGCGCCGCTTCAACCGCGCGCTCAAGAAAGAATGGTTCATCCCAGGCGGGCAATCCGGGCAGGCCGAGCGTATCGGCGCAGGCGACCAGAATGCGGCAATCGGCCCTGATCGGCGCGCCGCCATCGGCCAGGGCAATGCGCAGGGTTTCGGCATAGCTGCCAATCGAAGTCCGGCAATCGATGCGCGCGCCGCCGAGGGTGACGCAGACCTGCGCCTTTGCCCGCGCGAAGGCGGCGTCGAAATGGGCGAAAAGCCAGTCGAGGTATTCGATCAGGTTGCCGGTATTCACCGCGCGGCACCCGGGTTCGGGGTGCGTCTGCGCGCCCGCATCATGCCGGCCGGATCCCGTGGGGCCAGCCGGTTTCCTGATCGACATCATGGATCGGGTCGGCAACGATCAGATCGGAAAGGTCATCATAGCTTTCCACCGAAGGGGCCGAGACGGCGGCGGCAAGCGCTTGGCGTATTTCTTCGGGCAGTGCCGCGTCTGCCGCTTCGGGGTCAGCCAGGATCAGCCCGAGATCGGCGAGTTCCGCGACAAAACGGCCGATCTCTGCATCAGCCAGACCAAGGCCGCAAAAGCGGGCAGGGCGCGCCCCGGCCATCAGCCCGCCCCAGATTGCCGCGGCGGCGGCGTTGAAGCCGAAGTATCGCCCGGTTCCAAGATTGAGCACCACCAGATCGCCGTCGAATTCCTCGTGGACGATATCGGGCCCTGCGACCTTGTAGGATTGGTTGAACACTTTGTGGCGGACCTTCATCAGCTTTCGGGCGGGCAGTGGGCATTGCTGCCGCTGCATTCAGTGGCAGAGCGCACCCTGAAAATCAAGCGGCGACCGGGCAAGAACCGCGCCACCTCATGGCCCCGGCCGTCTGTGGGTTGCCTTGCGAAGGCGTTTGGGCCGGTAGTGCAGTCTTGCCAGAAATCGCTGCAACCGCCCGGCTTTTTTCATCCGGTGCTCCGGCGTCTTGCAGTCATCCACGAGCACGAAATTTTCCAGGCTTTCCGCCAGCAGCCGCGCATCGATCATCTCGCTTGCGGGAATGTCGAGGTCGGCCGACCAGACTTTGCGCCCAAGCAGGATGTGCGGCTCTTTCTTGCCCACGGTGCCGACGCAGTAGCGGCACGAGGCAAGCGGCTGCTGCGCATTCAGAAACGCCAGCAGCCGCGCCGCGAAATCGGCGCTTTCGGCAAGCACAAATCCGTCGAAGTCCTCGGTTCCCGCAAGGCGCGGGGCATAGATCGATTGCGGGCAGCGGTAGATCGCGCCCTTGTAGATCCCGTGGCAGCCCCAGACATTTGCCGGTTTGCAGGCCTTGAAGATTTTTTCTACCAGCGCGTCGTCGTCATTCCGGATCCGGGTAAAGGTGCGGCGGAACTCGGCGTGGGCGTTGAGGGTAAAGCGCACGCCATGCGCCTTTGCCGTGGCGCGGTGGCGCGCCAGGTCGCTTTCGCTGAGGCCGGCTGCGGGGTAGTGCGATACCTCGATCTCGTCAAGCAGCGGCCAGGCCTCGGCGGGCATCCGGTCAAGCAGCATGCCGTTGGTCACGAGCATGTGATGGCTGGCAATGCCCGAGGCGCGGCCCGCCCTGAGGATGCCGGGCAGGTCGGGGTGCAACAACGGCTCGCCACCGATATATTTCAGGAAGGCTGGCTGGTAATGCCGCGCAAGCATCGCCAGATCGCGGCCGATATCTTCGGGCGAGACATACCATTTGCCGATTGCAGGCGAGCCATGATTGCATTGGCGGCAGGTGATGTTGCAGTGATCGGCAACGATGATCTCAAGCCCGGTGGGCGGGTGGATAACGCCGTCACGCAGCACCGAACGTGTTTGCAGCATCGGTTTCTGTCTCCCGCAAGGCGCGCGAGGTCGCCGGAACCAGCCCGCCTTGAGCAGGCACGCGGCATTTGCGAGTGATACCGCTTTGCACCGCAGTTTGTAAGCTTGTTTGGGGTACGCGGCGGCGCGACCGGTCTAAAACTCCGGGTGCCCGCTTGACCTTTGGCGCGCGCAAACCCCTATGTAGGGTGCCACCGATGCCAAGCGAGGATCGTATGACCGCATATTCAGAGCTCAGGCTTTTCGTCGAGGGCATGTCCTGCGCCTCTTGCGTGGGTCGCGTGGAACGGGCGCTGCGCGCGCTGCCGGGGGTGGAAAGCGCAAGTGTGAACCTTGCCGACGAAACGGCGCAGGTAGCTTACGCTGCCCCGGCGGATGCGCTTGGCATCGTGTCGGCGCTGCAAAAGGCGGGCTATCCCCCGCGCAGCGCCGAGCTGTCGCTGGACGTGCAGAACATGTCCTGCGCCTCTTGCGTGGGGCGGGTGGAGCGGGCACTGGCGGCGGTGCCGGGGGTGATCGAGGCTCGGGTGAACCTTGCCAGCGAGGTGGCACAGGTGCGCTATCTTGAGGCGCAGGGAATGCCCGAGGTGCTGGTGCGCGCCGCCGCTGCCGCTGGCTATCCGGCAACGATCAAGGGCGAGGCACTGACCACCACCGACACCGGTGCCCGCAAGGACGCGGAAGCGCGGCATCTGGGCGACCTCACGCTGTTCGCGGCGCTGCTGGCGTTGCCGGTGTTCGTGCTGGAAATGGGCAGCCACCTGATCCCGGCTTTCCACATCTGGGTCGGTAATGTCATTGGCCATCAGATGAGCTGGTTCGTGCAATTCGTGCTGACCACCGTGGTGTTGGCCGGGCCGGGGCGGCGCTTTTACCGCAAGGGCTTTCCGGCACTGCTGCGTGGCGCGCCCGACATGAACAGCCTGGTGGCGCTCGGCACCGCGGCGGCCTATGGCTATTCGGTGGTGGCCACGTTCTTTCCGGCGCTGCTGCCCGCAGGCAGCCGCGCGGTCTATTACGAGGCGGCGGCGGTGATCGTGGTGCTGATCCTGCTTGGCCGCTTTCTCGAAGCCCGCGCCAAGGGCCGCACCGGGGCGGCGATCCGCAAGCTGGTGGGAATGCAGGCGAAAAGCGCACAGGTGGAACGCGGCGGCGCGCTGGTCGATCTGCCGATCGGGCAGATCGTGGTGGGCGATCTGCTGCGCGTGCGCCCCGGCGAGAGGCTGGCGGTTGATGGCGAGGTAACGCAGGGCACGAGCTACGTTGATGAAAGCATGATTACCGGCGAGCCGCTGCCGGTTTCCAAGGCGGCGGGCGATGCGGTGGTCGGCGGCACGGTGAACGGCACCGGTGCCTTCAGCTACCGCGCCACCAAGGTGGGTGCCGATACGATGCTGGCGCAGATCATCCGCATGGTCGAACAGGCGCAGGGTGCCAAGCTGCCGATCCAGGGTCTGGTCGACCGGATCACCCTCTGGTTCGTGCCCGCAGTCATGGCGGCAGCGGCGGCGACAGTTGCCGTCTGGCTGATCTTCGGCCCCGACCCGGCGCTGACCTATGCCCTGGTCGCGGGGGTGGCGGTGCTGATCATTGCCTGCCCCTGTGCGATGGGCCTTGCCACCCCGACCTCGATCATGGTCGGAACCGGGCGCGCGGCAGAGCTCGGGGTGCTGTTTCGCAAGGGCGATGCGCTGCAAAGCCTGCAATCGGTGGGTATCGTGGCGCTCGACAAGACCGGCACGCTCACCCTCGGCCGCCCGATGCTGACCGACCTCGAACTTGCAGCCCGGCAAGACCGCGCCGAGGTGCTGCGGCTGGTGGCGGCGGTCGAGCAGTTGTCGGAACATCCGATTGGCACGGCCATCGTGGCAGCCGCGCGGGCCGAGGCGCTGGCGCTGCCTGCCGCGACCCTCTTTGCCGCGATCCCCGGCCTTGGCGCGCAGGCCGAGGTCGAAGGCCACGCGGTGCTGATCGGGGCGGACCGGCTGATGCGGCGTGAGAACATCGATATTTCAGCGCTGGCACCCGGCGGGGCGCGGCTGGCCGAGGCGGGCAAGACCCCGCTATACGCCGCGATTGACGGGGTTGCCGTGGCGGTGATTGCGGTTTCCGACCCGGTCAAGCCTTCCAGCCGCGCCGCAGTTGCCGCGCTGCATCGGCTCGGGTTGAAGGTGGCGATGATAACCGGCGACAATGCCGCGACCGCTGCCGCCGTCGCCCGCGAGCTTGGCATCGACCATGTGGTGGCCGAAGTGCTTCCCGCGGGCAAGGTGGCGGCACTGACGCAGTTGCGCGCGGGCGGCGCAAAGCTTGCCTATGTCGGTGACGGTATCAACGATGCCCCCGCACTTGCCCATGCCGATGTCGGCATCGCCATTGGTACCGGCACCGATATTGCCATTGAAAGCGCCGATGTGGTGCTGATCTCGGGCGATCTTGGCGGCGTGGTCAACGCTTTCGACATTTCGGCGCGCACCATGCGCAACATTCGCCAGAACCTCGGCTGGGCCTTTGGCTACAACGTGGCGCTCATTCCGGTGGCGGCGGGGGTGCTTTATCCCGGCTTCGGCCTGCTGCTTTCGCCGGTGCTGGCGGCGGGCGCAATGGCGCTTTCGAGCGTGTTCGTGCTGTCGAACGCGCTGCGCCTGCGCCGGGTGCGCCCGGTGCTGCGCAGTGCCGAAGCCACGCCGCGACCCAGCCCCTAGGCCGCGGCGCAGCACTCGGGCGGCCGGCCCCGCCACCATCGGCTGAAAGCCGGGCTTGCACTGGGGCGCTCTGGCGCTTAGCTTGAGGGCAACTTGAAATCGGAGGGCGTTCAGATGACGCCCAGGCGTCCCGTGGGTGCGGGCGCGTTCCCGAAGGCGGTAGAGCCACCCGGCACCCAATCCGCCGCGACGGGCGAGCTTTATGCCGCGCTCGATCTCGGCACCAACAGTTGCAGAATGCTGATCGCCCGCCCCGCGGGCGCGCAGTTTCTGGTCGTGGACAGCTTTTCCAAGGCTGTACAGCTTGGCTACGGGCTTGAGGCCACCGGCAGGCTGGGGCGCGCCTCGATGGGGCGGACCGTGCAGGCGCTGCAAATCTGCCGCCGCAAGATCGAGGAGCACGGTGTCACGCGGATGCGACTTGTCGCCACCGAGGCCTGTCGGCGCGCCCGCAACGCCCGCGAATTCATCCGCCACGTCACCCGCGAAACTGGCCTGCCGCTGGAGATCATCCAGCCCGAAGAGGAGGCGCGGCTGGCGGTGATCTCCTGCGCGCCGCTGGTCAGCGACAAGACCGACCAGCTTCTGGTCGTCGATATTGGCGGCGGCTCCACCGAACTGGTCTGGATCGATCTGACCTCTGTGCCGGGGCCGGAACGTGCGCGCGCGATCATGCGGCTTTCCGCCGGGTTCAACGCCGATCAGGGGGCGCGCGCCGCCGCGCGGGTGGTGGACTGGATTTCGGTGCCGCTAGGCGTAGCAACGCTGAAAGACCAGTTCATCGACGTCGAGGATGATGCCGCCCGGTTCGCGCTGATGAGCTGGTATTTCGAGGAAAAGCTTGCCTCCTTTACCCCCTATCTCGCGGGCAGCCCGCGCGCGGGGTTCCAGATCATCGGCACCTCGGGCACGGTTACAACGGTTGCGGCCTGCCACCTTGGCTTGCGCCGCTATGACCGCACCAAGGTTGACGGCCTGCAGATGACCAGTGCCGAAATCGACGCGGTGATCCGCGGTTTTCTGACCCTCGGCCCGGAAGGTCGGCGCGCCGACCCGCGCATCGGGCGCGACCGGCACACGCTCATCATGTCGGGCGCGGCGATCTTGCAGGCGCTGATGCGGGTCTGGCCGACCGACAAGCTGTCGGTTGCAGATCGCGGCCTGCGCGAAGGGTTGCTTTACGCTCAAATGGCCGCCGATGGCGTGCTTACCGAAGACGGGATGATATGAAATGACAAATCCGGCAGGCGGCGGCGCATCGGGGCGCGGGCAGCGCGACCTCAGGGTGCGGGTAAAAACTGCGCGCGGGCGCAAGCTTTCCTCGACGCTCTGGCTTGAGCGACAGCTCAACGACCCCTATGTGCAGCGCGCGAAAAAGGAAGGCTACCGCGGCCGCGCCGCCTACAAGATCCTTGAGCTCGATGACAAATACCGCTTTCTCGTGCCAGGTGCGCGGGTGGTCGATCTTGGCTGCGCGCCAGGGGGCTGGTGCCAGGTGGCGGTGGCGCGGGTGAATGCGCTTGCCGACAGGTCGGGCAAGAAGCAGGGCACCGTGCTTGGCGTCGATCTGCAGGCGGTTGACCCGATCGCCGGGGCGCAGATCCATCAGCTTGATTTTCTGGCCGATGGTGCCGAGGCGCAGGTGAAGGCCTGGCTTGGGGGCCGCGCCGATGTGGTGATGTCAGACATGGCCGCCGCCGCGTCGGGGCATCAGGGCACCGACCATTTGCGCATCATCGCGCTGTGCGATGCCGCCGCCGAATTTGCCTTTGACGTGCTGGAAGAGGGTGGCACCTTCGTGGCCAAGGTGCTGGCGGGTGGGGCCGAAGCCGAACTGCAAACCAAGCTGAAGCAGAACTTCACCAAAGTGGCGAATGTGAAACCTCCGGCAAGCCGCTCCGACAGCTCGGAAAAATTCGTCATCGCCACCGGCTTTCGCGGCAACAGGCAGGTTGCCCAGCCGCCGGAAACCGGCGCTTAAGATTTGTCGGCCAAACTCCGCCCCGCAGTTGCTGGGAGAGTTTGCATGTTTCACCGCCGCCAGTCCGACCAAATTTCCCTCGCCGTTGAAGCGCACGGCCGATGGCGGCTCGAATTTCGCCGGGCTGTCATGGGCGCAGATCTTGGCAAACCGGCCGCCGAGATCGCCGATGACCATGCCTGCGCCTTCGGCACCTGGCTGCACGGCCCCGAGGTTGACGCGGCCACCCGCGAAACCCCGGCCTGGCGGGTGATTGCGCGGCTGCACCAGGCGTTTCACCAAAGCGCAGGCGCGGTGGCAAAGCTCGTGGAGCAGGGCGATCTGGTCGAGGCCGAGGCGCTGCTGGCTGGGGACTATCTCGCGCGCTCGAACCGCCTGCTTGCCGGATTGCGCAAATGGCGGGCGGAACTGGCCTTTGGCGCGGGCTAGCGCCGTTGCCTCGCTTCATGCTCCCCGGCGAAAAGCGGTGGGGGTCTTGCCGGTCGAGGCGTGAAATGCGCGGGTGAAATAGGCCGGGCTGGTGAAGCCCAGCACCGAAGCGATTTCCTTCACCGGTTCGCGGGTTTCGCTCAGCAGCCGCCGCGCCTCGTAAAGCCTGCGGTCTGCCAGAAGCGCATGCGCCGGGTGCCCGCAGGCCTCGCGGCAGGCGCGGCTGAGATGCGTCGGGGTAACGCCAAGCTCGGCTGCCATGTCGGCAACGCCCAGACCGGTGCGAAAGTCGCGCTCCAGCAGCGCCGCGTAGCGCGCGGCAAGGCGGCGCGCGGCGGGAATGCGCTTGGCATCGGCGGCGGCAATTTCGGCCTGCCGCTCCAGCCAGACCCCGAGCAGCCCAAGGTGGTGGCGCGCCGCGCGGTCTGCGCCGGGACGCTTGCTTTCCATCTCGCGCTGGATGTTCTCCAGAATCGCCGAAAGTTCGGTCTGCGGGCCGCTCTCGCGAATCCGCAGGTGCTGGATCGAATGCGGCAAGGTCACATCGCAGCCCGAGCCGAAGTAAAGCGCGATCCCCGCGGTTTGCGCCCCGAGCTCGAAGCCGTGCATCACCCCGGCAGGAATGAAAACCGCATTATGGGTGCCATAGCCGCGGGTGACACCGCCAAGCGTGATCCGGCCCTGACCGCGGGTGAACCACATCAGCACCGGTTCGGAAAGCGCCCGCATCGCCTCGATGCGCCAACGCCCGCCTGCGGCAAGCCGCTGGATCGGCACGATCCTGATCTGGCTCGGCGGCTCCAGCAGCGAAATGATGCGCCTTCCGGCGGGCTCAGCCGACACCGGGCCTGCGCCGCCGGATGCAAATTGCGACAGCGGGGTAGCTGAGAAAAGTTTCAAGATCGGGGCCTCTTGGCAGTGAGCAGGCGAAGAATACCGGCGAAGTACCTATTTTGAAAGAGAAAATAGAAGCGCAAGCGGAAACGCACCGGCACCCGCTCAGGCACCCACGATCTTGTGCCAGCCGCGCATCCGGCCACGAAACCATGTGCGCTGTCGCTTGGCATATTGCCGCGTTGCGGCCTGCGCGGCGGCGCTTGCCTCGGCCAGTGTCACTTCGCCGCGCAGATGCGCTACCAGTTCCGGCGCGCCGATCGCCTGCGCCCAGGGCGCGGCAGGGTTCCAGACCGGCAGCACCGAGCGCACTTCATCAAGCGCACCCTCGGCAAGCATCGCGGCAAAGCGCGCGTCGATGCGGGCGGCAAGACGGTCTCGGTCGGTCTCGATCAGAAGCGCGGTGCAGGCGGCCAGCGGCAGCAGCGGCGGCGGGGTTTCGGCATGCCATGCGGCCAGCCCGCGCCCGGTTGCCGCCTGCACCTCCCAGGCGCGCTGGATGCGCACCGGGTTCAGCCGGTCGACTCGCGCAGCGCTGGCGGGGTCGAGTTCGGCCAGAAGCGCGCCCGGACCTTCCGCCGCCATGCGCGCATTGGCACGGGCGCGAACTTCGGGCGGGGTGGCGGGAATTGCGGCCAGCCCTTCGGTCAGCGCCGAAAGAAAAAGCCCGGTGCCACCGGTCACGATCAGCCTTTGCCCCGAGGCAAGAAGCCGCGCCATTTCGCGCAGCCAGTGACCGACCGAGTATTCCGCACCCGGGCCGATGTGGCCGTAAAGCGCATGCGGGGCCAGCGCCGCGTCGGCGGGGCCCGGCCGTGCCGTCAGCACCCGCCAGCAGGACCAGACCTGAAGCGCATCGGCATTGACCACGACACCGCCCTGCGCCCGCGCCAATGCCAGCGCCAGCGCAGATTTGCCGCTTGCGGTCGGCCCGGCAATCAGCACGTGCCGTGCCGGATCGATGCTTGCGGGATCATGGGTTTCGGCGTTCTGGCGCAAGGTTTTTCGCGATCGCTCCAAGCTGCGGTTGAACCCGCGCGTCATTTGCGACAATTTGCGCGCCGATGACAACAAGACTTGGGGGCGGGTATGGGCATGGGCACGGGGGCCGAGGCAAAAATGGAATACAAGCGGGTGATGCTGAAAATTTCGGGCGAGGCCTTGATGGGCGATCAGGGCTATGGCCTGCATCCGCCAACCGTGGCGCGGATCGCGCGCGAGGTGAAGACGGTGCACGACCTCGGCATCGAGATCTGCATGGTGATCGGCGGCGGCAACATCTTTCGCGGCCTTCAGGGTGCCGCGCAAGGCATGGAGCGCGCCACCGCCGACTATATGGGCATGCTCGCCACGGTGATGAACGCGCTCGGCATGCAGGCGGCGCTGGAGGCCGAGGGCATCTTTACCCGGGTGATTTCGGCAATTCCGATGGATCAGGTCTGCGAGCCCTACATCCGCCGCCGCGCCATCCGCCACCTTGAAAAGAAGCGGGTGGTGATCTTCGCGGCGGGCACCGGCAACCCCTATTTCACCACCGATACCGCCGCCACGCTGCGGGCCAACGAAATGGGCTGCGAAGCGATCTTCAAGGGCACCAAGGTTGATGGCGTCTATGACAAGGACCCGAAGAAATTCCCCGATGCGAAGCGCTACGATACGGTGAGCTATGACGAGGTGCTGCAAAAGCACCTCGGCGTCATGGATGCTTCGGCAATTGCACTGGCGCGCGACAACAATCTGCCGATCATCGTGTTTTCGCTTGACGAGCCCGGCGGTTTCCGTGGCGTGCTGGAGGGGAAAGGCACCTATACAAGGGTGCATGGCTGACTTTCCAACCGGGTGCGAAGTCGCTAGAACGGCGTCGGTGCCTGTAACAAGAGGGGAAATCCCATGTCAGACGATCTCGATATCGACATCGACGACCTCGACCGCCGCATGGATGGGGCGCTGGCCGCGCTGCATCACGAATTTGCCAGCCTGCGCACCGGGCGCGCTTCGGCCTCGATCCTCGATCCGATCATGGTCGATGCTTACGGCACGCTCACGCCGCTCAACCAGATCGGCACGATCAACGTCCCCGAGCCGCGCATGGTCACGCTCAACGTCTGGGACAAGGCGCTGGTGAGCAAGGTTGACAAGGCAATCCGCGATTCGGGCATCGGCATCAACCCGCAACTCAATGGCACCATCGTGATGCTGCCGATCCCCGAGTTGAACGAAGAGCGGCGGCGCGAGCTGACCAAGGTTGCCGGGCATTACGCCGAAAGCGCGCGCGTCGCGGTGCGCAATGTGCGCCGCGACGGCATGGACCAGGTCAAGAAGGCCAAAACCGCCGGCATGTCGGAAGACGACCAGAAGATGTGGCACGACGAGGTGCAGGAGTTGACCGACAAGGCAATTGCCGCCATTGACCGCGCACTGGATACGAAACAGGCGGAGATCATGCAGGTCTAGGCCCGCGTGCAGCCGAAAGGGGCGGGGCCGATGGCCAGCAAGGATGCGTCAGATGCTGCGGGGCCTTCGGGGCCGCGCGCCGAGCATGTGGCGATCATCATGGATGGCAACGGCCGCTGGGCGACCAGCCGCGGCTGGCCGCGGCTGGTCGGGCACCGTCGCGGTGCCGAGAGGGTGCGCGAGATCGTGCAGGCCTGCCCCGGTCTTGGCATCCGCTGGCTGACGATCTACGCCTTTTCCACCGAAAACTGGAAGCGCTCGACCGAGGAGGTGATCGGCCTCATGACGCTCTTTGGCCGCTACATCGAGAGCGAAGCCGAGCGGCTGAGCGCGCAGGGTGTGCGGCTGCGCTTCATCGGCGGGCGTGCGCGGCTGGAGCCGCGCCTGCGCGAGCTGATGGCGGCGATCGAGGCCCGCACCGCGGGCAACACGCTTTTGAACCTGACCGTGGCGATCAACTATGGCGGCCGCGACGAGCTTGCGCGTGCCGCGGCGCGGCTGGCGGGCGATGTTGCCGCCGGGCGGCTGGCACTGGAAGACGCGGGCGAGGCGGCACTTGCGGCGCGGCTCGATACCGCCGATTTGCCCGACCCTGATCTGGTGATCCGCACCTCGGGCGAAACCCGCACCTCCAATTTCCTGCCCTGGCAGGCGGCCTACGCCGAATACGAGTTCACCCCGACGCTCTGGCCCGATTTCACCCGTGACGAACTGGCGGCGATTGTTGCGCGGTTCACCGGGCGCGAACGCCGCTTTGGCGGGGCCAAGGCATGAGCGCGCCCGGCACCTGGCGCGATTTGCCTGCCCGGTTCGGCTCGGCGGTGGTGATGGCTGTGGTGGGTGGCGCGGCGCTTGGGGTCGGCGGTGTCTGGTTTGCGGCGCTGGTGGTGGCCGTCACCGCCGCGATGGTCTGGGAACTAGCGCGGATGAGCGCGCCCGACCGCCCGCAAGAGGCGCTGGCGCTGGCCGCGCTTGCGGCGCTGGTGCTGGCCGGGGTGCTGGCGCTGCATTCGCCCTTTGCGCTGGCATTGCTGCTGCTGCCTGGCCTTGCAAGCCTGCTGCGCGCGCGGCTGCACCCTTTGGTGGCGGCTAGCTATGCGAGTGCGCTGATGCTGAGCGGCTATGCCATGGTGGCGCTGCGCGAAGGTGCGGGGCTTGCGACCATTCTCTGGCTTGTCGCGGTGGTCATTGCCTCCGATCTTGCGGGGTATTTTGTCGGCAGAAGTATTGGCGGGCCAAAATTCTGGCCAGCGATCAGCCCGAAGAAAACCTGGTCGGGCACGGTTGCGGGCTGGCTTGGCGCGGCGGCGGTGGGTGCCGGGTTCGTGCTGGCGGGGCAGGGGCCCTGGGTGCTGGTGGCGATCTCGCCGCTGGTCGGTTTCGCCGGGCAACTTGGCGACATCATGGAAAGCTGGATCAAGCGCCGCGCCGGGGTCAAGGACAGCTCGGCCCTGATCCCCGGCCACGGCGGCGCGCTTGACCGGTTCGATGCCCTGACCGGCGCGGTGCTGGCGGTGCTGGTGCTCGGCCTCTTCGGGGCAATGCCTGGGATCGGGGGCTGATCGATGCGCAGCCTTTCGGTGTTTGGCGCGACCGGTTCGATCGGCGAAAGCACCTTCGATTTGTTGCAGCGGCAGGGCGGGCGCGCGGCGTTTCGCACCGTGGCGCTGACCGGCGGACGCAATGTGGCGCGGCTTGCCGAACAGGCGCGCGCGCTCGGGGCCGAGGTCGCGGTGACCGCGCATGAGGAGTGTCTGGCCGAGCTTCGCGCCGCGCTCGCGGGCTCCGGCATCGCGGCGGCGGCCGGAACCTCGGCGCTGCTTGAGGCCGCTGACCGCCCGGCCGACTGGGTGATGAGCGCCATCGTCGGTGCGGCCGGGCTGGCACCGGGGTTTCGCGCGCTTGCCCATGGTGCCACGCTGGCGCTTGCCAACAAGGAAAGTCTGGTCACCGCCGGGCCGCTTCTGCTGGCCGAGGCGGCGCGGCATGGCGCGCGCATCCTGCCGGTGGACAGCGAGCATTCGGCGGTGTTTCAGGCGCTGGTCGGCGAAGACATCGCGGCGGTCGAGCGGATCATCATCACCGCTTCGGGCGGTGCCCTGCGCGACTGGCCGCTGGAGCGGCTGGTGCAGGCAAGCGTGGCCGATGCCTCGCGGCACCCGAACTGGTCGATGGGGCAGCGCATCACCATCGACTCGGCCTCGATGTTCAACAAGGCGCTGGAGCTGATCGAGACCCACGAATATTTTGGCGTGGCACCGGAACAGATCGAGGTGCTGGTGCACCCCGAAAGCATTGTGCATGCGCTCGTCGGTTTTGCCGATGGCGCGCTGATGGCGCATCTTGGCGCGCCCGACATGCGCCACGCCATCGGCTATGCGCTGAACTGGCCGGCGCGCGCGCCGCTGCCGGTGGCGCGGCTCGATCTGGCAGCGCTCGGGCGGCTCAGCTTTCAGGCACCCGACCCGCTGCGCTGGCCCGCGCTGCGGTTGGCGCGCGAGGTGATGGCGGCGGGCGGCACGGCGGGGGCGGTGTTCAACGCCGCCAAGGAAGTCGCTCTCGATTCGTTTATTTCAGGTCAAGTAGGCTTTATGGATATGTCCGGGCTGGTCGAGGCCACCCTTGACAAAATGGTTGCGCGGCAAAGCCTTGGAAAAGCCGCGACGAGCCTCGATATGGTGTTGCAAACCGATGCCGAGGCGCGCGCGGTGGCGCGGGCGCTGATTGGCCAGAACAAGGACTGAGGCGTGGATTTCATTACCCTGCTGCCCGATTTCGGCAACCTTCTCTATACCGTCGCGGCCTTTGTGGCGGCGCTGCTGGTGATCGTCACCGTGCACGAATTCGGGCACTACATCATCGGGCGGCTTACCGGGATTCGGGCCGAGGTATTTTCGATCGGTTTCGGGCCGCGGATCATCAGCTACAGCGACCTGCACGGCACCCGCTGGCAGATTGCCGCGATCCCGCTTGGCGGCTATGTGAAGTTCATGGGCGATGCAAACGCGGCTTCGGCCGGTGCCGATGCCGAGGCAATGGCGCATATGACCGAGGAAGAACGCCGCCACACCATGCACGGGGCCCCGGTCTGGGCGCGCGCGGCGACGGTGGCGGCGGGGCCGGTGTTCAACTTCGCCCTCTCGGTTCTGATCTTTGCCGGGGTGTTCATTTGGTCGGGCACCGCCACTGATGTGCCAAGCATCGGCGCGGTGGTGGAATTGCCGGGTGGCGCGGGCGAGATCCGGCGCGGCGACCGCATCGTTTCGGTCGCGGGGCTTGCCACACCGGATTATCCGGCGCTGAACATTGCCGTTGAGGCGGTGCCCGCCGAGGCAAGCCTCAGCTATGTGGTCGAGCGCGCCGGGCAGGTGCTGACCGTCAGCGGCCCGGCGCTTTTTCCGGCGCGACTTGCGGGCATCGGCGCGGGCAGCGCTGCCGCCGATGCAGGCCTGCGGCCAGGCGATGTGGTGTTGAGCGCGGGCGGCGTGCCGCTGGTCCGGTTCGCCGATCTTCAGGCGGCGGTGCTGGCGGCCGAAGGTGCCCCGATCGAGCTTTCGGTCTGGCGACCGGGCATGGCGGCGGGCGAAAGCCTTGTGGTCAGCCTTTCGCCGCGCCGCACCGATCTGCCATTGCGCGACGGCGGTTTTGAAACCCGCTGGCTGATCGGGGCCACCGGCAACCTGTTCTTCACCCCCGAGACCCGGCGCACCGGCATCTGGGAGGCGGTCGAGGGCGGCGCTTCGGAAACCTGGTTCATCGCGCGTTCGTCGCTGTCGGGCATGTGGTACATGCTCACCGGCGCGATTTCCAGCTGCAACCTGCGCGGCCCGATCGGCATTGCCGAAACTTCGGCGCAGGCGGCTTCGGCGGGGATGAGCAATTTCATCTGGTTCGTGGCGATGCTTTCAACAGCGGTGGGCCTGTTGAATCTGTTCCCGATTCCGGTGCTCGACGGCGGGCATCTGGTGTTTCACGCCTGGGAGGCGATCACCGGCAAGCCGCCCGCCGAAAGGGTGCTGAATGTGCTGATGACGCTCGGGCTGGTGCTGGTGCTGGGGCTGATGGCATTCGGGCTCAACAACGATATCTTCTGCCCCTGATCCGGGCCGGTGCCCAACTTCTGCCATAAAACGCGTGCATCGTTGCGCTGGTGAGAAGAGGGCTGAGCCATGCAAATGATCGCCGAGAGCTATCGCGGAATATCGCTGCTGGTCGAAATCAACCTCGACCGCCTGCTGGTGCCGCTGGCGCTTGTGGTGGCGCTTACCGGCACCGCGATGCTGTGCACCGTGCTCTACCAGAACAGCTTTCCCGCGCCGGTCTACATGCTCCAGCCGTAAGGCAATTTCCCGCACCGAGGGCTTTTGACAAGCCCCGTCATTCGGGCTAGTCACAAGTATAAGATCTATACCTGGGCGGGAGATCACGATGACGAGCTTGCGGCATTTTGGCTGCGGTGTTGGCGCGCGGGTTTTGCAGCGTTTGCGGACTGGCCTCCTTTACCTTGCAATTGCAATGGCTTGCGGCACCCTGCCAGGTGCTGCGCTGGCGCAAAGCTATACCTTTTCTTCGATTCAGGTCAGCGGGCTGGAGCGGATCGAGACCGCAACGGTGGTAACCCTTGCCGGAATCGGTCGGGGCAAGGTGGTGAGTGCTGGCGAGCTGAACGACGCCTACCAGCGGATTCAAGGCTCGGGCCTGTTTGAAAGCGTGGAGATCGTGCCACAGGGCGGAACTTTGTTGATCCGCGTGCGCGAGTATCCGACCATCAACATCATCAATTTCGAAGGCAACAAGATCCTCAAGGACGAGGAACTTGCCGGGCTCGTGCGCTCGCAGTCGCGCCATGTCTATTCGCCCGCCACCGCCGAGGCCGATGCACAGAAGATTGCCGAGGTCTATGCCGCGCAGGGCCGCATGGCAGCGCGGGTGAACCCCCGGCTGATCCGGCTTTCTGGCAACCGCGTGGACCTCGCCTTCGAGATCACCGAAGGTGCGGTGACCGAGATCGAGCGGCTTTCGTTTACCGGCAACCAGGCCTTTTCTGACGCCCGTCTGCGGCAGGTGCTGGAATCGAAGCAGGCGGGAATTTTCCGCAGGCTGATCCGCAGCGACACTTTCGTGCCCGAGCGGACCGAGTTCGACAAGCAACTGCTCACCGATTTCTACCGCTCGCGCGGCTACATCGACTTTCAGGTGCTTGGCACCTCGACCGAGTTTTCGCGCGAACGCAACGCGTTTTTCCTGACCTTCAATCTGCATGAAGGGCAGCCCTACCGCTTTGCCACAATCACCACGATCAGCGAAATCAACGGTGTCGATGCCGCCGAGTTCGAGCGCGAGGTGAGGGTCAAACCGGGTGCCACCTATTCGCCTTCCGACATTGATCTGACGATCTCGCGGATGGAGGCCCTCGCGCTGAACAAGGGCCTGACCTTTGTGCAGGTCGAGCCGCGCATCACCCGCAACGACCGCGATCTGACGGTGAACCTGACGCTGGCGCTGGTGCGCGGGCCGCGGGTTTTTGTCGAGCGCATCGACATTGAAGGCAACACCACCACGCTCGATCAGGTGGTGCGGCGGCAGTTCCGCACGGTCGAAGGCGACCCCTTCAATCCGCGCGAAATTCGCAATGGCGCAGAGCGGATTCGTGCGCTCGGCTTTTTCTCCAGCACCGATGTCAACACCCGCCCCGGTTCTGCGGCCGATCAGGTGGTGGTCGATGTGAACGTGACCGAACAGGCGACCGGCTCGCTTTCCTTCGGTGCAACCTACGGCGTTGCCGCCGGTTTCGGTGCCAATGTGCGCTTGCAGGAATCGAACTTCCTCGGGCGCGGCCAGTATGTTGCGCTCAACTTCTCGACAGCGGCGAACAACGCTGACACCCTGATTACCTTCATCGAGCCGCAGCTGCTCGGGCGCGATCTGAAGTTCAAGTTCAATGCCTTCCAGAAGGTTTCCGACAACGATTTCTCGTTCTATCAGTCCGACCGGATGGGGCTTTCGGTGGCGCTCGATTTTCCGGTTTCGCGGGTCGGGCGGCTGGAGCTTCGCTATTCCGCAGCGCGCGATGACCTTTTCGAGGTCAACGCCAACTCCTCGACGATCCTGCAAGGCGAAGCCGGGGCGCTGATTTCGAGCGGGCTCGGCTATACCTACACGCATGACACCCGGCTTTCCGGGCTTAACCCCCGGTCATCGCTGCAATTCCGCTTCGGGCAGGATTTTGCAGGCGTCGGCGGCGATGTGCAATCGCTGCGCACGACGGCGCTTTTTGCCGCGCAGACCAAGGTGTTCCGCGAAGCGGTAACGCTGCGCGCCGAGCTTGAAGGTGGCGCGGTGCACATGATGGGCGGGCAGCAAAGCCGCGTTCTTGATCGCTTCTCGGGCAACGGCAAGATCCGCGGGTTCGAGCCGAACGGCTTTGGCCCGCGCGATCTTGGTGCCGTCAACAATGATGCGCTTGGCGGCAACTACTTCGCCGCGCTTCGCCTTGAAGCCAAGTTCCCGATCGGCCTGCCGGAAGAATACGGCGTCAGCGGCGGGCTGTTCCTTGATGTCGGCACGGTCTGGGGGCTCGACAATGACGGTGGCGGGTCGGTTGACGATTCCATGCACCTGCGCTCGGCCATCGGGGTTTCGGTGTTCTGGGATACGGTCATCGGGCCGCTGCGCTTCAACTTCTCGCGGGCATTGCTGAAAGAAGCCTATGATGTCGAGCAGGAATTCGATCTGACGATCTCGACCCAGTTCTGAGGCTTTGGCGACCATGGCGCTGTTGCGCATCCTCGGTCTGACCGTTGTCCTTGCGCTTGCAGTCGGCATGGCGCAGGCGCAAGAGGTGCCGCGGGGCGCTATCACCATGCCAAGCCCGGTGCTGACGCTTGACCCCGAGCGGGTTTATACCGGCTCGCTCTGGGGCAAGCGGGTGGCGGCGCAGATCAACTCCGAGCTCGCGGCGCTAGCCGCCGAGAATGAAGGTATCGCCGACGAGCTTACCCTTGAGGAGCGTGATCTGACCGAGCGCCGCGCGACTATGCCTGCCGAGGAGTTTCGCACCGCCGCCGACGCTTTCGACGCCAAGGTAACCGAAATCCGGCGTCGACAGGATGCCAAGTCGCGTGATATCGCGCGCCGCGCCGACGCCGAAAAGCTTGGCTATTATCAGGCGCTTTTCACCCCGCTGAGCGAGGTGCTGAAGGCGCGCGGCGCGGTGGCAATTCTTGACCGCGCGGCGATCTTTCTGGCGGTGGATGCGATCGATGTGACCGACGAGGTGATCGCGCGCGCCGACGCGCTGCTGGGTGCCGGGCCTGCCACGCCGCTGCCGGAAGCGGCACCAGAACCCACCGCACCCGCCGTGCCCGCCGACGGAAACTGAGCCGCGTGGCTTGCCATTCAACAGCGGCATTGCTAGCAAGTCCGCACCACATTGGAACGACGCCGATCAGCGCAGGAGCCGCGATGTCCGAGCCAGCTGCCCATACTGAGGCCGATATCCATCTGATTCAGAGGATCATTCCGCATCGTTACCCGTTCCTGCTGATCGACAAGGTGCGCGACATCGTGCCTTTCAAGGGTGCCGTCGGCATCAAGAACGTCACCTTCAATGAACCGCATTTTCAGGGCCATTTCCCTGCCGAGCCGGTGATGCCCGGGGTGATGATCGTCGAAGCCATGGCGCAGACCTCGGCGGTGGTGGTGGGGATCAGCCTCAATGTCATCGACAAGCCGCTGCTCACCTATTTCATGGCGATCGACGGTTGCAAGTTCCGCCGCAAGGTGGTGCCGGGCGATGTGCTGGAACTGCATGTGACGGTAAAGCGCGGCGGCGGCAAGATCTGGAAATTTCTCGGCCAGGCGCGGGTCGATGGGCAGCTTGCGGCCGAGGCGGAATTCACCGCGATGATGGACCTGAAAGGTTAGTCATGGGCATTGACGCCACCGCGTTTGTGCACCCCTCGGCGGTGGTCGATCCGGGGGCGGTGATCGGCGCGGGCGCGCGGATCGGGCCGTTCTGCGTGGTCGGGGCCGAGGTGGTTCTGGGCGCGCGGGTCGAGCTCAAATCGCATGTGGTCGTCGGTGGCGCGACCGAGATCGGCGAAGATACGGTGGTGTTTCCCTTCGCCTCGCTCGGTCAGGCCCCGCAAGATCTGAAATATAGGGGCGAGGCGAGCCGCCTGGTGATTGGCGCGCGCAACCGGATCCGCGAATATGTAACGATGAACCCCGGCACCGAGGGCGGCGGTCTGGTCACCTGCATCGGCAACGATTGCCTGTTCATGGCAAGCGCCCATGTCGCGCATGATTGCCAGATCGGCGACCGGGTGATTCTGGTCAACAGCGTTGCGGTGGCCGGGCATTGCGTGATCGAGGAAGATGTGATCGTCGGCGGTCTTTCCGGGGTGCACCAGTTTGTGCGCATCGGCCGCGGCGCAATCATCGGCGCGCTGACAATGGTCACGGCGGATGTGATACCGCATGGCCTTGTGCAGGGGCCGCGTGGCGTGCTGGAAGGGCTGAATCTTGTCGGGCTGAAACGGCGTGGTGCCGGAAAGCCTGAAATCGCCGAGTTGCGCGAGCTTTACGCGGCACTCGGCGAAGGCAATTTCCGCGACGCGGCGCGGCGGCTCTCGGATGCCGGGGGGGCTGGCCCGATGGCGCGCGAGGTGCTCGATTTCATTCTCGGTCCGTCTGACCGCAGCTTCCTGACGCCGCGATGACCGAGCTTGCGCTCATCGCCGGGGCCGGGGCTTTGCCGCGCCTCTTGGCGGCGGCGCTTGGCGAGCCTTTCGTTCTGGCCGAACTGGAAGGCATCCGGTCCGAAGTGGTGGCCGATCCGCTTTGCTTCCGGCTGGAACGGTTGGTGCCCTTTCTCGAGCATTTGCACGGGCTCGGGGTGCGGCGCGTGGTACTGGCCGGCGGTGTGCGCCGTCCGCACCTTGATCCGGAGCTGTTCGACAGCCGCACCGCCGCGCTGGTGCCGCGCCTGCTGGCCGCAATGCAGGGCGGCGACGATGCGGCGCTGCGCCTGACCATCGCGATATTCGAGGACTGGGGCTTCGAGGTGCTCGGCCCCGATCAGGTAGCCCCCGATCTTGTGCCGGGTGCGGGCGTGCTGACCGGCGCACCGAGCCCGCAGGACGAGGCTGATGCAGCCCGCGCTGCCGCCATCGTCGCGGCGATCGGGGCGGAAGATCTGGGGCAGGGGGCAGTGGTCGTGCAAGGTCTGTGCCTTGCCACCGAGGCATTGCCCGGCACCGATGCCATGCTCGATTTCGCCGCCCGCCATCGTAGCCTTTTGCCCGACCCCGCACCCCGAAGCGGGGTGCTTTACAAGGCACCGAAGCCCGGGCAGGACCGCCGCGTCGATCTGCCTGCAATCGGCCCCGATACGGTCGCGCGCGCGGCGGCGGCGGGGCTGGCAGGCATCGCCTGGGAGGCGGGCGGCGTGCTGCTGCTCGACCGTGCCGCAACCCTGGCCGCGGCCGAAGCTGCGGGCCTTTTTCTCTGGTCGCGGCTGCCATGAAGTTCTTTCTGATCGCGGGCGAGGCGTCGGGCGACGCGCTTGGGGCAGCGCTCATGGCAGGGTTGAAGGCACTGCTGCCGGATGTGGCATTCGATGGTGTCGGTGGGCCGCTGATGGAGGCGGAGGGGCTGCAAAGCCGGTTTCCGATGGAAGAGCTTTCGGTGATGGGGCTTTGGGAGGTGCTGCCGAAGTATCGCGCGCTGAAACGCCGCATTGCCGAAATGGCGGCGGCGGTGGTGGCATCGGGCGATGCCCTGATCACCATCGACAGCCCTGATTTCTGCCTGCGCGTGGCCCGTGCCGCGCGTGCCGGTCGGCCCGGACTGCGCACCATCCACTATGTCGCGCCTTCTGTCTGGGCGTGGCGACCCGGGCGGGCGGCGAAAATGGCCCCCTTCATCGACCATGTGCTGGCGCTCTTGCCGTTCGAGCCGCCCTATATGCAGGCGGCGGGGATGGGCTGCGATTTTGTCGGCCACCCGGTAGTGGCCGAGCCGCGCGCCAGCGCCGCCGAAGCCGCCGCGTTCCGGGAAACCCACATGATCGGCCCGGATCAGCCGCTGGTGCTCTGCCTGCCAGGGTCGCGGCGGGGCGAGGTGGCGCGGCTGGGGCCGCGGTTTGACGAGGCGCTGATGCGGCTGCGTGACCGCGAACCGGGGCTGCGGGTGGTGTTGCCAACGGTGCGCGGGGTGGCGGGCATGGTGCGCGAGATGACCGCGCGCTGGCCGGTGGCTCCGATCGTGGTGGAAAGCGGCGAAGACAAGCGCGCCGCCTTTGCCGCCGCCGATCTGGCGCTGGCCGCCTCGGGCACGGTCAGTCTTGAGCTGGCGGCGGCGCGGGTGCCGATGGTGATCGGCTATGACATGGCCGCGTTGAGCCGCATCATCTTTTCCCGGATGCTGCGGATCGATACCGTCACGCTGGTCAACCTCGTTTCCGAGACCCGGGTGATCCCCGAGTTCATCGGCAGCAATTGCCGCGCCGGGCCGATGGCGGCCGCGCTGTTGCGACTGCTGGAGGATGAGGCGGCGCGGGCGGCGCAGTTTGCGGCGATGGAGGTGACCATGCAGCGCCTTGGCGAGGGTGGCGAGTCGCCGGGGCTGCGGGCGGCGCGCGCGGTGCTGGCGGCGCTTTGAACCGGCGCGATGCTGTGGCAGTCCGGATGCGGGCGGGCGGGAGCATCCGCAGTATGGTGGGGTATCGGGGTGGGTGTAACACGCGTGTTATCTTTTACAAGACATTGATCTTGCAGGAGATATATGGGCGGCGTTAAGGTTTTGGCAAGCTTTGCCAGAGCCGGGGGCCAGCCCCCGGACCCCCGGGGTATTTGAACGAAGGAGAACCGATCAGGCGGCGCAGGTGATCCAGCCACCGCCGAGCACGCGACTGCCTTCGGGGGCGTAAAAGACGCAGGCCTGACCGGGGCTGACGCCTTCTTCCGGGGCAAGCAGCGTGATCTCGGCCGTGGTTGCCGAAACCGGGCGCAGCAGTGCCGGGCGCGGCGGGCGGGTGGAGCGGACGCGCACCGAGAGCGGCCATTCGGCGCGCGAGGTGAGCGGCGCATCGCCCAGCCAGTTGATTTCCTTCAAGGTGATGGTGCGTGTGGCCAGCGCTTCTTTCGGGCCGACGATCACCCGGCGCGTCGCGGGGTCGAGCTTGACCACATAAAGCGGATCGCCGAGGCCGCCGAGCCCGAGGCCGCGGCGCTGGCCGACGGTATAATGAATCACGCCCTGATGGGTGCCGCGCAGGTTTCCTTGCAGATCGACGATCTCGCCGGGGTCGGCGGCACCGGGGCGCAGCTTTTCGATCACCGCGGCGTAATTGCCGTTTGGCACAAAGCAGATGTCCTGACTGTCGGGCTTGTCGGCGACACTGAGCCCGTAGCGTGCGGCCAGAGCCCTGGTTTCGGCCTTCGAGGCGAGGTGGCCAAGCGGGAACCGCAGGAAGGCGAGTTGTTCCGGCGTGGTCGAGAACAGGAAATAACTCTGGTCGCGGTTGGCATCGGCGGCGCTGTGCAGTTCCGGCCCGAGCGGCCCGAGCTTGCGCTGGATGTAATGGCCGGTTGCCATGCAATCGGCTTCCAGCTCGCGCGCGGTGGCCATGAGATCCTTGAACTTCACCCGCTCGTTGCAGCGGATGCAGGGCACCGGGGTGGCACCCGCAAGATAGGCATCGGCAAATTCGTCGATCACCGCTTCGCGGAAGGCATTTTCATAGTCGAGCACATAATGCGCAAAGCCCATGGCCTCGGCGACGCGGCGGGCATCGTGAATATCCTGTCCGGCGCAGCAGGCACCTTTCTTGGCCAGTGCCGCGCCGTGGTCGTAAAGCTGCAGGGTTATGCCGACCACATCATAGCCCTGATCTTTCAGCAGCGCCGCCACCACTGACGAATCGACGCCGCCCGACATGGCAACCACCACCCTTGTGGCGGCCGGGGCCTTGGGCAGGCCAAGCGAATTGAGGGTGGTCATCGGCGTCTCCGGGGTCGGGTGCGCAGGAATATAGGAAAATGCAATGCAACCACAACCCCGCGTTTCACCGCTCCTTAAGGGCGGTCGGGCTATCTCGGCCGGGTGACTGCTGAAGGGGTGAGCCCATGTATCTGAAAAAAGTCGCCGGACCACGCGCCGTGACCCTTGCCGACGGGTCGGTGCTGAGCCGCGCCGATCTGCCTCCGCGCAACACCCGCCGCTGGGTTGCCAGCCGCAAGGCGGTGCTGGTGAAGGCGGTGGCCGCAGGGCTGATTCCCCGCGCCGAAGTGCTTGAAACCTATGGGCTGAGCGAGGAAGAGTTCGCGCTTTGGTCTGATGCGGTGAAGAACCACGGCGAAGTGGCGCTGAAAGTGACGGCTTTACAGAGGTATAGACAACTTAAGGTTGAATAAGGCACAATTGTGGCGATAGTAACTCTGCGTTAACCATTTGCCTCCAAGGTTCACCTTGATCGAGGGATTAATGCGGAGAACTGAGGATGCGGATTCTGCTGGTAGAGGACGATCCAACGACCTCGCGGAGCATCGAGTTGATGCTGACGCATGCGAACCTGAACGTGTATTGCACCGATCTTGGCGAGGAGGGAATCGATCTTGCCAAGCTTTATGACTACGACCTGATCCTCCTGGACCTCAATCTGCCCGACATGAACGGGCATGAGGTGCTGCGGCAGTTGCGGCTGGCGCGGGTCGAGACGCCGATTCTCATTCTCACCGGCGCGGATGACACCGAAAACAAGCTCAAGGGTTTTGGCTTCGGGGCCGATGACTACATGACCAAACCGTTCCACCGCGAGGAATTGGTGGCACGCATCCACGCCATCATCCGCCGTTCCAAGGGCCATGCGCAATCGGTGATCCGGACCGGCAAGGTCGCGGTCAACCTTGATGCGAAAACCGTCGATGTCGAGGGCAAGCCGGTGCATCTGACCGGCAAGGAATACCAGATGCTGGAGCTGTTGAGCCTGCGCAAGGGCACCACGCTGACCAAGGAAATGTTCCTCAACCACCTTTACGGCGGCATGGATGAGCCGGAGCTGAAGATCATCGACGTGTTCATCTGCAAGCTGCGCAAGAAGCTGGCCGAGGTGACGGCGGGCGACAATTACATCGAAACCGTCTGGGGTCGCGGCTATGTGCTGCGCGACCCGGTGCCGGTTTCTGTTGAGCGCCGCCTGGCCGTGGGTGCCTGAGCACTGGACCCAGCCGCGCCCCGGCCCTAGAAATCGGGGGAGGGGTGCAGGGGGTGGTCATGGCCGGGCAGAAGGATGCGGAGGTTTCGGTTGCAAATCTGAGCCGCGAGGCGGCGGCGGATGATCTCGCCCGGCTCGCTGCGGCGGTGGCGGCCGCCAACCACGCCTATCACGGGCTCGACACGCCCGAAATATCGGATGCCGACTATGATGCGCTGAAGCGCCGCCTGCTGGCGATCGAGGCGCGGTTCCCCGACCTTGCGCTGGCGGAAAGCCCGACCCGCGTGGTCGGGGCTGCCCCGGCGGAAGGTTTTGCCAAGGTCACCCATGCGCAACCGATGCTCAGCCTTGAAAACGCCTTTTCCGACGAAGAGGTGGTCGATTTCCTTGCCCGCATCCGCAAGTTTCTGGGGCTTGAGGCGGGCGCGCCGCTCTGGCTTACGGCGGAGCCGAAGATTGACGGGCTCTCGCTCAGCCTGCGTTATGTGGGCGGGCGGCTGCGGCAGGCGGCGACGCGCGGCGACGGGGCGGTGGGCGAGAATGTCACCGAGAACGTGGCGCAGATTGCCGATATTCCACAACAGCTGCGCGGCGCGCCCGATCTGCTGGAGGTGCGCGGCGAGGTTTACATGAGCCACGCCGATTTTGCGGCGCTGAACGCGCGGCAGGCGCTGGTGGGCGAAAAGACCTTTGCCAACCCGCGCAACGCCGCCGCGGGCAGCCTGCGCCAGCTTGACGCGCGCATTACCGCCGCCCGCCCCTTGCGGTTTTTCGCCTATGCCTGGGGCGCGCATTCGGCTTCGCTTGGCGCGACCCAGACCGAGGCGATTGCCCGGCTGAAGGCGCTTGGCTTTCCCACCAACCCGCGCACCAGCCGCTGCGACGGGCCCGAGGCGCTGCTGGCGGCCTACCGCGCGCTTGAGGCAGAGCGGGCGACGCTGGGCTATGACATTGACGGCGTCGTCTACAAGGTCGATGACCTCGCGCTGCAACGCCGCCTCGGCTTTCGCTCGACCACGCCACGCTGGGCGATCGCGCACAAGTTTCCTGCCGAACTGGCCTGGACGCGGCTTGAACGAATCGAGATCCAGGTGGGGCGCACCGGCGCGCTTTCTCCGGTGGCGCGGCTTGCGCCGGTCACCGTGGGCGGGGTGGTGGTTTCCAACGCGACCCTGCACAACGAGGATTACATTGCCGGCCGCGATGCCAAGGGCAGCCCGATCCGCGGCGGGCGCGACATCCGCGAGGGCGACTGGGTGCAGGTGTACCGCGCCGGGGACGTGATCCCGAAAATTGCGGATGTGGATGTCTCGCGCCGCAACGGCGACTCGCAACCCTATGTTTTTCCAGCCATATGCCCGGAATGCGGGTCGCAAGCCATGCGCGAGCCGGGCGATGCGGTGCGGCGCTGTTCCGGTGGCCTTGCCTGCCCGGCACAGGCGGTGGAAAAGCTCAGGCATTTCGTCAGCCGTGCGGCTTTCGACATCGAAGGGCTGGGGGCCAGGCAGATCGAGGCATTCTTTCGCGAGGGCTGGCTGCGCGAGCCTGCCGATATTTTCACGCTGCGCGAAAAACACGGGGCGGAATTGGCGAAGCGCGAAGGCTGGGGCGAGAAATCGACCGCGAACCTGTTTGCCGCCATCGAGGCGCGGCGGCGCATTGCCTTGGCGCGGCTGATCTTCGCGCTCGGCATCCGCCATGTCGGCGAAGCCGCGGCGGGGCTTTTGGCAAGCCATTACCTCAGCTGGCAGAATTTCTCGGCGGCGATGAGGGGTGCCGAGATCGGCGGAGGCAGCGAATGGGCCGATCTGTTGGCAATCGACGGGGTGGGCGAGACGCTGGCGAGTTCGGTTATCACGGCGTTCCACAATCCGGGCGAGATCGCGGCGATTGCCGCACTGATCGACGAATTGAACAAAGGCGGCGGCGTGCAGGATGCCGAAAGACCGGCTACGGAAAGCGCGATTTCGGGCAAGACCATCGTCTTTACCGGAACGCTGGAACGGATGACGCGGGCTGAGGCGAAGGCACGGGCCGAGGCGCTGGGGGCAAAGGTCGCGGGATCGGTTTCGGCGCGCACCGATATTCTGGTCGCCGGGCCGGGGGCGGGGTCAAAGGCAAAAAAGGCCGAGGAATTCGGCGTTGAGGTGATCGACGAAGCCGCCTGGCTCGCGTTGGCGGGCCAGGCGTGAGCACCCGCCCGCCCGAGCTTTTCCCGCTTTTTGCCGGGCTCGAAACGCTGCCCGGCGTTGGCGAGAAAACCGCGCGGGCCTTTGCACAGATCGGCGTGGAAAAGCCGCGCGACCTGATTTTCACGCTGCCGCATTCCGGCATCGACCGCCGCTTGCGCCGCTCGATCCGCGAGGTGGTGCTGCCCGCGACGGTCACCGTCGAGGTTGAAATCGGCGGCCATGTGGCGGCGCGGCGCAAGGGCGGGCCGGCGCGGGTCATGGTGCGCGACGTGGCGACCGAGTTTCAACTGGTGTTTTTCCATGCCAAGGGCGATTGGCTGGAAAAACAATTGCCTAGCGGGCAACGCCGGGTGATCTCGGGGCGGGTGGAAATTTTTGACGGGGTGGCGCAGATGGCCCATCCCGACCATATTCTGCGGCCCGAGGAGGCGCGCGGTCTGCCCGATTTCGAGCCGGTCTATGCGCTTGCCGCGGGGTTGACGCAGCGCGGCGTGGCGCGCGCCGTGCAGGGCGCGCTGACCCGGCTGCCGGTGGTTGCGGAATGGGCAGATGCGGCGCTGGTGGCGCGCGAAGGCTGGCCGGGTTGGGCTGAGGCGGCGGCGCGCGCCCACGCGCCGCAAAACATGGCCGACCTTGCGCCCACCGCGCCTGCCCGCGCGCGGCTTGCCTATGACGAGCTTTTTGCGCATCAGCTGACGCTGGCACTTGCCCGTTCGCAATTGCGCCGCGCCAAGGGGCGGATCAGCAAGGGCGACGGCGCGCTGCGCGCGCGCACGCTTGCGGCGCTGCCCTTTGCCCCCACCGCCGCGCAGGCGCGCGCCATGGCCGAGATTGCCGCCGACATGGCGGGGCCGATGCGGATGAACCGGCTCTTGCAGGGCGATGTCGGCTCGGGCAAGACGCTGGTCGCCTTCATGGCGCTCTTGGTGGCGGTCGAGGCGGGCGGGCAGGGGGTGATGATGGCCCCGACCGAAATCCTTGCGCGCCAGCATTTTGACAGCCTCGCGCCACTGGCGCGCGCCGCCGGGGTGCGGTTGGAGCTGTTGACCGGGCGCGACAAGGGGGCGGAGCGGGCGGCGAAACTGGCCGACCTTGCCGCCGGGCGCATCGCGCTGCTGGTCGGCACCCACGCGGTTTTTCAGCGCGAGGTGGAATTTGCCGATCTGCGGCTGGCGGTGGTGGATGAACAGCACCGCTTCGGTGTCGCGCAGCGGATGGAGCTTGGTGCCAAGGGCCGCGCTGCCGACATGCTGGTGATGACCGCAACACCGATTCCACGCTCGCTCAGCCTCGCGCAATACGGCGACATGGATATTTCGCTGCTCGATGAAAAGCCGCCGGGGCGCAAGCCGGTGAAGACCGCGCTGATTTCGACCGCGCGGCTTGATGAGGTGGTGGCGCACCTGCGCCGCGCGCTTGCCGAGGGGCGGCAGGCCTATTGGGTCTGCCCGCTGGTGGAAGACAGCGAAACCGTCGATCTGGCCTCGGCGGAAGAGCGGTTTCGCGCGCTGCGGGTGGTGTTCGGCGAAGGCGTGGTGGGGCTGGTGCATGGCCAGTTGCCCGCCGCCGAAAAGGATGCGGCGATGGCCGATTTCGTTGCCGGACGCACGCGGCTTCTGGTGGCGACAACGGTGATCGAGGTGGGGGTGAACGTGCCCAATGCGTCGATCATGGTGATCGAGCGGGCCGAAACCTTTGGTCTGGCGCAACTGCATCAGCTGCGCGGCAGGGTCGGGCGGGGGGCGGCGGATTCGACCTGCCTGATGCTCTATCAAGCTCCGCTGACCGGGCCGGGCGGGCGGCGGCTGCAAATTCTGCGCGAGACTGAAGATGGTTTTCGCATTGCCGAGGAAGACCTTGCAATGCGCGGCGCGGGCGATGTGCTTGGCACCGCGCAATCTGGCCTGCCGCGCTTTCGGGTTGCCGATCTGGAGCGGCAGGCGGGGCTGATGGCGGTCGCACAAAGCGATGCGCGGGCGCTCTTGAGCGCGGACCCCGGGCTCGAGTCGCCGCGCGGACGCGCAGCGCGGCTGCTGCTGTGGCTGATGGAGCAAGACCGGGCGATTCGCCTGATCTCGGTCGGGTAGCTAGAATTTCGCCGATGTTCTTATAAAGTTCTTTACTTCGTCGCCGCAAAATGAGAACAAAAGAACAACGCGGTTTGCGGAAGGGTTTGATCATGGCGCAGAAAGTGAAAGCGGCGCTCGGCGGCGATGCCGGAGAAATCTGGCAGGATGCGGTCGGGGTTGCGGCGCTTGTGGTGATGCTCATGGTCGGTTTGCACCTGCCCGCTCTGCTCTGAAGGTTTTTCGCGCCATCGCTTTGCCGCGCCTTCGGGTGCCCGGTCTGTCCCCCGCGATGCGCCAGCCTGCCGCCGCCCATGCCCAGCACCGGCGGCGGCCTTTTTTCAGAACCGATAGCCGAGCCTGAGCCCGCCCCAGTGATGCCCGGCCACGATGATCGGGGCCGAGAGGTCTTTCATCATCGCGAATTCGCCGCCGCCCATGTCGCGCCGGTAGATTTGCAGCAGAAAAGCTGCATCCGAGGCTCCGGCCTGGCTTCCCACCCGGTCATTGAAAAGCCTCCGGTTGCGGCAGTTTGCGGCGTTCCAGACCGGATCACCGCCCTGCGGCTGGGAAAAGCGGTGGTTGTGGGTTGGCAGATAGCCGTTCCGGTCCACCGCGACGCAATAGACCACGCGTTGATCGAGCTCGAACGCGGGTTCCTGGAATTCTGGCAGCAGACGGTCGCCGAGGCGGGTGAAGGCGGCCATGAGCTGCGGCGGGTCGGTGTGCGGGATCGGCACATAGCGCGGATCGAAAAGCGCCTCTTGCGAAATGTCGCCCTGCGCGATCGCCTCGGCAAAGGCCGCACCGATGGCATTGGCGGTGGCGCGGACATGGGCGATGAAAGGGGCATCTTCCGTGCTACCCCCAAGTTCGACCGTGCCCCGAATCATCGCCTCGCTGAGCGCGTTGAGCCCGCCCATGCGCGCGCGCAGGTCCTGCACATCGGCAGCCTGCGCCTCGACGCCTTGCAGAACCTCATCGAAATGCGGGCGGAAAAGCTGATCGGCACCGCGCACTTCGGCGGCGCGGGTGCTGATTTCCTCGGCCGCGGCCCGGGTGTTCTGCACTGATCGGCTCATTTCACCAAGCGAGCTGTCGGTTTGCCGGGTGCCCTCCAGCACTGCACCGGCGGTGATCGCCGTGCCCTCTGCCTCGTGCCGCAGGGTTTCGATGATCTGCGCGAGGCCGCTGATCGCGTCGCCGATGGTGGCGGCGGCGGTCGAGGTCTTGCGCGAGAGATCATTGATCGCCTCGGCCACCACGGCAAAGCCGCGGCCCGCGTCGCCCGCCCGGGCCGCCTCGATTTTTGCGTTGATTGCCAGAATGTTGACCTGCGCGGCAATGGAACCGATGCCGCTGTTGGAGGCCTGCACCGCAGCCAGAATGCGTTCGACCCCCGCCATCCGGCCATCGACCGATTGCACCCAGCCCGCAACCGCAGCGGTGCGCGGTGCCGCCTCGCGTAGCCGCGCCACGGTCGCCTCGACCAGATCCTGGGTAGTTTTGGCGCTGGCGGAAAGCCCTTCGATGGTGGCGATCACCCGGGCGTTACCGCGCGCCACGGCATCTGCGGCGGTTCTTGCGCTGCGAAGCCGCCGCAACTGGTCGCCTGCGAGGCTGTCGGCCGCATCGAGAAAACCCGCGATCTCGACGATTTCGCGCCCCAGCGTCACCGCGTCGGCGGCCATGCCGTCAAGCTGCGGGCTTGCAGCCGGCGCGGGCGAAAAGGCGGTGGGTTGGAACATGGCGCATCCTCTGGCTGGCGCGCCACCCTGCCACGCGGCAGTTTGCAAAAGCGTTAATCCGCGGCGGCGCGCAGGGCCGCAATTGCCGCCTCGAAGGCGAGCAGAATCGATTCGTGCCGGTTTGGAAAGGCGCGGGCAGGCAGCAGCGCGTCATAGCCCGCGAAAGGCGCGCCCGGCACTGGCCCTTCGGCGCGCAACATTGCCGCCAGTTCGTCGCGGCCACGTTCAAGCTCTGCCAGATTGCACCCGATAACGGCGCTGCCGAGCACCGCGGCCGAAGCCTGGCCGAGCGCGCAGGCGCGCACGTCTTGGGCAAACTCGGTAATTCGCCCGTCGCGTGCCACCACCTGGGCGCTGACCACCGAACCGCAGAGCGGCGCGCGTTTGCGCCCCTCGCCCCGCGGTGCGGGCAGCGAGCCGAGATGCGGAATTGCCGCCGCCAGCCCCAGAATGCGCTGCGAATAGAGCTTGAAAAGGTCGCCGTCGCTCATTGCTTTCCCCGCGGACCGATAGAGGCTAGATAAAGTGCCACGCCCAGAATGAGAAGACGCGCCATGAAATTCGATGCCGGAACGCTGAAATATGATGCCCAGGGGCTGATCCCCGCGATCGCGCAGGAGGCGGCGACGGGCGATGTGCTGATGTTCGCCTGGATGAATGCCGAGGCGGTGGCG
This sequence comes from Phaeovulum sp., assembly GCF_030684035.1. Lineage (GTDB taxonomy): Bacteria > Pseudomonadota > Alphaproteobacteria > Rhodobacterales > Rhodobacteraceae > UBA6213. The sequence goes on along the minus strand of NZ_JAUXPI010000029.1, from coordinate 3,076 downwards.
CGCACCCTTGCAAGCGGGCAGGTCACCTACTGGTCGCGCTCGCGGCAGGCATTCTGGGCCAAGGGCGAAAGCTCGGGGCATGTGCAGCGGCTGCTGGAAATGCGCATCGATTGTGACCGCGATTGCCTGTTGCTGCTGGTCGAACAGGCGGGGCCCGCCTGCCACACCAACCGCCACGCCTGCTTTTACACCGCGGTGAGGGGCGGGGCCGAGGTGGAGATTCTCGCGCCCGAGGCATAGCGCCTCCGGCGGGGATATTTGAGCTGAAGCATTTCAGAGGCCGATCAGGCGGCGGATATCGGCGGGGCTGGCCCCTTCGGCGCGGTACCGGGCAAGGGCGCGGGCGTCATCGCGCTTGGCCAACCGCTGGCCGCGATCATCGCGGATAAGCCGGTGGTGGTGATAGACGGGGGTTGGCAGCTCAAGCAGGGCTTGAAGCAGGCGGTGGATATGCGTTGCCTCGAACAGGTCTTCGCCGCGGGTGACATGGCTCACGCCCTGCGCCGCATCATCGACAACCACCGCGAGATGGTAGGAGGTGCCCATGTCGCGACGTGAAAGAACGATGTCACCACAAGTAGTTAGAAGCCATTCTTCAGAGTTCGCATGAAGCCCGGCATGGGCGGGGCCGGTTTCGCTGAAGCGGCGCGGCCTCGGGCCGAGAAAGGCCAGCGCGCGGGTAAGATCAAGGCGGATCGCATCGGTTGCGCTGGCCTCAAGCATGGGCCTGGCGCGGCAGGTGCCGGGGTAGGTCGGGCCATCGGGACCGGCTTGCTGCGGGGCGCTGAGTGCCAGGCGAATATCGCTGCGGCTGCACCGGCATGGGTAGCAAAGACCAAGCGAAATCAGCCTGTTGAGCGCCGAAGTGTAGGCGGGTAGCCGGGTTGACTGGTGCCAGACCGGCAACTGCCACGCAAGGCCGAGCCAGCCGAGATCCTCGAGTATTGCCGCCTCCCATTCCGGGCGGCAGCGGGCGCGGTCGATATCTTCGATGCGCAGCAAGAACCGGCCGCCCGCTGCCCGCGCCATGTCATGTGCCACGAGCGCGGCATAGGCGTGGCCGAGGTGCAGCGGCCCGGTGGGCGAGGGCGCGAAGCGGGTTACGAGAGCCACGCCTGAAACGCCTGTTTCGCGCGGTCGGTATAGGCCTTGTAGCGGTCCTTGCGGCCGCGCCGGCCGGCCTTGGCATCAATCGGCGGGAACAGCCCGAAATTGACATTCATCGGCTGGAAGGTTTTCGCCTCGGCACCGCCGGTGATGTGATGCACCAGCGCCCCGGTTGCGGTTTCGGCAGGCGGCGGCGCAAGGCTTGCCCCGCGCATTTCCGCCGCCGCCATGCGGCCCGCCAAAAGCCCCATCGCGGCGCTTTCGACATAACCTTCAACCCCGGTGATCTGGCCGGCAAAGCGGATATTGGGCCGCGAGCGGAGCCGCATCTGCGCATCAAGCAGCGTCGGGGAATTGAGGAAGGTGTTGCGATGGATCCCGCCAAGGCGCGCGAAAGAGGCATTCGCCAGCCCCGGAATCATCCGGAAAACATCGACTTGCGCGCCGTGCTTCATCTTTGTCTGAAAACCCACGATGTTGTAGAGCGTCCCCAGCGCGTTGTCGCGGCGCAGTTGCACCACGGCATAGGGCTTGGCCCCCGGCGCATGCGCATTGGTCAGCCCGACGGGCTTCATCGGCCCGAAGCGCAGGGTTTGCGGGCCGCGCTCTGCCATCACCTCGATCGGCAGGCAGCCATCGAAATAGCCCGCCGTCTCGCCCTCGTGAAACAGGGTCTTTTCCGCCGCCATCAGCGCCGCGATGAAAGCATCATACTGGGCGTGGTCCATCGGGCAGTTGATGTAGGCGGTGCGCTCTTCCTCGGTTTCGCCCTTGTCATAGCGCGACTGCCGCCAGGCCACCGCCATGTCGATGCTGTCGGCATAGACGATAGGGGCAATGGCGTCGAAGAAGGCGAGCGCCTCGGCCCCGGTTTCGGCGCGGATCGCGGCGGCGAGCGCGCCCGAGGTCAGCGGCCCGGTGGCGATGATCCAGCGCCCGGTTTGCGGCAGTTCGCTGATTTCGCCGCTTTGCACCGAAATCAGCGGATGCGCGAGCAGCCGCTCGGTCACGTCGCGGGCGAAGGCATCGCGATCAACCGCCAGCGCGCCGCCTGCCGGCAGGCGGTGGCGGCTGGCCATTTCCATGAGCAATCCGCCCGCCGCGCGCATTTCCCAGTGCAGCAGGCCCACCGCATTGCGTTCATGGTCATCGGAGCGGAAGGAATTGGAACAGACCATTTCCGCGAAAAGCCCGGTGCGATGCGCGAAGGTGCCGAGCTGCGGGCGCATTTCGTGCAGGATCACCGGCACACCGGCGCTGGCCGCGGCCCAAGCAGCCTCGGACCCGGCCATGCCGCCGCCGACGATATGAAGCGCCTCGCTCATGACCCCGGGTGTAGCGGCCCGCTCAGACCAGCGCAATGCGCTCGCGCCGCTCGGGGTCGGGGAAGGGGCGGAAAAGGCCTGCGTCGGCGCGCGCGATCATGTGGTGAAGCTGCTCGTAATGGCGCTGCGCCAGATCGTCGATGTGGCCGAGGGCGCGAAAGGTCGCATCGAGTTGGGCGAGGTCCGCAACCTCGATTTCCAGCAGAAAATCGCAATGCGCGCCCGAGGCGAGGCCAAGCTTGCGTCGCAGGAGCCGCCAGTTACCGATCATACCGCGCTCGGCAAGCGCCGCCAGCCAGGTTTCGACTGCCGAGGCGAAGGCGAGTGCCTTGGCGTCGGATTTGAGCTCGATCATGCAGTGGTAAAGGTTCATGCCTGCCTCCGCTCCGGCCCAGCCTCCGGCCCGGCGCAGTCAAGCACGCGCGGCTTGCGAATAGCTTAATGGTCTAGGTCACCGACTCATATGTCCGCAACCATATCCGCAGGGATGCGAGTTGGACGGAGGGGTAGCGTCCCGGGTGGTGGTGTATGATGAGGCCGCGCGCGGAGCCTCCGGCGTAGCGCAGCGCGCGGCCGGGGTTCCGCTGGGCGGCCATCGCCAATCTTCGGTAGAGGTTTGGGTTGCAAGACCTGGACCCTGAACT
>NZ_JAUXPI010000026.1 GCF_030684035.1 Phaeovulum sp. | reverse complement strand
GCTCGCGCCGTGTCACCTTCTTCTTCATCGCATCGCGCAGGCCGGGAAAGGCGGGTTGTTTCAGCATCGGCAAGCCTCCTCGTGGGGATGCCCAAGCCTATCAGATCAGGCGGAAAGTGGCAGGTTTTTCAGACGTTCCTTTAGTAGCAAACTCCTTGCGAATGCCGCGATAATCTCTCGCGGCCCGGTTCGGTTGCCACAAATACATGGCCGCGATCGCTTTCATCAGGTCGCCAGGCTTGAAAATCCTCGTCCTCTCAACCTGAAGTTCTCGATACTGATTCTCACGCCGTTCAATGAAGATTGCATCGTCTGGCTTTTGCGCGCGGCAATACTCCTCGAGGTCTTTCATAAATGGGGAGAGCGCCCAAAACTGATCTTCCTTAACTTCGTTTTGCTTGTTGGTTCCAACAATAATAGAGGCAATGAAATCGGAATCGCTGCTAACAATAAGGCGAAAGGGAACGCTAATGTCTTTTGCTTTGTCGCCCGCAAGAAAGAGTATATTGGTTGTTTGGCATCCGTTAACGATCTGATAATCTTCTATTTTGAACGTATCACGCGTGCGAACAACCTCTCTTGCTATCACTGTAACGCCGTTATTTTTAAAGATAAATGACTTATGGTTGCCCGCAGAGATTTCTGCGAGTATAGACTGGTTAATCTCCGAAGTTGGGTTGAAGTCTCGTATGTTATCATAGAATACCGCGCGGTTTACCGCTCTCGGTTCTCCTGCGTCCGTTTCAAGTGTCGCAAGTTTCACTAGCTCTGGCGCAGCTATGAAACCAATAAATCCCTCTTGAACAGATTCATGCACTGGCAGGGTGATTGCTTTCGTAAATTCGATTGTACAAGAGATCGAATTGGTTGCTGCGCGATAGCCACCTTGAAGGTTTTTTGCTCCAAAGACTTGAACATCAATGGTGGAAAATAGACTAAGAGCATCCAGTCTGTCCTTGCTGGCTTCAATCAATTTCTGAATCGGCTCCGAAACCTGACCGGTCCCCGTCGTGCAATAGAAGCAACGAAGAGTCGGATTCGTCTTGCTCACCGAGCTGTAAATTAAGTCCTTTGCTTCGCGCAAATCCGAAATCTGAGGACTCTTCGCGAGTGACCCTAAAGTGAAAAAGTCATAAACGGCGTCTAGAAACTTGGATACGTCTCCGTATTCTACGGCCTCTGAGGTCTTTGACTGAAAGAAATGGAATTCGGCTATGTGATTGCGCCCAGTCGCCAGAGCGGCCTGCGCATCGTCGGTAGTCCTGCAAAGTTCGCCCTGAACAGTGATCGCGACGCCGTCCAGCCCAAATTCCACTCCCTTTAGATGCGCATCAAACGGGTTCAGATTTTGTGTCAGTAGGCCGTTTTCGACCGCGTGAATCGAAAACACTTCAAAATACTCTGTCTCGGTGAGTCGCTCCGCATGATTTCTAGATGAAAACTCTGAAAGCTGTGCTTTTATTACTGCGTGCATCATACTACCTCGTAAACTTCTTGTACTTCACCCGCTTCGGCTCGATCGAATCCGCCCCCAGCCGCCGCACCTTATCCTCTTCATAGGCTTCGAAGTTGCCCTCGAACCATTCTACATGCGCCTCGCCTTCGAACGCGAGGATATGCGTGCAGAGGCGGTCGAGGAAGAAGCGGTCGTGGGAAATGATCACGGCGCAGCCGGCGAAATCGTCGATGGCCGACTCCAACGCTTGCAGGGTTTCCACGTCGAGGTCGTTGGTGGGTTCATCGAGCAGCAGCACGTTGCCGTTGGAGCGCAGGAGCTTGGCCAGATGCACCCGGTTGCGCTCGCCGCCAGAAAGCACGCCGACCTTTTTCTGCTGGTCGGTGCCTTTGAAGTTGAAGGCGCCGCAATAGGCGCGGCTGTTCATTTCGAAATCGCCAAGGTGGATCACTTCAAGGCCTTCGGAAACCTCCTCCCAGACGGTCTTGAGCGGGTCGAGCGTGTCGCGCGACTGATCGACGTAGCTCAGCTGCACCGTCTCGCCAAGCGTGATCGTGCCTTCGTCGGGCTGCTCCTGCCCGGTGATCATCTTGAACAGCGTCGATTTGCCAGCACCGTTGGGGCCGATCACCCCGACAATGGCCCCCGGCGGCACGGTAAAGCTCAGATCCTCGATCAGAAGCTTGTCGCCCATGTGCTTTTTCAGCCCCTGCACGTCGATCACCTTGCCGCCAAGGCGTTCGCCGTTGGGGATGATGATCTGCGCATTGGCGACGCGTTCGCGCACCGACTGGTCGGCCAGTTCGTTGTATTTCTGGATCCGGGCCTTCTGCTTGGCCTGCCGGGCCTTGGCCCCGGCGCGGATCCAGTTGAGTTCGCGCTCCAGAATCTTCGACTTGGCCTTGTCTTCGCGGGCTTCCTGCAACACCCGCTTGGCCTTTTGTTCGAGCCATGCCGAATAGTTGCCCTCATAGGGAATGCCGCGGCCACGGTCCAACTCAAGGATCCAGCCGGTGATGTCGTCGAGGAAATAGCGGTCGTGGGTGACGATCAGGATGGTGCCGGTGTAGTCGATCAGGTGCTGTTGCAGCCAGGCGATGGATTCGGCATCAAGGTGGTTGGTGGGTTCGTCGAGAAGCAGCATCTCGGGCGCTTCCAGCAGGAGCTTGCAGAGCGCGACCCGCCGGCGTTCACCGCCCGAAAGGCTGGCGACCTCAGCATCATCGGGTGGGCAGCGCAGCGCCTCCATCGCGACATCGACCTGGCTGTCGAGATCCCAGAGGTTCTTCGCGTCGATCAGGTCTTGCAGGGCCGACATCTCGTCGGCGGTCTCGTCGGAATAATTCATCGCCAGCGCGTTGTAGCGATCAAGGATCGCCTGCTTGTCGGCGACGCCCAGCATCACGTTGCCGCGCACATCGAGGCTTTCGTCAAGCCGGGGTTCCTGCGGCAGGTAGCCGACGCGCGCGCCCTTGGCGGCCCAGGCCTCGCCCTGAAAATCGCGGTCCATTCCGGCCATGATCCGCAGCAAAGTGGATTTGCCGGAACCGTTGACCCCCACGACCCCGATCTTGACCCCGGGGAGGAAGTTCAGGTTGATGTTTTCAAAGCATTTCTTGCCGCCCGGATAGGCCTTTGTGACGCCTTGCATGTGATAGACATACTGATACGCGGCCATTTCTCGCTCCTGCCAGCCCTCGGTGTTCGGGGGCTATCTAGTCGAGATGCGCGGGCAGGGGAAGGGGCGGCGGTCAGCAGGGGTTGGCGAAAACCTGCACCCACCAGGGCCCGGCACCGCCCTGTGCCGGAACATAGCCGACGCCCAGCGCCTCGACGCTGCCGCGCAGGATATTGGCGCGGTGGCCCGAGGACTGCATCCATTCCGCCATGACCCGGCCGGTTTCGCGCCAGCCATAGGCGATGTTCTCGGCGGTGGTGCAGCTGCTCACACCGGCAGCGCGGACCCGGTTGCCGACCGAGCTGCCCGAGGAACCGCGGTGGTCGAAAAACCCGTTTGCCGCCATGTCGCAGGCGTGGCCCTGCGCGGCGGCATCGAGCCGCGCATCATGCGCCAGCGGCGCGCGGCCTTCGCGGGCGCGTTCGGCGTTGACCGCGGCAAGGATGGAGTTGGTGATCGCCAGCGAGGGGGCGGGGCATTGCAAGGCCGCGGTGGGCGCGGCAAACCCGAGCAGGACGGCGCAGCTGGCGATCAGCAGTTTCGACATGTTTGCGGGGGCCTTCGATCCGGTGATGGTGACACGCGCCTTTTACTGCCACATCGCGGCGGAAATGTGGAAGCGCAGAATGCAGGGCCTGCGGCTTTCGGCCTATTCCCGCTGACCCCAGAGGTCATACTCGCCCGCCTCGTCAACGGTCACCGTCACCAGGTCGCCCGGTGCCAACCCCTCAAAGCCTTCGTCGATAAAGAGATTGCCGTCGATTTCGGGGGCGTCGGCCTGGGTGCGGCAGGTGGCACCTTCGGCATCGACTTCATCGACGATCACTTGCAGCACTTTTCCGACCTTTGAGGCGAGTTTTGCTGCCGAAATCGCCTGGGCTTTTTCCATGAAGCGATCAAACCGCTCCTGCTTCACTTCGTCGGACAGATGATCGGGAAGCGCGTTCGAGCGCGCGCCTTTGACATTCTCGTATTGGAAACACCCCACCCGGTCGAGCTGCGCCTCGTCCATCCACTCGAGCAGGGTCTGAAACTCGGCTTCGGTTTCGCCGGGGTAGCCGACGATGAAGGTGGACCGCAAGGTGAGCTCGGGACACACCCTGCGCCATGCGGCGATTTCTTCGAGCGTTCTTGCCGCCGCGGCGGGCCGTGCCATGCGCTTCAGCGTTTCAGGGTGGGCGTGCTGGAAGGGGATGTCGAGATAGGGCAGCACGAGGCCATCGGCCATCAGGGGCACGAGATCGCGCACATGCGGGTAGGGGTAAACATAATGCAGCCGCACCCAGGCCCCGAGGCTGCCGAGGTCGCGCGCAAGATCGGTGATATGGGCGCGGTGGCCCTTTTCGGTCGCGTGCCTGAGGTCGAGCCCGTAGGCAGAGGTATCCTGGCTGATGACCAGCAACTCCCTGACCCCCGCAGCCACCAGCCTTTCTGCCTCGCGCAGCACGGCATGCGCGGGGCGGCTGACCAGTTTGCCGCGCATGTCGGGGATGATGCAGAATTTGCAGGCGTGGTTGCAGCCTTCGGAGATTTTCAGATAGCTGTAATGACGCGGCGTGAGGCTGACGGCGGTGGCCGGAAGCAGGTCGATGAAGGGGTCGGGGCTAGGTGGCACCACCGCATGCACGGCATCAAGCACCGCCTCATACTGGTGCGGCCCGGTGACGGCCAGCACCGAGGGATGCGCGCCGGTGATGAAGGCGGGCTCGGCCCCGAGGCAACCGGTCACGATCACCCGCCCGTTTTCTGCAAGCGCCTCGCCGATCGCTTCAAGGCTTTCGGCCTTGGCGCTGTCGAGAAAGCCGCAGGTGTTGACGATCACCGCATCGGCACCGCGATAATCGGGGCTGATCGCGTAGCCCTCGGCGCGCAGCCGGGTCAGAATGCGCTCGCTGTCAACCAGCGCCTTGGGGCAGCCAAGGCTGACCATGCCGATGGTAGGCTGGCCGGGGCGCGGCGCATCGGGCACCGATGCGCGGGCAAGGTCGGGGCGGAGGTTGGGCGGGTTCGGGCTCATGGCGCGCTCTATAGCCGGGGCGGCGGGCGCAGGGAAGCGTTTCACGCAAGCCGTGGCGCGTGGCGGGCCGAGACGGTGTTGGCGATGATCGCGGCAAGCACGATGCCGCCGCCGAAAAGCGTTCCGGTGCTGGCGGTTTCGCCCAGAAGCAGCCAGACCCAGAGCGGGGCCAGCAGCACCTCGAGCAGCGCCAGCAGCCCGATTTCGGCGGCGGGCAGGGAGCGGCTGGCAGCGGTGAAAAGCGCGAGGCCGAGCCCTGTCGAAAACGCGCCGATGGCGATGGACAGGATCATGTCATGCCCCGAGACGGCAAGCGTCGTGCCCGCAGCCAGCGTTACCGCCGCCGCCGCAAGTGCCGCGAAAATGCTGCCGATCAGCGTGGCGGGAAGCATTTCGGTTTGCCGCCCCCAGCGCAGGGCCACGGTGAAACCGGCAAAGCCCAGCGCCGAGAGAAGAGCGGCAAGGTTGCCCCAGCCTGCCCCCAGTGCCAGCCCCTCACGCACCATCACGAACACCCCAAGCCCGGCAAGCGCGATCGCCCCCCAGGTGGCCGGGCGCACCTTTTCGCCCAAGAGCGCCCATGCCAGCACCGCCGAGATCAGCGGCGCTGCGGCGAACAGAAACACCGCGTTGGCGATGCTGGTGGCCTGCATCGAATAGATCGCTCCGGCGAAGGCGAAGATCAGCGAGGCACCGCCGATCAGCCCCGGCAACCCGGCGCGCGCCAGCGCCCGCAAGGGTTTGCCGCCGGTTGCAAGGGCGATGGCGGCGAACAGGGTCGGGGCCATGCCCACCGAGCGCCAGAACAGCACTTGCCAGGTTGAAGCCGCCTCGATCTGGCGCAGGCCAAGGCCGAGCAGCGACCAGAGCGTCGCTGCCACCAGCACCAGCGCCGCACCTGCCCTGTAGCTCAAGATCGCTCCTATTCGCCGATCAGCAGAAGGTCGCGCGCGGCCAGCGACAGGGTGACTTCGGAACCGACCTTCGGCGGGTTGGCGTGCGAATCGTTGAAGGTGTCGAAGGCCAGCACCGCATCGCCGATTTGCGCGCGCAGGCGGATCACCGAGCCGAGGAAATCGACATCGACGATGCGCCCGGTCACTTCGGTCTCGCGCCCGGGCGCGGTGCCGAGGCTGACCATTTCGGGCCGCACCGCCAGCGTGACCGAGCCTTTGGGCAGCGCTCGCCCGAGCGTTGCCTCGGTGCCGCCGATGGAAACGCGCCCCGATGCGGGGTCAAGCACCTCGGCCTCCAAGAGGGTAAGGGTGCCGACAAAGTTGGCGACAAAGCGGGTGGCGGGGCGGTTGTAGATTTCAAACGGGGTGCCGACCTGATCAGCAATGCCCTGGTGCATGACCACGATCCGGTCGGACATGCTCAGCGCTTCTTCCTGGTCATGGGTCACATAGATCGTGGTAATGCCGAGCTTTTGCTGGATCGCCCGGATCTCGCCGCGCAAGCTGACGCGGATTTTCGCATCAAGCGCCGAAAGCGGCTCATCGAGCAGCAACACTTTCGGCCGCACCGCCAGCGCGCGCGCGAGCGCCACGCGCTGTTGCTGGCCGCCCGAAAGCTGGAACGGGTAGCGGTTGCCAAGGTCGGGCAGGCCGATGGTTTCAAGCATTTCGGCGACGCGCTCGGCGACCATGCCCTTGTCGGCCCCGGCGACCCTGAGCCCGAACGCGACGTTCTGCGCCACGGTCAGGTTGGGAAAGAGCGCGTAGGACTGAAACACCATGCCGATATTGCGCTGGTTCGGGCGCAGCCGCAGCATATCCTTGCCGTCGATGAGGATGGCCCCCTGCGAGGGGGTTTCGAACCCCGCCACCATGCGCAGCGTCGTGGTCTTGCCGCAGCCCGAGGGGCCGAGGAAGCTGACGAATTCGCCCTTTTCCACGCCAAGGTTGAAATCCTTGACGACCTTGGTGGGACCATAGGATTTTTCGAGGTGTTCGATATCAAGAAAAGCCATTCAGCGGGCCGCCTTCGTGTGTTTGGAGAACCGGGTGACAAGTTGGATCAGGCCCATGCAGGCCCAGGTGATGCCGAATGCGATCACCGCCAGTGCCATCGGTTCATAGGCGCGGTTGGCACCCATCAGTTGCAGGTAAGGCCCGAAGGCCGGGCGGTTCAGCAGCGCCGCAAGGGTGAATTCGCCGATCACGATGGCGAAGGTGAGGAAGGCACCGGAAAGCACCGCCACCAGCACATTTGGCAAGATCACCCGCGCAAGAATGGTAACCCAGCCGGCACCAAGGCTTTGCGCCGCCTCGGTCAGCGTCGCCACGTCGATGGTGCGCAGCCCGGTATCGACGGCGCGGTACATGTAGGGCAGGCTGAGCGTCGCATAGCCGAACATCAACAGCAGGTTGGTGCCGGTAGTGGTGCCGGTCAGCGGCAGCCAGCTTGAGGTGTTGTAAAGCCGGATGTAGCCAAACACGATGACGATGGCCGGAATGACCAGCGGCAGCAGGGTGACGAATTCGACATAGGGCCTGAGGCCGGGCAGCTTCAGGCGCACCCAGTAGGCGGTGGGCACCACCAGCAGAATGCCGAAGGCGATGGTCACCAGCGCCATTACCACCGAGTAGCTGAAGGTATCGCGAAAGCGCGGATCGGCAAGCACGGCGCGGTAGGCATCGAAGCTGTATTCGCCGCGCCGCATGGAAAGCGAAAATTCGGTCAGCCCGACCAGCGGCAGGATGAAATAGGCCATGCCGAAGGCCAGCATCAGCCATGCGAAAAGCCGCTTCATTTCAGCCACCTTTCGGAGCGAACGCGCAGCCAGATGTAGATGCCGTTGGCAATGCCGGTGACCACGATCATGCCGAAGGCAAGGGCGTAACCTAGATGCGGGTCTTGCAGCACGTCGCCGCGGATTTGCGCGAAAAGCAGGATCGGAACGATCGACATCGAGGAGCCGGTGAGCGCATAGGCGGTGGCGACCGCGCCGAAGGCGTTGGCGAACAGAAGCGCGAAGGTGCCGAGCAGCGAGGGGAACAGGATCGGCAGCGCGACCATGCGCCAGAACTGCGGACCGGACGCGCCGAGAATGTTCGCCGCCTCTTTCCATTCGCGCTTCAGCCCATCCAGCGCCGGGGTGATGATCAGGATCATCAGCGGGATCTGGAAGAAGACATAGGTGATGGTCAGGCCCCAGAAGCTGAGGATGGTAAAGCCCTCGGCGCGCAGGTTGATGCCGAACTGATCCATCAGCCACAGCGTCAGCAGGCCGCGCGGGCCGATGGTGGCCATGAAGGCGAAGGCCAGCGGCACCCCGGCAAAGTTGGAGGCGACGCCGGAAAAGGTCAGCACCGGGCTGCGAATCCAGCGCGGCAAGCCGCCCAGCACCACCGCCGCCGCCATGCCAAAGCCGATCACGCAGCCCAGAAGCGACGAGGCGACCGAAATCTTGATCGAAATCCAGTAGGAATTGAGAATCGAGGTGGTGAAAAGTCCCCTGATATTGTCGAACGTCACCTCGCCCGCCGCATTGCGGAAGGCCCCGAGCACGATGTTCATGGTCGGCAGGATCAGAAACAGCAGCGCGAACACCGCAAAGGGCACGATGCCGAGCCAAGTCAACGACAGACGTCGGCGCGGCGGCGCGGAAGGAATTGCGGTCATGCTGGGTCCGGGCGTTGGGGGACGGAAAAGCACCCGCCCCGGATGGCTCCGGGGCGGGCAGAGCGGTCAGACCCGCCTATTGAACGTTGGCACCGACCACCGCATCCCAACCGGCGGTGACGGCGGTCTTGTTGGCAGCCTGCTCCCCGAGCGTCGGGAAATAGGCGGCTTCATAGGCAGCGGCCGGCGGCAGGGCCGCCATCAGATCGGCAGGGATCTTGCCCGCCGCCGACATCGCGTTGAACCGCGCCGGGTGGCAATAGCCCTTGAGCCAGAGGTTCTGGCCTTCATCCGAATAGAGGTATTCCATCCAGAGTTTCGCCGCGTTCGGGTGCGGCGCATAGGCCGAGATCGCCTGCACATAGACGCCCGCGAGCACGCCCGTGGCGGGCACCACCACCTCGACCGGCGGGTTGCCCTTGAGGTTGTCGCGCGCTGAAAGGGCGTTGTAGTCCCACATCAGCACGATCGGGGTGGCACCCTGGGCCAGGGTTCCGGCCTTGCCGATGACCGGAACGAAGTTGCCTGCCTTGTTCATTTCAGCAAAGAAGGCGAGGCCCTTGTCGCCCGATTCCGCGCCGGCCATGCCGCCTGCGGCAAGGCCTGCGCCGAGCACCGCCAGAATTGCCTGGTTCGAGGCGCGCGGATCGCCGGCGAGGGCAACCGAGGCCTTGTATTCGGGCTTGAGCAGGTCCGACCAGTCGGTCGGCACATTGGCGACGAGGTCCTTGTTCACCATGAACGACATCACGCCGTAATAATCGCCGTACCAATGCCCGTCGGCATCCTTGATGCTGTCGGGGATCTCGTCCCAGGTCGCGACTTTGTAGGGCATCGTCAGCCCTTCGTCCTTGGCGGCCGGGCCGAAGGCCAGACCCACGTCGATCACGTCGGGGGCCTGCGGGCCGGTGTTGCCCTTGTTGGCGCGAATCGCCTCGACTTCATCGGCGGAGCCCGCGTCGGGGTTCAACTCGTTCACCGTGATGCCGGGATATTTGGCCTTGAAGCCAGCGATCACGTCGCCGTAGCCGCACCAGTCATGGGGCAGCGCGATGGTGGTCAGCATGCCTTCGGCATTGGCGGCGGCTACCAGCGCCGCCATGTCTTGCGCCTGCACAAGCGCGGTCGTGGACAGGAGCGCGGCAGCGCCCGCAAGCCAGTGCATCGGTTTCATCGTCATTCAGATATTCTCCCCGTTTTTTGGTGTCAGGGCCCGGATGGGCACGAGACCGCAATAAGCGCCTTTTGTGACGTGCAGACGACGCCGCGCCTTCGCTGGCGTCAGATTTGCCGCGAATCGCGGCGCTTGCAACAAGTCTGTTACATTTCCCCTGCGTTAGTTTCGGAGCCGGTTTTGCACGGCACCTGCGCCGTGTCGGATTAGTGTTTCATGTCAATTGGTTGCGCTACCACCCCGCGCGGGCTTTCACCACGGCTGAGGAAGCGATAGCGTCGCGGCAAATGGAGGCGCGGCCTGAAACCGCTGCGATACGGGGGGGCGGCGGGGCCGGCGCTGCCGGGGATTCTCGGAAGTGCGAGGCGGGTGCGCGACCTTGCAGAGGTGGTGCCGGATCTGGCGGGGGCGGGCTTTTGCCTGAAGCCCTTGCCCGGATTGCCGCGTCTCGCCCGCTCGGCCCCTGGCTGGTGACGCCGGACGAGGTGCCGGACCCGCAGGCGTTGCGGCTCTGGCTCGCGGTGGATGGGGTGACGCGCCAGCGGGGCACGACCGCAACCGGTGCGTTTGGCGTTGCCAATCGCTGCAACCAGGCGACGTGATCTCGGCCGGGCACCCCGCCGGGCGTGGGGATGGGGCAGAAGCCGCCGGTGTATTCGCGGGACGGGCAGGAGATGTGGCTTGGCACCCAGACCCAGCGGGTGCGGCAGGGCCGAGCACTGCCGTGACCGGGGCGCAAAAAGTGCGGGTTGCGCCGGTTATGGCAAAGCTGGACAGCCCGCCCGCGCCCCATATAGTGCGCGCGACCCCGAGGCCAAAGGAGCCCCCCATGTTTGCTCGCATTCTCGCCGCTCTGGTACTTGCCACCGGCCTTGCCTCCGCCGCCACCGCACAGGAGGTGACGTTGCGGCTGCACCAGTTCCTGCCCGCGCAAAGCTTCGTGCCTTCCGGCATCCTCGACCCATGGGCCGGACGCATCGAGGCTGCGTCGGGCGGGCGCATCAAGATCGAGATATTTCCGTCGATGCAGCTTGGCGGCAAGCCCGCCGATCTGGTCGATCAACTGATCGATGGCGTGGTCGATATCATTTGGACCCTGCCGGGCTATACGCCAGGGCGGTTTCCGCGCACTGAGGTGTTCGAGCTGCCGTTTCTCGTGGCCGATGCCGAATCCGCCAGCCGCGCCTACTGGGAAATTGCGCAAAGCGACATGATCGCCACCGATTTCAAGGATATGCAGATTCTCGGCACCTGGGTGCACGGGCCGGGGGTGGTGCATTCTTCGCGCCCAGTGCTGCGGCTGGAGGATATGGCGGGGCTGAAACTGCGTGCCCCCTCGCGCATTACCGCGCAACTGCTGGAAGGGCTCGGCGCGGTGGCGCTGGGC
>NZ_JAUXPI010000048.1 GCF_030684035.1 Phaeovulum sp. | reverse complement strand
GCGAGGCTTGCGCTGGCCGCGCGCGCGGCGGCGGAAGTAATAATGCCCGATCCAGTATGCGGCGACAAAGGCGATGCCGTAGATCGCCACGGCAGCCATCGCCGCAGCAGAATTGTTCCAGAGCCAGACCCCGGTCAGGATCGGCATGCCGATCAATGGCAGCAGCATGGTGGTGGTCAGCACATTGGCGACATGCCTGTGACCGGGCCCGACGAGGCCGATTTCGATGCCGCGCATTGCCAGTTGATGAAAATGCATCTGGCCGGGCTGGCCGCGCGGGCGGCCCGAGCGGCTGCGGCGGCAATCAATCTGCCGCGCGCCGACACGCCATAGCCGAGATCTTCGGCCAGACAGGCCAGAAAAATCGGCAGGAGCGAGAGCGCCAGCAGCCTGAAGCCTGGGCCGAGCGCCTCGGAAGGCACAAAACGGAAGGCCGCAACAATGGCAGCGACCACGCCGATGCCGCCGACCCGCGGGGTCAGCTTGCTATGCGCCGATTGCACTGCGATGTTGTCGGCTGCGCCCCCTCGCGCAAACATGGCCACAGCAACGCGGCTTTCCGCCACGAGGCCACAGCGGGGCTTGCGCGGACCTGTCCAAAAGGTTAACTGATCAGTGATGATCGAGAGTACGAATATATGTGCGCTGGTCGGATGTGCCGGTTTTGGTGGTTTGCGTGCGGTAGCCTGCGCGCGTGCGGCACTGGATTTGCCACGATGACCCCCTCGAACCCCGCCAGCCGCGAAGACCTGCGCTTTCGGGTGCTGCGGCTCTTGCAGGAGAACCCCGAGATGAGCCAGCGCGCGATTTCGGCTGCACTTGGCGTGAGCTTCGGCGGCGTCAACTATTGCCTGCAGGCGCTGGCCGAAAAGGGCATGATCAAGATCCGCAACTTCCGCGCCTCGAACAACAAGCTGCGCTACGCCTATGTGCTGACCCCGCAGGGATTGGCGGAAAAGACCGCGCTGACCGGGCGCTTCCTGCGCCGCAAGATGGCGGAATACGAGGCGCTCAAGGCCGAGATCGAGGCGGTGCGGGCGGAGGCAGGGGCTGCCGATGGCAGTGCGGAACCGGCGGAATGAAACGGATTTCAGGACAGGAACGGGCGGCTAGACCATGAAGATTGCAATGATCGGCACCGGCTATGTGGGCCTCGTTTCGGGGGTGTGTTTCTCCGATTTCGGCCATGACGTGGTCTGCGTGGACAAGGACCCGCGCAAGATCGAGCTGCTGACCGAGGGCAAGGTGCCGATCTACGAGCCGGGGCTTGAGGATCTGATGGCCAAGAACGTCGCTGCCGGGCGGCTTTCCTTCACGCTCGATCTTGGCGCGGCGGTAGCGGGGGCGGATGCGGTGTTCATCGCGGTCGGCACCCCGACCCGGCGCGGTGATGGCCATGCCGACCTGACCTATGTGATGGCCGCGGCCGAAGAGATTGCAACGGCGCTGACCGGTTACGCGGTGGTGGTGACGAAATCGACGGTACCCGTGGGCACCAACCGGGCGGTGGCCCGCAGCATTCGCAAATCCCGCCCCGGTGCCGAATTCGACGTTGCCTCGAACCCCGAGTTTCTGCGCGAGGGTGCCGCGATCGACGATTTCATGCGCCCCGACCGGGTGGTGGTGGGCACCACCTCCGAGCGCGCGCGCGAGGTGATGGGCGAGATCTATCGCCCCCTGTTCCTGCGCGAATTTCCGGTGCTTTACACCGATCTCGAAACCGCCGAGATGATCAAATACGCGGCCAACGCCTTTCTGGCCACCAAGATCACCTTCATCAACGAGATCGCGCAGCTCTGCGAGCGGGTCGGTGCCGATGTGAAGGAAGTGGCGCGCGGCATGGGGCTTGATGGTCGCATCGGCAACAAGTTCCTGCACGCGGGGCCGGGCTATGGCGGCTCGTGCTTCCCGAAAGACACGCAGGCGCTGGCACGGATGGGGCAGGACAATGCCTGCCCGATGCAGATTACCGAAACCGTGATCAAGGTGAATGACGAGATCAAGCGGCGGATGATCGACAAGATCCTCGATCTTTGCGGCGGCTCGGTGAACGGCAAGGTGGTTGCGGTGCTGGGCGTGACCTTCAAGCCCAATACCGATGACATGCGCGATGCGCCAAGCCTGACCATCGTGCCCGCTCTGATCGGCGGTGGGGCCAAGGTGCGCCTGGTTGATCCGCAGGGCCGTGCCGAGGGTGAGGCGCTGTTGCCCGGCGTGCACTGGATGGATGACGCCTACAAGGCCGCGCAAAAGGCCGATTGCCTGGTGATCTTGACCGAGTGGAACGAGTTTCGCGGGCTCGATCTGGGCAAGCTGGCGAAAAAGATGGCCAGCCCCCGCATGGCCGACCTGCGCAACATCTATTCGGCCAAAGACGCCAAGAAGGCGGGCTTTGAGGCCTATGTGAGCATCGGGCGGTAGATGCGGGTTCTCGTCACCGGCACCGCGGGCTTCATCGGCTACCATCTGGCGAAGCTCTTGCTGGCCGAGGGCCACCTTGTGCAGGGCTACGACGGCATGACCGAGTACTACGACGTGGCCTTGAAGCGAAAACGCCACGCGATGCTGCTGCAAAACCCCAATTTTTCCGCCACCGAGGCGATGCTGGAGGACCAAGCCACGTTCGACCGGGTGGCCGATGCCTTCGCCCCCGAGGTGATCGTGCATCTGGCCGCACAGGCCGGGGTGCGCTACAGCCTTGAAAACCCGCGCGCCTATCTCGACGCCAACGTGATCGGCAGCTTCAACGTGATGGAAGCGGCGCGGCGGCTGAAGGTGGGGCATCTGCTGATGGCCTCGACCAGTTCGGTTTACGGCGGCAACGAGGCCATGCCCTACGCCGAGACCGACAAGGCCGACACCCAGATGTCGTTCTACGCCGCGACCAAGAAGGCGACCGAGGCGATGGGCCACGCCTATGCCCACCTGCACCGCCTGCCCACCACGATGTTTCGCTTCTTCACCGTCTACGGCCCCTGGGGCCGCCCCGACATGGCGCTTTTCAAGTTCACCGAGGCGATATTGGCGGGCCGCCCGATCGACGTTTACAACCACGGCGACATGTGGCGCGATTTCACCTATGTCGACGACCTCGTGCGCGCCATCCGGCTGCTGATCGACGCGGTGCCGGGCGGGCCGGAAACCGCCGTTGCAGGCGACAGCCTCTCGCCCGTGGCACCCTGGCGGGTGGTCAATATCGGCAATTCCGAGAAAGTGCGGCTGACCGATTTCATCGAGGCCATCGAGGCTGCCACCGGTCGCAAAGCCACCCGCAACCTGATGCCGATGCAGGCAGGCGACGTGCCCGCGACATGGGCCGATTGCTCGCTGTTGGCGCGACTGACGGGGTACAAGCCGCAAACCGATATGCGCGAGGGCGTGGCAAGGTTTGTGGAGTGGTGGCGGGGGAATGCGGCGGCGCGCTAGGGGTAAACGTTATCGGGCGGTTGGGGATTTTGCCGCAATCCTCTTTCCCCATTGAGCTCAGGCGACGCGGATAATCTCGGCGGTGCCGAGTGCTTTGAAGCGGGTGATGCGGGCGACACGGATCTGGATTTCAGCGGTCTGGCGGTCGGGGTGTCTCGCAGCGATGCGGTCTTGGAACGCCTTGAGGTCGAGCAGGTTCAGCGCCGCTGGTTCGAGCGAACCTGCGAGGGCATCGTTGCCTCGATCCGGCTTCGGGCTTGGTAGCCGGTCCAGCGTTTCCCAGGCGCTCTGCCGTAGAGCCAGGTAGCGCGCAGGGTTTCGTTTCTTGCGATCGCCGCCGGGCAGTCTTCTTTCCACGGCCGCCGGTTCTTGCGGATCGGGATGAGCGCGGTGGCATGACGGTCGATGATGGCGGTTTGGCAGCGGCGGGTGTCATAGGCGCCATCGGCGGTCACCGTGCCGATCTCTTCGCCTTCCGGGATATGGACCGCCAGGGACTTCTGCCTGCGGCACCGGGTCGTATGTTCCGGCACCGTCCAGTCCAGATCGGCCATCTTCAGCAGGCTGGCCACCATCCCGACCGTCTGCCTGAGCGGCAGCTTGAACAGGACCTTGATCGTCAGGCATGTGTGAATACACCGCCGCCGCTATTGCCCGATGGAGGCCACCCGCAGCGACCCGGCGCGGCGCAGCGCGCGATCGAATGCCTCGCCCACCTGCGTCAGGCGCAATTCGTTGTCCATCAGGTTGACCGCGGGCGTGATGCCCTGCCACGGATAGGGGTTGGCGGAGAACCACGCGTGGCGTTCGACAAAGGGCAGCCCCTCCATCATCGCAATCGCGCCTTCGGCAAAGGCCGCGTTGGCAGCATAGCTGGCACTGCTGGGTCGGTTCCAGTCGATATGGGCAAACTCGGTCACCCAGATCGGGCGGCCGTATTCAGCGTGAACCGCTTCCAGCCACGCCTTGAAGGCAGCCACATCGCCCGTGCGCGAATAGTAATGCACCGCCATGAAATCGACGCGTAGCCCCTTCGTCTCGGCCAGATCCATGAAGCGGCGCTGCCAGCTTCCGCGCCCCAGCGTGCCGCCTTGGGTTGTGGCGGGGCTGCCAAGGCGCAGGCCGCGCGCCTCGATCTGCGGCCAAAGCGCAGCGGCTTCTTCCGGGCTCAGGCCCGCCTGGTGGCTGCCCGGCCCATCGGGTTCGTTGAAGCCCAGCAGCACGCGCACCCGGGTATCGGACTGTATGGCTTTGCCGATGTCGTCGGCACCGTGGATCATCGGCACAAACTCGACCGACCGCGATTGCCCGCCCGCGTGCCAGATCTGGTCGGTGCGCCAGTTGTAGTACCAGCCGAGCGCGGGGGCGCGTTCGATCCATTCAAGCATCGTGTAGCGCGGGTTTTCCCAGGCACCGATGCCCGCCTTCTGCGCTACGGCAGTGGTGGCAATCATCGCGAACACCATCGCAAAGGCAAGCTTTCTGAACATCTGTCCCTCGCAGGCCAGCCTGTTTCATAGCCGCAGAAAATGGAGAATCCATGTCTTTGGTGTGGCCGTTTTCGGCCCAGGCGCAACCTGCACTGCGCTTACAGCAAATACCACAAGCAGTGCAAATGCCGGTTATTTGCCACAAGCAGTTGTGGCGATAATCCGCCGATGCGGGCCGCGGGCGGCCGCTATTCGGCGGCGATACGGGTCTGGGAGGTTCCGCCGGGCGGGGTAGTTGCGCCCGCGGGTTTATCGAATGTCGCGGTTGGAAAATAGCGTTTCAACCGCGAGATCGGTTGTTCCAGCGCGTACCACGATATGGTAGCCGCCAACAGCGTAAGCGCCGAGAGTATCGCGAATGTTGTCGGACCCGGGGCCCAGATTGCGGGGAAATACTGGCCGACAAGCCACCAGATCATCAGATGGTAAATATAGACAGCATAACTGATCTTGCTGACGAACAACGTTGCCTTGTTGCCCAGAAGCCAGCCTGCAAGACCACCGTAGCCGACAAAAGCGCCTGCAACCAAAACCGCAAGTGCTGGCTGGATCATGACGCGGTAAGATTGCGAGTTACCAAAACCTTCCCATAGATAGAACGGAGCCGCCAGCACCAAAAGGGCGGCGATGATCGCAGAGCGAGATATCAGAACCAGCGCTACGGCCCGAACCCGCATCAGCAGACAGGTAAACGCGCCCATCGCGATCGGATCCGAAACGAAAACCATGTTGCGCCACCAACCGCTCAGGCCGAATTGTTCGCCATTGACGCGCACCAGGATCATCGCGGTAAAGATGAAAAGCACCAGCACATAGATGCGCCGGAGCGGCAGCAGCAAGATGACAATCGGCCAGAGCAGGTAGAACTGTTCGAGCGCGTTGAGGCTCCACAGATGCGAGGTGATCCAAGGTTTGAAAGACCCGGAAATCGCGAAATAGATGTTCGACGCCTGCAGAATCGGCCACATCGCCAGCCCGCGAAAACCGTCCATGTCGAAGATCACGCCCAGAGCCACCAGCACGAACAGCGCCGGAAACAGCCGCAGCGCGCGGCGGGCATAGAAATTGAGAATATGAATGCGCCCGCCGCGGTCTCTGGCGGTCATCAATATCTG
Source organism: Phaeovulum sp. (assembly GCF_030684035.1). Classification (GTDB taxonomy): domain Bacteria; phylum Pseudomonadota; class Alphaproteobacteria; order Rhodobacterales; family Rhodobacteraceae; genus UBA6213. Next base: position 17,678 of record NZ_JAUXPI010000048.1, on the reverse strand, counting down.
GGAGATGATGAAACCGGACACCACAAAGAACAGTGATACCCGCACGTGTTCGGTGGTCGGACTCTTGTTCCAGAAATGCACATAAAGCACGCCGATCATGGCCAGTGCGCGCAGCCCGTCTATCTGCACGCGACGGCCGATAAGGGGGGTGTCGGTCATCCCGAGATTCCTTCCCGCCAGGCTGCGGCAAGGATAGCGCATGCACCGTTCAAGTCACGGGAAAACCGTGGTTTTGTGGCAAATGCAACCTTAGCGCGAGAAGCAGCTCGATTGCCGCCCGAAGCCTGCGGGCGAGCAAACGTATGACCCGCCGCCGAGGCTCAGGCCCGAACTGACTCTGGCTGAAACCGGCACCACCGAGGTCTTGCGGCTGCCCGACTTGCCAGCCCGCCAGTCGAAGGCGACAATCGCGCCGCGCGGCGCGGTCTTTGCCACCGGTGCGGCGGTTTCGGTCAGCGCCGCGGCGAAACCGGCCGTAGCCAGCATGAGCGCCGCAGATACGGTGATTGCTTTAGCGGCCAGCGCCGCGCGCAGATTGATGGTCATTGCTGCTCGTCCCTCGTTTTGACCGAAAGACAGTGCACGGCGGGCGGTCGGATCAGCGGCCACGGGCGTATCGTGAAAAGCCTTCTGGTATTGACGCACTCCTTACTCGCCACAAGGTTTACGCGTCAATCGCGCCAAAACGCGGGCCAGAACGGGGCAAAACTATGGGGGCACCGCAGCGCCCCCAAAAAACCTTTGCATTGAATCGCTTACCTGCTGTGCGACGGGTTGGCGCTTTTTCGCCTATGGTACGCGAGGTGCGGCAGAGTGTCGCAGAAAGGTCTCATAAGCTTACGGAAGCACGCGGTTGCCCACCCGCCAGTCGGGCCGCCCGAAACCTTCGGGCCAAGCATAGACTTCCGGGAAGTTGAAATAGACCACGCCGACGAGGTCCGGGTATTCGGGATAGGCCACGCGGACCGCGCTTTCCCAGGCATCGACATAGGCCGCCTTGCCGACATAGCCGAGTTCAGCCACCACAATTGGTTTGCCGTAAGCCGCAGCGCGATTGTAGCGCGGGGTCAGGATGTCGTTGAAACTGCGGTCGCCGCCATACTTCGCCTGATCCCAGGCTTGCAGACCGAAGACAGAAAGCCCGACAAGGTCAACATAGTCATCGCCGGGGTAGTAAAGTTCCATTCCCTCGTCGCCCAAAGGCGACCACATCACGGTGATGTTCGGTGCCTCGGCGCGGCAGATGTCGATCATCCGCCGATAGGCTGCGATATAGTCGGCAGGCTCCCAACCGGCCCAGATGAACTGGCCGTTGTCGTCGTCCATCTCGTGGCCCCAGCGCAGGGTCACCGGGCTTTGCAGCGTATCGAGTACGCCGCAGATGGTGCGCATGTTCACATCATAAATGCCGTTGGCGATGCCTTCACGCAGATATTCCGGGGTGTTGCGCTCATCGCGCGACCAGGTCCAGGGCTCGAGCGTGATCAACAAGGCGCGGTTACGGGCCAGCGCGTAGGCGTCGGCGTCGGTCAGTGAAGGCAGAAACACGTCTTCCCACGGCAAAAAGACATGCTCGATGATCGGCACCGGGTCATTGGCAAAGCTGCCTTCGGGGTCATAAGCCCCAAACGGCACCGTGCCCGGCGGGGCGGCCAGTGCAGGTGCCGCCAGCATCGCCCCGGCAACGGCGAGCGCCATAAACCCAGCCTTGCGGCCCAAGCCTTCGAGAGCGTTCAGTTTTGGTTTCATGTCAGTCGCTCCTCATTCTGGCCCCGCGAAGGGCGTTCAGTTCCAACCTAAATCGAAACGAAAGCGGATGGCGGGTCCGGCGGCACTGCTGCCCGCCCCCGATACGGCATATTCGGCCCGCGTGATGCGCAGCGGCTCCAGCCCGAAGGCCAAGGCATGGACGCTTTCGGTGGCCCGCATTCCCAGCGCCACTACCGCCAAGACCACCAGCGCGGTCGCGAACCCGAATTGCGTAACCGTGTCGCGCGCCTGATCGCGCCAGCCTGTGCCACTTTCAATGCGATGGTGCACGACGATCACCCCGACTATTGCTGTATAGATGATGGCGTTGAAGGTCAGTAACAAGTAGAAGCCGCGCGCTTCCTGCACGCCATCGACCAGCAGCACCGGCAGCAGGCAGCCCAGCGCCAGCGCCACATAGACCCCCAAGACCCGGCCCGGCAGCCGCCGCGCCACGTTGGTGCCCTTGGGCGTGATGCGAAAATCGACAAAGCGGCCGGTCAGGCGATCACGCAACGCCATGATGCAGCCCCACAGCACCCAAGGCCATTGCAGGGCCATGAACAATGCCTTTTCCCAACCGATGATGCTCGCATCGACCGGGCGCATCATCCGGTCCCATTTGAGCATGAAGGCGAAAAAGGTCAGCACCACCACGCTGGGCAGCGAATGCCCAACAAAGGCGGGGTAGGTGACATCGGCAAAGCGCATGTCGAACACCACCGCCCCGATCGGCATGAAATACATCAGCGCCGTGGTCAGCGCGAACAACGGATACCAGAGCTGGCAGAACACGAACAGAAACTGCAACCGCGCCGACAGATGCCCGACATAGTGCGAGGTATGCGACAGGAGCAGCGTCAAAAGGCTGCGCGACCATTGGAATTCCTGTGTCACCAGGTCAGTCAGCGTCGCCGGGCCGTCGCCAAAGGCGATGGCGTCGATCGCATGCACGCCGCGCCAGCCGCCCGCATTCATCAGCATCGAAGTGGAATGATCCTCGGCCAGCTCCGGCCCGAGCCCGCCGATTTCCTTCAGGGCGGCGGTGCGCACCGCGTAATGCGAGCCGATGCACATCGGTGCGAGCGCGCCGGTATAGCCGGCCTGCATGACGCCGTGAAACGCCGCCTCGACGTGCAGTCGGGTGCGCGCCGCCCAGCTTTCGGCGGCATTCGCATTACAGATCGAGGGCGCGCTCACATAGCCCACGCCGGGGTCGGCGAAGGGTCGCAGGATTTCGCGCAGATAGCCCGGTTGCGGCACATGGTCGGCGTCAAGTTGGCTGACAATGTCATAGTCGTCATAACCGAAAAGGTCATAGAAATAGGCAAGGTTGCCTTCCTTGCAGCGAGTGCGGCGTGGCCAGACCGGCCTGTGGTAGTCCATTACCCCTTTGCGCGACACGACCCTGACCCCATGTGCCGCGCACCAGACCAGGGAGTCAGGGCTTGGGCTTTCATCGGCAAGCCAGGTGTCGTGCGGGTAGTCTTGGGCCAGCATGGCTTTCAGCGTGCGTTGCAGCAGCTCGAATGGTTCCGACGGAGTCTTGGTCACGATCATTGCAACGCGATACTGGCCGGGCTCCGGTGCAGGCGCGTTGGAAACGCGCGCGCGCAAGAAAACCACCACGAAGTAAAGCTGCATCGAATAGACCCAAACCAGCGGCAGCGTGACCGCCGCAAAGCTGAACGGATTGAGGACGTTCGCCGGGTTCAACCACCATTGCCAGAAAAACACCGCCGCCCCGAGCCAGAGCGCAATGACCGCCCAATAACGCCAGCGCTTCACCCCGAGCAGAGCAGGGCGCAGAAATGGGTGCAGAAATGGATGCGACGCGGGGCTTTGCTCGGTGGGTGGTGCGCGGGTGGCGGTGTCGCGCCTATCGCGCATGCCGCACCTCCAGCCCGAACCAGGGCGCTGCGTCCTGCAGGATGCGGTGGAGGTCTGAATGTGTGGTGCGAAAACCGAGCACTTCGGCGGCCCGCGCCGGGTCGGCGGTCAGCACCGGCGGGTCGCCGACGCGGCGCGGCACCTCGCGCACCGGCACCTTGTGCCCGGTCACCCGTTCCACCGCCGCCACCACCTCGCGCACCGAATGGCCCAGACCGCTGCCAAGGTTGACGGCAAGGTTCCCGCCACCCGCCAGCAGATGCCCCAGCGCAAGCACATGCGCCCGCGCCAGATCGGCGACATGGATGTAATCGCGGATGCAGGTGCCGTCGGGCGTGTCGTAATCGGTGCCCAGAATCGCCAGCGGCCCCGCGCGCCCCGAAGCCGCCAAAAGCGCCAGCGGGATCAGATGCGTCTCAGGGTCGTGCCGCTCGCCAATTTCGCCCTCGGGGTCGGCACCGGCGGCATTGAAATAGCGCAACGCCGCGTAGTGCAGGCCGTAGGCCGCAGCATGATCGCGCAGCATTTCTTCGCACGCCAGCTTGGTGCGGCCATAAGGGTTGATCGGACGTTGCGGCGCATCTTCGGTGATCGGCAGGCGGTCCGGAAGGCCGTAGGTGGCGCAACTGGAGGAAAACACCACGCGACTCACACCGGCGCTGCGGCAGGCATCAAGCAGCGAAATCATGCAGCCCACGTTGTTGCCCCAGTATTTCGCAGGCTCGAGTACCGATTCACCGACATAAGCATAAGCTGCAAAGTGCATCACCGCATCGATCCGGTGTTCGGCCAGCGTGGCGCGCAGCGTGGTGCCATCCCGCACATCGGCCACCACCAGCGGCCCCCAGCGCACCGCATCGGCATGGCCGATTTCAAGCGTGTCGTAAGCCACCGGCAGGTGCCCGGCCCGCGCCAGCGCCTTGCAGGCGTGCGAACCGATGAACCCGGCACCGCCGGTTACCAGTACGCGCGCGCCTTTACCCATCAGGACACCCGTTGAACCGGCGCTTCGTCCGCCTCGATGGTGCCGGCGAAATAGGCGATGGTGGTATCGAGCCCCTGATCAAGCGCGACCTTCGGGTTGAACCCAATACGCTCGCGCGCGCGGGTGATATCGGGGCGGCGTTGGCGCGGATCGTCGGTGGGAAGCGCGCGGAACACGATCGGTGAGTGCGAGCCGGTCTTGGCCAGTACCTTTTGCGCCAGTTCCAGCACGGTGAACTCGACAGGGTTGCCAAGGTTCATCGGTCCGCGGCAATCGGGCGGGCTTGCCATCAGCGCCATCAGCCCATCCACAAGGTCATCGACATAGCAGAACGATCGGGACTGCGAGCCATCACCGTAAACGGTGATCGGCCGCCCCATCAGCGCCTGCACGATGAAGTTGGAAACCACGCGCCCGTCATCATGCGCCATCTTCGGCCCGTAGGTATTGAATATCCGCGCTACCCGAACTTCCAGCCCGCGATGCACGCTGTATTCGTAAAACAGCGTTTCGGCGGCACGCTTGCCTTCATCATAGCAGGCACGCGGACCAAAGGTATTGACCGCACCGCGGTAGCTTTCCTGCTGCGGCGAAGTCTCGGGGTCGCCGTAAACCTCTGAGGTCGAGGCTTGCAGGATGCGCGCGCCCTTGGCCTGGGCCAGCATCAGCAGATTCTCTGCACCCCGCACCGAGGTCTGAAAAGTATGCAGCGGGTCGCGCTGGTACTTTTCGGGCGAGGCCGGGCAAGCGAGGTTGTAAATCTCGCTGATCGGTTCTTCGATCACGATCGGGTCGATCACATCATGCAGCCGGAAACAGAAGTTCGGGCTTTCGGCCAGGTCGCGCACATTGCGCAAACTGCCGGTCATCAGGTTATCGAGGCAAATCACCCGCCGCCCGGCGGCAATGAGCCGGGCGGAAATATGCGAGCCCAGAAACCCGGCCCCCCCTGCCACCAATACAGATCTCTCGTACTTGCCGCGCAGAGCATATTCGGCGCTGCAATTCTGATCGAATGCAAGTATTTCACCAGCCATAATCCGCCCCCCAGTTCCAGGGCAAACGAAACTCCGAAAGACTCAGCGAAAACAGGGGCGAGCAGCAACCCAGATTCCCGCACAGCCCACCTATCGGAAACCGCTACCCTAACTGTTTACTTATAAAGGAAATCAAGGTTTTCAAGTAGTTAAAAATATTTGCCGCACCTACCATTTCAGACAAGTTGACTTGCGAACGAATCATGCGACGACACTACCCATAGTGTTTTCACTATGATGTGAAAATTTTTTGCGCCAGCCCGAACACCGAACTGGGCAAGACCGCAACCACGCCAAACCACTCAAAAACCCCCGCGCAAAGCAACAAGACAGCGCGGCGCCGCCGTTTTAGCGGCAGGCAGCCCTGGCAGGACCCGCGCCACAATCTGCTCTCTATTGCAAACGGCGAGGCGGGCATCAAGATGCGGGTCATTCATCCTACGGGACTTTCGGCAGGAGTTTGGCAAGCACGGTCCAACCGTTGTTCCGCTAAAACCTCCTGAGACATCGCAGCGGGCACCCCTGCCTTACAGACGCAAGCCCGTAGTGGCATCGAAAAGCTTGGCCTTGCGCATTTCGACCTCGAACCGGAAGCGCGTTCCCTGCGGCCTCGCGTCTTGCGGCCGTACCCGGGCAATCAGGTCGCGGCCACCGATTTCGAACACGATCATCGTGTCGGGGCCGGTCGGCTCTACCACCGCCACCGGAAGTTCGAAACAGAACCGGTCGGGCCCGGGCAGTTCCGAACCAGCGGCGAAAATCGTTTCGGGCCGCAGCCCAAGGATCACCTTCAGCCCGTCGCGCCCCGCCACGCGCCGCGCCATGGCATCGGGTAACGGAAACCGCAGCAATGCGTCCGGTGCGCCGCATTCGACAAAGCTGCCACCATCCTGCCGCAGCTTGCCCTCAATCATGTTCATCGGCGGCGAACCCATGAATCCGGCCACGAACAGATCGACCGGATCGTCGTAGACCGTGAACGGGTCGGCAAATTGGCGGATGTGGCCAGCTTCCATCACCGCGATGCGGGTGGCCAAGGTCATTGCTTCGATCTGGTCATGGGTGACATAAACCACGGTCTTGCCAAGCCGCTGATGCAGCTTCTTGATTTCGGTTCGCATCTCGATGCGCAGCTTGGCGTCGAGGTTCGAAAGCGGCTCGTCGAACAGAAACACCTCGGGCTTGCGCACCAGCGCGCGCCCCATTGCCACCCGCTGCTGCTGGCCGCCGGAAAGCTGGGCGGGTTTGCGCTCGAGGTAGTCTTCAATGTGCAACAGACCGGCAAATTCGGCGACGGCGGCATCCTGCACTTGCCTCGGGATGTGGCGCACCGACATGCCGAAGGTGATGTTGTCACGCACCGACTTGGTCGGGTAAAGCGCATAGGACTGGAACACCATGGCAATGTCGCGGTCGCGTGGCGGAACATCGTTGACCCTGCGCCCACCGATGAAGATGTTGCCGGAACTCAGCGTCTCAAGCCCCGAAATCAGGTTCAGCAGGGTCGATTTTCCGCAGCCGGAGGGGCCGACCAGCACCACGAACTCGCCGGGGTCGATGGTCAGATCGATGCCCTTGATCACCTCGGTCGCACCGAATTTCTTCCAGATGGCGTCAAGGCGAATGTCCGACATCGTGTTATCCCTTCACCGCGCCCGCCGACAGGCCGCGCACGAAATAGGAACCGGCCAGCACATAGACGGCAAGCGTCGGCAGCGCGGCGATGATCGCGGCGGCCATGTCGACGTTGTATTCCTTGACGCCGGTCGAGGTGTTGACGACGTTGTTCAGCGCCACCGTCACCGGGTTGCTTTCGCCCACAGTAAAGGCGATGCCGAACAGAAAATCGTTCCAGATCTGGGTGAACTGCCAGATCAGCGTGACCACGATCGCGGGCAACGACATCGGCAGGATAATGCGGAAGAAGATGCCAAAGAAGCTCGCGCCATCGACCTGCGCGGCGCGCACGATGCCATCAGAAACGCCGATGAAGAAGTTGCGGAAGAACAGCGTGGTGAAAGCCAGACCATAAACGGTGTGCACCAGGATCAGCCCCGGTACCGTGCCTGCCAGCCCCAGCACGCCAAGTGTGCGCGCCATTGGCAACAGCACCACCTGAAACGGAATGAAGGCACCAAACAGCATCAGCGCAAAGATCACGTCGGCCCCGCGAAACCGCCACTTGGTCAGCGCGAAACCGTTGAGTGCACCGAGAAAGGTCGAAATTGCCACCGCAGGAACCGCCATCAGCACCGAGTTCCAGACATAGGGTGCCAACCCGTCACAGCGCACGCCGACGCATGCCGAGGTCCACGCTTTGGCCCATGCCTCGAAGTTGATGGATTGCGGCAGGCTGATCAGCGTGCCTTGGCGGATTTCCTCCAGCGATTTCAGCGAGGTCGAGACCATCACCACAAGTGGGGCAAGGTAATAGACGCAAAAGAGCGCCAGCACGAGAAACAGAAACCCGCGCTTCAGCCTTTGCCCAATACCCTGCGCCCGCACGATGCCGCCTTGCGATTGCCTGATCATCGGCGCGCGCCCCTCAGTTCGGAATAGAGATACGGCACGATGATTGCGACCACGGTGACCAGCATCATCACAGCACTTGCCGCCGCCACGCCAAGCTCGCTGCGCTGGAAAGCGAAAGCGTACATGAAGGTAGCGGGCATGTCGGTTGCATAGCCGGGGCCGCCGCCGGTCAGCGCCATGACCAGATCAAAGCTTTTGATCGCAAGGTGACCCAGGATGATGACGGTGGACATGAACACGGGGCGCATCATCGGCAGCACGATGCTGAAATAGGTGCGAAGCGGCCCCGCCCCGTCAATTGCCGCGGCTTTCAGCACCTGGTCGTCAACCGACCGCAGACCGGCCAGAAACAGTGCCATCGCGTAGCCCGAAGACTGCCAGACCCCGGCGATGACGACGGTGTAGATCGCGTAATTCGAGTTCACCAGCCAGTCAAAGCTGAAGCTTTCGAACCCGGCCTGCCGCATCACCCGCTCCAACCCGAGGCCAGGGTTCAGCAGCCATTTCCAGACCGTGCCGGTGACGATGAACGACAGCGCCATAGGGTAAAGGTAAATCGTGCGGATCGCGCCTTCGATGCGGATGCGCTGATCGAGAAGGATTGCGAGTAAAATGCCGATCGCCAGACAGAGGCTGATGAACAGCACCGAGAACGTCACCAGATTGCGCAGCGCGACGTGCCAGCGCGGGGTTGACCAGAGCCGCACATATTGCCCGATCCCGTCGAGCCGGTAGTCAGGCATCACCCCCGACCGTGTGAACGAGATGTAAAGGGTCCAGCCGATGAAGCCGTACACGAAGAAAAGGCTCATCGCGAACAACGGCGAAACGACAATTTGCGGCAACCACCGGTCGAAGCTGCGCCAACGGATTCGCGGGGGGGAGCCAGTCACTGCCATGACCCTTGCTGGGGCAGGGGGCTTCTTCGCCCCCTGCACGCTAGAAGTCTATTGCGCCCGCGCGACTGCTGCGGCGAGCTGCTTTGCGGCGTCTTGCGAACTCATGCCCGAGTTGAAGAACGCTGTCACCAGATCCATGATCTCACCGCGCACGGACCGTGGCACCGCCATTTCATGCGCCATCGAGGGAACCAGCGCATTATTGGCAATCGCCGCCACCAGATCGTCGTGAGAGAGCTTGGCGCAGGCATCAAAAGCGTCAAGCGAAACGTCGGTGCGCGCCGGGATCGAACCCTTGGCAAGGTTGAACACGCTCTGGAAATCCGGTGACATGATCAGGCTGGCCAGCGTCTGTTGACCGGCCAGATTGTCCGCACCCGAGACCTTGAAGAAGGTGAAGCTGTCGGAGTTCAGCACGAACCCGCCGCCCGGCGTCGGTGCACAGAGGATGTCCACGCCCGGCACCAGCCCTGCGGCCAGAAACTCGCCCTTGGCCCAGTCCCCCATGATCTGGAAACCGGCCTCGCCGCGGCTGACCATGGCAGTAGCAAGGTTCCAGTCGCGCCCAGAAAAGTTCGGGTCGACGAAGCCGCGCAGCATTCGCAATTGGTCGAAAGCCGCCACCATCGTGTCGCTGGTCAGCGCCGCCTGGTCCAGCTCTACCAGAGCCTTGCGGTAAAAGTCGGCCCCGCCGACCCCCAGCACCACATCTTCGAACAGCGTCGCATCCTGCCAGGGCTGGCCACCATGCGCCAGCGGGATGATACCGGCGGCGCGCAATTTTTCCGCCGCGGCGTTGAATTCGGCCCAGGTGGTCGGCATTGCTTCGACACCGGCTTTTTTCAGCGCGTCGGGGTTGGCCCAGATCCAGTCTACCCGGTGGATGTTGACCGGCGCGGCAACGTATTTGCCCTCGAACTTCATGATCGATGCCAAGGCCGGGGGCAAGACGCTGTCCCAGTTCTCGGCAGTCGCCACGCCGTCGACATCGTTCAGCGCGCCTTCAAGCGCCCATTCCTGAATGCCCGGACCTTTCAACTGTACCGCCGTCGGCGGGTTGCCCGCCACGACGCGCGCGCGCAGTGCGGTCATCGCCGCATCGCCACCACCACCGGCGATCGGTGAATCGATCCAGGTGCCATTCAGGCTTTCGAACGCCTTTTTCAGTTCACCGACGGCCTTGGCCTCGCCGCCCGAGGTCCACCAGTGCAGAACCTCAACCGTGCCGCCCGCCTGGGCGGCCGAAGCGCAGATACCACCGGCAAGGGCCGCAGTCGTCAGGGTCTTGATGATCGAAACCATTTGAGTGTCCTTTCCTCCGCTGAATCGCGACCGCGCAAGAGATACCGCCCGCGCGGTCCGCAAACACCTAGCCACAGCCGCGCCGCGCGGAGCCTCGACCGAACGGGGCTGCATGCTGATCATGTCTGATGAGAACTCGCCGCTGCTGCTGCCGCATTGACAGTTGTCAACGCCGACGTGGTTTTCTGACCGCGCGGGTCAGGCGTTTTGGGGCAAATTTCAACCTTCAACGTGGTCGTTGATGGTGGTCAATGCCGTTGCATCGTCGGCGGGTGATGCTCGTGCCATTCAATTTGTGACAGCAGCAGGGAATGCCATGAAAAGGGATACATTCTGGGCGCTGGTAATGAACTCGACCCGCGCCCGGATATTGCGCGGCGTGCGTAAGGGTGGCCATCAGGGTGCGCCCGAACTGGTGCTCCGGGCACCACACCGGGCATTGCGCGGTATCCTGTCCGGCGTGCCACGCGACGCCGCGCCCCCGCCGGGCCCGGGGCGGTGCCCCGCGCTGCAATGCACCTCGGACCCGGTGCGTGAAGATGCGACGGCCTTTGTCGAAGAAGTGGTCGTGCTGCTTGAAACCCACCGCAAGGCGGGCGATTTCGACCGGCTCGCTATCTTCGCTTCGCAAGAGGTTCTTGGCACCCTGGACAAGCACCTGACGGCAGGGCTGAAGGCGGTTACCAGCAGCGAGGTCGCAAGGGATCTCATGCAGGAATCCGAACCCGATCTGATGCGGTCGGTCCGTGGGCAGCTTCACGAGAATTGACTGCTGTTGTGACCGTGGCTGTAATCTGCGGCAGTCGGTGCCAAAGGGGAGGCAGGAATGTTCAGGAATCGTGCAGAGGCGGGAAGGATGCTGGCCGAGCGGCTGTTGCACTACCGCGGGAAGGATGTCGTGGTCCTTGCCCTGCCGCGGGGCGGTGTACCGGTGGCGGCCGAGATTGCGCGCGTGCTCGACGCGCCGCTTGATCTGATGCTCGTGCGCAAGGTCGGTGCGCCGGGTCAGCCAGAACTTGCTCTGGCCGCCATTGCGGGATCCGATGGCGAGGAACTGGTGGTCAATCCCGAGATCGCCGAGGCGACGGGCCTTGACGCCGCCGCGATCAGGCACCTCGCTGATGCCGAGCGCCCCGAACTGGCGCGACGCAGGGCGAAGTATCTGGCGGGCCGCCCACCGGTTCCGCTGGCGGGCAGGACAGCGATCCTCGTGGACGATGGCATCGCCACCGGCGCGACCGTGCGCGCGGCGCTGCGCGCCTTGCGCCGCGCAGCGCCAGCGGGCATCGTTCTTGCGGTTCCCGTTGCGCCAGCCGAAACCCTTGCCGACCTGCGCACCGAAGTGGATGCGATCATCTGCGTTGAAACGCAGCTTCTTCTTGGCTCGGTGGGTGCCTATTACGCCAGCTTTCCGCAGGTAAGCGATGCTGAAGTGATCGAAATGCTGGCGGCAACCAGAACCGACGTTCCCGTGCCGCCTTCACCCATTGGCCCCGGCGGCAAGTAGCTCGGCGGCGCGGGTCAGGTAGGATCGCGCCTGAAGGGGCCATTTTTCGGGTGTGCGGGGGACCGGGTCGCGCAGATGGTCAATCGTCAGCCGTGCCCGCGTCAGGCAGCGAAACACACCGTAGGCGCGCAGCAAGCCGGACGAGGGGGGTGAAAACCCGGCCGCCGTGATCGCCGCCAGCAGTTGCGCGCCGATCCAGCGCGCACCCAGCAGGGCACATTCCAGCCCCAGGTAGTTAACTTCGTCGAAAACGTCGATCATCCGCATCTCGACCGAAAACTCCAGCCGGTCGAAGATCGTCGGCGGCGTTGTCAGGCAGACATGCTCCGGCCGCAGGTCGCCGTGCCCCTCGACCACCAGCCGGGTCCGGTCGCGGGCGCGGATTTCGGCTGCGTGGCGATCTATGAGCGCGGCACCCGCGCTAAGAGTGGTGCCATCGTAACCGCCGCGCAGATATGCGCGCATCTCGGTCAGATTGCGAATGTTGACCGCGCTTTCGCACCGCAAATGACGCAGATAGAGGCCGGGATTGGGGCGGTCTGCCTGCCGGTCGCGGTAAAAGGCGATCAGGCGATTGGCGACGGCGGAAATCTCGGCGGGTGCAGGCGATTGGCCAGACCGAAGGCAGGCATCAAGCAAGCGCTCGGTCGGCAACCGCCGCATTTCGACCAACCAGTCGATCACCCTGCCCGTCATGCCAAGCGCCATCTTGCCTGCCTCATCGCAGACAAGAGGCACGAGCCCCAGGTACATCTCGCCCGCCAGTTGCCGGTTCAGGCGGATCTCTTCACGGCACACATGTTCACGCGCCTCAAGGCTGCGGTAATCAAGGTAGTCAAAGCAGATCGGCTTCTTCAGCTTGAGAACCCGGTCGGCCGCGACAAACACATAGGCGGTGTGGGTTTCAATCCGTTGCGCGCCCGGCAGCGCCTGCGCCAGAAACGCAAGCTTTTGCGACAGGCTGACATCGGCTTCACGCTGGGCACCATTTTCCGCCACCTCGTTCGCGCCTCAAGCCCAAAGCTCCCGCAGGGGCTTGCGCAACGCATGCGCGACCTGACCAAGCTCCCCCGCCGAAAGCCGCCGCCGCAGAAGGTCGAATACGGCCACCACGCAATCTTCTGGTTCTTCGAGAGGCACGTTGACGAAAGGTGCCTCGACCCGCGCCAGAAACGCCTCTTTGCCGCGTGGGCGCGCGGGGGTCTTGGCGGGTATCCAGCCTTCGTAATAGACCCCGCGCAACAGCACAGGAAGCTGGGCGGCAAGATCGACCGCCTCGTTGACCGTCAGAAAATCGCGCAAGGCATGCAGCGTGGCGCGCAGCAACATGTAGGTGCGCGCCTTGTCGTGCCATCCGAGATCTTCGCCTAGGGAATTGAGCCATTCGGCCACCACTTGCGGCGCGTGGTCCAGAGTGGAAATTTCGATGGTTTTCATGCCGTCTCTCCGCTTCCGCCGATGTTCAGATCAAGATTGTGGCCGCAGCCAGCGCGCCGCATTGACGCCCGTCAATGCGGCGTCACAAGGCGAGCGTGATGCTTTGACCATGCTGTTCTTCGCCCTCAACCGATCAGATGCACTGGGCCGCGCCGTTGCGGCGGCTGGGGGCTTTTGCGTGGCAAAGCATGAGGAACGCGAGTTTGATGGCGGCGAGCACAAGGCGCGACCCCTCACCTGTGTGCACGGCAAGGACGTGTGGGTGCTGCATACGCTCAACGGCGAACCGGGTGCCTCTGCCAATGACAAGCTTTGCCGACTGCTGTTCTTTTTGGCCGCCTGCCGCGAGAACGGTGCGGCAAGTGTGACGGCAATTGCGCCCTACCTCGCCTATTCCCGCAAGGATCGCCAAACCAAGCCCGGCGACCCGGTGACCACGCGTTATGTCGCGGCGTTGTTCGAGGCGGTGCAGACGGATTGTGTGGTGACGATTGACGTGCACAACCTTGCCGCCTTTCAGAACGCGTTTCGTTGCCGCACGTTGCACCTCGACACGGGGCGGATGTTTGCCGCCGAAATTCTGGCGCGCCGCGGCGAAGCGCCGATCGCCGTGGTCTCGCCCGATGGCGGCGGCATCAAACGCGCGGAACTGCTGCGCGAAACGCTGGTGCAGATGAGCGAAGGACCGGTTGACTTCGGCTTCATGGAAAAACGCCGCAGCGGCGGCGCGGTATCGGGCAGCTTGTTCGCGGGCGATGTTTCCGGGCGCGAGGTGTGGATCGTTGATGACATGATCGTGGGCGGCGGCACCATGTTGCGCGCGGCACTGGCCTGCCGGGCGCATGGTGCCGCGCGTGTGCATCTGCTGGCGGCGCACCCGTTGTTTTCGCCAGATGCGGCGGCGCTGCTGGATGACCCGGCGATCGACAGCATTACGGTGACGGACACCGCCCCGTGCCCCGAGGCGGCGGCGGCGCGTCTCGGCGGCCGCTTGCACCGCCTTTCGGTGGCACCGATGCTTGCAGAAGCCATCTTGCAACTGCACCACCCGTGCCCGAATGGCCTGCCAGCAGCTGCCAACGCCGACTCTGTGGGGGGGTTCTGAAGCGGCCTGGGCCTTTAGCCACTGCGATAGGAAGGGGGCCGAAATGCGCGCGATCACGGCAGTGCGAGACGGCGGGGCGGCGGGAACCGCGCGGGCTTCGTATCGGCACCAGCAATGACCGGGCTAAGCATGTTGCAAGCAGATGGCGGGCGCGACGATCAGCGGGAAGTGGTGCGCTTCTTGATGGACCCGACCACCTATGGCGGCACCCCGGTTTCGGTCGTTGAAACCCACGGCGCTTATGTCTTTCTCGCAGGCGAGCAAGCGATCAAGATCAAGCGCGCGATCCGCTATGAATACATGGATCTTTCGACCCTTGGTCTGCGCAAGCGCATGTTGCGCCGCGAGTTTGCGCTGAACCGCGCCACCGCACCGCGCATATACCGCGAGGTGGTGGCGGTCACCCGCCGCGCCGATGGCAATCTGGAACTGGGCGGCACCGGTACGGTCGTTGAGTGGGCGCTGCGGATGTGGCGCTTTCCAGCGGCTGACGAGCTTTCGGTGATTGCCGAGCGGGGAGCCTTCAGCGACGCGCTGGCCGACGATCTTGGAAGCGCGATCTTTGCGTATCATGGCAAGACGCCGCGCCGCGAAGCCGATGGTGCCCGGCTGATTGGCGACATCCTCGACGAACTCGATGCGGCTTTTGCTGGAATGCACGCCGAACTTGGCGCGCAGGCCGTCGCTGCATTTCACGCCGGTTCGCGCGCGCACCTTGCAGCGTTCGCACCGCTGCTGAACCGGCGCGCCGCCGAGGGACATGTGCGGCGCTGCCATGGCGATCTTCACCTGCGCAATCTCGTGCTGCTTGACGGCGTTCCGACCCCGTTTGACGCGCTGGAATTCAGCGAGACCCTCGGCACCTGTGATGTGCTTTACGATCTGGCCTTTCTGATCATGGATCTGCGCCATCGCGCGTTGCCGGGTGCCGCGAACATCGTGCGGAACAGCTACCTGCTGGCGGCGGCGGGCACAGAGGATGCGGGCCTCGCTGCGTTGCCGTTATTTATCGCTGTGCGTGCGGCAATTCGCGCGATGGTGGGTGTTCAGGCCCACCGTGCCTTCCACAATCCACGCCGCTTGACCGAAGACGATGCGCGGCAATATCTGGCCGAAGCATTGGCCGCGCTTGCCCCCGCAGCACCGCGTTTGATTGCGGTCGGGGGGGTATCGGGCACAGGCAAGTCGACGCTTTCCCGCGCGCTTGCACCCCAGATCGGCGCGGCACCAGGCGCGGTGCATCTGCGCAGTGATCTGGAGCGCAAGGCGATGGCCGGGGTGGCACCTCGCGATCATCTTTCGCCGGGTTGGTATTCCAGGACGGGCCGCGAGCAGGTCTATCGCCGGATGTTCAGCCGAGCCCGTCGCGTTCTTGCAGCGGGTCATTGCGTACTGCTTGACGCGACCTTTCTTGACCCGGGCGCACGCGATGCGGCGGCTTCGCTTGCGCGCGAACTGGCGGTACCCTTCACCGGCCTCTGGCTGGAAGCGGGGCGAGAAACGCTTCTGGGCAGGGTGGGGGCGCGCATCGACGACGCTTCTGATGCCGATGCCGTGATTGTGCGCCAACAACTCGCGCTTGATCCAGGTCAGAACGACTGGCAAAGGGTCAATGCCGAGGGGCCGTTTGCCACGGTGCTCGCTCGCGCCGCCACGGCGCTCGGCATCTGATCAGTTGCGCTAATTCGGCGCAAAAAGCGCGGCCCGGCGAAGCGCGGGCCGGGTGCCAGCGGGCGGTGGCGCGATTTGCGCTGGTATTGCGGCAAACGCCCCGCGAACGCGGTCAGTGCAGGGCGGTTGGCCGAACGCTGACTGGGCAAACCGAAGGCTAGCAAAGCTGTCTTGCATGCCGCCCATTTGCACCAGCCTCGAAAGATCAGGGATTTCGAAATGCTGCGGATCGTGGATCCTGATGACACCGCGCACAGCCAAGCGGTGGGTGATCCGGCTGATCGATTCCTGCGAGGTGCCCAGAAGGTCAGCAATGTCCGCCCGTTTGAGTCCGACCGTCAGGATTCCGCCGCCGCCGGGCAAAGGTGTATAGGGCATAAACCGCGAGGCCATCGCCAGAAATGCGCAAAGCCTTTCGTCGATTGAAAGCGCGCACAGCGACCAGGCGAGCAGGCGCAACTGCTCCAGCTTGATCACGCGCAACGTGTAGACCGCCCGCGCCAAATCGGCTGCATCCTCTTGCAGGCGTCGGAAACCGTTCCGCTCGAACCGGCAAAACTTGGCCGGGGCCGAGGCCTCTAATTGGTAGGCGTTGCGCTGGCCGCTGGGTTCGCTGACGAAATCGCCGGGAAGCATAAGACCACTGATCTGGCGCTGCCCACCGACCCGGTAGCTTTGAATCCGAAGGCTCCCGGAAATCAGCACACCTTCGAGCTCGCAGCCAAGTTCGCTGTCCCAGACATTCTGATCTTCCAGATAGGTCTGGGGCGTGGATATCCGCGCCAATCGGGCCTGCGTCAACGCGCTTAATTGCCCGCACAAGCCATGCCTTCGCAGCGCGCAATCGGCACATTTCAGGTTGGGCAAAAGGTCCTTAGGGCCAGACATTTCAGTAGCCACTCGGATCTCTGGGAGCTGGAACGGGTTACGAATTCCGCCGCGCGGTCAGACGCAATTTTCCTCTGATACCAAAACCGGCACCACACATTCAGCGCCAGACCAAAACACAGCCCAGCCCAGATTGGCGGACCGCGCAGAAAATCAAGCGTTACACAAGAACGCTAAACCAATTACCCCAATGTTTCCTTGACAGAAATCAAACGCCGCCCAAGTCTGCATGCCAGTGGAAGCCCGGTATGGGGTATCGGTTTTTCCGGTTTCGCAGACTGGCAGTGTTCACGGTCCCACGGCACGGCACGGCACGGCGCTTGCCGCGCGCGCGGCCGGGCCGAATGGAAAGGCTGCTTCAGCATGACGGTGCCTGACCAAGACTTGGTGCTTCCTGCCGTGCTTCGGTATGGCGGCGGCAGGCGTGTCGGGCAGTTTTTTGACACCTTCACGCGCACGGCACGCGCCGAAATTGCAGCCATCTCATCGCAGAGAACGGTCCTCGCTGGCGAAACCGTAGTCGCCGTAGGCGAGCGATCCCGGTATCTGGGATATGTTCTCGACGGTATTTTGGGAATGAAAAAGGTCCTGCCTGACGGTCGTACGCATATCATCGGGCTTCTGACCGAGGCAGACATGTTTGGCCGTGTTCTTGACGGGGGTTCCGGCTTTTCGG
>NZ_JAUXPI010000016.1 GCF_030684035.1 Phaeovulum sp. | reverse complement strand
TGCTCCTCAGCAATCCAGTCATCCAGCCGTTCAGGAAAAAGCGTCGTCTGATCTCGGCTGACACCCTCAATGAAACCTGCCATGCAAAACCTCCCAACCCTGCGTAAGCATAGCATAAATAGGGGTTTTTACACAGCCTCGGCGGAAGACCACCGAACCATCCGATCCTGCGCCATGCGCCTGAAACACGTTCTTGGCCAAATCCAGGCCGATGATGCTAACCTCTCCCATGGACGCTCCCCTCCGTAGCGATGCTTCAACACCCGCCACCTTGGCACACCGATGCCGACGGGGGGCGTCCACCCCATCGGTTACGTTTGCTCCGCCCTCCGGGCCTACCATTCCCGCACCGAATGCAGGCCATGCCACGGCCGCCGCCCGCGTGGTTCGCGCAGGCTTCGGTGTTTCTGGCTAAGGCGCGCCGTAAAGTGCGGCGGCGCGGGTTTCGAAGGCGCGCACGATGCGGCGCATCGCTTCGTCGAAGACCACGCCGATGACCTTTTGCAGCACGAAGTTGCGAAACTCGAAATCGACGAAAAACTCCACCTCGCAGCCGCCGCCGTCACGATCGGCAAATTGCCACCAGCTTTTGAGATAGCGAAACGGGCCGTCGAGGTATTCGGTGTCGATGCGGTGCGTGGCCGGGTCGAGCACCACGCGGCTGCCGAATTTTTCGCGGAAAAGCTTGAACGAAATCACCAGATCGATCGTTTGCACCTCGGTGCCGTCGGGCTGCGCGGCGCGCGACCGGATCCGCGCCGCCGAGTTCCACGGCAAGAATTCGGGGTAGCGCGTCACATCGGCGACGAGATCATACATCTCGGCCGCCGAATAGGGCATCATCCGTTTTTCGCTATGCGTGGGCATCCGCTCAATCCGCGTGACTTGAGCCGTCCTTTTGGGTAACCCCTGCACAGAAATCAAGAGGTCGCCATGCCACACCGCCCCTATGTCATCGACCGGATGATTTCAGCCAAGCGCATTGCCGCGCGGGTCGAGGCGCTGGCGCATGAAATCACCGATGCCTTCAAGGGCACCGACAAGCTGGTGGTGGTGGGCCTGCTGCGGGGCTCGTTCATCTTCATCGCCGATCTGGTGCGCGAGATCGACCTGCCGGTCGAGGTCGATTTCATCGAAGCCTCGTCATATGGCGCGGAAATGACCTCTAGCCGCGAAGTGCGGATACTCAAGGATCTGCGCTCGGGCATCGAGGGCCGCGATGTGCTGGTGGTCGAGGATATCGTCGATACCGGCCACACGCTTTTCCATGTCGTCAACATGCTCATGGCGCGCAAGCCCAAGCGGCTGGAGGTCTGCGCGCTGCTGGACAAGCCAAGCCGCCGCGAAGTGCCGATCAAGGCAACCTGGACCGGGTTCGAAATACCCGATGAATTCGTGGTCGGCTACGGCATCGACTTTGCGCAGCGCAACCGCAATCTGCCGCATATCGGCAAGGTCCGTTTCACCACATGAATCCGCGCTGGATGGTCCGCATGGCGCGCTGGGCGCACCGGCCGCCTTCCTGGGGGCGGGTGAAACTGGTGTTCGGCATCATCGCGGCGGGGCTTTTGCTGGTGGCGGTCGAACGCTACATCGGCTGGCCGGATTGGGCGACGCTGGAACCGGCAAGCAAGGGTGTGCGGCTCAAGCCCGGGCCGTGAGCGCGCCGGAAAACCCCGACGGCCCGCAGGCATTTCAAGGCCGGTGCTGATGCCACTCCGGGCCTTGTTGCCCGCGCCGTCACAGCATCGGCGGTGCCGGGCGCAACTGGCGGCCGATCGCGCCGACCCGGCCGAAGTCGGCCACAAGGCGGTGGCCGCCTACCTCAAGCGGGTGCCCCGGCGCAGCGACCACGGCAAGGGGCCGCGACGGTTGCACCCAAGGGCTGGGGCGGCTATAGTCGCGCTCACCCAAATCTGGCCCCGCCAGAACCAGAAAGCAAGGTCGGCGACCACGTGAGCAATACCCCAGAAACTCCTGAATCCGACGGCATTCCGGCGGCAGAGCACGCTGCGCGCCCGGCGCTTGTGCCAACCGTTTCAATCACTTCGGAAATGCGCACCGCCTATCTCGACTACGCGATGAGCGTGATCGTGAGCCGCGCCATCCCCGACCTGCGCGACGGCCTGAAGCCGGTGCACCGCCGCATCCTGTTCGCCATGTACGAGAGCGGCAACACCCACGACAAATCCTATCGCAAATCGGCGCGACCGGTGGGCGATACGATGGGCAAATACCACCCCCACGGCGATGCCTCGATCTATGATGCGCTGGTGCGCATGGCACAGCCGTTTTCGATGAGCCTCAAGCTCTTGGACGGCCAAGGCAACTTCGGTTCGATGGATGGCGATAGCGCCGCCGCGATGCGGTATACCGAAGTGCGGATGGACAAGTCCGCCACCGCGCTGCTGGCCGACATCGACAAGGACACGGTCGATTTTCAGGACAACTACGACGGCAAGGACCGCGAGCCGACGGTGCTTCCGGCGCGGTTTCCGAACATGCTCGTCAATGGCGCGGGCGGCATTGCGGTGGGCATGGCCACCAACATTCCGCCGCACAACCTTGGCGAGGTGATTGCCGCAACGCTGGCGCTGATCGAAACCCCCGATCTGACCTCGGAAGAGCTGATGGCCTTTGTGCCCGCGCCGGATTTTCCCACCGGCGGCCAGATCATGGGGCGCGGCGGCGCGCGCAAGGCCTATCTGGAGGGGCGCGGCAGCGTCATCATCCGGGCGAAAACCCG
The DNA here is from genome assembly GCF_030684035.1 of Phaeovulum sp. Taxonomy (GTDB): domain Bacteria; phylum Pseudomonadota; class Alphaproteobacteria; order Rhodobacterales; family Rhodobacteraceae; genus UBA6213. Next base: position 12,403 of record NZ_JAUXPI010000016.1, on the reverse strand, counting down.
GATCGAGGAACTGCGCAAGGATCGTTTCGCCATCGTGCTCGACGAGATCCCCTATCAGGTCAACAAGGCGACGATGATCGAGAAGATCGCCGATCTGGTGCGCGACAAGAAGATTGAAGGCATCGCCCATATTCAGGACGAATCCGACCGTGTCGGCGTGCGGGTGGTGATCGAGCTGAAGCGCGATGCGACGGCGGATGTGGTGCTCAACCAGCTTTTCCGCTTTTCGCCGATGCAGGTTTCCTTCGGCTGCAACATGCTGGCGCTGAACGGCGGCCGCCCGGAACAGCTGACCTTGCGCGATTTCCTGAGCCATTTCATCGCCTTCCGCGAGGAGGTCGTGGCCCGCCGCACGGCCTTTGAACTTCGCCGCGCCCGCGAGCGCGCGCATGTGCTCTGCGGTCTCGCGGTTGCGGTTTCCAATGTCGATGAGGTGGTGCGCACGATCCGCACCAGCGCCGATGCCGCCGAGGCGCGCGAGCGGCTGATGACCCGTCGCTGGCCGGCGCACGAGATCGCCGAATACATCCGGCTGATCGACGACCCGAGCCACAAGATGAACGACGATGGCAGCTATAATTTGAGCGAGGTGCAGGCGCGCTCCATTCTCGATCTGCGGTTGCAACGGCTGACCGCGCTGGGGGTGAAGGAAGTCACCGACGAGTTGCGGGATCTGGCAATGAAGATCCGCGACTACCTTTCGATTCTCGCCTCGCGCGAGAGGATCATGGAAATCATCTCGACCGAACTCTGCGAGGTGCGCGATGCATTCGCGGTGCCGCGCCGCACCGAAATTGTCGATTGGGCGGGCGATCTGGACGACGAAGACCTGATCGAGCGCGAAGACATGGTGGTGACCATTACCTCGGGCGGCTACATCAAGCGCACGCCGCTGGCCGAATTCCGCGCGCAGCGGCGCGGCGGCAAGGGCCTTTCCAGCATGGCCACCAAGGAAGATGACGTGGTGACCACGCTTTTCGTGGCCAATACCCACACGCAGCTTTTGTTCTTCACCACCGATGGCATGGTCTACAGCCTGAAATGCTGGCGTCTGCCGCTGGCCGGGCGCACCGCCAAAGGCAAGGCGATTGTCAACATCCTGCCGATCCCGCAGGGGGTTTCCATCGCCGCCCTGACCCCGATCGATGCCCCCGAGGCGGAATGGGACGACCTGCAGGTGTTCTTCGCCACATCCGAGGGCGACGTGCGCCGCAATGCGCTGAGCGATTTCGCCAATGTCATGCGCAACGGCAAGATCGCGATGAAACTGCCCGAAGGCGTGAGCCTGGTGAATGCGCGCATCTGCGACGAGGGCGACGATGTGATGCTGGTCACCGCACTTGGCCGCGCGATCCGGTTTCCGGTGCCCGAGGTGCGGGTGTTCAAGGGCCGCGATTCGACCGGCGTGCGCGGGGTGCGGCTGGCGGCGGGTGACGCCGTGGTGTCGATGTCGATCATCCGGCATTTCGAGGCGGACCCGGCAGAGCGCGCCGCCTACCTCAAGCAGCGCCGCCTTGTGGCCGGGGTGATCGAGGACGAGGCTGCCGACGATGATGACGAGGCAACCGAGGCCGGGCAGCTTTCGCCCGAGCGCTACGCCGAGATGTCTGCCGCCGAAGATCTGATTCTGACCATCACCGCGCGCGGCGCAGGCAAGCTTTCCTCAAGCCACGATTACCCGGTGCGCGGGCGCGGCGGCCAGGGCGTGAAGGCCATGGATGGCGCGATGCGCGGCGGGCAACTGGTGGCCTCATTCCCGGTTTCGCCCGATGATCAGGTGATGCTTGCCACCTCGACCGGCCAGTCGATCCGGGTGCCTGTTGCGGGCATCTCGTTCCGGTCGCGCTCGGCGGGCGGGGTCAGGGTGCTTGATTGTGCGGCGGGCGAGGAAGTGGTTTCAGCGGCGCGCGTTGCCGACCAGGGCGACGATGCCGGGGAGGCCGCCGAGGCATGAGAAAAGCGCAATCTCTGCGCATTGGTGCAGAGGTTGCGCGCGAAAATGCCTGTTTATGTGCGCGGGTGTTCATAGTTTCTGGCGGCTCGTGCCCGCATGCCGCGGGTGTCACCGACAGGAACCAATATGAACTCCCTTACCCGATACGCCCCGCTCGCCGCCCGCATTCTGCTCGCGGCCATGTTTCTGCCTGCGGGCCTGATGAAACTTGGCGATGTTGCGGGCTTTGCGGGCTATGTCACCTCGGGTGGCCTGCCTGCGTTCCTCGCCTGGCCCGCGATCCTCTTTGAAATCGCGCTCGGGGCCTCGATGCTGCTTGGCTATCGCGCGCGCTGGATGGGGCTTGCGGGCGCGGGGTTTTGCCTGGCCACGGGCCTGCTTTATCACTTTCACCCCGCCGACCAGGTGCAGATGACCATGCTTTTCAAGAACCTCGGCGTGGCTGCCGGGTTTCTGATGGTGTTTGCGCATGGTGCCGGTGCACTTGCGCTCGACAAGAACTGACCGCTTTGGCGGGGTGCTGTGGTGCCCCGCCGTTTTCTGCCGCCGGGCTTGTGGCGGGGCGGAGTTTGGCGCAAAACTCCGGCAGGTTTTTCCGGAGGTCGTGATGCCCGCAGCCCAGCCCGAGGCCCTGCAATTTCTGCTCAGCCGCCGCTCGCACCCGGCCAAGACCCTGCGCGCGCCCGGACCCGACCGCGCCGCGCTGGAACCGCTCTTGACCGCCGCGCTGCGGGTGCCCGATCATGGCAAGCTGGAACCCTGGCGGCTGATCGTGCTGGCGCGGCCGGCGCTGAAGCGGCTGGCCGCTGCCGCCGCCGCACGCGCCGAGGCTTTGACGATGCCTGCCGATCAGGCCGCCAAGGGCATCAGCCAGTTCGCCGACAGCCCGCTGTGCGTGGCGGTGGTCTCATCGCCCAAGCCAAGCGACAAGGCACCCGAGGTGGAGCAACTGCTTTCGGCAGGTGCGGTGGCACTGTCGCTGCTCAACGCCGCGCTTGCCGCAGGCTGGGGGGCGGCATGGTTGACCGGCTGGCCCGCCTATGACGCCGAATTTCGCGCCGAGGCCCTGGGTCTGGCGGCAGGCGAAAGGGTGGTGGGCTTCGTGCATGTCGGCACTGCTGCCGGGGTCTCGCCCGAGCGGCCGCGCCCCGATCTGGCGGCGCTGACTGAATGGCGCGGCTTTTGATGCTGGGCGATTTCGTTTCCGCGCTGGGCGATCTTTTCCGCGCCCGCGCGCTTGGCGTGCTGGCGCTTGGCGTGGCGCTGTCGCTGGCGCTTCTGGTGCTTGTCTATGCGGGCTTCGTGCAACTGATCGACTGGACCACGCCGGATGTGCTGACCCTGCCCTGGGTCGGCGAGGTGCATTGGGTGCGCGATCTGCTTTCCTGGGGCTCGCTTGCCTTCATGCTGGTGGCGAGCTTTTTTCTGATGATGCCGGTGGCTTCGTTGTTCACCGGGCTGTTTCTTGAAACCGTCGCCGCCGGGGTTGAAGCGCGGCATTACCCGCGGCTTCCGCCCGCAAGCGGGGCGAGTTTTACCCAGAGCTTGCAAGACAGCCTGAATTTTCTGGCGCTGCTGATCGGTGCGAATATCGTTGCGCTGATCCTCTACACAGTGATGGGGCCAGCCGCGCCGCTCTTGTTCTGGGGCCTGAACGGCTACCTTCTGGGGCGCGAATACTTCCAGATGGTGGCGTTGCGCCGCCTCGACCGGGCGGCGGCAAAGGCGCTTCGGCGCAAGCACTGGGGCGAAATCTGGGTTGCCGGGGTGCTGATGGCGCTGCCGCTGACAGTGCCCGTGGTCAACCTTGTGGTGCCGGTGCTGGCGGCGGCATCCTTTACCCACCTGTTCCACCGCCTGCGTGGCGAAACAAAGGGCCGCGCCGCGCCGCGCTGATCGGGTTTCAGGCCTCGCCGGTCAATCCGGCTGCGGCGATCCCGGCCAGTGCCGCTTCGGCATCGTTTTCGGAGGTGTCGCCGGTCACCCCCACGGCACCGATCACCATGCCCTCGGCATCGCGCACCAGCACACCGCCCGGCACCGGCAGAACCCGACCCTGGAACACGCCGTTGAGCGTGGCCATGAAGCTGCCCTGCGCCGCGCGCGCCGCCTGCGCAACACCGCCCATGCCCAGCATCACCGCGCCGTAGGCCTTGGCGCGGGCAATCTCGAAGCGACCGGGGCTGGCACCGTCGGCCCGCTCGAAGGCGATCGGGTGACCGCCCGCATCCAGCACCACCACCGACAGGGGTTTCATGCCGTGTTCGTGCCCATGCGCGAGTGCCACCGAAATGATCCGCCGCGCCGCCGCCTGGTTCAACCGCATGCCGCCTCCTTCACCTGCATCCGCCGCGCGTGCAGGACCGGCTCGGTATAGCCCGAGGGCTGCACCCGGCCCAAAAACACCAGATCGCAGGCCGCCTGAAAGGCAAGCCCCGCGTAACCCGGAGCCATCGGCACATAGGCCGGATCGCCCGCATTCTGCCGGTCAACCACCTGCGCCATCTTGCGCAACGCATCCATCACCTGGCCCTCTTCAACCACGCCGTGGTGCAGCCAGTTCGCCAGCGACTGCGAGGAAATGCGGCAGGTGGCGCGGTCTTCCATCAGCGCCACGTCGTGGATGTCGGGCACCTTGGAGCAGCCGACGCCCTGATCGACCCAGCGCACGACATAGCCAAGAATGCCCTGCGCGTTATTCTCGACCTCGGCGCGGATTTCGTCTTCCGAATAGTTCACGCCGGTCGCAAGCGGGATGGTGAGCAGATCGGCCAGCCGCGTCGGCCGCGCCATCATGGCGATTGCGCGCTGGCGGGCGAAGACATCGACCCGGTGGTAATGCGTGGCATGCAGCGTTGCGGCAGTGGGGCTTGGCACCCAGGCGCAATTCGCCCCCGCCAACGGATGCGCAATCTTTTCCGCCAGCATCGCCGCCATGCGGTCGGGTGCCGCCCACATGCCCTTGCCGATCTGCGCGCGCCCGGAGAGGCCGCAGGCCAGCCCGATATCGACGTTGCGGTCCTCATAGGCCGAAATCCACGGCTGGCGCTGCATAGCGCCCTTTGCCACCATCGGCCCGGCCTCCATCGAGGTCCATATCTCGTCGCCGGTGCGGTCGAGAAAGCCGGTATTGATGAAGGCCAGCCGGTGCCGCGCGGCGCGGATGCATTCCTTCAGATTGACGCTGGTGCGTCGCTCCTCGTCCATGATGCCGAGTTTGACGGTGTAGCGTGGCAACCCGAGCACCGCCTCGACGCGGCTGAAGACCTCATCGGCAAATGCCACCTCGTCGGGGCCGTGCATTTTCGGCTTCACCACATAGACCGACCCGGTCACCGAATTGCGCGGCGCTTCGGACTTGCGCAGGTCGTGCAGCGCGCAAAGCGTGGTGACCATCGCATCCAGCAGGCCCTCGCCGATCTCGCGACCCTCGGCCTCAAGCACGGTCGCGGTGGTCATCAGATGGCCGACATTGCGCACCAGCATCAGCGCGCGGCCCTTGAGGCGCAGGCTGCCGCCGTGCGGGGCGGTATATTCGGCATCGGCTGCCAGTCGGCGGGTGAAGCTGGCGGCACCCTTGCGCACCTCTTCGGTCAGATCGCCGCGCATCAGGCCAAGCCAGTTGTGATAGGCAAGCACCTTGTCGGCACCGTCCACCGCCGCCACGCTGTCTTCGAGGTCCATGATGCTGGAAAGCGCCGATTCGAGCCGCAGATCGGCAATGCCCGCGCGGTCGGAACGGCCCACCGGATGGGCGCGGTCGATGCTGATTTCGAGGTAGAGCCCGTTCTGGCGCAAGAGCAGCGCCGAAGGTGCCATTTCGCTGCCGCGATAGCCCGCGAACTGCCCCGGCGTTGCCAGGCCCGCCGTGCCGCGCGGCCCCTCGGCCAGAAGCGCGCCAGCCTGCACGCAAAGATGCAGCACCTGGCCCCAGGCCATTCCGGCAAGTGGCACGACGTCGTCGAGAAACGCCTTGGCCCAGGCGACGACCTCGGCACCGCGCGCCGCGTCATATCCACCTTCCGGCGGCGGCGCGCCGAGCGCGTCGGTGCCGTAGAGCGCATCGTAAAGGCTGCCCCAGCGCGCATTTGCGGCGTTGAGCGCATAGCGCGCGTTGGTCACCGGCACCACCAGTTGCGGCCCGCAGAGGGTCGCGATTTCGGGGTCGGTCGGGCCGGTCTCGATGCTGAAATCCGGCCCCTCAGGAACGATGTAACCGATTTCCCGCAAGAACGTCTCGTAAGCCTTGGCATCATGCGGCTCGCAACGCCGTGCCAGATGCCAGGCGTCGATATGTTCCTGCAATTCGTCGCGCCGCTCCAGCAACTGGCGGTTGCGCGGGCCAAGGTCGGCAACCAGGTCCGCCAACCCTTGCCAGAAGCTGACCACCGCGATCCCGGTTCCCGGCAGAGCCTCGGCTTCAATGAAATCGGCAAGACGCGTGTCCACCTGAAGCCCGTGCTGCGGGGTTCGCTTGGTCATGGCATCTCCTCCTCGGTCGCCGCGCTCTTTATGAGCAGAAGCAGGTGCTCTGTCCAGCCGCCCATGAATTGGTCAGACGGGCTAACCACGCGCGGCGTTGCGTCTGGCTGCTACTGCGGCTGCAACACCCCTGATCGGGCCCGATGGCACGGTTTACCCCAATCACCACCTTTACACCCGTGTTCAGCGCGAAAGGCGTATCGAATACACGCTGCTGCGGGGTGAAAACGGGCCGGGGCACGCCGAAGCCCTGATCACTTTCGAAGACCTCGGCACCGCGACCAGGGTGAAGATGGCAATGGTTCTGGCCAGCGCCGAAGAATACGAGAAGGTCAGAAGTTTTGGCGCCGTCGAACTTGGTCTGCAAACCCTGGGCAAGCTGGCGCGATACGTCGGGGCCGCGTGACCGGGCGCGCGGGGAGGCCCTTGAAGCTGCCCCCGCCGCCACATAGGCTTTGCCGGAACGCCGACCGGAGAGCCCGATGAAAGATGCGACACCGCAGACCATCCGCCTTGCAGATTATGCCCCCTACCCCTTCACGCTCGATGCGGTGACGCTGACCTTCCGGCTTGCGCCAAAGGCGACGCGGGTTATCGCGAAAATCCGCCTGACGCCGCGCCAGCCCGGTGCCGCGCTGGCGCTTGACGGCGAGCATCTGCGGCTGATTTCCGCCGCGATCGACGGGCAGTCGCTGAGCGCCGAAGATTACATTCTGACCGACACCGGGCTGACCATCCACCCCGCCGCCCTGCCCGATGCCGCCTTCACGCTCGCCACCGAGGTCGAGATTGCGCCCGAGGGCAACACCGCGCTGCAGGGGCTTTACATGTCGCGCGGCATGTATTGCACGCAATGCGAGGCGCAGGGCTTTCGCCGCATCACCTTTTACCCCGACCGCCCCGATGTGATGGCGCGCTTTACGGTGCGCGTCGAGGCCGATCTGCCGGTGCTGCTGTCGAACGGCAACCCCACGGCATCAGGCCCCGGCTGGGCCGAATGGGTGGACCCCTGGCCCAAGCCCGCCTACCTTTTCGCGCTGGTCGCGGGCGATCTGGTTGCCCACTCCGGCAGCTTCACCACCATGTCCGGCCGCAAGGTCGCGCTCAACATCTGGGTGCGACGGGGCGACGAGGACCGCTGCGGCTTCGCCCTGGGCGCGCTGCAACGCGCGATGAAATGGGATGAAGACGCCTATGGGCGTGAATACGACCTCGACATCTTCAATATCGTCGCGGTCGATGATTTCAACATGGGTGCGATGGAAAACAAGGGCCTCAACATCTTCAACGCGAAGCTGGTGCTGGCCAGTCCCGACACCACCACCGATGGCGAATACGAGCGCATCGAAGGCGTGATCGCGCATGAGTATTTCCATAACTGGACCGGCAACCGCATCACCTGCCGCGACTGGTTCCAGCTTTGCCTGAAGGAAGGGCTCACGGTATTCCGCGATCAGCAGTTCACCTCGGACATGCGTTCCGGCCCGGTCAAGCGCATTGAGGATGTGCTGACGCTGCGCGCCCGCCAGTTCCGCGAAGACCAGGGGCCGCTTGCCCATGCCGTGCGGCCTGAAAGCTATGTCGAGATCAACAACTTCTACACCGCCACGGTCTATGAAAAGGGTGCCGAGGTGATCGGCATGCTGCGTCGGCTGGTAGGCGATGCTGGCTACCGCCGCGCGCTCGACCTCTATTTCGATCGCCACGATGGCCAGGCGGCGACCATTGAAGACTGGCTGGCGGTGTTCGCGGATGCGACGGGGCGCGACCTTGGCCAGTTCAAGCGCTGGTATTCCGATGTCGGCACGCCGCGGCTGAGTGTCGAGGAACACTGGCAGGAGGGCACCTACACGCTTGAATTCACCCAAGTAACGCCGCCGACCCCGGGGCAGCCCGAGAAGGCACCACGGGTGATTCCGATTGCGGTGGGGCTGCTTTCACCCAACGGCGACGAGGTGGTGCCGACGCAGGTGCTGGAAATGACCGAGGCGCGGCAACGGTTCAGCTTTTCCGGCCTCGCGGTGCGGCCGGTGCCTTCGTTGCTGCGCGGCTTTTCGGCACCGGTGGTGCTTGAGCGCAGCGCGACAGCCGCCGAGCGCGCCTTTCTGCTGGCGCATGACACCGACCCTTTCAACCGCTGGGAGGCGGGCCGAAGCCTGGCGCGCGAAGCGCTTTGCGCGATGGTTGCGGGGGCCGCGCCCGCGCCCGAGCATATCGACGCCGTCGGCCGCCTGATCCGCGATGGCGCGGCTGACCCGGCGTTTCGGGCGCTCTGCCTGCGCCTGCCGGGCGAGGAGGAAATTGCCACCGCGCTTTTTGAACGCGGCACGGTGCCTGACCCCGATGCAATTCACGCCGCCCGTGGGCGGCTGGCGGCGGCGCTGGCGCAGAAGCACGAAGCGGTGCTGAGCGAAATTCATGATGCCATGGCGGTACCCGGCCCCTATGCGCCCGATGCGGGCCCCGCCGGAAAGCGCGCGCTGCGGCTTGCCGCGCTGGCGCTGCTTTCGCGCATCGATGGCGGGCGGCGGGCGCAGGCGCTGTTCGATACCGCGCCGAACATGACCGAAACCCTCGGCGCGCTGGCCTGCCTGATCGAGTCGGGGCAGGCCGATGCCGCGCTGGCCGGGTTCCGCGCGCGCTGGTCTGCCGACCGGCTGGTGATGGACAAGTGGTTCATGGTGCAACTGGCCCATGCCGACCCGGCAAACGCGCCCGCGCTGGCAGCACGGCTTGCCGCCGACCCCGCCTTTGAATGGAAGAACCCCAACCGCTTCCGCGCGCTGATGGGCGGTTTCGCGGCCAACCATGCGGGATTCCACCACCCATCCGGCGCAGGCTACAGCTTCTACGCCGACTGGCTGATCAAGCTTGACCCGGTGAACCCGCAGATGGCGGCGCGGATGTCCACCGCCTTCGAGACCTGGCCGCGCTATGATGCGGCGCGGCAGGCGCTGGCGCAGGCGGCGCTGGCACGGATCGAGGCGCTGCCGGGGCTGAGCCGCGATATGGGCGAAATGGTGGCACGGCTGGCGAAAGCGAATCGCTGAAAGGCCCGATTGCCGCTTCCTTGCGGCGGGATTGGCCGTGCAGACGGCACAATCCGCCTCCGCCGTTGGCGCTGTTGCGCCCCGCGCAACGGTGCGATGCGCGCCGCCACAATTGCCATAATTGCGCCATATTTCGCTGGCGAAAGGGCCTCATGCAAACGCTTGACGCCTTTGAATTCCGCAACCAGGGCAGACGCCCTGCCATGTATGCCGCGCTCGGGCTTGGCATGGGCCTTACTTATGTGAACCACAGGCTTGATGCGCCCCTGCTCGCCTGGGTGCTGGTAAGCTGCCTGCTTGCCGTCGCGCTGCACGCGCTGGCGTTCAACCGCGCGGCGGGGCTGCGGCTCGGGCGCGGGCGGCTTGAGGTTTTTGACGGTGCGCAGCGGCGCAATCTGGCGCTGGCGCGGATCAGCGGTGCCGAGCTTGGCCGCCGCTCGTGCCTCTTGCATTTCACCGACGGCTCGCGGCTGGCGCTGCCGCGCGCCGCCTTGCCACCGTCAAGCCGACTCGCCGAAGAGCTGCGAAACTGTGGTGTGCCTGTCAGGCACGGCACGATGCGCGCGACGATGCCGGTGCTTGCGCGGCGCTGACACCCCGGCCTAATCCCAGACCTCGGCACCAATCCCAAGCGCCTCAGCCTGGGCAACCAGCCCGCCAATCCGCGACAGCATGGCAGGGCCAGCCCAGAGGGTCAGCGTGACCTGCTTTGGCCCGACCGCAAAGATGCAATTGGGCGTGGTGCCGCTGTTCGACCCGGCAAAACAGGTGGCCCGCTGAAGCGCGCCCCAAGCTGGCCCCGGCCGCAGCGGCGGCACCAGCGACAACACCAGATCATAGGGCGAATAGCCGAAAAATCCGCCTCGGTAGAGCCAGGGGACCAGCCGCCAGGCGCGCCGATGCCAGCCCAGCACCGCGCTTTGCCACGCCTGAACGAATATCGGTGTCGGCCCGCGCGCCGTGATGGCCGCAGCGGTGGCACGGATGGTTGCCGCTGCCGTGGCTTCGGTGCGCAGCCGGAACTCATCCATTCGCACATTCAGAAAGCCGTCATCATGCAAATGCGCGCGCGCCTTCGGCAGCGTCGAATAGGCAAGGCTCAGGCGGCGGCGACGGGCCGGATCGTGCCGGGTTGCATGCAGCACCAGGCCGAACAGAAGCGCGCGCTGCGAAACACCAAGCCGCCGCGCCGCCGCCGCGACATTGGCCCGATCGAGCGCGACGCGGGCAAAGCGAAACCCGCCCGACGGCTTGCGCGGCACCCTTGCCGCGATGAGAAAGCCAAGCCAGAGCAGCGGCAGCATCAGCGCAATGGCCAACCGCTGCAACGGGCGCAGGTGCACATCGACAATCGGGCGCGCCTCGTGCTCTGCGCCGCGCCCGCGCAGAAGTGCTGCGATGTCGCCGCCTTCGGTTACCCCGTGGGTTGCCTCGAACACCACCACTGCACGGGTGCCGCGCGCATCGGGGGCTGCCGCCGCAAGGCAGCGCGCCCGGAAAGCGGGCCTTCCGGTATTGGCGAGCGGCAGCGCCAAGGCCGCCTCGAGCGCGCCCAGCGCCAGGTCGGGCTGGTGCAGGTCATTGTATTCGGCAGCCGTGTCCGGCGGCGTTGCGCCGGTCAAATAGTGACCGTCGCGCTCAAGGCTTTCGTGCCAGCAAAGTTGCGGGGCAAGGCGCAGCGCGCGCGCCACCATGGCGTGAACGTCCGCTGGTGCGATCGCATCGGTGCAAGCGCAGATCAGGTGCACCCGGTTGCCTGAATGCGCCAGATACCACTGCACATTGGAAAACGGCCGAAATGGCGGCAGCGTGTCGGACACCCGGATTTCCCCTTCCCCGGCCTAGCCTTGCCAATCGCCGGGGCGATGTCAACTGAACGGAAAAGGCAGCCGAAGCTCAGGCGGCCGGTCTGCTCAGCGCGTCCGCGGTGGCTGCAAAAGGCGCATGTAGGGGTTCAGCACCCGCAGCCTTGCGCCAAACCGGTCGCGGGCGGCGGCGGTGCCAAGTGCTGGCGATACCATCAGCGGATCTCCCGGCATCCAGCCACCCGGTGCCACCAGATCGTTATGGTCGGTGGCACGAAGCGCATCGATCACCCGCAGAACTTCCTCGAAGTCGCGCCCGACATTCAGCGGGTATTCAAAGATCATCCGGATCCGCAGCGACGGGTCGATGATGAAGCCTTTGCGTACGCAAAGCAGCGCATCTTCATGCGGGTGCACCATGTCGCAAACGCTCACCACCCGCCCCTCGGGGTCGGAAAGCAGCGGAAAATCGACCGTGACCCCGAAGATGCGCTCGATCTCGGCGATCCACGCCTGCTGGACTTCCGCGCTGTCGGTGGAAATGTTCAGTGCCTTGGCACCGCGCCTGGCCAATTCGTCGCCATGCGCCGCCACATCCGCGATTTCGGTGCTGCAAACCGGGGTCTCTGCCTGCGGATGGCTGAAAAAATAGACCCACGACCCTTCGGCCCAATCGTGAAAGTGAAATTCCCCATCGCCATAGGGAATTGAAAAATTGGGGAAAATATCGCCAAGCCGCGGTATCCACCGCAGATGTGTCGCAAAGCCCGTCGGAACCTCGATCGTGGCTCCGTTCGGAGACGCATTTTGCCCGAAAAGGGACATGCCCATGGTTCAACCCCTGCCTTTGTTCCGATGAAACCGCTGCAACGCCCTTGAACCCACGATTGTCGCCAATATGACCACAACTGTTCACTCTACAGTTGAATTGTGTCGCATTTCCGGCAACGCAGGGGAAAGCTCTGCCTGCGTGATCGTGTCCCACGGCGTGGTGTAGGTTCTGGCTGAGGTGGTCACCGGCGATTTCCGGCTAGGGTCTGGTTGCTTACACCAACCTTGACCGAGAGGACCACCGATGACCGACGAGATGATGAACCTGCGGGCGCTTGTTG
>NZ_JAUXPI010000008.1 GCF_030684035.1 Phaeovulum sp. | reverse complement strand
CACCTCCACAGGAGAACAGGTCAACAAAATTCATTTCCATATCTGGTGGCCCCTCGTCATAGATACCCTACGAATAGCGCACCTGAACGGCTTTGCGAATAGGAGATTGGTGACAGCGCGTCATTCAGCAGGCAAGGGGCCCGGGTTTGGCCAAGTTAGGTCCAGATTAGGTTTCTCGGGCCTGACTATCTGGCTGACAGGTCGAAAAACGCTAAGAAAACAAGGCTTTAAGTGCTGTCTGGCTCTGGTTCGACTGGGGATCGACAACTACATGCCGCTGTCGGACTGGCGCGAGGGCGAAGAGCATGCGGATGCCGCCTGGGGCTCGATTTACAACATCGACTATCTGAAGGCGAACATTGCCGGGGGTGAAGGCTTTGACTGGTATTATGCGGCCCCGGAGCACCGTGAGGCGCAACTTCGCACGCCGATAACCGATGGTGCCCATGGCGAGCCGTGGGTGTGGCGCCCGAAGGATCTTCGCGGATGGTGGGAAAGCCCGCATCACGAGCGGATCGGCGGGGTTCGCCAAACGGTCGCAACCGCCTGGGTTCCGGCTTCAAAGCCGATCTGGTTCACCGAAATCGGATGCGCTGCGGTGGACAAAGGCGCAAACCAGCCCAACAAGTTCCTCGATCCAAAGAGTTCGGAATCGTCGCTTCCCTACTATTCCGACGGGCGGCGAGACGAGTTGATGCAGATGCAGTATCTGCGTGCAATGGTGGATTTCTGGTCCGCCCCTGAAAACAACCCGGTTGCCGATCACTACGCGGGCGCGATGGTCGATATTGACCGTGCCCATGTCTGGGCCTGGGACGCGCGGCCATTTCCGCAGTTTCCGGGACGTGCCGACATCTGGTCGGATGCGGAAAACTATGCGCGCGGGCACTGGATATCGGGGCGCGTTTCGGCGCAGCCGCTGGCGAGTGTCGTGGCCGAAATCTGCGTGTCGCAAGGGCTGCGGAACATTGACGTCTCAGGGCTTTATGGGGTGGTCCGCGGCTATGCCGCAGCGGGCGGCGAAAGCGGCCGCGCGGCGCTGCAACCGCTGATGCTGGCATATGGGTTCGAGGCGATCGAACGCGACGGGCAGGTTGTTTTCCGCATGCGGGACGGGGCAGTGCATGCGCAACTCACCAATGAGGCGCTGGCGCTTGGCGAGGGGCCGCGCCTGCAAACGAGCCGCGCACCCAAGGCCGAGACTGCGGGGCGGGTGCGGCTGAACTTTGTCGAGGCTGATGGTGATTACGAGACCCGCTCGGTCGAGGCGGTTTTTCCGGACGAGGCGGCAGGCGAGGCCGCGCAAAGCGAGATGTCGCTGGTTCTGACCCGCTCCGAAGGGCAGCGGGTGGTCGAGCGCTGGCTTGCTGAAGCGCGGATTGCGCGCGACGGCGCCAGGTTTGCGCTGCCACCTTCGCTGGGGTTCATTGGCGCGGGCGATGTGGTGGCTTTTGATTCGGCCGAAATCGCCGGGCGTTATCGCATTGATCGTGTCGAGCAGGCTGGTGCGCTTGAAATAGAGGCCACCCGGGTGGAGCCGTCTGTTTATACGCCTTCCGATGAGGCCGAGGGCGAGATTGCGCTGCGCGCGTTCAGCCCGCCGGTGCCGGTGATGACAGTGTTCATGGATCTGCCGCTGATGCGTGGCACCGAGGTGCCGCATGCCCCGCATCTGGCGGTTGCCGCCACGCCCTGGCCGGGCTCGGTTGCCGTTTATGCGGCGATCGAAGATGACGACTATGCGTTTGATCGCAGCATTGCGGCGGCTTCGGTGATCGGCACCACGCTGGCCCCGCTTTATGCGGCGCAGGCGGGGGTGCCGGACCTTGGCGAACCGCTTCGCCTGCGGCTGCCGAAAGGATCGCTCGAGTCGGTTTCACGCGCGCGGCTTCTGGACGGGGCGAACCTGCTGGCAATCGGCGATGGCGGCGCGGACAATTGGGAGCTGCTGCAATTTGGCCGCGCTGAACTGGTGGAGCCCGGTATCTGGGAGATCAGCGAGCGGTTGCGCGGGCAGGCGGGCAGCGACGCGATCATGCCCGAGGTCTGGCCCGCAGGCAGCATGGTTGTGCTGATGAACGGTGCACCCGCGCAGATCGATCTGGCCCTTGGCGCGCGCGGCCTCGCGCGGCATTACCGGATCGGGTCGGCGGCGCTCGGCTATGACGATGCGTCTTATGTGCACAGGGTTGAGGCGTTTGACGGGATTGGTCTCAGGCCCTACGCGCCGTGTCATTTGCGGGTGCAGATGGACGGCGGCGATGCCGTTGCCAGCTGGATCCGCCGTACCCGAATTGACGGCGACAGCTGGGCGGGAAGCGAGGTGCCGCTGGGCGAGGCATTCGAGGCCTATCTGGTGCGCGTGGTCGAAGGCTCCGTGATCCGGCGCGAGGATATCATCGAGCTTCCTGAATGGGTTTACCCAGCCACGGCGCAGGCGGAGGACGGTATAGCCGGCCCCTATGAGATTCACGTGGCGCAACTTTCCGATGCCTTCGGTGCCGGACCTTTCGCAAGGATACAAATTCATGGTTGAGACTACTCGAATGGCGTTGCCACTGTTGCAACCGGCACAGGCGCAAAAGCATGTCACGGTCAACGAGGCGCTGATGCGGCTCGATGGGCTGGTCAACCTTGTACTCGAGTCGCGCAGCATCGCCCTGCCGCCGACGACAGTGCCAAATGGCCAATGCTTCGGGGTTCCCCTTGGCGCGGTGAATGCCTGGGCCGGGCAGGGCGGCAGGGTTGCCATTGGCACCAATGGTGGTTGGGTTTTTGTGGCCCCACAATTCGGCTGGCGCGCTTTCATCGCGGATGAAGGCCGAAGCGCGCTGCATGACGGTACCGACTGGGCGGCGGGCGCATTGACGCTTAGCCCGCACGGGGCAGGGCTTTTGGCGGGCGTGAGCGAGATCGATCATGTGATAGGGGCGGTTGCCACATCCACCACCGAAGCCATCATACCCGGCCAGGCAATGGTGATCGGAGTTTCAGCGCGGGTGGTGAGCGCGATCACCGGGACGCTTACTAGTTGGCAGCTTGGCAATGTGGGTGCGCCCGACCGCTTCGGGTCTGGTCTCGGAATCGCAGAGGAATCATGGGCGCGCGGTATGCTTTCGCAACCGATGACCTTTTGGTCCCCCGAGCCGCTGCTGCTGAGTGCTACCGGTGGAAACTTCGCCGGCGGGGTGGTGCGACTTGCGGTGCATTACCTTGAGATTTCGCTGCCTTCGGTCTGAAATGCGGCAGATCACCCACGGCGATCTTTGCACCGCGGCGCGCGCCATTCTGTCTGTGCAGCCTGCGGCACGCGATGCGGCACTTCAGCGGATGCTGGAGCAGGCACAGGCGGCCGATGCCTACCGCGCGCGGTTTGGGCGCGCGCATCCGCGCTGGGGCAATGGGTCGCTGATGGGTGTGGCCTGCCAGCCGCCGTTGCCCGCCGAACCGTTCCTGTCGGACCCTGAGTACCTCGATTGCCTCGCCCGGGTTCTCGCCATGCTGCGCCGCCGACGGGGTGCCTGCGGAAATCGACTTTCGCGGTACGTTGGCTTTGACTATGCTCGGAACCCGAGGGTCAGGGCGATGGGTGGGATGATGGCGGAGAAGAGGGCGAAGATTGCTGCGGTGGATCCGGTCTGGACGCGGATTTGCGACGAGGCGCGCAAGGCGGTGCATGATGAGCCGCTGCTCGGCGGGTTGATCCATTCCGGCCTGTTGCACCACGCCAGTTTCGAGCGCGCGCTGGCCTACCGCTTTTCGCTCAAGCTGGCGTCGGGCGAGATGAGCGAGCAGATCTTGCGCGAATTCGCCGATGAGGCCTATGCCGACGAGCCGGACCTTGGCCAGGCAGCGCGCGCCGATCTGGTGGCTGTGCATGACCGTGATCCGGCTTGCCACCGCTATGTGCAGCCGGTGCTGTTCTTCAAGGGATTTCAGGCGTTGCAAGCCTATCGCGTTGGCCATTGGCTTTGGCGCAAGGGGCGGCATGACATGGCGTATTTCGTGCAGATGCGCACCTCGGAAGCCTTTGGCGTGGACATTCACCCCGCAGCGCGGATCGGGCGCGGGGTGATGATCGACCACGCGCATTCGATCGTGATCGGTGAGACTGCGGTGGTGGGCGACAATGTCTCGATGCTGCATTCGGTAACGCTGGGCGGCACCGGCAAGCAGGAGCAGGACCGCCACCCGAAGATCGGCAATGGTGTGTTGATCGGCGCGGGGGCGAAGGTGCTTGGCAATATCCGGGTCGGTGACAATTCGCGCATCGCCGCGGGCTCGGTGGTGCTCGAGGATGTGCCGGAGTGCAAGACGGTGGCTGGGGTGCCCGCGCATATTGTCGGCGAGGCGGGATGCGAGCATCCGGCGACCGAGATGGACCAGTTGATCCGTGAATGAGAAACGCCGGGGGCGACCCCGGCGCTTTTTCGTTTCTGCAAGCGAGATCAGGCCAGCATTGCCATCGGGTTTTCGAGGTTCTCGACGATGGCTTTCAGCAGTTCGGCCCCCAGCGCGCCGTCGATGACCCGATGATCGACAGACAGAGTCATCGACATCACCGTGGCGATCACCACCGCATCGCCTGACACCACCGGTTTTCTGATCCCGGCACCGACAGCGAGTATGGCCCCGTGCGGCGGGTTGATGACAGCGTCGAAGTTTTCGATGCCCATCATGCCAAGGTTCGAGATTGCAAAGCTGCCGCCCAGGTATTCCTGCGGTGCCAGCCGACGCGTCTTGGCGCGGGCGGCAAGATCTTTCATCTCGGCGGAAAGCTTCGAAAGGCTTTTGGACTCGGCGTCTTTCAGCACCGGGGTGAACAGCCCGCCCTCGATGGCAACCGCCACCGCCACATCGGAGGCCCTCATTTTCAGGATCCTGTCACCCGCCCAGACGGCGTTGGCTGCGGGCACCGCTTGCAGCGCGAGCGCGCAGGCCTTGATGATGAAATCATTGACCGAGAGCTTCACCCCGCGCGGCGCAAGCTGCCCGTTCAATTGCTCGCGGAACGCCAGCAGCGCGTCGAGCCGCACTTCGCGGCGCAGGTAGAAATGCGGGATCGTCTGCTTGGCCTCGGTGAGCCGCGCGGCGATGGTGCGGCGCATGCCATCGAGCATCACCTCTTCGTAGGCGCGGCCCTCATACATGCGGGCGACGGTTGAGGCGCTGACCGGGGCGGCTGCCGCGCCAGGGGCGGGTGCCGGGGCCGGGGTGGGGGTTGCGGGTGCCGCAACCGGGGCCATGACCGGCGCGGCGGCAACGGCAGGGTGCGCGGCAGTGGCGGCCCCCGCCACATCGGCCTTGACCACCCGGCCGCGTGGACCGCTACCCTGAACCTTGGCAAGGTCGATGTGCTTTTCCGCCGCGATCCGGCGGGCAAGCGGCGAGGCGAAGACCCGATCAACGGCGGCGGCGCGCGCAGGCGTCGCGGCGGCGACGGCGGCAGGGGCCGCGGCGGCAGGCACGGGGGCGGCAGGCGTTGCGGCGGGTGTCACTTGAGCGACGGCGGCGGGGGCGGCGGTTTCGCCCTCAACCAGCAACGTCGCAATCGGTGTATTCACCTTCACTCCCGAAGCCCCTTCGGGCACCAGAAGCGCGCCGATCACGCCTTCATCGACCGCCTCGAATTCCATCGTCGCCTTGTCGGTTTCGATCTCGGCGAGGATCTGCCCGGATTTCACCGTGTCGCCCGCTTTCACCAGCCATTTCGCCAGCGTGCCCTCTTCCATGGTGGGCGACAGCGCCGGCATCAGGATTTGCTCAGCCATATCTTTCCCCCTACCGATAGGTGACTTTTTTCACCGCCGCCACGACCTCGTCCGGGGTCAGCAGCGCCAGTTTTTCAAGGTTTGCGGCATAGGGCATGGGCACGTCCTTGCCGGTGCAGTTGATCACCGGGGCGTCAAGGTAATCGAAGGCGCGCTCCATGATCGTGGCGCTGAGGTGGTTGCCGATGCTGCCCACCGGCCAACCTTCCTCGACCGTCACGCAGCGGTTGGTCTTCTGCACGCTGGCAATCACCGTGTCATAATCGATGGGGCGCAGGGTGCGCAGGTCGATGACTTCGGCCGAAATACCCTCGGCGGCCAGCTTGTCGGCCGCCGCAAGCGCATGCACCATGCCGATGCCGAAGCTGACAATTGTCACGTCCGTCCCCTCGCGCCAGACCCTAGCCTTGCCAAACGGTATGGTGAAATCCGGCAGGTCGGGCACTTCGAAGCTGCGCCCGTAGAGAATTTCGTTCTCGAGGAAGATCACCGGGTTGCCATCGCGGATCGCGGTTTTCAAAAGGCCCTTCGCGTCTGCGGCGGAATAGGGCATCACCACCTTCAGCCCCGGCACCTGCGCATACCAGGCCGCATAGTCCTGGCTGTGCTGCGCACCCACGCGCGCCGCCGCCCCGTTCGGGCCGCGGAACACGATCGGGCAGCCCATCTGCCCGCCTGACATGTAAAGCGTCTTGGCGGCGGAATTGAGAATGTGGTCAATCGCCTGCATGGCGAAGTTGAAGGTCATGAACTCCAGAATCGGCCGCAGCCCGGCGAAAGCCGAGCCAACGGCGATACCGGCGAAGCCGTGTTCGGTGATCGGGGTGTCGATGACCCGGCGTGCGCCGAACTGATCAAGCAGGCCCTGGCTGATCTTGTAGGCACCCTGATACTCGCCCACCTCCTCGCCCATCAGATAAACCGTCTCGTCGCGGGCCATTTCCTCGGCCATCGCCTCGCGCAATGCCTCGCGCACGGTCATGGTTTTCATCGGTGTGCCTGCGGGCCAGTCGGGTGTGGCTGCAGCCATGGGAACTGGCTCGGCTGCGGGTGCCGCCTTGGCCGCGACCGGGGCCGCGGCGGGTGCCGGGGCGGCGACGGCGGCGGTCGGCGCAGCGGTCGCCGCAGTCTCACCCTCAACAATCAGCGTCGCAATCGGTGTGTTCACCTTCACGCCGCTGGCACCTTCGGGCACCAGAAGCGCGCCAATCACGCCTTCATCGACCGCTTCAAACTCCATCGTCGCCTTGTCGGTCTCGATCTCGGCCAGAATCTGGCCCGATTTCACCGTGTCCCCCGCTTTCACCAGCCACTTGGCAAGGGAGCCCTCTTCCATCGTGGGGCTGAGCGCGGGCATCAGAATTTCGGTTGCCATCTCTCTGCCTCCGTTACACGGTGATGTCGGTCCAGAGCGCGGAGAGGTCCGGCTCGGGGCTGGTTTTGGCGAATTCTGCGGCCTCGTTGACGATCGCCTTGATGTCGCGGTCGACCAGCTTCAGGTCGTCATCGGTGGCATGGCCCCCGGTCAGAAGCAACTCGCGCACATGCTCGATGGCGTCGCGTTCGTCGCGCATCTTCTGCACTTCCTCGCGCGAGCGGTATTTGGCCGGGTCCGACATCGAATGACCACGGTAGCGGTAGGTCATCATTTCCAGAATATAGGGCCCCTTGCCTGCCCGGCAGGCGGCCACCGCGCGCTGGCCTGCGGCCTTGACCGCCAGCACGTCCATGCCGTCAACCGCCTCGCCCTTGATCCCGAAGGCCGCGCCGCGGGTGTAGATATCGGCGCTGGAGGTTGAACGGCGCTGCGCGGTGCCCATGGCGTACTGGTTGTTTTCGATCACGAAAACCACCGGAAGCGACCAGAGCGCGGCCATATTGAAGGTCTCATACACCTGGCCCTGGTTCGCCGCGCCATCGCCGAAATAGGTAAACGAAACATTGTCGTTGCCCAGGTATTTGTCGGCAAAAGCCAGCCCCGCGCCGAGCGGTACCTGCGCGGCCACAATGCCGTGGCCACCGTAGAAGTGCTTTTCCTTGCTGAACATGTGCATGCTGCCGCCCTTGCCGCGGCTGTAACCACCGGCGCGGCCGGTCAATTCGGCCATCACCCCCTTGGGGTCCATGCCGCAGGCCAGCATATGGCCGTGGTCGCGGTACGAGGTGATGCGCTTGTCGCCTTCCTTGGCGGTGGCTTCAAGCCCGACCACGACGGCCTCCTGACCGATGTAAAGGTGGCAGAAGCCGCCGATCAGCCCCATGCCGTAAAGCTGGCCGGCCTTTTCCTCGAACCTGCGGATCAGCAGCATTTCGCGGTAGAACTTCAACAGCTCCTCGCGCGAGACATTTGGCCTGTCCGCACTCGCACCCGCTGCGGCCTTGCGTGAAACCATGGCGGCGACCTCCCATAGTCAGGAATAGTTCAACGTTAAACCATTCCATAACCGATCCCGAAGTCGGGTGCAATCAGCGGATCAGGATCTCGTTTGCGCGCAGGTAGCCAAGCACGTCCCGGGCGCGTTCGTCGAGCAGATCGATGTCGAGGTACCCATCTGAAAGCCGCCGCGTCAGGTTCGCCATGCGCGCCGCCTCGGTCGCCAGCGCATCGCGCTCGATGCGCAGCGTGGCGATCTCCGCCTCGACTTGCACCCGCTTGAGCAACCCGAACGAGCCCTGCAAGGCCGCGATGGCAAAGTATCCGCCCGTCACAAGAGCGACCATAACCAAGATAAGCGGCCCGAACCCGGGGCGTCTTTGTGCCATGCCTGCCTCATCCGCCACCGCTCTTGCCGTCTGGGGTGGTCGCTTCGGCGAATCATGCCACAGATGATTCGCCGAGGGAATCCCCTAGAGTCTGTCTGGCGCAGATAGAAGCGCCAGACAGGTGTCAGCTTCCGGTTTTGCGCCTGTCTTGCGACAAAACCGGTGCCCAACTTGTCGGACAGGCTCCAAGGAGCGCATGGCACGCCTTTGCAGGCCAGGTTTGGCCTCAGGCGCGGCCCTTGTAGATATCCACCAGCTTGCCGAGCATCGCCAGCGCATCCTCGCGCGAGCGCTGGAAGCTGTTGCGACCGATGATCGAGCCGTTGCCGCCGCCGTCGCGAATGGCGCGGGCGTCGTCATAGACCGAATCTTCGCCTTTCCGCGCGCCGCCGGAAAACACCACGATCCGCCGTCCGCCAAGGCTTGCCTGCATGCAGTGGCGCACCCGCGCGGTCTGCGTGGCAATGTCGATCTTCTGCGCCTCGTACACCTTCTTGGCTTCGGGCAGCATCAGATAGTCGGTGGAAAGCTTGATCTTGATGATATGCGCCCCCAGCAGCGCCGCGATCTGCGCCGCATAGGCGGCCACGTCGATCGCGTTTTCGCCCTCCTTGGTAATCGCCTCACCGCGCGGGTAGGACCAGATCACCGTGGCCACGCCCTTTGCCGCCGCCTCCTGCCGCATCGCGCTGATTTCCTCATACATCTCCAGCGCGGCATCCGAGCCGGGGTAGATGGTGAAACCGATTGCCGAGCAGCCGATTCGCAGCGCGTCATCGACATTGGCGGTGATCGCCTGGTTCTTGCCCGCGGTGTCGCTCATCAGGCTGTTGGCGCTGTTGCATTTCAAAATCGTCGGAATTTGCCCGGCAAAGGTATCCGCCCCGGCTTCGAGCATTCCCAGCGGCGCGGCATAGGCATTCAGCCCGGCGTCGATCGCCAGTTGATAGTGGTAATGCGGGTCATAACCCGCCGGGTTCGGCGCAAAACTGCGTGCCGGCCCATGTTCAAAGCCCTGATCGACCGGCAGGATGATCATCTTGCCGGTGCCGCCGAGCTTGCCCTCCATCAACATGCGGGCGAGGTTGGCCTTCACGCCGGGGGTTTCGCCTTCGTAATTGGCAAGGATTTTCTGGACAATACGGGTGGCGCGCATGGGGCTCTCCTTTGCGGCTAAGATACGAGCACAGGTCTAGTTTTTCGGGCGCGGCTGCGCAATCGCTGATGGCGCTTACGGGGCCCAGATGCGCGCGAAAGCCGCGCTTTTCAGCGGCTGCGCGCCATGAAGACGCCAGCAAGGCGCGCGATCAATGCGCGCGGCAGCAGGCGCGGACCAAAGGCAGAAAGCGTGTTCATCGCGCCCGGTATCACGATCCGTCTTGCCGCCATCATGCCGCGCCAGCCTGCCTGCGCCACGCCCTCGGGTTTAGGCATCGGCAGCAATTTCATCAGCCGCATCGTGCCGGTGCCTGCGCGGTCGAAAAAGCCGGTGTCGGTGGCACCGGGGCAAAGTACGGTCACGCTGACCCCGCTGCCCGCCAGATCCACCGCCAGCGCTTCGGAGAGGCTGAGCACAAAGGCCTTGCTTGCGCCGTAAACTGCCATGTGCGGTGTCGGCATGAAAGCGGCGGTCGAGGCGACGTTGAGCACGCGGCCCGCGCCTGCGGCGCGCATATGCGCCACTGCAAGCTGCGCCAGCGTGGTAAGCGCCCGGATATTGACGGCAATCACTTCTGCCTCTTGCGCACCCCCCTCGGGGCTGGTGCCGAATGCGCCGTGCCAGCCCAGCCCGGCGTTGTTCACCAGCACCCCGATCTGGCCGCCGGAAGCGGTCAGCGCCGCGGCCCAAAGCGCCTCTGCCGCGCTCGGTTCGGCCAGATCAAAAGCGGCAGGGGTTACCTGCACCCCATGGCGCGCACGCAGCTCCGCCGCAACCGCTTCCAGCTGCACCGCGCCGCGCGCGGAAATCACCAGGTTCCAGCCCGCCGCTGCCGCCTCGGCAGCAAGCGCCTGCCCGATGCCTTGCGACGCCCCCGTTATCAGTGCCCAGCCCTCCATCAGCGCATCAGCGCGGCAACGCCGGGCAGCTCCTTGCCTTCCATCCACTCCAGAAACGCGCCGCCCGCGGTTGACACATAGCTGAAATCATCGGCGACCCCGGCCTTGTGCAGCGCCGAAACCGTGTCGCCGCCGCCTGCAACCGAAACCAGCTTGCCCGCGCGGGTCAGTTCCGCCGCCTTTTGTGCCGCCGCAGTGGTGGCGGCATCGAACGGGGCAATTTCAAAGGCACCGAGCGGGCCATTCCAGATCAGCGTCCGGCAGGCTTCGAAAGTTCGGGAAATCTCGGCAACGGTTTTCGGCCCGGCATCGAGAATCATCGCATCCGCCGGGCAGGCGTTGGCGGGCAGAACCTCGCTTGGCGCACCTTCCGCGAATGCGCGCGCCACTACCACATCGACCGGCAGATGAATGGCGCAGCCCTTATCGGCAGCCCGCGCGATGATTGCCCGCGCGGTGTCGGCCATGTCGCGCTCGGCCAACGAGCGGCCGACGTCGATCCCCTGCGCCACCAGAAATGTATTGGCCATGCCGCCGCCGATCACCAGATGGTCAACGCGCGCCACGAGGTTTCCCAAGAGGTCGAGCTTGGTCGAAACCTTGGCCCCGCCAACCACCGCGACCACCGGCCGCAGCGGCAAACCGAGCGCCGCCTCAAGCGCCTTCAATTCTGCCTGCATCAGCCGCCCGGCGGCCGCGGGCAGAATATGCGCGATGCCTTCGGTCGAGGCATGGGCGCGGTGCGCGGCCGAAAAGGCGTCGTTGACATAGACCTCGCCAAGCGCCGCCATCGAAGCCGCAAGCTGCGCGTCGTTCTTTTCTTCGCCTTCGTGAAACCGGGTGTTCTCCAGCAGCAGCACCTCGCCCGCCGCCATTGCCTGCACCGCGCGCTTGGCCGGCCCGCCGATGCAGTCCTCGGCAAAGCGCACCGGCACGCCAAGCGCCTTTTCCAGTTCGGGCAGCAACGGTGCAAGGCTCATTTCCGGCACCACCTTGCCCTTCGGCCGTCCGAAATGCGCCAGCAATACCGGCTTGCCGCCCTTGGCCAGAATGTCCCTGACGGTTGGCACGATCTTTTCGATCCGCGTCGCATCGCTGACCTGGCCGTTTTCCATCGGCACGTTGATATCGACCCGCACCAGCACGACACGCCCGCGCATCTCGATCTCGTCCAGCGTCTTCCAGCCCATCGCAGCCGCTCCTCAATTCCGGTTCCGCGGGCGAACTTGCGCCCAGGCGCACGCATTCGTCAACACCATGCGGCGCTTTGCACTTCCCTTGACGGTCCCCGGTGATTAAATCACGGTCAAACGCTTCAGGAGTTGCGCATGGCCGAGATCAAAGACCCGGAAAACACCATCATCATCACGCTCAAGGATGGGCCGGTGGTGATCGAACTGCTGCCCAAGGTGGCACCCAAACATGTCGAGCGGATGAAGGCGCTGGCGCGCGCCGGGGCCTACGACAATGTCGCCTTTCACCGGGTGATCGAAGGCTTCATGGCGCAAACCGGCGATGTCGAACACGCCAACATGGAAAAGAACTACAACCCGCGCCGCTCCGGCACCGGAGGTTCCGACCTTCCCGATCTGCCCGCCGAATTCTCGCGGCTGCCGCATTCGCGCGGCTCGATCGGCGCGGCGCGCTCTTCCAGCCCGAATTCGGCGAACAGCCAGTTCTTCATCAATTTCAGCGAGAACAGCTTTCTCAACGGCCAGTATACCGTTTACGGGCAGGTGATCTCGGGCATGGAACATGTGGACAAGATCGCCCGCGGCGAACCGCCAGCGAACCCCGACCGGATGATTTCGGTCAAGGTGGCCGCCGATGTCGCGTAACTTCCTTGCGGTGCTCCTCGCGCTTGGCCTTGCGGGCGGCGCTGCGGCGCAAGAAGTGGCCGACGGCCCCGGCCCGAACCTCATTCTCGATGTCGCAGGCCAGGCCAGCGGCCGGATCGTCATCGACCTGCTGCCCGACCTTGCGCCCAAACACGTCGATCAGATCGTCGCTCTGGCGCGCGAAGGGGCCTATGACGGCGTGGTGTTCCACCGCGTCATCGACGGTTTCATGGCGCAGACGGGCGATGTGCAGTTCGGCAAGAAGGGTGGCGATCTTGCGCTCGCGGGCATGGGTGGCTCGACCCGACCGGATCTGCCGATCGAGACTTCCGCAGTTCCCTTCACCCGCGGCATCGTCGGCATGGCCCGCGCAACCAGCCCGAACTCGGCCAACAGCCAGTTTTTCATCATGTTCGGCCCGGCCCCGCAGCTTGATGGCGGCTATACCGTGGTCGGTCGGGTGCTTTCCGGCATGGAGGTGGTCGATGCGATCCGCAAGGGCGATGACCGGATGAACGGCCTCGTCACCGACCCGGACTATATCAGCGCTGCCAGCGTCCGCTGAGCCTTCGCCCGGCCCCGGTACAGGGCCGGGCCGTGGGTCCTAGCCGGTGATCCGCGCCAGTATCCGCGCCCAGGACCGGACGCCCTTGTGAAAACACTCAAGGTCGTATTTCTCGTTCGGCGAATGGATCTGGTCGCTGTCCTTGCCAAAGCCGATCAGCATCGCATCCATTCCCAGCACGGTCTTGAAATAGCCCGCAATCGGGATCGAGCCACCGCAGCCGATAAAGGCCGCGGGCATTCCCCATTCCTCGCCCAGCGCCCGGCGCGCCGCCTCGAAAGCGGGGTCGGCCATGCTCATCGTGCTTGCCGGGGCGGTGCCGTGGCTTTCAAAGCTGGCGGTGCAATCGGGCGGAAGCTGGGCTTGCACATAGGCACGAAACGCCGCGCGCAGTTTCAACGGGTCCTGGCGGCTGACCAGACGAAAGCTGATCTTGGCATGCGCCTTGGCGGGCAGCACGGTCTTGAAGCCGTCGCCGGTATAGCCGCCCCAGATGCCGTTGACCTCGCAGGTGGGCCGGGACCAGAGCATTTCAAGCGGCGTGCGCCCGGCCTCGCCCGCCGGGGTGGTAAGCCCGACCTCGCCCAGAAACTCGGCATGGTCGAAGGCCAGGCTCTGCCACTGCGCGCGCACCGCCTCGGGCAACTCGTCCACATCGTCATAAAACCCCGGCACGGTGATCCGCCCGGTCTCGTCGTGCAATCCGGCGATGATCCGCGCAAGCACCCGAATCGGGTTGATCGCGGCACCGCCATAGGCCCCCGAATGCAGATCCTTGTTCGGCCCGCTGATCGTCACCTCCTCGCCCAGCAGGCCGCGCAATGCGGTGGTGATGGCGGGCTGGCGGTCGGCGAAAAGCCCGGTGTCGCAGATCAGCGCCAGCTCGGCCCGCAGTTCCTCGGCGTTCTCCGTCATGAACGGCACCAGCGAGGGCGAACCGCTCTCCTCCTCGCCCTCCAGAAAGATGGTGAGGTTTCCGGGCAGCACGCCATGCTCGGCCTTCCAGGCCCGGCAGGCCTCGATGAAGGTCATCAACTGGCCCTTGTCGTCCGAGGCCCCGCGCCCGCGGATGACCTTGCCCTTGGCCGTGTCCTGCAACTCGGGGTCAAAGGGATCGCGCGCCCAGAGCGACAGCGGGTCAACCGGTTGCACGTCATAATGGCCGTAAAAGAGAATGTGCCGCCCCGGCCCCCGGTGCCGCGCCACCACCATCGGATGCCCCGGCGTCGGTCGCGCCGATGCTTCAAACCCGAGGCTCTGCAACTCCGCCACCAGCCAGTCCGCCGCCTCGGCACAGGCGGGCTTGTAAACCGGATCGGTCGAGATCGAGGGAATGCGCAGAAGCGCCAGCAGCCGCTCCACCGCTTCGGGCAGGGTGGCGTCGATCCGGTTCAGCACGTTCTCAAGGCTCATCGCAGGCACTCCTTCATTGCGGCGCGCCGAGCCTAGCACCCGCCCCGGCGGTGTCCAGCGCCTGCCCTGAATGCTTCAGCCCAAATATCCCGGGGGGTGCGGGGGCGCGCAGCCCCCGCCCGGGCCCCCC
>NZ_JAUXPI010000057.1 GCF_030684035.1 Phaeovulum sp. | reverse complement strand
CAGTTCAGGGTCCAGGTCTTGCAACCCAAACCTCTACCGAAGATTGGCGATGGCCGCCCAGCGGAACCCCGGCCGCGCGCTGCGCTACGCCGGAGGCTCCGCGCGCGGCCTCATCATACACCACCACCCGGGACGCTACCGTCCAGCGCAGGGTGAAAACCGTCGTGTCGTCACCCTGAGCCTCGGCAAGCACGACACCTGCGTTATGCAACCAGGCGCGGCGGCGACCATCGGCATGGCCCAGTTCCAGCACCTCATCGGTCGCACCCTTGCCAAGCCGCGCTTCGATCGCACCCAGAAGCGCTGCAATACCCTCGCCGGTCAGCGCCGAAACCGCCTGCACATCGCCGCGCCGCGCATCTTGCACCAGCAGCGCTTCGCGGGTCTCGGGCCGCAGGCAATCGATCTTGTTCCAGACCTCGATCAGCGCCACATCCTCATCGACACCCAGCGTTTCAAGAATGTCGCCCACATCGGCCGCCTGTTCCTCGGTTTCGGGGTGGCTGATGTCGCGCACATGCAGGATCAGATCGGCTTCAAGCACTTCCTCGAGCGTGGCGCGGAAGGCGGCGACCAATTCGTGCGGCAGGTCGGAAATGAAGCCCACTGTATCGGACAGAATGGCCTTTTGCCCCGAGGGCAGCAGCAGGCCGCGCATGGTCGGGTCGAGCGTGGCAAAAAGCATGTCCTTCGCCATCACCTCGGCGCCGGTCATGCGGTTGAAAAGCGTCGATTTTCCAGCGTTGGTATAGCCGACCAGCGCCACCAGCGGAAACGGCACCCGGCGGCGGGCGGCGCGGTGCAATTCGCGGGTTTTCACCACCTTCTCAAGCTGGCGCTTGATCTTGATGATCTGCTCGTCAATCGCCCGCCGGTCGGTTTCGATCTGGGTTTCACCGGGGCCGCCGACAAAGCCGAAACCGCCGCGCTGGCGTTCAAGATGGGTCCAGGCGCGCACCAGCCGGGTGCGCTGATAGCTCAGCGCCGCCAATTCCACCTGCAACACGCCCTCGCGGGTGCGCGCCCGATCGGCGAAGATCTCCAGGATCAAGCCGGTGCGGTCGAGCAGCTTGACCCCCCATGCCTTTTCGAGGTTGCGCTGCTGCACCGGGCTTACGGCACCATCGACCAGCACCAGATCGGTCTCGGCCTCGGTCATGCGGGTTTTCAGCTCTGCCACCTTGCCGGAGCCGAACAACATGCCGGGCGTGGGTTTGCCAAGCCGCACCACTTCGGAGCCGACCACCTCGAGCCGTGGCAAGGCGCGCGCCAGCGAAACCGCTTCGGCCAGGCCATTCTCGGGCAGGCGGCGGGCATGGCGCGCGTCTTTCAGGTCAATATGCAGCACCCAGGCACGGGTGGGTGCGGCTTCGGAGGCGTGCAGATCGCTCAGTCTTCGCCCTCATAGAGGCTGATAGGTGCCCCCGGCATGATCGTGGAGATCGCGTGCTTGTAAACCAGCTGGCTTTGCCCATCGCGGCGCAAGAGCACGCAGAAGTTGTCGAACCAGGTGATGACGCCCTGCAGTTTCACCCCGTTGATCAGAAAGATGGTGACCGGAACCTTGGTTTTCCGCACATGGTTCAGGAAGGCGTCTTGCAGATTTTGCTTGTCGGCAGCCATTGTTCTTTGCCTTTGTTCTTGTCCAGCTGTTCTTGTTCAGGCCCTGCGGTTCAACCTCCCGAGGTCAGGGAAAGTATGCGCAAGACTGGCGGAGTTTCCACCCCCAATTTGCAACTGCCGGCGCAGCTGTCACGCGCAAGCCTCAGCGGCGCCAGAACTCGGGGTTGAAAAGCGCAATCAGCGCCAGGGTTTCCAGCCGCCCCAGCACCATCGCCGCCGCCAGTACCGCCTTTGCCGACGGTGCAAGTTGCGCCCAGACCTCGTTGCCCTGCCCCGATATCACCGCCAGCGGGCCGGCATTCGAAAGCGCCGCAATCGAAAGCAGCGTTGCAGGCTCGAAACCCAGGCCTGCCAGCGAAACCGCAAGCATGGTAACCGCAATCGAAATTGCAAAAAGCATGAAAAAGACCCAGGCGATATAGGCACCCTCGCGCCGAAGCCGCCGCGCTGCAATGCCGCCACCGCCGATCGAGGACGGGTGCACAAGCCGGTCAAGCTCGCGCTCGCCGTGGCGCAAGAGTGCATAGACCCGCAACAGCTTCACCCCGCCCGCCGTGGTCGCCACGCCGCCGCCAAAGATCGCCAGCCCCGCCAGCAGCAGCCCCGGCGCATCAAGCCCCGACCAGACCCGCGCCGAAAGCCAGCCCGACGATTCGAAACCGGTGGTGGTCAGAAACGACAGCGCGGTGAACACCGCCCCCCAGAGTGCCCGGGCCAGACGACCGGACTCGCTCAGAAACGCGATATCAAGCGTCACCAGCCAGTGCCGCAGAAACAGCAGCAACGCCACCCCGAGCACCAGAACCGCGGCAAGCCGAAGCTCCGGGTCATCGCGCAGCCGCGCGCTGGCGCGCAACTCGCCCGCGCCGGGCCACAGCCTGCGCGACAGCGCCAGCAGCAGAAAGGCAAAGATCAGCACCTCGCCCGCAAGCCCGGAAGGTGCCTCCGCAAAACTGCCGAGCGGCGTGATCCCCGAGGTTGCAAGTGTCGACATTGCGTGGATCAGCGCCAAAAGCGGCGGATCGCCCGCAACCAGCAACGCCACCCAAAGCACCAGAGTCAGCCCGAACCAGGCCGGTGCCAGCACCTGCGCCGCGCGCAGGATGCGCGCGCGCGGGTCGGCAATGCGATCGGCCGAAGCGGCGCTGCCGCCTTCACCGGCAGCCCCGGCAAAGAAAACCTCAAAGCCGCCAAGCCGCATCGGGGCCAGCACCGCAATTGCCATCACCAGAATGAAATAGCCGCCCATCCAGCCCACCAGCGCCCGCCACAGATGCAGGCTCGGGGCCAGACTGCGCGGCGCAAAGAGCGTGGCACCGGTGGTGGTCAGCGATGACACCATTTCCCACCAGGCCTTGAAATAGCCGGTGCCGGGCACTGCCTGCACGAAGGGCACCGCGAGCATCAGGGGCAGCACGGTGAAGGTGGCGACCATGGTCAGAAGGTGATCGCGCGAAAGGTTACCCGGCCGGTTCGCCGCGGTCGAAAGCGCCAGCAGCGCGGTCAGAATGCCGAACAGCACGCCGGAATACCCGAACGCCCGCGCCACCGGGTAATCACCAAGCGCCAGCGCATGCGCCGCGGGCACGAACATCGCCGCCGCGGCAATTGCCATCAGCAGAACGAACAGCGGCAGGGCGCGCAAATGGTGCATCAGAAGAAGTCGACGGAGACCTGCAACAGCCGCTCCACCTCGGGAATGTCCTTGGTCAAGGCAAACAGCGCAATCACGTCGCCCTCTTCCACCCTGGTATCGCCGGTGGGTTTGACCACCTTGTCGCGTTTCATCAGCGCCCCCACCAGCACCCCTTCGGGAAACTCGATATCGCGCACATAGCGCCCGGTCAGAGGCGAGGTTGAAAGCACCTGCGCCTCGATCATCTCGGCCTCGGCGTCGCCGATGGAGTAGATTGCGCGCACCCGCCCGTGCCGGATATGGCGCAGGATCGAGGAAACCGTGGTGGCGCGCGGGTTGATGTAGGCATCGATATCGAGCGCGGCGAGCAGCGGCACCATGGTCGGGTCGTTGACCAGCACGATTGCCATCGGGCAGCCCGCCTGCTTGGCGCGCACCGCAACCAGAATATTGGTCTTGTCGTCGTCGGTGACCGCCAGAATTGCATCGGCGCGCGCCACATCGGCCTCTTCCAGCAACGCGGCACTGAGGCCGTCACCGTTGAGCACGATCGTGCGGCTCAGCGCGTCGGCGGCGCGTTCGGCCTGGGCGCGGCTTTTCTCGATGATCTTGGCGCGCACCCGATCGGTGCGCTGTTCCAGTGCCCGCGCCACCCCGAGCCCGACATTGCCACCCCCGACGATGACAATGCGTTCCTGTTTTCTGGTGGCCTTGCCGAATATCTCGAGGGTGCGATTCACATCCTCGACATGGCTGAAAACGTAAACCTGATCGCCCGCAAACAACTGATCGCCCGGGTCCGGCGCGAACAGCCTGCCTTTGCGGCGCACCCCCACGACAATCGCGCGCAGGGTTGAAAAGAGGTCGGTCAGATGTCTGAGCGGCGTGTTCAGCACCGGGCAATCCTCGCCCAGCGCGATACCCAGAAGCTGCGCGCGGCCGCCCATGAAGCTTTCGGTATCAAAGGTCGAGGGCGCGGAAAGCCGCTGCAGCGCCGCCTCGGCCACCTCGCGCTCGGGGCTGATGATGACATCGATCGGCAGATGGTCGCGCCGGTAGAGATCGGTGTAGGCAGGGTCCATATAGCTTTGCGCGCGTAGCCGGGCGATCTTGCGGGTGATGCCGAAAACCGAATGGGCCACCTGACAGGTGACCATGTTCACCTCGTCGGAATGCGTCGCGGCAATGATCAGGTCGCAATCGCGCGCGCCCGCGCGCTCCAGCACATCGGGATAGGAGGCATAGCCCACGACGCCCTGCACATCGAGCGCATCGGTGGCGCGGCGCACCAGCTCGGCGCTCACATCCACCACCGTCACGTCGTTGCGCTCACCCGCAAGGTGGCGGGCAATCTGCCAGCCCACCTGACCCGCGCCGCAGATGATCACCTTCATGCCGTCGCTCCAGCTGCGCCCTCGCGCGCCCCTTCATAGGCCCGCGCACGCCTCATGGTCAACGGACGGCGCAAACCCGGTCCGGTCCGGGGAATTTCGCTGCCTGCGCCAGCCCGGCGCAGCACAAGCCCCTCCGGCGGGGATATTTGGTCCAAGGCAGGCTCAGGCAGAGCCGCCCTCGTCTTCGTCGTCCTCATCAAAATGCGCGACCCGCCCGCCCGGCTTGGCTGAGGTGACCACGCTCAGGGATTTCAGCTTGCGGTGCAGCGCGCTCCGCTCCATGCCGACAAACGAGGCGGTGCGGCTGATATTGCCGCCAAAGCGGTTGATCTGTGTCAGCAGGTATTCGCGCTCGAAAAGCTCGCGCGCCTCGCGCAGCGGCAGCGACGCCAGCGCGCCGCCAAGCACCACGCGGCCCTGATCCGGCGCGGCGCTCTGGCCCGGCAGTTCGCGCGCCTCGATCGGTTCGGCACCTTCGCCGAGTATCAGCACCCGCTCGATCACATTGCGCAACTGGCGGATGTTGCCGGGCCAATCCATGGTTTGCAGCATTGCCGCCGCCTCTTCCGAAAGCGGCCGGAGCGCGAGGCCCTGCGCGCGGTTGAACATCTCGATGAAATGCCGCGCCAGAAACGGAATATCCTCGCGCCGCTCGGCCAGAGAGGGTACCGCGATGGGCACCACGTTCAACCGGTCATAAAGCTCCTGGCGGAAGTGCCCGGCGGTAATTTCCTGCGGCAAGTCCCGGGTGGTTGACGAGATCACCCGCAGATCGACGCGCACCTTGTCGGTGCCGCCAGCCCGCATGAACTGCTGTTCGGTCAGCACCCGCAGAATCTTCGACTGGGTGCCAAGCGGCATGTCGCCCACTTCGTCGAAATAGATCACCCCGCCATGCGCTTGTTCCAGCAACCCTTTTTCGACGCCCCGCTCGGGCGTTTCGCGGCCAAACAGCACCTCTTCCATGCGCTCCGGCGCGATCGCCGCAGAGGTCACCGTGACAAACGGGCCGCTGGAGCGCGCTGAATGGGTGTGAATATAGCGCGCCGCCACCTCTTTTCCCGATCCCGGCGCGCCGGTCAGCATCACCCGGCCGTTCGATTTCGTAACCTTGTCGAGCTGCTCCTTGAGCTTGCGGAAAGCCGAGGCGGAGCCAAGCATTTCCGCCGAATTCGTTTCGCGCTTGCGCAGGCTGGCATTCTCGCGGCGCAGTCGCGCGGTTTCCATGGCGCGGCTGACCACCACCAGAAGCTGGTCAATGTTGAAAGGCTTCTCGATGAAGTCGTAGGCGCCCTGCTTGATCGCCGCCACTGCGATCTCGATATTCCCGTGCCCGGAAATGATCACCACCGGCACATCCGGGTTGTCGCGCTTGACCCGGGTCAGAATGTCGATGCCATCCATGCGGCTGTCTTTCAGCCAGATATCGAGCACCATCAGCGCCGGAGGTTCGGCGTTGATCTCGGCCATGCACTCGTCCGAGTTCGAGGCCATGCGGGTGGCAAAGCCCTCGTCCTTGAGGATCTCCGCGATCAGTTCCCTGATGTCGCGTTCGTCGTCCACAATAAGAATGTCACTCATTTCGGTCCTGACGGGGTGCCGGGCACCCTCTCCTTGATCGCGCGGGTTGCCTGGGCGCGGGCGCGCGGCAGGCGAATTTCGGCCCGTGCGCCCTGATGTGCGCCGGGGGTGAAGGCGGGGGCGTCGGTCAGCGTCAGCGCGCCGCCGTGCTCTTCGATGATCTTCTTGACGATCGGCAGACCAAGCCCGGTGCCCTTGGCGCGGGTGGTCACATAGGGCTCGAACAGCCGCGCCCGGTCGGGGGGCAGGCCGGTGCCATTGTCGGTTATGGTGATGACCACCGCATCGGCCCCCGCCACCATCTTTACCCGCACCTGCGGCACCCAGCCCTCGGGGGCACCGCTTTCGGCAAGCCCTTCGATGGCGTCCCCGGCGTTCTTGATCAGGTTGGTCAGCGCCTGCGAGATCATCGTTGCATCCAGCTCGACCACCACCGGCGTTTCCGGAATGTCGGTGACCAGTTCTGCGCCATGCAGGGCATCTTGCTGCAAAAGCGCGGCATCGCGCACCAGTTTGGCCAGATCATGGTCGCGCCGGTCGGGTTCGGGCATCCGCGCAAACCGGGAGAATTCATCGACAATGCGGCGCAGATCGTTGGTCTGGCGAATGATGACGCCGGTCATCTGTTCAAGCGCTTCGGCGTCTTCCCCCTGGGCGAGCGGCGCGAATTTGCGGCGGAGCCGTTCGGCCGAAAGCTGGATCGGGGTCAGAGGGTTCTTGATCTCATGCGCGATGCGCCGCGCCACATCGCCCCAGGCGGCCAAGCGCTGCGCCGAAACCAGTTCGGTCACATCGTCGAACGCCACCACATAGCCTTCAAGCGCGTCGCCCGCACCGCGCCGCACCGCCATGCGGACCAGCAGGCTTTCAAGCCGTCCGGCGCGGCTGATGCGGACCTCTTCCTGCGCAACTTCGGCCAGGCTGTCGCGCAGCCGCAAGAGCAGCGGCAGAAATTCGGGCACCACCTCGGCCAGCGGGCGGTCGTGGCTGGCGGTTGCATCCAGCGCCAGCATGCGCATTGCCGAACGGTTCAGGAAATCGACATCTCCCGAAGCGTCAAGGCCAATCACCCCCGAAGTCACCGACGAGAGCACCGAATCGAATAACCGCCGACGTTCTTCGGTTGCGCGGTTGCTATCGATCAGCGCGGCGCGCTGACCCTTGAGTTGGCGGGTCATCCGGTTGAACTCCCTCCCCATCAGCGCGATCTCGTCATCGCCCGCAACCTCTGTTACCCGGGCATCAAGATCGCCCGCACCAACCGCCTCGGCGGCCTGCGCCAGCTGCCCGATAGGTCGGCTGAGCCGCTCGGCAAACCATAAGCCCAGCCAGATCGCCGCAAGAATCAGGATCAGCGCAAAACCGATATAGACCAGACCGAATTCGAAAAGCACGCGGCCACGGGTCGCCTCAAGCTGCTGGTAAAGGCCGACGGTGGCGCGGGTATCATCAAGCAGGCTCAGGATATCGCCATCGACGATGCGCGAGATGTAAAGGTAACGGTCAACGAAGCCCCGCAGCTTCAGCACGGCGCGAAACTCGTCGTTTTCCCAATCTTCGATCAGCACCGGCGTGCCTGCCTGCGCTTCCTCGATCAGCGCGGCGGCAGGGCGTTCATAGTCGAACAGATAGCTGCGCTCGCCGCGCGCCCTGATCTCGCCCGCGCCATCGATGACGAAGGCTTCGCGCAGGCCGCGCTGGATCAGCGGCTGACCCTCGCCCAGCGCTTCACGCAAGTCGCCATCGGTAAAAAAGTTCATCGCCGCGCGCCGCGAGATCAGGTAATTCGCCAGTGCTTCGGCATCGGTCGCCAGATCGCGGCGGTGTTCCTCGCGGTAGGCCTCGGCGGCGGCGAGCGAGGTTGAAACCACCTGCCGCACCCGGTCGGAAAACCAGCCCTCAAGCCCGATGTTGATGGTCAGCACCCCAAACACCGCCACCAGAACGGTCGGGCCAAGCGCCACGCCGGCGAAAACCCCGGTCAGCCGCAGGTGCAGCTTGGAGCCCGCCGAACGCGCACGCCGCGCCGAAACGACGCGCATGAGCGCCATCAACACAAGACCCGAGAGCACCAGCAGATAGACGAAATCGGCAAGCAGGACGAGCCGGAGCGCGGTTGATCCGGCACCTTGCTGGAGCGGACCCATGGCCAGATAGGTCGCCGCGGCCAAGAGCGGGCCAAGCACCACCAAGCCCAGCGTCGCCGCATTTTGCACGCGCTTCTGGTGCCGCAGGCGGCTTAGCCAATCCCAGGTTGTCCGTTCTGCCGCTTCCTGCAAGCGCTGCCCCCCGGCCAGACGAGGCACAGGCGAATCCCTGAATGCGGAAATGCCACGCCGGTCTGTTGCATCTTTACATCAGCTTGCGGCGGCGTGTCACCTGAATATCCAGATCGGTGATCTTCTTGCGCAGCGTATTTCGGTTGATGCCCAGCAAGTCGGCGCAGCGCGCCTGATTGCCCGCCGTCGCATCAAGCGCGATCTCGATCAACGGGGCTTCGACTTCGCGCAAGATGCGATCGTAAAGCCCCGGCGCGGGCAAAGCGCCGCCGTGCAGGTCGAAGTAGCGCCGCAGGTGCCGCGCGACCGACGCCGAAATCCTGTCGCCCTCGCCCGCAGCACCTAGCGGCATCGGCTCGGCGACGGGTTGGCTGCCGAGTACCGCCTCGACCTCGCCACGCCCGATCTCTTCCTCGGCGGCGGTGACGACGAGGCGGCGCACGCTGTTTTCCAGCTGGCGCACGTTGCCGGGCCAGCTATAGGCGCGCACCAGCGCCAGCGCCTCGGGCGAAAGCCTGCGCCGGGGGGCACCCGCAGCCTCGGCCCGCGAGAGAAAGTGATCGGCCAGAAGCGGAATATCCTCGACCCGCTCGCGAAGACCCGGCACGGCAAGCGTGACCCCCGCGAGGCGATAGTAAAGGTCGCGGCGAAACCGGCCGGAATCGAGCGCCGCTGCCAGATCGCCCTGACTTGTGGCCATGATCCGCGGTGCCGGATCGGGAAGCGCATCAAGCATCCGCAC
Source organism: Phaeovulum sp. (assembly GCF_030684035.1). Taxonomy (GTDB): domain Bacteria; phylum Pseudomonadota; class Alphaproteobacteria; order Rhodobacterales; family Rhodobacteraceae; genus UBA6213. Next base: position 54,545 of record NZ_JAUXPI010000057.1, on the reverse strand, counting down.
CAGCCGCGCCTGCGACTCATCGTCGAAATCGGCGACTTCATCGAACACAAGGCTGCCGCCCCGCACCCGCAACAAGAGCGACGCGGGACCATCGGCACCCGCAAGGTCCGAGGCTTGCGCGACCACGAAGGGTTGGCTGCGGCGGTCGGAAAAATCGTGAATCGCGCGCGCGATAAGCGATTTGCCAGTGCCGGATTCGCCCACGATCAGCACCGCGAGATCGGCATTCATCACCCGCGCAACAAGGCGATAGAGCGCCTGCATCGCGGGCGTGCGCCCGACCAGCGGCAAATCGCTTGTCGCCTCGCGCGGGGTGCCGTTGCGCGCGGGCGCGGCGCGGTTGCGCCGCGCGAGTGCGCGGGCGGCGCGCTTCATCAGATCGGGAAGATCGAAAGGTTTGGGCAGGTAGTCATAGGCGTCGGCCTCGGCTGCTTTCACCGCCGTCATGATGGTGTTTTGCGCCGAGATCACGATCACCGGCAGACCGGGTCGCAGATTGGCGATCTTTGGCAGCGCTTCCAGCCCGTTGCCATCGGGCATGACCACATCGGAGATCACCAGATCGCCCTTGCCCTCTTCCACCCAGCGCATCAGCGTGGTCAGGCTTGATGTCGCGTGCACCCGACACCCTGCTCGGGTGAGCGCCTGCGTCAGAACGGTGCGAATAGTGCGATCGTCATCAGCAACAAGAACGGTGCCGTCCATCAGTCTCTCTCCAGATGCTTGGGTGCCACCGGCAGCGAAATGCGGAACACGGTGCGCCCCGGTGCCGATTCAACACCAATCCAGCCGCCGTGCTCCGACAGGATCTTGGACACCAGCGCAAGGCCAAGCCCGGTGCCGTTCTCGCGCCCGGAAACGAAGGGCTCAAAGATTTCGGCGGCAATGGCGGGCGGAATGCCGGGGCCATCGTCAATGATCTCAACCTGAAGCGGCAGCGCCGAGCCGCTGCCATCGGCGCGGCGCAGGCGCAGCGCGCGGTCATAAAAGCTGCGAATGCGGATCGTGCCACGCCCACCTTTCGCCGCTTCCGAGGCATTCTTCAGGAGGTTGAGGAACACCTGTGTCAACTGGTCGGCATCGCCCAGAGCATGCGGCAGCGAGGGGTCATAATCCTCGATCACCGCCATATGCGCGGCAAAACCCACCACCGCCGAACGCCGCGCCCGGTCGAGCACGTCATGAATATTGACCGCGCGCAATTCGGGCGGGCGGATATTGCCGAACTGTTCGACCTGCTCCAGCAGCTTAACCACTCGGCGGGTTTCGGCCACGATCAGGTCGGTCAGTTCCAGATCCTCGCCGCTGAGGTTCATGCTGAGCAATTGCGCCGCGCCCGATATGCCGGCGAGCGGGTTCTTGATCTCATGCGCCAGCATTTCCGCCATTCCCACCGCCGAGCGCGCAGCCGATTTCACCTGCGCGGCGCGCTCGAGCCGATCGGCAAGCTCGCGCGGATGGATCAGCAACAGCACGGTTTCGGGGTCGTCCCCAAGCGGGGTCGCCTGCAAGTTGCACACCACGGGTGCGCGTTCGCCGGTGCCGACATCGACATCATTGATGAAAAGGGCGGCGCGGCCCGCGCGCACCCGGGCAAGGATTTCCTCGACCGGCGCGCCAATGGCGATACGCTCGCCGACCGGCAGACCCTTCAGGGCGCGCTCGGACATGTTGAGGAACAACTCCGCCGCCGGGTTCACCTCCAGCACCCGGTCGGCACCGTCGATCAGGAGCGCCGGGGTGGGCAGGCTGGCCCAGATGATGCCGGGGGCGGGTGGGCGGCTCATGCAGCCACCCTTTCGCCGCTGGCGAAGGCGCGGCGGATCAGCGCCAGCGTCGCCGCCGGGCTGGCGGCAAGCAGCATTTCGGCACGCAGCGGCGCGCCTGCGACCGACGCATACCAGCCGAGGTGCTTGCGCGCCTGACGGCACCCGACCTCAACCCCGTAGAAACTGAGCATATCCTCGTAATGCTGGGAAATCATGTCGGAAAGAGCTTCGCCGACCGGCACCTGCGGGGCCGGGCAGCCATGCAGTGCATGGGCAATTTTGGCTAGCGCCCAGGGCCTGCCCTGTGCGCCCCGCCCGACCATCACCGCATCCGCGCCCGAGGCGGCGCGCGCGGCCTGCGCCGTTGGCGCATCAATGATGTCGCCGTTTGCGACCACCGGCACCCGCACCGCCGCTTTTACCGCTGAAATCGCCTCCCAATCGGCGCTGCCTTTGTAGAACTGCATCCGGGTGCGGCCGTGCACGCAGATCATCGCCACCCCGGCGGCTTCGGCGCGGCGCGCAATCTCGGCGGCGTTCAGGCAGCTGTCATCCCAGCCGAGCCGCATTTTCAGCGTTACCGGCAGCTGCACCGCCGCAACCACCGCCTCGATCAGCCTGAGCGCACGGTCGGGTGCGCGCATCAGCGCTGAACCCGATAGCCCGCCCGTCACCTTTTTTGCCGGGCAGCCCATGTTGATGTCGATGATCCGCGCGCCCATGTCGGCGACCATTCGCGCCGCCTCGGCCATCGGCTGCGCTTCGCGGCCAGCGAGCTGCACCGAGGTCACGCCATCGGCAAGGCCAAGATCAACCCGCGCCTTGGCCCGCACCGAGGGCCGCGCAGTCAGCATTTCGCCCGAGGCGACCATTTCGGATACCACAAGCCCCGCCCCGAAGCGCGCCACAAGGCGGCGAAAGGGCAGGTCGGTAATGCCCGCCATCGGTGCCAGAAATACCGGCGGATCAAGCGTCATCTCTGCCAGCGCGATACCCAAATGCCCAATCCCTGTGCGACGCCCCCCGAGCTACGCCCTTGGACGGCGATTCTCAACCTCGCACGGGCCGGGGACGGGCAATTTCGCGGCAGTTGCCTAATTTTTCGGCAAACTGCTGCACAATCACGCCGATTGCGCACCGGTCTGGCTTGGCCTAAGCAATCGCTCATGAGGTGGCGGAGGCGGCATGACGGTTGCGGTGATCATCGTAGCGGCGGGGCGCGGTACCCGCGCGGGCGCGGGCGAACCGAAGCAGTGGCGCATGCTCGACGGCAAAAGCGCATTGGCGCGCAGCCTTGCGGCCTTTGCCGGGTTCGAGCGTGTCGTGTTGGTGCTGCACCCCGACGATATGGCCCGCGGCGTTGCCGAATTTGGTGGCCAGGTTACCCTGGTCGAGGGTGGTGAAAGCCGCTCGGAAAGCGTGAGGAACGCGCTGGAACTGCTTGACGGCGCGGGTATTTCTCGCGTTCTCATTCATGATGGCGCGCGCCCGCTGGTGCCTGCGGCGGTTATCGCGCGGGTACTTGCGGCGCTTGAGGTGTCAGCCGCAGCCGCGCCCGCGCTGGCGGTGACCGATGCGCTTTGGCGGGGCGAGGCGGGGGCGGTTGTCGGCACCGTGCCCCGTGATGGCCTTTATCGCGCACAAACGCCGCAGGGCTTTCACTTCGACGCCATTCTTGCCGCGCATCGCGCCTGCCCCGAAGGCGGTGCGGATGATGTGGAACTGGCGCGGCGCGCCGGGCTTTCGGTTGCCATCGTCGCGGGCGACGAGGACAATCTGAAACTGACCTACGCCGAAGATTTCACCCGCGCCGAGCGGATTCTGGGGGCGAAAATGGATGTGCGCACCGGCAACGGCTATGACGTGCACGCGTTTTGCGAAGGCGACCATGTCTGGCTTTGCGGCGTGAAGCTGCCGCATGGGCGCGGCCTCAAGGGCCATTCCGATGCCGATGTCGGCATGCACGCGCTGACCGATGCGCTTTATGGCGCGTTGGCAATGGGCGATATCGGGCGGCACTTCCCGCCCTCCGACCCGCAATGGAAGGGGGCCGCCTCGCGCATCTTTCTTGCGCATGCGGCGCAACTGGTGCGGGCGCGCGGGTTTCGCCTTGCCAGCGCCGATGTGACGCTGGTCTGCGAGAACCCGAAGATCGGCCCGCATGCGCTTGAAATGGCGCGTGTTCTTGCAGAAATAATCGAGGTGGAGGCAGGCCGGATATCGGTCAAGGCCACCACCTCGGAAGGTCTTGGCTTCACCGGCCGCGAAGAAGGCATTGCCGCCCTCGCCACCGCAACACTGGTATCCGCATGACCCGCTTCATCACCACTTTCGCCTATGTCGGCCTGCTCCGCCCCGCCCCCGGAACCTGGGGCTCGGCGGTGGCCGTCGTGCTTGCAATCGGCATTGATTACCTGCTGGGCTTCTGGGTGCTGGCCGCCGCCACCCTCGCCATAACCCTGCTCGGGTTCTGGGCCTGCGCGCAGGCGTTGCGCGGCCGCCCCGGCGAAGACCCCGCCGAGATCGTCATTGACGAGGTGGCGGGGCAGTGGCTGGCACTGCTGTTTCCTGCCGCGGCCTTCTGGTGGATGGGCCTGCATGACTGGGCCTGGCGCGCCTACCCCGGCTGGGTCGCGGCATTCCTTTTCTTTCGTTTGTTCGACATCTGGAAACCTTGGGTGATTGGCCGTGCCGACCGGCGCCAGGACCCGGCCGGGGTGATGCTTGATGACCTCTGGGCAGGTGCTTTCGCGGGCGTCGCCACGGTCATCGCCGCAGGCGTTTCGCACGGGCTTTTGCTGTGAAGGTGGCCGATCTGATCGGCGCGGCCCGCGCGGCGAGTTTGCGCATCGCCACCGCCGAAAGCTGCACCGGAGGGCTGGTCGCCGCGGCCATCACCGATGTGGCGGGTGCTTCGGATGTATTTGAACGCGGTTTTGTCACCTATTCCAACGCCGCAAAGGTTGAAATGCTGGCGGTGCGCCCGCAAACGCTCGCCCGCGACGGCGCGGTAAGCGAGGCGGTCGCGGTCGAAATGGCCGAAGGGGCATTGGCGCATTCCGCCGCGAACCTGGCCGTGGCGGTTACCGGCATTGCCGGGCCGGGCGGATCGGTGCACGAGCCCGAAGGCCGGGTGTGCTTTGCGCTTGCCCGCAAGGGTGCCGCGACCCGGGCCGAGACACGCGAATTCGGGGCGTTGGGCCGGGCGGGGGTGCGCAAGGCGGCAACCCGGCATGCGCTGGCGTTGCTGGCAGCATCGATCGGGGTCTGATTCTGGCAGCGCCCAATGCCGCGCCATCCCGGCCAATATCTGCCCGCAAATTCAGCAAATTGCAAACCGCCCCAGAAAACGGCAGGCAGCGCCTGCACTGCCTCTTTGATTTGCGCCGGTGCCATGCTCGGTGCCTTCAAAACGGGGGGAACAGATGAACGCTGCCGATACCGCCTGGATCATGGCCGCCACGGCTTTGGTCCTTTTCATGTCGCTGCCGGGGCTCGCGCTGTTTTACGGCGGGCTGGTGCGGGCGCGCAACGTGCTCAGCATATTCATGCAGTGTTTTGGAATCGCGGCGCTGATGAGCGTTCTGTGGCTGCTTGCAGGATACTCGATCGCCTTTGGCGAGGGTGGCGCAATCTGGGGCGGGCTTGGTCGCGTGGCGTTGCATGGCATCGATGCCGCAAGCCTGCGCGGCAATCTGCCGGAAGCTGCCTTTTTCGCGTTTCAGATGACTTTCGCGGTCATTACCCCGGCGCTGATCGTCGGTGCCTATGTCGAGCGCGTGAGTTTCGCTTTCGTGATGGGGTTTTCGGGGCTTTGGATGCTTCTGGTCTATGCGCCTGTCGCCCATTGGCTTTGGGGCGGCGGGTTTCTTTCGGACGGCGGCATCTTTGGCGCGGTCGGCGCGCATGATTTTGCCGGTGGCATGGTGGTGCATGAAACGGCTGGGCTGGCGGCGCTTCTGCTTGCGGTGATGATCGGGCCGCGGCGCAACCGCACCACGCCACCGCACAACCCCGGCATGGTGGCGATGGGGGCGGGCATGCTCTGGGTCGGCTGGTTCGGCTTCAACGGCGGCTCGGCGCTTGCCGCCGATGGCACCGCCGCCATGGCGATTGCCGCCACCCATATTTCGGCCGCCGCCGCCGCGCTTAGCTGGGCGGTATGGGAGCGGATCAAGTTCGGCCGCTCGTCGCTGGTCGGCATCGTCACCGGTGCCGTCGCCGGGCTTGCCTCGGTCACCCCTGCCTCGGGCTATGTCGGCCCGGTCGCGGCGCTGGCGATTGGCGTGCTTGCGGGGGTGATCTGCCAGGAGGCGGTAAACCTTGTGCGCAACCGCCTGCACATCGACGACACGCTCGATGTTTTCGCGGTGCATGGCGTCGGCGGCATTTTCGGCACGCTCATGGTGGCGGCATTTGGCGGCGGTGCATGGGGCGCGCAGATCGGCGCACTGGCGCTTGTCGGGGCCTACACGCTGGCTGCGACCTGGGCGATTGCGCGGGCGGTGGCGCTGGTGGTGCCGATGCGCGTTGATGCCGAGGCCGAATCCAACGGGCTTGATCTTTCAACGCATGGCGAGCGTGGTTACGACATGAATTCCTAGTGGCAATAAACACGACCCAAGGCAGGTCACGCCGCCAAAAACACGCCAACCTCATGCGCCTTGAGGCTGAGCCGCGCGGCGGCAAACCCTGCCCGCGCCTCGGGCAAACGCAACTCGGGGAAGACCGCGAAAAGCTCGTCGCGCTGCGGCCCGTCAAGCCCGGCAAGCACGCCATCGCCGGGCTGGAAGCTTTCGGTCCAGGCGCCATCGGCAAGAATGATCTCATGCGCGTCGAACATGATGTGCAGATAGGTGACGCTGTCGCGGCGGGCGCGCACTATGCCGGGCTGGCCGACAAGGTGTAGCGCCGCCACCAGCACCTCGGCCTCACCAAAGAGCAGATCGGCGCGGGGTCGCGAAAACAGCATCCGGTGTTGCGGCGATACCAATAGATCGGCGCTCGGCAGGCCGTTGCCCAAGGCACCCGCACTGATCAGAACCGGCTGCAAACCGGGGTTGGCTGCCAGATCGCGCGCCGAAAGCGCGCGCCGCCCGATCCAGCGGATGCTTTGGTAGCCACTGTCGCGGGTCAGCACTTTCTGGCCGATCCGAAGCAGTTCCACCGGCACCGGCCCGGCCTTGGTCTCGTTTAGCGCGCCGGGGGTGAAGCATGGAACCTGGCTTATGTTCTCGATGTTCGAAAAGGTGGTGATGTCGCCATTCGCCCAGCGGATCGTGCCGTTTTCGGGATTGGAATCATAGATGATCTTGGCGCGGCCATGGATGATGATTTCGTCAATATCGCTGTTGTCGGCGTCTTCCGAGCCATCGACCACGTCGCCCGCGCTCTCGCCATGGTTGAGCGTGATCGTGTCGGACCCGGTGCCGCCGATGATCTGGTCTTGCCCCGCGCCGCCTTCGATCCAGTCATTACCGGCACCGCCCAGAATGGTATCGTCGCCATCTTCGCCGTAAAGAAAGTCGTCGCCGCCCCGACCGTCGAGGTAGTCGTTGCCAGCACCAGCGTGAAAGATATTGGTGTAGGGGTCTGCCGGGTTCGTCGAAGAGCCGTCAAAACCCAGCAGCGTGTCGTTGAAGGCCGAGCCATAGAGCCCGTCAACACCGCTGAGCGTATCGCCTGCCGCATCGCCCCCTGCGCCGGTTCCGGCGGCAAGATCGATGCTGACCCCCGCCCCCGAGGCGGAGTAATCGGCATAGTCCATGCCTTGCCCGCCGCTCAGAACATCGGCCCCCGCGCCACCGATCAAAGTGTCGTTGCCGGTGCCGCCGATCAGCGTGTCGTTGCCCGAGCCGCCATCGAGCATATCGGCACCGTCCTGACCAAACAGGCTGTCGTCACCTTCTCCGCCGATCAGCGTATCATCGCCCAGCCCGCCCTCGAGCGTGTCATTGCCAGAACCGCCATCGAGGCTGTCGTTGCCGTCGCCGCCAAGGATCGAATCAGCGCCGGCACCGCCTAGCAGCGTGTCATCGCCGATGCCGCCGAAAAGCGTGTCGTTGCCGGTGCCTCCGACAAGACTATCGTTGCCCGCATCGCCATAAAGCAGATCGTCGCCAAGCCCGCCTAGGATGGTGTCGTTGCCGTCGCCGCCAGAGACGGTGTCGTTATCGACCGGCACCGCTTCGAACTCGATATCGGATATGACGATCACCTGACCGCCCGTGCCACCGTTCGAGTAAATGATGTCGAAGCGCGCGACCGGCCCCGCGATCTCGATCAGCACCGACCCTGCGGCACTGGCGGCGGTATCGTTACCGGGGCCAGAGGTAATGGTGTTGCCCGAAACCGTGTCATTGCCCGCGGGCGTTATGGTGACCGGGATCAGGTTGCCCGTGGCGTCATAGGCGTTGATGGTGATGATGTCGGTCCAGCCGCCGGAATCGACGTCGTCGATACGAAAGCTGACATTCTCGACCGTGCTCGCATAGCCCGAGCCGGTAACCGCCGAGAAGTTGACCCCGATGGTGGCGGCCAGCCCGTTGCCGGTGGCGTAGAGCGCGGCCATCGAATTCGGGTTGTAGGTTTCGCCCGAGGCAACATAGCCGGTGGCCGAGGTTTCAACCTTGAAGCCGGTGGCGGGTCCATGGTCGGTGTAGGTGACGGTGGTGTTGATGCCGCCGGTGTTTTGCGTGTAGCTCGACCCGATATTGGTGCCTTGGCTGCCGCGCAGCGACCAATTGAAATCCAGGGGCGCATTGGCAAGGGTTTCGACGCCCGCGACGATGTAATCGTCGCCGCCGCCACCGGAGATGGAATCATTGCCCGAAAGGCCGGAAATCGTGTCGGCCGATGCGCCCCCGGCCAGTGTGTTGTTGGCACTCGTGCCCGTGATGACAGCCATTTACCCCGACGCTCCGCACTCTTACCCACTCGATCGCTTCAAGGTGACGGGGAATTGGGCCGGAAATCAGGCAATTCTACGCAAATGCGAAGGATTTGGGCGGGAACGGAGACAGTCCGCCGCGGCGCAGCAAGCTTGCGCCACGCCCCGGATTGCGCTCTGCGTTCAGGTGGATTCGGCACCCAATGCTTCGGGGCGGACCACCGCAAAGCGCTCAGGTACGGTCTGCGCAAGTTCCGGCATCTGCGCGCGCAGCTCAGCCTGCGCTTCGGGTGCGAGTGCTGCCAGCCGCGCCCCCGAAGGCTGAAAACTTTCGCTCCACGCGCCTTCGGCCAGCACCAGCTCGTGCCGGTCGAGCAGGATCTGAACATATTCGATATCGGTGCAATCGACGCGATGAACGCCCTCGCGGCCGATCAGTTCCCGCGCCTGCCAAAGCTGCTCGGTTGCATCGGTCAATTTCTGCCCCGGCATTGCGGCCAGAAAGCGGTGGTTGGGCGAAACCAGCATGTCGGCGGCGGGCACTCCATTGCCCAGCGCACCGGCGGCAATGCGCACCGGGCGCTGCGTCGGGTTTAGCCCGAGGTCGCGCCAGCCAAAGCGGCGCTGCCCGACCCAGCGCACCTCCTGCAAGCCATGATCGCGCGTCACCACCCGATCCCCCGGCCTCAGTTTGGTGGCAAAACATGGGCCACAGTCGGTCGCAAGCGCCACATAGGGGGTAAAGCAGGGGATCGCGGCAATGAATTCCGCAAGGCGGCGGCTTTCACGCGAGACGCCATCTTCCCCCGCCCAGCGCAGCCAGCCATCGCTGCGCTCCTGCGAAGAATACTCAAGCCGCACGGCCCTGACCGCCTCGGCCATCGCCGAACCGTCAGCCGCGTCATGCCCCTGCGGACCCGCTGGCAGGCGGGTATCATGCACAGTCATCGCTCACCCCTCTTCCGCGCCGCTGGCATCGGTCAAGTGTGCCCCGACACGCATCTTAGGCCCTGCGCGCGATTTGGCATAGCCCGACTGCCTTGAAACCGCCTGAATTCGCGGCACCAAACCGTTTCGCATCCGGAAACGCGAAAGCGGGGCGCTTCCGCCCCGCTCGCGCGCCCGTTTCCGGGCGGCCCCCAGGTGGCGCGTGCCGGGTCAGCGACCCAGCAGCGCCGCCTCATGCCGTTTCAGCGTGCGCCGCGCCACAGAGTAGTTTTCGACGCCTTCGCGGGTCTTGAGTTCCGGGAACAGCTCGAAAATCTCGTTGCGCTGCGCATTGCCCATGCCGCCCAGTGTTTGGTCGCCGGGCTGGAAGCTTTCGGTCCAGGCCCCGTTGGCCAGAACCACCTCGTGGCGGTCGAACATGAAGTGCAGATAGCTTGTGCCCAGCACTTCGACCGGCAGAATGCCCTTGTTGTCAACCAGATGCTTGGCGGCAACCAGAACTTCATGCTCGTCGAAGTAAAGCGCGGTCCGGTCACTGGAGACCAGCATCCGGTGGTTCGGGCTGACCAGCGTATCACGCTCGGGCAGACCGTTGCCAAGGCTGCCAGCCCGGATCAGCACCGGGCGCAGATGCGGTGCTGCGGCGAGTTCGGCGCGGTTCAGCGAACGTTTGCCGACCCAGCGGATTTGCTGGATGCCGTTGTCGCGGGTTATCACCCGGTCGCCCGCGCGCAGCTCTTCCACCGGCAGCTCGCCGCGCGGCGTTGCCACCAGCGTACCCGGGGTGAAGCAGGGGATCACGTTCTCGATGTTCTTGAATGTGAGCGTGCCCTTGACCGGACCACCAACCCCGTCGAGGAACTCGACAATGCCGTTTTCCGCATTCATCGGGTCATAAATCACCCGCAGCGGCCCGGCACCGGTCAGGTCGAGCACGTCGTAGTCGTCGCCGCCCTCGCCGCCGTCGATGAAATCGCCCGCGCCATCGGCACCCGAACCGACGATGAAGGTATCGCGGTCGTCGCCGCCATACATATGGTCGGCACCGGCACCGCCGGTCAACAGGTCGTTCCCGCCCTCGCCGTAAAGCGTATCTTCGCCTTCACCGCCATCAAGCGTGTCGTTGCCGGGGTGCAGATCGACGATCACCGGCTGATCGATCACCGCGCCATTGAGCGTGAAGCCCGAGTTCACTTCGCGCGTGGTCAGCGTGAAATTGATGAAGCTGCGGTTCTCGAAGGCCGCCGAAAACCAGGCATCCTGGTCTGACGGGTCGTTCTGTTCGGTGCCCATGGCGGTGATCGTGCTGCCCGCATTCAGCGCCAGCGACGTGTCGGCGGTCAGACCGTAGGTGGTGAATTGGTCGGCGGGAATACCGACCTTTTCGGCAAAGGCGGTCTTGTCGAGGTCACCAAAGGTGGCAATCGAGGAAATGTCGATCGGCAGGCCGGTCGTCTGGTCGTAGAACTCCAGCCGGAAGCTCGCGGTCTTGCCCGCGTCGCTCGAATCGTTGTTGCCGTTAAGCAGAATCTCCTTCCCGGCTCCGCCGGTCAGATCGACATTGAGGCCGGACGAGCGGTCAACCAGAATGAGCTTGGCCATCACCGTGCGCCCGTCTTCGGTCACGGTCACGTTCTTGTAGATGACGCTGTCGCCCGCATTTGCGCAGCCATCTGCACCGGTTTGCGAGCCGTATTTGACATTGGCCGCAGAAAGCGTCAGCGGTTCCGCCAGGTTGCCGGGGGCGTCGCAAGCACCGCCCGAGTCGCCCCAGATCACGTCATTGCCGGAGCCGCCCGCCAGCGAGTCGTTGCCAGCGCCGCCGTAGATGCGATCATCACCCGCATCACCCGAAATGCTGTCGTCGCCGCCTTCGCCAAAGATCACGTCATTGCCGTCACCGCCCGAGATGGTGTCGTTTCCGGCACCCTCGGCACCACCGCCGGATCCGACCAGTGCCGGGTCGAAATGGGTGTAGAAGTCGTTGTAGAAAGTCTCGTAATCGACGCCCGGCCCGGTGTTCATGATCGACCCGGAATCCGGCTCGGTACCGTTGGAGTTGCCGTCAACCTGGAAATACTGCGTGGGCTGAATGCCGCCTTTGATGGACACACCGATCACGGTGCTGCCGGGATCAAGGCTGGAATCGCTCGCGATCAGGAAGTCGCGCATCTGCGTATAATACATATCAAGGTCGTTGCTGATGAACTTGGCACTTCCCGAGTTGGGGAAGCCATCAACCTTGGCCGAGTAGTCCGCCACGCCGTCGCCGTCGGTATCAAAATAGAAGACGACGTTGGAAATTGCTTGTTGCCACTCGGGGAAGTAATCGCCTGTGGGCAACACACAACTGGCATTATCGCCAAAAAGCGTGTCGTCACCGGCACCGCCTGAAATCAGGTCGGCACCCGCGCCGCCCAACACAAGGTCAGCCCCGGCTCCGCCACTGATATTGTCGTCACCCGAACCGCCAAGCAAGGTGTCGTCGCCAGTGCCGCCATCGAGCGTGTCGTTGCCTTCGCCGCCGGAAAGGTAATCGTCGCCGGCTTCGCCATATAGCAGATCATCGCCGGCCTCGCCGTAAACCTTGTCATCGCCTTCGCCCGCAAAGACGGTGTCGTTGCCCGCACCGGCCTCGACGATGTCATCTTGCGGCGCTTCGCCGGGCAGGATCGCGTCATTGTGGTCAATCCGGTCGCCGTCCGGGTCGCCAGTGTAGTTGTAATCGATCAGGTCGGCACCCGCCGTGCCTTCAACAATGCCGTCAAGCGTGACCAGCGGCGGCAGCGCCGTGGTGGCGAGGCTGGAATAGGGAACCGACGGGCAGTTGGATTGCAGGCTGAGCACCGTATAGGTCTGCCCCGGCTGCATCGGCGCGGTCGAGACAAAGCCCATCACGTCGTTGCCCATGTTGATCGCATAGACGGTGATGTTGTCAGCCGGATTGTTGGAACCTGCGGGACGCACGATATAGGAATATTCCGGTGCGATGTCGCCTGCGGGGTGGCTTTTTCCATCGAGCACGACCGCCGCGGTCGCATCCTGGCTGGTATCGCCATCGTTGAAATTCTTGTCGTTGTCGGAGACCGTGATCTTGGTCAGCGCCGCAGTGGCGTCGATCGTGAAGGTCGTGCCGGCAGGTGACGACTTGCCGTTGTCCGCATCGGGAAAGAGCGTACCGCCGGTGCTGGTGACATTCGCCAGATCCCAGGCATAGACCGCGTAGTTGGTATAGTTATAGGTCATCACACTCTCCAAACCGTCCCGCGAGACCGGGGCAGCGCGCGTTCGCGCACCTCCGCCCGCAATGATCCACGCAAGGGGCAATCCCCTTGCACATCCCTGTGTGAGGCCCCGGTTGCGGGTAAGGGTTGCAGGCATACCTCGACGCTGCCGCAATCGACAGTTCAGCCCAAGTCAGCTTGTCGAAGTTTCGCGGGGCGGCAGATCGCCCCATTCCCAGCAGCCCCGTTCCAACCAAACCCGGCATCCGAAGATGCCTCACACTCATTGGCCACCCCCATGGCCATTGCCCCCCAGTCGAGCCACCAAGAGATACCGCGCGCGCCGAAAGCGCGGAAGGGGAAAAAGCGCCAATCGTGGCGCAACTGCGGCGGCGGCAAGGCGCGCTCTGCCTAGTTTCCCCCTGTTGCGGCCACATTTGCCCGGCGATTGTTTCCGCGGTTTTGCGGCGGATGGCGGGCGACCTTCACTTTTGATTAGTAATAATAGCCCGTTAATGGCGATCGGATTCCGCTTCGCGTCGCGAACCGGCGCAGCGATTTGGGGCGACTGTTTCTGAACCGGCAACAAACGCCTTCAATGCTGCCGCCGCGCCTGCCCACAAAAAGTCGCAATCTGGTTAACGGCGATTGTTCCCACAACGCACCCAAAGACGCCGTTTCGCGCTCACTGTTCCTTGGGTTGTCTTCCTGCGGCGAATCACTTTGGTCGAGGTGACAGATTCGCCCAAAAAGCACTGATGCTGCTTTACGCTGCGGCAAATCGGCGCTGAACAGGGTTTGTGATCTGACACATGCGCCATCAACGGAACGCGCTGGAAGCAAGGCCATGGTGCCCAAGGTCGGACTCGAACCGACACGCCTCGCGGCGGGGGATTTTGAGTCCCCTGCGTCTACCATTTCGCCACTTGGGCCCGGCACTTGCTCTATCGCCACCAAAGCACGCTGACAAGACCCTCGCGTGCTTGACGGCGCGCGCCCCGCGCGCGATTGGGGGGCGGGTGGCAGGTGAGGGTGGCGACGGTGGCGATGATCCGCAGGCTTTACGACTGGGTGCTCGGGCTTGCCGGACACCGCCACGCAATCTGGGCACTGGCTGCGATTGCCTTCATCGAAAGCTCGGTGTTCCCGATCCCGCCCGACGTGCTGATGATCCCGATGATCGTGGCGCGTCCTTCGCGCGCGTTCCTGATTGCGGCGGTCGCTACGGCGGCCTCGGTAACCGGCGGCATGCTTGGCTATTACATCGGCTGGGGGCTGATGGATGCGGTCGGGCGTCCGGTGCTCGATTTCTACGGCGCGCAAGGCAGCTTTGACGATCTGGCGCGGCGCTTCAACGAATTTGGCGCTTGGGCGGTGCTGACGGCCGGGGTCACGCCCTTTCCCTACAAGGTCATCACCATCTTTTCGGGGGCAACGCAGCTGAACCTCGCGCTCTTTGTCACGGTATCGTTTGTGGCGCGGGCCTTGCGATTTTTCCTGATCGCGGCTTTGTTGTGGCGGTTCGGCGCGCCGATACGCGATTTCATCGAGCGGCGGCTGGGCGTCTTGTTCATCCTGTTCGTCGTGCTCCTGATCGGCGGCTTCTATTTCGTGAGATACCTGTGAACAGCATTCGAAGCCTGATCCACGCGCTTACAGCAACACGACTGCGGCTGATGCTACTTGCAGCGGCGGGGTCCGCCGGGTTGCTGCTGGCGGCGCTGGTGTTTCAGGCCTTCGGCATCGAGCCTTGCAAGCTTTGCTGGTGGCAGCGCTATCCGCATTATGCGGCGGTCGCGGTCGGGGTGCTGGCGCTGGCATGGCGGCCCAGCGTTCTGCTGGCGTGGTCCGGCGCGGCGGCGGCGGCGGCAACAGCCGCGATCGGCATTTACCACACGGGTGTCGAGCGGAAATTCTGGGCCGGGCCGGATACCTGCACCGCGGGCGCGCTCAACGGGCAATCTGCGCAGGATCTGCTGAGCCAGATCATGGCGGCACCGCTGATCCGCTGCGATGAGGTCGCCTGGGCCCTGTTCGGCATTTCGATGCCAAGCTGGAACGCCATCGCTTCGCTCGGGCTGATGGCAATCTGGGTCGCCGCCGCGCGGCGCGCCTGAGCCGGCAAACTGGGCGCAAACGCCACGCGATGGCCCTTTTGCCGCCAAGATTACCCGTCACGCAGGCAGCATTCCAGACCCGGAGCCGCTATGATCCTGACCTTTGACTCCCTCGCCCTCAGTCTGATCGTGATAGCCACTTGCAGCGAAGCGTTGCGGCTGGCCCGCCTGCGGCAGTTGCGCGGAACAGTGGCAGCGGCATCGCCGCCCGAAGCGGCAGAGCATGATGTCGTCGCCACCGCCAAGACCTGACGAGAGACGCTCCATTACACTTTCGTCAGAATTGGCCGCTATGCTGCCCGCCTGTAGGGTAATGAGCACTGGCGCGGGTGGCGGGGCCACCTGCGCTGTTACCCCTCTTTTCCACGCAGCAGGACCGCCAGATCGGCCACGTTGGTGCCGGTTGCGCCGGTAAAAAGCAGCGCCCCGGCCGCCGCGAGCGCCGGGTAAGAGTCGTTGTCTGCCAGCCGTTTTGCCGGGTCGATGCCGGCCCGGCGCATCGCCGGAAGGGTCTGCGGCCCGACCACCGCACCCGCTGCGTCGGTCGGCCCGTCGCGCCCGTCGCTTCCTCCCGCCAGAAATGCCCAGTCACCCGCAAGCCCCTCCGCCTCGGCCGCCAGCGCCACCCGCAAGGCCAGCTCCTGATTGCGCCCGCCAAGACCCCGCCCGACAAGCCGCACCGTGGTTTCGCCCCCCGCCACCAGCACCTGCCCCGGCTCCATTGCGCCAAGCGTGGCAATAATTTTCGCGGCCATTTCGCCGACATCACCGCTCAGCGCAAAATCGGCAAGCTCGGCACCCTCCGCCTGCATGGCCGCCAGCGACAGCGCGTTCGACCCCACCAGCAGGTTGCGCGCCGCGGGCAATTCTGCCGCCGCAGTTTCGGGGCTGGCCAGATGCGCGCGCACGGCGGCGGGCAGCGCCGCCCACAGGCCAAGCGCGCGGCAGAGCCCCACCGCCTCGGCCCGGCCCCCCAAGGCGGCCACGGTAGGGCCAGAGGCGATCACCCGCAAATCATCGCCCGGCACGTCCGACAGGATCAACGCCACGATAGGGGCCCGGCAGGCGCGCAGCCAGCCGCCGCCCTTCAAGCGCGACAGCGCCTGCCGCACCAGGTTCATCTGGCCGATATCGGCACCCGAGCCGAGCAAGAGGCGGTTCACCGCTGCCTTGTCATCAAGGCTGATGCCCGGCACCGGCGTCGGCAAAAGCGCCGAGCCGCCGCCGGAAATCAGCGCCAGCACCCGGTCTTGCGGCATCGCGGCGGTCAGCGCCGCCTCGACCGCGCGCCCCGCCGCTTCGCCTGCGGCATCGGGCACCGGGTGGCCCGCAGCCAGCACGACCGCCCCCGCCAGCGGTTTTGCCGCCTCGCGCGTGGTAACCACCAGTGCCGGAATCCCTCGCGGCAGCGCTGCCAGCGCAGCCCCGGCCATGGCATGCGCGGCCTTGCCAAGCGCGATCAGCCGCCACCGCCCCCCCGGCTCGGGCGCGTCGGCCAGCGCCTGCGGCAGATGCCGCGCAACGGCCTGTGCCGGGTCCGCTGCCGCCACGCCCGCCGCGAACACCGCCCGCGCCCTTGCCTGCAATTCCTGCGTCATCCCGGCCTCGCCGTTGCCCGCGCAGTGATGCCACGAAACGGGTGCCGAGAAAATGGCGGGAATTGCCGCGCGGCGAATGCGCCGATGCCGGTGTCACCCAGGGCAAACCCGCAGCACGAGGGCCTGCCCGGCGCGCACCGGCATACGGGATCTGGCTGAGGATCAAACCAGCCGCGCCGACACAGCCCCCGGCGACGGTGCGGCCACAGCGAAACCGCCGGATGCGCACCGTTGGTTGCCGACCCGACGACCGGTATAACGGTCGCGGCGGCATCAGCATGAACATACCGCGTATTTGCTACATATTGCAATTCCAATATCTATATCTCGATCAGGAAGTGCGCCCCGGCGCAACGCTTGGGGAAACCGGAAATCTGGCACCGCGCAGCACAAATTCTTGTCTCGATTCGCGGGGCAGCGCATGCTATCGCGAAGAAATCGGGTGCCAGACAGGGACCGAGCAAACGGAACGTGGTGGGCAGGACATGGCCGCAGACACGCTGAGCAAATCGAAGACGGCCCCGGCAGACGAAGCCGAGCAAGGCTGCATTGCGATTGCCCCCGAGGAAATGATCAGCCGCGCGCAAGCGGCTTCGGCCTTCCTCAAGGCGCTCGCGCATGAAGGGCGGCTGATGATTCTGTGCTACCTGTCGTCGGGCGAGAAATCGGTGACAGAGCTTGAAAACCTGCTCGAGTCGCGGCAGGCGGCGGTCAGCCAGCAACTGGCCCGGCTGCGGCTTGAGGGCCTTGTTATCTGCCGCCGCGATGGCAAGACCATGTATTATTCGCTCTCTGACCCCAAGGCGGAAAGCGTGGTGGGGCTGGTGTACGAGCTATTCTGCAAGGCCCCCTGAGGCGGCGCGCTTCAGCTGCAGGTCACTTCGCGCGAGGTGCTGCCCGGGGCATTGTTGATTTCGTAACAGCGTTGCTTGCCATCATCACCGACGCAGGTTTTCCAGCTGGTGCCGTTGCCCTGATCCATCCAGCTTGTGCAGCTTGGCTCGGCAAATGCAAAGCTCGGCACCAGAAGCGCTCCGACAAGTGCGCCACCGGCAACGGCTTTCGATATCTTCCTCATGATTCCCTCCAAGCGCCCCCCGGGGGGCGCTTTTTCAGTTTACGCGCAATCGCGCCGACTGTCTGCGCCGCGATGTCGCAGGCGGGCTTTTCGCGCCTGTTGCAATAGGTTAAAGCGGCGCCAGACCCTGAACTTCGAGGCCCGCCATGCATGACATCCGCGCCATCCGCGAAAATCCAGCCGCTTTTGATGCCGCGCTCGCGCGGCGCGGGCTGGCCGCGGCCTCGCCCGCGATCCTGGCGCTCGACGAGGACCGGCGCGCCAAGATCCTTGCCGCTGAAACCGCCGCCGCCGAGCGGAACCGCGCCAGCAAGGAAGTCGGTGCCGCCAAGGCACGCGGCGACGAAGCCGAATTCGAACGGCTGCGCGCGCTGGTGGCCGAGAAAAAAGCCGAGATCGCGCGGCTCACCGCCGAGGCGGCCGCCGAAGACGCCGCCTTGGGCGACATGCTGATGTGGATCCCCAATCTTCCGCATGCCGAGGTGCCCGATGGTGCCGACGAGCAGGGCAATGTCGAAATCCGCCGCTCGGGCAGCCCGCGCGAATTCGATTTCAAGCCGCTGGAGCATTACCAGATCGGCGGCGTCGCCAAGGCGATGGATTTCGAGACCGCCGCAAAGCTTTCTGGGGCGCGCTTCGTCGTATTGTCGCGCGGGGTCGCGCGCATCCACCGCGCGCTTGGCCAATTCATGCTCGATCTGCACATTGATGAACACGGGCTGACCGAAATGATCACCCCGGTATTGGTGCGCGACGAGGCGATGTTCGGCACCGGCAACCTGCCGAAATTCGCCGAAGACAGCTACCAGACAACCAACGGCTGGTGGCTTATCCCCACCGCCGAAGTGACGTTGACCAATACCGTTGCGGGTGAAGTGCTCGACGCGGCGGCATTGCCGATCCGGATGACCGCGCTGACCCAGTGTTTCCGCTCCGAAGCCGGGTCGGCGGGCAAGGATACCGCCGGGATGCTGCGCCAGCACCAGTTCGAAAAGGCCGAGATGGTGACGATCTGCACCCCCGAGACCGCATTGGCCGAGCACGAACGGATGACCGCCTGCGCCGAGGCGGTGTTGCAGCGGCTCGGCCTGCCCTACCGGACAATCGTGCTTTGCACCGGCGACATGGGTTTTGGCAGCCAAAAGACGCATGATCTGGAGGTCTGGCTGCCGGGGCAGAACAGCTACCGCGAGATTTCATCGGTTTCCACTTGCGGCAGCTTTCAGGCGCGCCGGATGAACGCGCGCTGCCGTGCTCCGGGGGGCAAGCCCGAATTCGTGGCAACGCTCAACGGTTCTGGCCTTGCGGTCGGGCGTTGCCTGATCGCGGTGCTGGAAAACGGCCAGCAGGCAGATGGCTCGGTCAGCCTGCCCGCAGCGCTGCACCCCTATCTCGGTGGCAAGACCCGGCTGACCGCCGAGGGCGTGCTTGCCTGATCGATCTGCGCCCGGCAGCGGGCCCGGCGCAGCGCCCCAAGAAGGGCAGCCCGAAGCGCGAAGCCCAGGTCTGTAGTGGCTGGTCTTTACGCGAGAGTGGCAGGTCTTTACGCGAGCGAACGGATCAGTTGTCCATCGGGTGCATCCAGCTTGCCGCCTGGAAGGCCCCCATCGGCGTGCGCAGCGCGCTGGTAGGCCGCGCTCCCAGCGGCACCCGGACGCCCACATACACATCCATCGATGTCACGTGGTCGGCCTTCACGTTGGTGGTGACATGCGCGTAATCGATGCTGCCGACCAGATCGATGCGATCCGTCAGGCGGTGAACCGCCTCGAGCCCGAACACCACGTTGCGGCCCGCATCGCCGCAATCCTGAAAGCACTTGCTCGAATAGGCATGCTCGGCGCTGACATCAATCGTGGTGCGGTCGGAAACCTGGATCAGATAGCCGATCCGGTAATCGTAGCCCTCGAATTCGTTGTCGCCGGGCGCTCCCACCGCCCTCGCCTGCCCCAACTGCGCATAAAGCGAGCCGCCATGGGGAAGGAAATACTCGGCCTCGACGCCATAGATGGAGCCCTGCATCGGGCTGTCGGAGTTCTTGCCGTCAAAGAACCCAAGCCCGGCAAACGCCCCGACGTAGAGGTTGGAAATCCGCGTGCCCGCGCGCGCACCAACCACTCCGGTATGCAGCGGCCCGGTTGCGTTCACATTGTTGAAACCACGATCATCAGTAAATTCGGCGCGCCCGTCGAATGCCAGCGCCACGCGACCCAGGTTCACGCCGCCGTAGCCCGCAAGATAGCCCCCGAAATACGGGCTGTTGATGACATTGTTCACGGTGTTGGTTCTGTCGGTCATCTGAAAACCGGCCTCGACCGACGATTGCCAGCCCTGCGCCAGCGCGCCGGATGCCGCCACGATGCCCGCCATAGCAAGCGCCAGCCGCCAGATATTTCTCGCGTTCATCTGCCTGTTTCCCGCTGCTGCACGAGCGCACCCCTCGGGGCGGCCCAAGAAAACTCCCTGATTCAAGATCGATAGCGCTCGCAGCGGAACCGAGCAAGCATGGCGACGCAATAATTCGCCTTTGTTGCGCAATTCACCGCTCGCCCCTTGCTGCCGCGCGCAGAACCCGCACCCGCGCATAAAACCCGATGAAAGCCACACCGCCTCAAAGCGTGATGCGGCTGAAGCCATCGCGCAGCGCCTTTGACCAGGCCTCGCTCATCGCGGCAAAATCGGCGTCGCCCGCTTCGATGCGCCGCCGCATGGTCACCCGGCAGGCGTCGCGCGCGATCACCGCAAGGTCCAGCGGCATGCCTACCGAGAGGTTCGAGCGCAGGGTGCTGTCCATCGACAGGAGCACCGCCTTTTGCGCGTCCGAAAGGCTGGTCGAGGGCTTTACCACGCGGTCGAGAATAGGTTTGCCGTATTTGTGTTCGCCGATCTGCAAGAAGGGCGTGTCTTCGGTCGCCTCGATGAAATTGCCTTCGGGATAAATCAGAAACAGCCGCATCGCCCCGCCCGCGCGCTGGCCGGCCACGATCATCGAGGCGGTGGCCGAGCTTTTTGCCGCGTTCATCTTGCCGTCGATGTCGGCGCGCACCCCTGCCAGCGTGTTGCCAAGGATTTCGGCGACCTTGAGCATGGTCGGTGCCAGCATGATCGAGCTTTCGGCGCTGGCCTCGGGCGCGTCGATCGCCTCGCGCAGCCGCGCCATGGTGGTTTGCGTGACCGAAAGGCTGCCCGCAGTGAGAATTGTCACGACCCGCTCGCCCGGATCTTCAAAGCTGAACATCTTGGTGTAGGTGGCGATGTTGTCGAGCCCGGCATTGGTGCGGGTATCGGACAAAAGCACCATGCCTTCGTTCAGCAACAGCCCCACGCAATAGGTCATCTGTGGTCCCCGGCCCGTTTGTTCGCGGCAACGTTATTGCTGGCTTGCGCCGACTGCAACCGCGACCTCCAGGCTTTCGCTGCCGGGGCCCATGGCCAAGCCCTTGATTGGCGCGGCCTCTTGCGCATCGCGGCCTGATCCGAGGCGAATGTAGCGATCATCGGGGCAACAGGCGTTGGCCGCGTCAAAACCGATCCAGCCCAGGCCATTAACCCAGATTTCGGCCCAGGCATGCGCCGCTTCCTGCGCGCCCGCCGCCGCATCGCTGAACAGATAGCCCGAAACGTAGCGGGCAGCGAAGCCCGCAACATGGGCGCTGGCAATCAGCGCGTGGGCGTGATCCTGGCAAACCCCCTCGCCAAGCGCCAGCGCCTCGGCGGCGGTGGTATGGGCGTGCGTTGCACCGGGGCGGTAGGCGATGGCGGCGCGCACCGCAGCGGCAAGCAGATGTGCGCGGTCGAGCGCGTCGCTCGCGCCCGCCGCCGCCTCCTGTGCAAGCGCCACAAGTGCTGCATCGGGCTCGGTCGGCGTGCTGGCGCACAGGTAGGCCTCGGCGGGAACGGTTTCACGGTGGCCAGCCAGCACGCCGTGCAGATCGCGGGTTTCAACCTGGCCACTGACCCGCACCGTCACCTCGCGCACCGGTCCGCGCACCGACCAGCCTTCCACACGATCCCCCGCGCCATCGCGAAAGCTGCCGCCGCGAATGCCGCCCTCAACCTCGACCTGCCATTCGCGCGCGGCCTGCCCGTCAAAGCGCGAGGGCGTAAGCCGCAGGCTTTGCACCGCGCCACGCATCGGTGCCGAATAGCGGTAGGTGGTTGCATGGCTGACAGTCAGGATCATCGTGCCTCTCCGCTCAGATAGTTTTCCTGCACAAGTGCGGCCAGTCCGCCCACGTCCTGCACAAAGCGGGTCAGAAACTCGTGCAGCCCTTCCTCGAACACGTCCTCGACCGAGGTCGTCTCAAGCTGGCGCAAAAGCCTGCGCGCGCGCTCTTGCGCGGGTGTCGCGCAACCGTAAGCCAGTGCGAGCGCGTCAAGGTGGCCCACCGCCTCGCCGGTGGCGGTCATCAGCGACCGCGGGCTTTGCCGGTTCAGGATCAGGAAATGCGCGATCTTGCCCGCAGTGATCTCGCCACCGTAAGCCCAGTGAAAGGCGCGGTGCGAGGAAAGCGCCCGCAGCAGCGTTTGCCACTGGTAGTTGTCCAGCCCCGAGCCGACCAGATCGACGCGCGGCAGCAGAACATAGTATTTCACGTCGAGCAGCCGCGCGGTGTTGTCGGCGCGTTCAAGCGCAAAGCCGAGGCCGAGAAAATGATAGCCATCGTTGCGCAGCAAGGTGGCGTCAATGGCACCGCGCAACATCGCGGTATGGCGCATCGTCCATTCGGTCAGTTGCGTCAGTTCCAGTTCCGAGCGCGGCCTGCGTTCCAGCGCGCGCATTTCCTGAAACGCGGCATTCAGCGCATCCCATACCTGCGTGGTCAGCGCGGTGCGCACGATGCGGCCGTTCTCGCGTGCCTTCTCGATGCAGGAGGCAACCGACGAGGGATTGTCGCGGTCGAAGAACAGATAGCTTTCGATGTTGCGCTGCACCGGGTCGCCGTATTTTTGCGCAAACCCCGAGGCGGTGCCAGAGGCGCGCAGCAGACTGTCCCATTCGTTGCGGTAGCCGTGGCCCGCCTGCGGCATCAGCGCGATCCGCCCCCCCACCTCCAGCAGCCGCGCCATGGTTTCGGCCCGCTCGATGTAGCGCGCGATCCAGAACAGGTTTTCCGCCGTGCGGCTCAGCATCGCATCACTCCGCCAGAACCCAGGTATCTTTCACCCCGCCGCCCTGCGACGAGTTCACCACCAGACTGCCATCGGTCAGCGCAACCCGGGTCAGACCGCCGGGCACCAGTTCGATGCGCTCGCCCACAAGGCAATAGGGGCGAAGATCGACATGGCGCGGTGCGATGCCTTCGTTGACAAACGTCGGTGTGGTCGAAAGCGCCAGCGTCGGCTGTGCGATGTAATTGCCCGGGTTGGCAATCACCCGCGCGCGAAACGCCTCAAGCTGCGCCGCGCTCGACCGGGGGCCGACGAGCATGCCGTAGCCGCCCGAGCCATGCACCTCTTTCACCACCAGTTCCGCCAGATGATCGAGCACATGGCCAAGATCGTCGGGCTTGCCGCACTGCCAGGTCGGCACGTTTTGCAGCACCGGCTCTTCGCCAAGGTAGAAACGGATCATCTCGGGCACAAAGGTATAGATCGCCTTGTCATCCGCCACCCCGGCACCGGGTGCCGAGGCAATCGAAACCCCGCCCGAACGATAGACATCCATCAGCCCGGCAATGCCCAGCATCGAATCCGGGCGAAAGCAGAGCGGGTCAAGGTAGGCATCATCGATGCGCCGGTAGATGACATCCACCTTTTTCGGACCCTCGGTAGTGCGCATCCACACGAAGCCGCCTTCAACAAAAAGGTCAGCCCCCTCAACCAGTTCCACCCCCATCAGGTCGGCCAGAAACGAATGTTCGTAATAGGCCGAGTTGAAATGCCCCGGGGTCAGGATCACCACCACCGGCTCGCCCTCGCATTTTGCCGGGGCCACCGAAGCCAGCGTGCGGCGCAAGAGGTCGGGGTAGCCATCGACCGGCTCGATGCGGTTTTCACGAAACAGCGCCGGGAACATCCGCATCATGATCTCGCGGTTCTCCAGCATGTAGGAGACCCCCGAAGGCGTGCGGCAGTTATCCTCAAGCACGAAAAAGTCGTCCGGCCCGGTGCGCACCAGATCGATGCCGACGATATGCGAATAGACCCCGCGCGGCGGCGTGAACCCGGCCACGGCGCGTTCGTAGGCGGCATTCTGATAGACCAGCCGGGCAGGAATGCGCCCGGCGCGGATGATTTCACCTCGGCCATAGACATCGAGCAAAAAGGCGTTCAGCGCCCGCGCCCGCTGCTTGATGCCGCGCTCAAGGCGGTGCCACTCGACCTGGGTGAAAACCCGGGGAAACATGTCGAAGGGAATGAGCCTGTCAGGGTCTCCGCCCTCGCCATAGACCGCGAAGGTAATGCCGATGCGGCGAAACAGCGCCTCGGCTTCGGCCTGCTTCATCTGCCGGAATTCGGCAGGCATCGCCCGCATCCAGTCTTCAAGCCGCGCGTAGGGGGCACGCACCTGGCTGCCCTGATACATTTCGTTGAAAAACTCGATCGCCATGACGGCTGATTCCTCCGGCCTTTGGGCAAGTATTAGGCAGCCATCTGTTGCAGGGAAAGCGCCGAACCTGGGCTGCGGGGCGTGGCAGCGTCAATGTTGCCGCTTTCGCGTGCATGTGCTGAAATTCAAGGCAGACCTTGCATCGGCTCCGCCCCTTGCGCCCGCCACCGCCAAGCGCCTATCTGGGCGGGCAAATTGAGATGAGGACGCCATGCCCCTGCCCCGACCCCTGCACGCCGCCGCCACGACTGCGGGCCACAACGCCTTCGGAAACCTGCCCGAATGGGACTTGTCCGACCTCTATGCCGCCCCCGACGCCGCCGAAATTGGCCGCGACATGGGCTGGCTTGAAACCGCCTGCGCCAGTTTCGCCAAAGATTACGAGGGCAAGCTGGCGGCGCTCGACGCGGCTGGCATGGCAAAGTGTATTGCCCGCAACGAGGCAATCGAAAACATCGCCGGGCGGCTGATGTCGTATGCCGGCCTGCGCTATTACCAGAACACGCTTGATGCCGCGCGCGCCAAGCAGATGGCCGACCTTCAGGACAAGATCACCACATTCACCACGCCGCTGGTGTTCTTTGGCCTCGAGTTCAATCGCATCGACGAGGCACAGTATCAGGCGGTGTTCGCCGACCCCGCAGTGGCTCGCTTCAAACCCGCCTTCGACCGGCTTCGCGCGATGCGCCCCTACCAGCTTTCGGACGAGTTGGAGAGGTTCCTGCATGACCAGTCGGTGGTCGGCTCGGCCGCATGGAACCGGCTCTTTGACGAACAGCTTGCGGGCATGACCTTCAGCGTTGCGGGTGAAAGCCAGAGCCTTGAAGCCACGCTTGATCTCATGACCGACCACGACCGCAGCCGCCGCGAGGCGGGGGCGCGGGCCTTGGCCGACGGCTTCGCCGGGCAGATCAAGCTTTTTGCCCGGGTCCACAACACGCTCGCCAAGGAAAAGGAAATCGAGGACCGCTGGCGCAAGATGCCGAACCCGCAGTTTTCGCGCCACCTTTCCAACCATGTCGAGCCGGAAGTGGTCGCAGCGCTGCGCGACGCGGTGGTGGCGGCCTACCCGCGGCTTTCACACCGCTACTACACGCTCAAGGCCAAGTGGCTGGGGCTGGAAAAGTTGCAGGTCTGGGACCGGAACGCGCCGCTGCCTACCGAGGCCCCCCGCCTGATCGGCTGGGATGAGGCGCGCGAGACCGTGCTTGCCGCCTATGCCGGTTTTTCGCCGGAAATGGCGGCCATCGCGGAACCCTTCTTCAAGCGGGGCTGGATCGATGCTGCGGTAAAGCCGGGCAAGGCACCCGGAGCCTTCGCGCACCCCACTGTGACCACCGTCCACCCCTATGTGCTGTTGAACTACCTCGGCAAGCCGCGCGACGTGATGACGCTGGCGCACGAACTTGGCCACGGCGTGCATCAGGTGCTGGCCGCACCGCAGGGCGAAACGCTGGCCCCCACGCCGCTTACGGTTGCCGAAACCGCCAGCGTATTCGGTGAAATGCTCACCTTCCGCCGCCTGCTCGATGCGGCAAAAACCCCGGCCGAGCGCAAGCAACTGCTTGCCGGCAAGGTTGAGGACCAGATCAACACCGTGGTCCGCCAGATCGCCTTTTACGATTTCGAGTGCAAGTTGCACGCGGCGCGCGCTGAGGGCGAACTGACCCCGGATGGCATCAACGCGCTCTGGATGAGCGTGCAGGCCGAAAGCCTTGGACCCGCGTTCGAATTCATGCCGGGTTATGAAGCCTTCTGGGCCTATATTCCGCATTTCGTGCATTCGCCGTTTTACGTCTATGCCTATGCCTTCGGCGACGGTCTGGTGAACGCGCTTTATGCCGCCTATGCCGAGGGCCTGCCGGATTTTCAGGCGAAATACTTCGAGATGCTCAAGGCGGGTGGATCGAAACACCACAAGGACCTGCTCGCGCCCTTCGGTCTCGATGCCTCTGACCCGACGTTCTGGGGCAAGGGGCTTGGCATGATCGCAAGCATGATCGACGAGCTGGAAGCAATGGAGGGCTGAGGCATGCGCATCTGGCGTTGGGTCGCGGGCGGTACCGGCGCGCTGGTGCTGGCGGGAGCGGCGGGGTTTTTTGCGCTCGCTCCGGGAATTGTCGAACGCGGCATGAACCGCACCCTCTCCTGGCCCTGGGAAGTGACACCCGAAGGGCAGGCGTTCCACGACAGCCTGATCATCGGCGATTGGCATTCGGATTCGCTCCTGTGGGACCGCGACCTGCGCCAGCACTGGGACCGCGGCCATATGGACCTGCCACGCTTGCGGGTCGGCAATGTGGCATTGCAGGTGTTCACCACCGTCACCAAAAGCCCGCGCGGGCTGAATTATGAACATAACCTTGCCGATGCCCCCGACGACATCACCTTGCTGATGATCGCCGAGCTGCGGCCCCCGCGCACCTGGTTCAGCCTGACCGAGCGCGCACTTGACCAGGCGGCGCGGCTCAACGCGACCGCCAGGGCGGCGCCGGAGGAACTGAAGGTGATCCGCTCCAAGGCCGACCTCGCGGCGGTGCTGGCGGCGCGGGCTTCGGGCAGCCAGATCGTCGGCGGCATTCTGGGTGCCGAGGGCGGCCACGCGCTGGAAGGCGACATTGCCAACCTCGGGCGGCTTTGGGATGCGGGTTTCAGGCTCATGGGCCTCACCCATTTCTTCGACAACGAGCTTGGCGGTTCGCTGCATGGCGATGGCGGTGCCGAAGCGGGACTGACCGATTTTGGCCGCGCGGTGGTGCGGGAAATGGTGGCCCGGCAGATGATCATCGACCTTGCCCATGCCAGCCCGCAGATGCTGCTTGATGTGCTGGCGATCGAGGGCAGCCGCCCGATCGTGTCGCACACCGGCATCCGCAGCCACTGCGAAACCCCCCGCAACGTGCCGGATGATCTGTTGCAGGCCGTTGTGGCCAAGGGCGGCATCGTCGGCATCGGTTTTTGGGACGAGGCAACCTGCGACGCCTCGCCCGCGGGCGTCGCCCATGCGATCTTTACCGCGGTCGAGGTGCTGGGCGAAGACAACGTGGCGCTCGGCTCCGATTTCGACGGCGCGGTGCTGACCGGGTTCGATGTCTCGCGGCTGGCGGTGCTCACCCAGGCGCTTCTCGATTCGGGCCTGCACACGCGGGTGATTGCCAAGGTGATGGGCGGCAACATGGCGCGCTATCTGGCCGAAAACCTGCCGGATTGACCCCGAATGCCCCGATTTCGGCAGGACAGCCCGGCGCGCATCTGCTAGAATGCCGACAAACCGAGCTTTGGGAGTCGCTGAGATGAAGGGTCTGAAAACCGCCGTCGTATCGGCTATCGCACTTGGCAGCGTCGCCGCGCCAGCCGCAGCGCAGCAGTGGAGTGGTGCCTATGTCGGCGGCGCGGTCGGCCTTTCCGGCGGTGGCTTCAATTACAATGCCAACTATGGCGATTTCAATGGTGGCAACGCGCAGCTCTTTGCGGGCTACAACGTGCCGTTTGGCAACCTGGTTTTGGGCGGCGAACTTGCCGTCACGCTTGGAGAGGTTGTTACCAGCAACCTCGATGACTACCTCAAGAGCCTCGCAGATCTGAAACTGCGTCTTGGCACCACCTATGGCAGCATGCTTGTTTATGCCTTGGTCGGCTACAGTGCGGGCACTTCCCAATATGAGGCTGCCAGCAACAATTTCCACGGCCTCAACTACGGCGTCGGGCTCGACTATGGGGTGAATGACCGGATGTTTGTTGGTGCCGAGTTGCTGGCACGCAACATTGTTGACGATAGCGGTCTTGGCTATCTCGACACCCGGCCGATGACCACCCTGTCGATCCGCGCCGGTCTGCGCTTCTGAGCCTGAGCAGATGGCTTGCCTGGCCCGCCCCGAAGGCGGGCCTTCGCATTTCGCTCGGCCCAATCAGAGCAGTTCGCTGCGCAGCGCGTTCAGATCGACCTTGCCCCCTGCGGTGACCGGCAGCGCCTCGCGGTGCAGGATGCGGCCAAGGTGCAGGCCGGGAAAATGCTGATCGAGAACCGCCTGTGCGGCCAGCGGTGCAATCGGCTCCGGCCCGGTGTGCACCACCAGCAACTCCTCAAGCCCCATCGCATCAGTCCTTGCCAGACAGGCGAGCGCATCAACATTCAGCGCCGCCTCCAGCGCCACCTGCACTGCCTCAAGGGCAATCTTGTTGCCGCCGACGTTGATGATGTTCTTGATCCTTCCTATCAGGTAAAGGTGGTTGCCGACCCGGCGCATCACATCGCCGGGAAAGAAATAGCCCCCCGGAAAGCCTTTCTGCGCCGCGTCCGCGCCCGATTTCAGATAGGTTCCGGGGGCATCGCCGCGCAAGCTGCGAAAACCCACCACCCCTTCCGACGCGCCCGGCAAGGGCCGCAGCGCCTCGTCGAAGAACGCAATTTCGATATCGGAGCGGAAAATCTCGCCCAGATAACCCTCGCCATGCGGGCTTGCGGGGTCGAACCGCGCCAGACACAGCGCGCCAAATTCCGAGGTGCCATAGGCCACATCAATTGTCGCCGCGGTTTTCTCGGCGATGCGCGCCATCAACTCGGTGCTGGCAAATGCGCCCCCGACCACGATCGAGCGCAGCGCAGTCAGGTATTGCGCCGCATTGGCAACCTCGAGCATCTGGCGGATCACCACCGGTGTGGTTTCCAGATGGCTGACGCGGGCGAGATCGATATATTGCAGCGGCCGGTTGCGGTGCTCGCTCAGCGCCACCACGCTGCCGCCGGCAAGCAAGACCCGAAAATTGGCGGCGATCGCCCATAGCATCTGCATCGAAACGGTTATCAGCAGGCGCATGTCCGGTGCGGCCGGATCGGCGCGCCAGTAGTCGATGCCCATGAAGTTGCGCATCTGCGCGGCCTCGCCGGTCACCACGAACTTCGGCAGCCCGGTGCTGCCCGACGTGGCAATGACAAACGCCCCGCCATCGCCCCCGGCCTGCTCGAAGCCGTCAAGCGACGCTTGCGGCACGGTGCCGAACCAGCCCGGTTCGACCACCACCTGGCTTTCCGCTGGCAACAGCGGTGATGTTTCGGTGCCCACCGCCAGATCGTAGGCAATGCCCGCCTCGTGCACCAAGCGCGCCGATGCAAAGATCACTGTCAGCGAATGCCGACTGAGCAGCAGGGCAAAGGCGATGGCAAATTCGGGCCGCTCCGAGGTGAGCACGATGCGCATGCCGCCCCGCAGCCCGCGCGCCAGAAGCGCAGCCTCGCAGGCCTTTGCCACTTGCAGGATTTCGCTGAAGCTGAGCTGACTTTTCTCGGTAATCAACGCGACCTTGTCGGGAAAACGCCGTGCCGTTTCGCAAAATGCCGTAATCAGCCGCATCTGTGCCCCCTTGAGCCTTGATGCGCGCAGTAGATACCGCCTCGCCAGAGCGAGCAAGCGGTGCGCGGTTCAGACCTCGCTGGCGAACACCATTTCGATCATCGCCTGCGTGCCGCGCGCATCTTCCAGCCGCCAAGGGTAGGGCGCGCCCTCGCGCAGGCTGCGCCCGAAGGCCTCGACCTGAAGCACATACTGCCGCGCGGCGGGAAAATGTTCGACCAGATCCGGCAAGCCACGGCGGCGCATTTCAATGTGCGCGTCGCCGAATACGGCGGGGTTGAACGGCGCAGTCAGCCGGATCAACCCGCGCTCGCCCTGAAACACCACTTCCTGGCGCGGATAAAGCCGCATCGAGGTGAGGCCGGTATAGCTGAACCGCCCCTGCGGCCCCGCAAAGTCACCCGAAACCGCCGCCCAGGTATCAACGCCGTTTTCGCGCCGGATCCGCGCTGAAAGCGCCTCCGGCTCTGCCCCGGTGGCAAAGCGCACCGAGCTGTAGATGTAAACCCCGATGTCGCGGATGCTGCCGCCGCCCATTTCCGCACTGTTGCGGATGTTGCCGGGGTCGGCACGGTTGTCGTAGCTGAAATGCGCATCGGCATGTTCGACGCGGCCAATCTCGCCCGCCGCGATCCAGTCGCGCACCCGCTGCCACTGCGGATGATGGACGATCATGTAAGCCTCGGCGGCCAGCAACCCCGAGGCATCGCGCGCCGCGATCAGCGCGTCAAGCTCGGCCAGCGTCATTGCCACCGGCTTTTCGCAAAGCACATGCTTGCCCGCCGCCAGCGCCTTCAGCGACCATTCGACATGCAGATGGTTCGGCAGCGGAATATAGACCGCGTCAATCGCCGGGTCGGCGAGCAGCGCCTCATAACTTCCGTGCACCAAAAGATCGGGGCAAAAGTCGCGGAAAGGTTCAGCGCGCGCCGCTGCCGAAGTCGCAAGCGCTACCAGCCGCGCCCCCCGCGCCGCATGAATTGCTGGCCCCATCTGCTCGCGCGCAAATTTCGCCGCACCAAGAATGCCCCAGTTCACCGGTTTCATGCTAGCCCCTTCCCGCCGCATCCCACGCGAAAGCTAACCCCGTGGCGGTGAAATGGAAAGCGCGGAGCGACCGGCGGGAAAAAACAAAGCCCGCCCGGGCGAAGGCACGGGCGGGCGTCACTTGCGCAAGGCCCGCCTGCACTCAGGCAGGCACCAGCATGCCCTTTTCGCGTGCCAACACCCGCATCCGGTCCTGCAACTTCTCGAAGGCGCGCACCTCGATCTGGCGGATCCGCTCGCGCGAAACCTCATACTGCGCCGAAAGCTCTTCCAGCGTCACCGGATCATCGCGCAACCGCCGCTGTGCCAGAATATCACGCTCGCGCTCGTTCAGCACATCCATCGCGGCAACCAGCATGGCGCGGCGCGCACCCAGCTCGTCGGCCTCGGCATAGGCCTCGGCGGTGTTGGTGCTTTCATCCTCAAGCCAGTCCTGCCACTGGGTCGAACCGTCGCCATCGGCAGAGCCGACCTGCGCATTGAGCGAGGCATCGCCGCCCGACAGGCGGCGGTTCATCGCCACGACTTCGGCTTCGGTGACGCTCAGATCATGGGCGATGCGGGCGACATGCTCGGGGCGCAGATCACCCTCTTCCAGCGCGCCGATCCGGCTTTTCGCCTTGCGCAGGTTGAAGAACAGCTTTTTCTGCGCCGAGGTCGTACCAAGCTTCACCAGGCTCCAGGAACGCAGGATGTATTCCTGAATGGAGGCACGTATCCACCACATCGCATAGGTCGCAAGCCGAAATCCACGCTCGGGGTCAAAGCGTTTGACCGCCTGCATCAGCCCGACGTTCGCCTCGGAAATCACCTCGGCTTGCGGCAGACCATAGCCGCGGTAGCCCATGGCGATTTTCGCGGCAAGGCGCAGGTGGCTCGTCACCATCCGGTGCGCCGCGGCGGCATCCTGATGGTCCACCCAGCGTTTGGCCAGCATGTATTCCGTTTCCGGCTCCAGCAGCGGAAACTTGCGGATCTCCTGCAGGTAGCGGTTCATCCCTTGCTCCGGACTCGGTGCCGGAAGGTTTGCGTAACTGGCCATTTCCGACCTTTCTCCCTGATCGAGGATCAAACAACATGGGCCAAGCCGGGCGGCGGGTCAAGGCTGCCGCCGCGCCTCTAGCATGGCTTTCTGAACGCAGAATGAAGCCGGTTTCCGTCGGGCAACAGCGAAAACGGCACCGCTCACGCCGTTATGATCCACCAAGCTCGGCCAACAGTGCCGCCATGTCGGGTGGCAATGGCGCGGCAAACTCCAGCGGCTCGCCCGTAACCGGGTGCGCGAAGCCCAGCGTTGCCGCATGCAGCGCCTGACGCGGAAAGGCACCCAGCGCCTCGGCCGCCGCCGCGCCAAGCGCGCGCGGCGCGGCCTTGCGGGCCCCACCGTAGGTGGCATCGCCCACCAGCCCATGCCCCGCATAGGCCATGTGCACCCGGATCTGATGCGTGCGCCCGGTTTCAAGCCAGCATTCCATCAGGGCAACGGCGGGCGGGGTGCCGAACCCCTGCAACACCCGCGCCCGCGTCACCGCATGGCGCCCGCCCGCCCAGCTCACCGCCTGCCGCTGCCGGTCGGTGCGATGCCGCGCAAGCTGGGTTTCGATGCGCAGCACATTGGCCGCCTCGAAGCTCACGCCGCGAAGGCCGCGCAACCTCGGGTCGGCGGCCGAGGGCAGCCCGTGCACCAGCGCCAGATAGCGCCGATGCACCGAATGCGCCTCGAACTGCGCCGCCAGCCCGTGATGCGCGCGGTCCGACTTGGCCACCACCAGCAGGCCCGAGGTATCCTTGTCGATCCGGTGCACGATGCCGGGGCGCGCCTCGCCCCCCACTCCCGAAAGCCGCCCGCCAAAATGGTGCAAAAGCGCGTTGACCAGCGTGCCGGCTTCCGACCCCGGTGCCGGGTGCACCACGAGACCTGCGGGCTTGTCGATCACGATGAGGTCGTCATCCTCCCAGATCACGCAAAGCGCGATGTCCTCGGCGGCGGTTTCGACGGCGCGCGGCGGCGCAAGCGCGATGGCGTAGACCTCACCTTCCGCCACCCGCGCCTTGAGATCGGTGATCGCGGTCCCGGCGCGGCTCACCGCCCCCTCGCCAATCAGCCGCGCAAGGCGCGAGCGCGAAAGCGCCGCGGCCTCTGGCACATCGCGCGCCAGCGCCTTATCAAGACGCTCGGGCGGGGCCTCGCCGATCAACACCTCAAGGATGCGCGTTTCCATGTCCGTTCTGCCTTCCGAGCCACCCGCACCCGCGCCGCTGCCGCCAGACCTGCGTTTTGTCAAACGTCTGGTGACCGTGCTGACCGCCACGATGATTGCGGGCCTTCTAGCGATCATCGTTCTGCTTGTCATCCGCCTCGCGGCACCCGCGCCGCTGCTGCCCGCCCTGCCCGCAAACATCGCGCTGCCGGAGGGTGCCGAAATCGCCGCGCTCACCTTCGCCGAAGGCGTGATCGTGGTGGTCACGAAAACTGGCGAGGTGCTGCTTTACGGCCCTGACGGCAAGCTGCGCCAGCGCCTGAAGCCCTGACCCCCGCATCCTGCTTCAGAAAAAAATATCCCCCGCGGAGCGGTTTTGCAGCCCGCGCCCCGGGCGGCGTGTTCCGGCCGGGGCAAGGGCCGGTCGCCGCGTCACCCGGCCCTTCAGGCCTTGGGCTTGGCAGCTTTCGCGGGCTTGGCTTCCAGCGCATCCAGCCGCGCCTTCAGCGCCTCGTTTTCCTCGCGCGCTTTCGCGGCCATCGCCTTGACCGCGTCAAATTCCTCGCGGGTGACAAAATCGCGGTCGGCAAGCCAGCGGTCCATCCAGCCTTTCACGGCGGTCTCGGCCTCGGTCTTGGCCCCCTGCGCCACACCGACGGCGTTGGTCATCAGCTTGGACATCTCGTCGAAGAACTTGTTGGGCGTCTGCATGGCGGGCTCCTGCATCGGGATTTGGTCCTATATGGGCGGGCGGGTGCAAAAGCTCAAGGTTGACTTCGCTTTCGCGCCGGGGTCTTTCTGCGCCACGAAGGAGCCGCCATGAACCCCGCCATCGCCTTTCCCGCGCTCAGCCCGGAAGTGTTTTCGATCACCCTCTGGGGCTTCGAGTTTGCGCTGCGCTGGTATGCGCTGGCCTATATCGCAGGCCTGCTGATCGCCTGGCGCATCCTTGTGGTGCTGATGCGCCGCCCGGCGCTTTGGGGCGGGCAGGCACCGATGCAGCCTGCGGCGGTCGAAGATCTGCTGACCGCGGTGGTGATCGGCGTGGTTCTGGGCGGACGGCTCGGTTTCGTGCTGTTCTATCAGCCCGGCTATTACCTCGCGCATCCGCTTGAAATCGTGAAGGTCTGGCAGGGCGGCATGGCGTTTCACGGCGGCCTGCTGGGGGTCGTGGTGGCGGGTCTGTGGTTCTGCCGCCGCCACGCCGTTTCCCCCTTGCGGCTCGCCGATGCCTTCGCGCTCGCGACCCCCGCCGGGCTGATGCTCGGGCGGATCGCCAATTTTATCAACGCCGAGCTTTGGGGCCGCCCGACCACGCTTCCCTGGGGGGTGATATTCCCCGGACCCGAGGCGCAGAATTGCCCCGGCGTGATCGGCCCCTGCGCGCGCCACCCCTCGCAGCTTTACGAGGCGGGGCTTGAAGGCTTGCTGCTTGGCCTTGTGCTCGTGGTGCTGCTGCGCCGGGGCGCGCTTTTGGCACCGGGGCGGCTGCTCGGCACATTCCTCGCGGGCTACGGCGCGGCGCGGTTCTTTGTCGAATTCTTCCGTCAGGCAGATGCGCAGTACATTACCCCTGACAATCCGCTTGGCCATGTGATCGGCGTGGCGGGCTACGGGCTGAGCATGGGGCAAATGCTGTCGCTGCCAATGCTGGCCGCGGGTCTGTGGTTCTTGTGGCGGGCCCGGTGACCCCGCTCGCGCGCGCTCTGGCGCGGCGCATTTCGTCCTGCGGGCCGATGCCGCTTTCGGACTACATGGCCACCTGCCTGCTCGACCCCGAGCACGGCTATTACACCACCCGCGATCCACTCGGCGCGGCAGGTGATTTTACCACCGCTCCCGAGATCAGCCAGATGTTTGGCGAAGTTCTGGGCCTTGCACTGGCGCAAAGCTGGGTCGATCAGGCGGCACCCGCGCGCTTCGTGCTTGCCGAACCGGGGCCGGGGCGCGGCACGCTGATGGCAGACATGCTGCGCGCGGCGGGGCGGGTTCCGGGGTTTCTGGCGGCGGCGCGGCTGCATCTGGTCGAGGCCTCGCCCGCCTTGCGCGCGGTGCAGGCCGCCAAACTCGCCGCCTTTCAGCCGCACTGGCACACGGGCCTTTCCGAGCTTCCCGAAGCGCCGCTGTTTCTGGTCGCAAACGAGTTTTTCGATGCGCTGCCGATCCGCCAGTTCGTGCGCCAGCACGACTGCTGGGCCGAGCGGCAGGTCGGGCTGTCTGGCGGCACGCTGGCCTTCGGGCTGGCACCGCCGCTGCCGCTCGCGGCGCTGGCCGCGCGGCGTGCCGACACCCGAGAGGGCGACGTGGTTGAAACCTGTGCCCCGGCCGAGGCGGCGGCGGCCGAGATCGCGCGGCGCATCGCGGCGCATGGTGGTGCCGCGATTTTCATCGACTACGGCGGCTGGCAGAGCCTGGGCGATACCTTTCAGGCGCTGCGCAAGCATGCGCCCTGCAACCCGCTGGAGCGGCCGGGCGAGGCCGACCTGACCGCGCATGTGGCGTTTGCGCCGCTCGCTGCGGCGGCGCGCGCGGCGGGGGCGGCGGCCAGTGCGCTGGTCCCGCAAGGGGTGCTGCTGGAACGGCTCGGCGTCACCGAGCGCGCGCGCAAGCTGGCGCAGCAGCTTTCGGGCGCGGCGCTGGAAAACCACATTGCCGCGCACCGACGCTTGACCCACCCGCAGGAAATGGGAAACCTGTTCAAAGCACTCGCGATTCACCCACTGCGTGCCCCCCCTCCAGCCGGGTTCGCGCCGGATCAGCCAAAGGCAGACCATGCCCACGACGCTTGAGTTTCTGACCGCGCCCGCGCTGAGCCCGTTTCGCCACGGTTTCTTTACCCGCCACGGCGGTGCCTCGTCGGGCATTTTTGCCGGGCTGAATTGCGGCCCGGGGTCAAGCGACCAGAGCGAGGCGGTGGCGATCAACCGCGCCCGTGCCGCGGCGGCAATGGGGGCCGGGCCCGAGGCGCTGGCCGGGGTGCATCAGGTCCATTCCGCCGTGGTCGTGACCGTCACCGCGCCCCTGCCCGCGCCGCTGCCCCGCGCCGATGCGCTGGTTACCGCCACCCCCGGCGTGGTGTTGACCGTGCTGACCGCCGATTGCCAGCCGGTGCTTTTTGCCGATGCCTCGGCCGGGGTGATCGGTGCCGCGCATGCGGGCTGGAAGGGGACGCTTGCCGGTGTGCTTGAGGCGACGGTCGAGGCGATGGAGCGGCTCGGCGCGCGGCGCAACAAAATCACCGCGGTGATCGGCCCCTGCATCAGCCAGCGCGCCTACGAGGTCGGCGAAGATTTCATGGCAGATTTCCTTGCCGAAGAGGAAACCTACAGCCGTTTCTTTTGTGGCGGACCGAATGGCAGGCCGATGTTCGATCTGCCGGGGCTGGCGCTTTTCCGGCTCCGGGCGGCGGGTATCGGGCATGCGGAATGGACCCGGCACTGCACCTATTCCGACCCGGAGCGGTTCTTTTCCTACCGCCGCGCCACGCATTTGCAGGAAGCGGATTATGGCCGCCTGCTCTCGGCGATCCGGCTCTGATCTGCGCCGCAATACTGCCGTATTCGCCGCGCCGCCGGGGGACATGTAAGCGAAAATCCCAAAGATTTGCTGCAAATTGCGCGATGCCCCGAGGCACCCGCGCCGCTGCCGGGTTCACAGCAATTGCCCGGTGATGCCGTATCGGTGCCGCAATGACTTGCGAGAAATGGTTATCCGGGCGGCAAGACCCGTAACTGGCCGCAAGCGGCCCAAGGCAGGATACGAGAGATGACCCAGAAAAAATCGCGCCGCTGGCTGCAATCTGCCATCACCGAAGCCGCCAAAACCGATGCCGTCATGCCGTGGCAACGCGGTGCGACGCGCATGGCCACTCTTGCGCAGCGCCGCGAAGTGGCAAAGCCTGCTGCGCCCAGCCTCCGCTCCATCATGCGCCGCGCCTGAGCGGCCGCTGATTCGCCCGCCACCGCCGAAATGTGGCGATTTCCTTCCAGCCATCGAAACAGTTGCGGGGCACGCGGCCGGATTGGTCCCGTGCCCCGTGGCAATTCGCCCCGGAATTTGACAGCGCGGCGCGTATTCCCGCATCTTGAGGGGGAAGACGTCTGCACCTGGTGGGGGCCGCTGCAGATGTGATGAGACCGAAAGGCCGATCATGTCGTACCCCCTCCGCCCAGTCGCAGATTTTGCGGCACAAGGGCAGCGCCTTGTGACCCTTGCCTCCCCGGCCCGCCTGCCGCTGGCCGAACCGCCCGACAGGCTTCCGCAACGCGCGCGGGCCTTGACCCGCCGCTATGAGGCCTCATGGCTGACCGCGAGTGGCGAGGTGGAAAGCTCTACCCGCATCGCCCCGGCAACGGCGCTGTTTGAAGAGGCATTCTCGGCACTTGCGCGCGGATCGCTGGTAGCAACCGAGGCCGGGCCGGTCGCGGTTGAAGACCTGCAACCGGGCATGCGCGCGTTGACCGCCGAAGGCGGTAGCGAAACCATCACCTGGATCGGTTCGATGACGCTCTACCCCGGAACGACGGGCGAGGGCGAGAGCACGCTCACGCGGATCACCGCCGAGGCGTTCGGTGCCAACCGGCCGATGCCCGACCTCGTGCTCGGTCCGCGGGCGCGGCTTTTGCTGCGCGATGCGCGCTGTCGCGCGGTTGCCGGCAGCGATGCCGCCTATGTGCCCGCGCGCGCCTTTGTCGATGGGGTGAGCGTGATCGAGCTGCGCCCGGCGGTGCCGGTTGCCACCTATCACCTGGTGCTGGAGCGGCAAGCCAGCCTGCGGGTGATGGGCATGGAAGTGGAAAGCTACCACCCCGGCACCGGCATTGAAGCAATGGTAGATCCACGCATGCTGGCGCTGTTTGTGGCCTTCTTCCCGCATCTGGCGCGTCTGGCAGATTTCGGCACCCTCGCGCATCCGCGCCTGACCCGGTTCGAGGTCGAACGGCTGATCGAATAGCACGATATCGCGGGGGCCAGCCCCCGCACCCCCGGGGTATTTGGACGAAGAAGAAGCCGTGAAAGGGGTCTCAGGCGTGGCGCGAAAGCCGGGCCTCAAGCACTTCGAATGGCACACCCGGCTGATCCTTGGCGCAGCGGATGACCAGCGAGGTTTTCACCGAGGCAACATTCGCCGCCGCGGTCAGTTCCTCGGTCAGGAAGCGCTGAAAGCTTGACAGATCGGGGGCCACGCATTTCAGGATGAAATCGATCTCGCCGTTGAGCATGTGGCACTCGCGCACCAGGGGCCAGGCGCGGCAGCGCGCCTCAAAGGCCGAGAGGTCGGTTTCGGCCTGGCTCAGCAGCCGCACCATGGCAAATACGCCAACCTCAAAGCCCAGTTCACGCGGATTGACATCGGCGTGGTAGCCACGAATGTAGCCCGCTTCCTCGAGCGTGCGAACCCGGCGCAGGCAGGGCGGTGCCGATATGCCGACCCGCTTGGCAAGTTCGACATTGGTCATGCGCCCGTCGGCCTGCAACTCGGCCAAAATCTTGCGGTCGATTTCGTCGAGCCGGGAACCAGACATCTTGCGTCTCCAGAAGTTTTGCGGAAGGTATCGCTGCAGCGCTGTTTGCGCAATAATATTTCGCGTAACGCCTTGCAAGCGCAATCGGACGCGGCGGCGGCGGGGGTTCAAATGCGCGTTCTCTGCATATATATGCGAAAAAATGGATATGGAGATCATCATGGGCGCGACACGGCACAGCAAGGTTCTGATCATCGGCTCGGGGCCGGCGGGGTACACCGCCGCGGTTTACGCCGCGCGTGCCATGCTGGAGCCGCTGCTGGTGCAGGGCATGCAGCCGGGCGGGCAGCTGACGATTACCACCGAGGTCGAGAACTGGCCGGGCGAAAGCACGATCATGGGGCCCGATCTGATGGTCAAGATGGAGGCCCATGCGGCCGCGACGGGAGCCGAGATCGTTTCCGACCTGATCACCTCGCTTGATCTGCAAAAACGCCCGTTCACCGCCATCGGTGACAGCGGCACCACCTACACCGCCGATTCGGTCATCCTGGCGACCGGGGCGCAGGCGCGCTGGCTGGGGCTGGCTTCGGAAGAGAAATACAAGGGCTTCGGTGCCTCGGCCTGCGCCACCTGCGACGGCTTCTTTTATCGTGGCAAAGAGGTCGTGGTTGCGGGCGGCGGCAATTCGGCGGTGGAAGAGGCGCTTTACCTGACCAACTTTGCCAGCAAGGTCATCCTCATCCACCGCCGCGACAGTCTGCGGGCCGAAAAGATCCTGCAACACCGGCTGTTCAAGCACCCGAAAATCGAGGTGCTCTGGAATCATACGATCGAAGAAGTGCTCGGCACCGAGGCCCCGCTTGGCGTGACCGGGGTGCGGGTTCGCGATGTGCATTCGGGTGCCGAAAGCGTGGTGCCCTGCGACGGCTTCTTTGTTGCCATTGGCCATGCGCCCGCCTCGGAACTGGTCAAGGATCAGCTCGAACTGCATCACGGCGGTTATGTGAAGGTCGAGCCGGGCAGCACCCTGACCTCGATCCCCGGCGTCTTCGCGGCCGGTGACCTGACCGACCCGGTTTATCGGCAGGCGGTGACCAGTGCCGGCATGGGCTGCATGGCGGCGCTTGATGCGGAGCGGTTTCTGGCCACCGAAGAAAGCTGATCGCGGCTCGCGCGCCGGACCGGAACAGGTTCCGGCGCGCGCTGAAACCGGCGACACATCGTTCTGATCTTGGCAATTCGCGCAATGATCGCTTGAATTCCGCCACAAACGCGCGCTAAGCCCCGCGCGAGCGCGGGCACCCTGCCCGCCCGACAAGAACCGATCAGGTCAACCAGGCGAGCCCATTGCGATGTCCCTTTCCAATCTCGCTCCGATCCAGGAGCTTTATGTTTCGCACGAATCCGCATTGAAGCTGAAAACCGAGGCCGGCACGTTGCCGTCGTGGGATCTGACAGCGCGCCAGATCTGCGATCTGGAGCTGTTGATGAACGGCGGCTTCAACCCGCTGAAGGGCTTTCTGGGCCAGGCCGATTACGAAAGCGTGGTGGAAACCATGCGGCTCGCCGATGGCGCGCTCTGGCCGATTCCGGTCACGCTGGACGTGTCCGAGGCGTTTGCGGCAACGGTCGAACCGGGCCAGGACATTGCGCTGCGCGACCCCGAAGGGGTGATCCTTGCGATCCTTTCGGTCAGCGACAAATACCTGCCCAGCAAGCCGCGCGAGGCGGAAATGGTGTTCGGGGCCGATGACCTCGCGCATCCGGCGGTGAACTATCTGCACAATGTCGCGGGGCCGGTCTATCTGGGCGGGCCAATCACCGGCATCCAGCAACCGGTGCATTACGATTTCAAGGGCCGCCGCGATACGCCCAACGAGTTGCGCGCCTTCTTCCGCAAGATGGGCTGGCGCCGGGTGGTGGCGTTCCAGACCCGCAACCCGCTGCACCGCGCACATCAGGAACTGACCTTTCGTGCCGCGCGCGAGGCGCAGGCGAACCTCTTGATCCATCCGGTGGTCGGCATGACCAAGCCGGGCGATGTGGACCATTTCACCCGGGTGCGCTGCTACGAGGCGGTGCTTGACCAATATCCCTCCTCGACCACCTCGATGAGCCTTCTCAACCTTGCGATGCGCATGGCGGGGCCGCGCGAAGCGGTCTGGCACGGGCTGATCCGGCGCAACCACGGTTGCACCCATTTCATCGTCGGGCGCGACCATGCGGGCCCCGGCAAGAATTCGGCCGGGCAGGATTTCTACGGCCCCTACGATGCGCAGGTGCTGT
The DNA here is from genome assembly GCF_030684035.1 of Phaeovulum sp. Taxonomy (GTDB): domain Bacteria; phylum Pseudomonadota; class Alphaproteobacteria; order Rhodobacterales; family Rhodobacteraceae; genus UBA6213. The sequence goes on along the minus strand of NZ_JAUXPI010000057.1, from coordinate 14,016 downwards.
TCAAGGAGCATGAAGCGGAAATCGGTCTCGAAATGGTCGATTTCAAACACATGGTCTATGTGCAGGAAAAGGCCCAGTATTACCCGGCGAACGAGGTCCCGGACGGCTCGACCGTGCTTGATATCTCGGGCACCGAGCTGCGCCGCCGCCTGCGCGAAGGCATTGAAATTCCCGAATGGTTCAGCTTTCCGCAAGTGGTGGCCGAGCTGCGCCGTACCTCGCCCGCGCGCGCGAAACAGGGCTTCACGGTATTCTTCACCGGGCTGTCGGGTTCCGGCAAATCGACCATCGCCAACGCGCTGATGGTCAAGCTGATGGAAATGGGCGGCCGCCCGGTAACGCTCTTGGATGGCGACGTGGTGCGCAAGCACCTTTCCTCCGAGCTTGGTTTTTCCAAGGAGCACCGCGACATCAACATCAAGCGCATCGGCTATGTGGCAAGCGAGATCACCAAGAACGGCGGCATCGCGCTTTGCGCGCCGATCGCCCCCTACACCGCCACCCGCCGCGCGGTGCGCGAAATGATCGAACAATACGGTGCCTTCGTCGAAGTGCATGTGGCAACCAGCATCGAGGAATGCGAGCGGCGCGACCGCAAAGGCCTCTACAAATTGGCGCGCGAAGGCAAGATCAAGGAATTCACCGGCATTTCAGACCCCTACGAGGCACCGAGCAAGGCCGAACTGGTGGTTGATACGGAAAATGTCGATGTCGATCATTGCGCGCACCAGGTGGTGCTGAAGCTCGAGGGCATGGGGTTGATCCGCAACTGAGGCACTTGCTGCGAAAGGAAGGGCAAATGCGGATTGCATCGTTCTGGCACTCGGGCCGTCTGCGCAACATCGAGAAACTCTGTCTGGCATCCTGGCTTGAGGCCGGGTTCGAGGTAGATCTATTCAGCTATGGCCCCGTCGAAGGCGTGCCCGAGGGCGTGGACCTGAAACCTGCGGACCAGGTGCTGCCCGAAAGCCTGCTGCAAAAGCTGCTGCCCATCCTGCACACCGAACGTCGCGGGTTCCAGCCGATGGTGAACTTCTCCGACCTGTTTCGCGTCAAGTTGCAGGAACGTGGTGCCGGTCTCTGGCTTGATTGCGACGTGCTCTTGTTTCGCCACTTCGAGGTCGATCCGGCAAAACCGTTTTTTGCCTTGGAAGATCGGCACCGCATCGGCAGCCCGGTTTTCTATCTGCCGCAAGACAATCCGATGATTGCGGACTATCTGCGGGTTCTGGAAACGCCGGATCTGATGCCGCACTGGCTGGGTTTTCGGCGCGGCGTGCTGCGCCCGACCTTCTGGCGGCTGCTTGGCCGCCCGTTTTCGCCCGCCGATCTGGGCATCACGATCTATGGGAACGACGCCTTCACGCAACTGGCGCGCAAACACGATTTGGCGCGGCACGCGCTCGGGGTGCGGCCTTTCTATGCATGGAACGGCGCGCAGACGCTGCGCTTTTACAGTGCTGACGAAACCGAACGTCTGGAAGATGATCCCTCTGTGTTCGGGTTGCACATCCACCGCAAATTGCACCCGATCCCGCGCCCGGCGGCGGCCAGCCTCTATGGCCGGATGCTTGATCGCCTGGCCCAGCGCCTGCCGCATCTCGCGTGGCTGCCCGATAGCGGCTGACCGGCCCGGATCGGCGGCAATATGCCGCGTCGCGCAGACGGTTCGGCTTTCGCCTTGTCGAGAGCCCGCACGCGGTTTAGCACGTTTCCAGATGATTCACCCAAAAGTTGCAGCTTCCATCCATGTCCGACCTGATCATTTCGCTGTCCACCATCCCGCCGCGCTTTCCCCATATCGGGCAGACGCTTGCCGATCTTCTGGCGCTCGATGCCGATATCGCCGAAATCCGGCTGAACATCCCCAAGCACTACCGCCGCTTTCCGGATGTCTCGGCAGAAACGCTTTCGGGCATTCCCAAAGGCGTGCGCGTGGTCCGGGTCGAGGAAGATCTTGGCCCGGCCACGAAGATCCTGCCCACCGTCGCCGAACTGCGCGGGCAGGATGTGGAGATCCTGTATTGCGACGACGACCAGCATTATGACCGGCCCTGGGCCCGGCGTTTCCTGAAGGCGCGGGCAGAACAACCAGATGCCTGCATCGTCGAACGGGGATACGACTTTGAAACGCGCCCCAAGGGCAGCGAATATTACATCGAGCGGCAGTGGTTTCCGCGCGCCAAACGCAGACACAAGGGGCTGGCCTACCGGGCATGGCGCGCCGCAACGCTTTGCCGCAAGAAACTGCCGGTTTACACCGAAAGCGGCTATGTCGATGTCGCCGAGGGCTTTCGCGGGGTGATGATCCGGCCTGGGTTCATTCCTGATGCGGCCTTTGACATCCCCGATATTCTCTGGACCGTCGATGACCCGTGGCTTTCGGGGCACATGACGCGCATTGGCGTGCCGATCTGGCTTTTTGCCGATGCGCCGCATGACCGGCTTCCCTACGAGGCGCACAATCACCATCGGCTTGGCACCTATGTCTACAAGGACCACGGGCGGCTTGCCGCCGACACCCGCTGCATCGAATATTTCCGCACCACCTACGGCATCTGGCAAGATCGCAAAGCCGGGCAGCGCCAGCCCGAAACTGCTGGCTACCCGGACCGCGCCGCCTGAGCCGCGCAGTTTAGCCACGGCGGCGCAGGCGCGGCTAGTGCACGTGCACCGGGGTGCGGTCGTGCTGGCGGGCAAGCGCGAAAGCCAGCTTGCAATCGGCCACCAGTGCCAGCCTCTCGCCGTCTGCACCATGCACCGCGTATAGCGTATCAAGCCCCGCCGCTTGCAGGCGGATCTCGTCGGGCAAATCAGCCACGGCAACCGCGCGCACATAAACGATGCGGTTTTCGGGTTCCGAGCCAAAATCGAATTTCGTGTTCATCGCTTGCCCCCCTTGGTTCCGGTGATCGGAATCGAGCGCACCACCGGCTCGGGAACGGCGCGGCGCAGATCGATGTGCAACAGGCCGTTTTCCAGCACCGCCGCCGCGACCTCGACGCCCTCTGCCAGCAGGAAACTGCGCTGGAACGCCCGCGCCGCAATGCCGCGGTGCAGGAACACCCGGTCATGTTCGTCGTCACCCTGCTGGCCACGGATCACCAGTTGCCGATCCTCAAGCGAAATCGCCAGATCCGGCTCGGCAAAGCCAGCTACCGCCAGCGTGATACGAAAGCTGTCGGGCGAGGATTGTTCGATGTTGTAAGGCGGGTAGCCATCGCCGCCGGTCTTGGCGGTGCGCTCCACCAGCCTCTCGAACTGATCGAAGCCAAGCAGGAATGGATGCGCGGCAAAGCTGAGTTTCGTCATCGGGCAGGCCCTTCTCAAAGCGACATGCGGGGTTTGCGGGCCCCTTGCGGCGACCCATGCGAAATATGGGCAGCCTTTCCCTTCTCTGCAAGACGCGGCATCGGTGCCGAACTGACTGGTTCACGCAATCGCCCCCGCGCGCTATAGTGGGGCACTCCCGGCCCCGCGACTCGGGTGGATCGGCCAACTCCAGAAAACGACGGGCAGACCTGATGACCGCACAGAACGCGATGAACCCCGAAGAGGTCATGCGGATAGAGCTTGGGGTGCTCAGACGCGAGCACCGCGACCTTGACGAAGCGATTGCCGCACTTGGCGATACGATGCGCGCCGATCAGCTGACGCTGCGGCGGCTGAAAAAGCAGAAGCTGGCACTGAAGGACCAGATCGCGCGGCTGGAAGACCGGCTGACCCCCGACATCATCGCCTGAGCCGCCCCCCACGGCTTGCGCGGGGCAACCCCGCAGCTATAGTGCGCGGCGGCAGCAGGCGGGGGCGGCAATGGGCGTGGCAGTGGGAATTATCATGGGCAGCCAGTCCGACTGGCCGACCCTGCGCGAGGCGGCGACGCTGCTTGACGAGCTTGGCGTGCCTTACGAGACGCGCATCGTCTCCGCCCACCGCACTCCGGACAGGCTTTGGGAATACGGGCAGGGCGCGGTCGGGCGCGGGCTCAAGGTGATCATCGCGGGCGCGGGCGGGGCGGCGCATCTGCCCGGCATGATGGCCTCGAAAACCCGGTTGCCGGTGATCGGCGTGCCGGTGCAAAGCAAGGCCCTTTCGGGGCTCGACAGCCTCTATTCGATCGTGCAGATGCCGCGCGGCTATCCGGTGGCGACGATGGCGATAGGGGCCGCCGGGGCGGCGAATGCGGCGCTGATGGCCGCGGCGATACTGGCGCTTGGGGATGCCACGCTGGCGGCGCGGCTTGAAGCGTGGCGGGCGGCGCTTTCGGCTTCGGTGCCCGAGGCACCGACGAATGACTGAGATGCTGGCACCGGGCGGGTGCATCGGCATTCTTGGCGGCGGCCAGTTGGGGCGGATGCTGGCGGTCGCGGCATCGCGGCTTGGGCTGCGCGCGCATATCTTCGAGCCGGGCGCGAACCCGCCTGCGGGCCATGTTGCCGAACGGGTGACCCGCGCCGGTTATGGCGATGCCGCGAAGCTGCGCGAATTTGCCGCCTCGGTCGATGTCATCACCTACGAGTTCGAGAATATCCCGACGGCGGCGCTGGATCTGCTCGAAAGCCTGCGCCCGATCCGGCCGTCACGACGGGCGCTTGCAGTCAGCCAGGACCGGGTCGCGGAAAAGACCTTTCTCAACTCCATCGGACTTGAAACCGCCCCCTGGGCCGAAGTGACCGACGCGGCGTGCCTGAAGGCGGCGCTGGCGCGGGTCGGGGTGCCTGCGGTGCTCAAGACCAGCCGGCTCGGCTATGACGGCAAGGGGCAGGCGCGGATCAATGCGCCCGCCGATGCGGCCGCGGCGCTGGCGGCGATGCAGGGGGCGGGCGCGGTGCTGGAGCGGTTCATCGGTTTCAGCCGCGAGGTTTCGGTGATCGCCGCGCGCGGGCTGAGCGGCGAGATCGCCGCCTACGATCCCGGCGAGAACCTGCACCGGGGCGGGATTCTTCATACCACCACCGTGCCCGCCCGGCTGACCGCAGCGGAACGGGCTGACGCGGTGTTGATCGCGGCGCGGATTTTGAACGCGCTTGATTATGTGGGCGTGCTGGGGGTGGAATTGTTCGTCACCCCGGCCGGGCTGCTGGTCAACGAAATCGCGCCACGGGTGCATAATTCGGGGCATTGGACGCAGGCTGGCTGCGCGGTCGATCAGTTCGAGCAGCATATCCGCGCGGTGGCGGGCTGGCCGCTTGGCGATGGCAGCCGCTACGCGGATGTGGAGATGACCAACCTGATCGGCGACGATGTGGCGCAGGTGCCCGCGCTCGCCCGCGAGGCGGGATGCTCGATCCATCTTTACGGCAAGGCCGAGGCCCGGCCGGGGCGCAAGATGGGGCATGTGAACCGGGTCCCGAAGCGCGGATGAGGCGGCGGCATAACACGCGTGTTATGCGCGCTAACCCGTTCTTTTGAAACGCTTCCTGAAATTCCGTTAACCGGTTGGAAAGGAATTCTGCGCGCCGGTTGCGCCGCCTCCGGGGGGACACCCGGAACGGGGTCTGGCTGCAATCGCCATACTCTGGCCGCGGACCCCGAGGGATGAACACCCCGCAACAGGGTGCCCGCTTGCGCTTTGACGTCGAGAGCCAATCGTCGCCCGCATGATGGCGGGGCAGCGGGCGGCAGAGGTCGCCGCCCTTGCCGTCTTGGTTCGCTGGGTGGGCAAGTGCCAGGCGCGGTTCTGCGCTGGCGGCACGATGGCTTGACCGGGTCAACTGGCCGCAGCCACACGCTGCCCGCGATGGCATGCCCCGCTCGCAGGGGTCAACGCGCTGACGCGAGCTTACCGCCAGCGTTCGACATCCCGAACAAGCTGCCCGGCACTCCGCGCGGGCCGTTGATGGCCTTGCGGGGATGGCCGAAGTGCCGAGCGGCGCGAGCGCCCGACCGGGGGGGCGAGCACCGCGTCGCCATCATCGCACGGTTTCGACGAGGGGGCGGGCCGAGCCCATGCCGACCGGGGGAGGCGGCACCCGCCGCTGCCCCCAGGCGGGCGAGCGCCGAAGCACCCAGCCCCTGCCCCCCGGGGGGGGGGGGAAGCGCGCCGCGTCGCCCTCATCGCGCCGTTTCGACGAGGGGGCGGGCCGAGCCCACACCGACCGGGGAAGCGGCACCCGCCGCTGCCCCCGGGGGGGCGAGCGCCGAAGCCCCCTGCCGCTGCCCATGGGGAGGGGGAAGCGCGCCGCGTCGCCATCATCGCACGGTTTCGACGAAGGGGCGGGCCGAACCCACACCGACCGGGGGAGGCGGCACCCGCCGCTGCCCCCAGGGGGGCGAGCGCCGAAGCACCCGGCCCCTGCCCCCCGGGGGGGGGGAAGGGGAAGCGCGCCGTGGGCCGCCAATGTTCGGCACCCCACGGCAGGTGTCCGGCATCCGCGCGGGCGGTTCGCGGCCTTGCGGGGAGGGCCGAAGTGCCGAGCTGCGCGAGCGCCCGGGAGGGGCGTTCTCCACGTCTGGCCGAGGGCACGCCCGCCCCATGACAGACCGGATCACCGATGCGGAACCCGCTTGCCGGGCGTCGAATCCTAGAGCCGGGGCGGCGGCAGGCCGAGTTGCGCGGCCAAAGCGGCGAGCCGGGCGGCGCGGCCATTGCCCCAGTCCGCCGCGCGGGCGGCAAAAAGCGTTGCCTGACTCTGGTGGATCAGCGCACCATCCAGAATCTTGAGGTGGTTGGCGCGCAAAGTCTCGCCCGACGAGGTGATATCGGCCACCGCCTCGGCGGTCAGGTTCTTGACCGTGCCTTCGGTGGCACCCTGGCTATCGACAAGCTGGTAATCGGCCACGCCCTGCTCGCGCAGGAATTCGCGCACCAGGCGGTGGTATTTGGTGGCGATGCGCAGCCGAAAGCCGTGCCGAGCGCGAAATGCGGCGGCGACCGCATCGAGATCGTCGAGGCTTTCCACATCGGCCCAGGCGGCGGGCACGGCGATGATCAGGTCGGCATGGCCAAAGCCCATCGGTGCCAGCGCCAGAACCTCGGTTTCCCAATCGGCCAGCCGCTCGCGCACGAGGTCCGATCCGGTGACGCCAAGGTGAATGCGGCCCGCCGCCAGTTCGCGCGGGATCTCGCCCGCCGAAAGCAGCACCAGTTCCACCCCGTCGGCACCATCGACGGCACCGGCATATTCGCGTGCATTGCCGTTGCGGCTGAGCGCCACGCCGCGTTCGGCGAACCAGGCGAAGGTATCTTCCATCAGGCGGCCCTTCGAGGGCACACCGAGCTTGAGGCTCATGGCTGGCCCTCCAGATCGGCAACAAGGCCGGGGCGGATTACCCCGCCCACGGCGGGGATCGAGCGGCCAGCGCCCAGCACCGAGGTCAGCGCATCGTAGCGCCCGCCAGAGGCGACGGGCGGCAGGTCGGGGCGGGCGGCGGTGAAGGAAAACACGAAGCCGTCGTAATATTCCATGGTGCCGAGGCCGTGGCTGGCCTGATAGGTGACGCGCGCCAGATCGACGCCGCGCGCGGCAAGCGCCGCAAGGCGGCGGTCAAGGCGGGCAACCGCAGGGGCGATGGCGGGGATTTCGGCGCAAAGCGCGGTGAGGTCTGCCAGCGCCTGCGGTGCCGGGGCGCTGACCGCGAACAGCCGCGCGAGGCCGGCCACCTCGGCGGCGGCAAGCGGCGGTGCTGCGGCATCTTCGCGCAAGGCGGCAATCCGGGCGGCCATGTCGGCGGCGCTGCGCAGGCCCACCCAATGCGCGCGCGGCACCGCCCCCGCCAGGAGCGCCGCGCGGCTGGTGCTGGGGGTGGGCGGAGCCGCATAGCGCGCAAGGAGCGCCTGAAAACGGGCGGGACGCCAGATCGTGCGCAAAAGTGCTGCACGGCGGGCGGGAAGCGTGTCGAGCCCGCGCACCGCATCCATCAACAGGCCGATATCGCCGATGGCCGCATGAAGTTGCACAGCGGCCAGCAGCCGCGAGAACAGCGCGAAAACCTCGGCGTCGGCGGCCTCGGGGTCGGCGCGGTCAAAGGCCTCGTAGCCTGCCTGAAAATATTCGGGGGCGCGGGCGCTGCGGTGTTCCTGCGCCCGAAACACCTCGCCAAGGTAGCAATAGCGCGCCGGGTCGGCCCCGTGGGCCATATGCGCCTGCACCACCGGCACGGTAAAATCTGGCCGCAGCATCAATTCGCCGCGCAAGGGGTCGGCGGTGACATAGGCGCGGGCGCGGATATCTTCGCCGTAAAGATCAAGCAGCGCCTCGGCGGGTTGCAGGATATCGGCCTCGACCTCAACCGCGCCCGCCGCCCGGAAGGCGGCAAGGAGGCGGGTGCCGGTGGCGCGGGCGGCGGCCTTGGTGGCCATCAGCCGCGCCCCAGCATGGCGAGGACGGCGGCGACGAGGTTTTCGCGCGGCACCTCGGTTTGCGCGGGCTGGGCCTTCCATTCCGCAAGGCTCGCTTCGGCGGCAATGCGCGCACCAAGGGCGAGGTCTTTCAAAATGACTACCCCACGCGCCGCCTCATCCCCGCCCTGGATCACGGCGATGGGCGAGGCGCGTTTGTCGGCGTATTTCAACTGGTTGCCGAATTGTTTCGGGTTGCCGAGATAGACCTCGGCGCGAATTCCGGCGCGGCGCAATTCACCCGCCATGCCGAGGTAATCGGCCATCCGGTCGCGGTCCATCACCGTCACGATGACCGGGCCTTGGGCGCTGCCCCCGGCGCGGCCCTTTTCGCGCAGCGCGGCAAGCAGGCGGTCAACGCCGATGGAGACCCCGGTGGCGGGCACCTTTTGGCCGGTGAAGCGTTCGACGAGGCCATCGTAGCGCCCGCCGCCAGCGACCGAGCCGAACTGCCGCTTGCGTCCCTTTTCGTCGAGAATTTCAAAGGTCAGTTCGGCTTCGAACACCGGGCCGGTGTAGTAGCCAAGGCCGCGGACGACCGAGGGGTCGATGATGATGCGGTCGGGGCCGTAGCCCTGGGCGGCGAGGAGGGCGGCGATGGATTCGAGTTCGGCCACGCCTTCGAGGCCAACTACCGAGCCACTCACAAGCTCTCGAAGGTATTTCGTGGTGACCGATGCTCTATAGAATGCTGCTTCGGGATCGGTTGCGGTGGGTTTTCCCGTTTCTTCCTCAAACGAGTACATGGCTCTCGTGAGACGGCTGTACGGTGCGCCTTGCTCTATCGCTTCGCTAGCAATGCCTCCCAGAAGAGTCTCAACGGCCCGGTTCGCTCCCACGAACCTCGTTATTACTTCGGCCTGCGCCTCGCTCAGCCCAGCCCCCTTGGTGAAATCGCCGCTCTCATCCTTCCGCCCCACCCCCAGCAGCGCGCGCACGCCGGGCTCGCCGAACTTGTCGAACTTGTCGATGGCGCGCAGCACGATGCCGCGTTCGTCCTCGTAGGCGTCGGGGTTGGCGGGGTCGAGGATGCCTGCGACCTCCATCACCCCGTTCAGCACCTTGCGGTTGTTCATCCGCACCACATAATCGCCGCGCGGAATGCCCACGGCTTCCAGCGCATCGGCGAGCATGGCGCAGATTTCTGCATCGGCCGCCACCGACGCGGCGCCCACGGTATCGGCGTCGCATTGGTAGAACTGCCGATAGCGCCCCGGCCCCGGCTTTTCGTTGCGCCAGACCGGGCCCATGGCGTAGCGGCGGTAGGGCGAGGGCAGGTCGTTGCGGTATTGTGCGGCGACGCGGGCGAGGGGTGCGGTGAGGTCATAGCGCAGGGCCAGCCAGTCGCCTGCCTTGCTGGCAGCTTCCTCATCTTCCTGCCAGGCGAAAACCCCGGCATTGGGGCGATCCACATCGGGCAGGAACTTGCCCAAAGCCTCGACGGTTTCCACGGCGGCGGTTTCCAGCGGGTCGAAGCCGTAGCGGTGATAGACCTCGGCGATGGCATCGAGCATGGCCTTGCGCTCGGTCACATCGGCACCGAAATAGTCGCGGAACCCTTTTGGGGTTTCGGCGCGCGGGCGGCGGGTGGGCTTGTCCTTGGCCATTAGGGCACTCTCGCGTAAGGTTTGGCTCGGGTAAGGTCTGGCGCGCGCAGGGTTGGCGCGCGCAAGCTTTCGCGCGGTCATAGCGAAAGGCCGCAGGGCGGGCAAGCAGCGTAGGGGAAGCCGATGCAGCGGATCGACAAGGCGGAAGAAGAAATCGCGCATCTGGCGCGCATGGTCGAAGACCTCTCAGATGTGGTGGCGCGGCAAGAGGCGGCGCTGAACCGGCTGGAACGGCGCATCGGCCTGCTGATCGAGCGCGAAGCCGAACGCGAGGCGGAAGCGGGGGGCAGCGTGACGCTGACCGACCAGCGCCCGCCGCATTGGTGAGCGCGATGTGGCGCGGGCGCTGGTGGGGGCGGGTGGCGCTGCTGATGACCGCGGTGCAGGCGGCGGCGTTTTGCGCATTGGCGCTTTGGCCGCATGTGGATGACCCGCAGGCGGCGCGGGCGGTGGCAGCGCTGCGCAGCGAAATCTGGGCAAATTCCGGTCTGGCGCTTCTGGCGCTGATGGCGATGCCGCTGCTGGCGGTGCTGGTGTTCACGCTGGCCGGGCTGACAGCACGGCTGCTTGCGGCGCTGGCGCTGGCGGCAGTGGCGGCGCTGATCTGGCTTATGTCGGGCGAGTTTGGCGCGCTCATCGCGCTGCGCGAGGCACCGATGGAACTGGCGCGCGGGCTGGTGGCGGCGCGGGTGCAGACGGCGGCGCTTGCCGTGCTGGCGCTGGCGGCGCTGATCGCGGCGCGGCGGGCCTCGGCGCTGGCGTGACGACGGCTTGCGCCCGCCCCGAGGCGGTGCGAGGGTTTGCGCAGACCCGCTCACTACGGCGCACCGATGGCTTTCCTGCTCCGCATGCCCAAGGGCACGCATCTTCCCACGCTCGCCCTGACGCTGGCGCTTGGCACCGGCGGCGGCTTTGTGGCCCGCGCGTTGCACCTGCCGCTGCCGATGCTGCTAGGCTCGCTTCTGGCGGTGGCGGCGGCGGCATTGGCCGGGCTGAAGCCGTTTGGCAGGTTGCCGCAGTTTCCACCTGACTTGCGGCTGTTGTTCGTGCCGATCATCGGGGTGGCGATTGGCGGCAATTTCACCCCGCAGATCGTTGCCGAGGCGCGGCTTTGGTGGCCATCGCTGGTGGCGCTTTGCCTTTACATTCCGGTTGCGCATCTTCTGGGCTACCGCGCCCTTCGCGCCACCGGCAAGCTTGACCCGATCACCACGTTTTTCGGCACCGCCCCCGGTGGTCTGGTGGAAACCGTGATGATGGGCGAAGAGATGGGGGCCGATGTCGCCATGCTGACCATGCTGCAATTCCTGCGGCTGATCCTGACGATCATCGTGGTGCCGCTTGGCTTTACCATTGCCACCGGCCATGCGGTTGGCTCGGCGGGCGGCGCTTCGCTGGTGGTGACGCATGTGCTGAGTCTGGCCGACTGGGGCTGGATATTGGGCGCGGCGGCGCTGGGGCTGGCGCTGGGGCGCGCCTCGCGGCTGCCTGCTGGGGTGATTACCGGGCCAATTCTGGTTTCTGCCGCGATGCATCTTTCGGGCCTGAGCGATGCCAGCCCGCCCTTGTGGTCGATCATGGCCACGCAGATTGTCATCGGCACCTCGCTTGGGGTGCGATTTGCCGGAATGCCGCTTGCCTATTTCGGGCTGGCGCTGCGGCTGGCGGCGGTAAACGTGACCATTTTCATCGCGTTGGCGGCAGTTTTCGCGGTGGCGCTGGCGGATTTCGTGCACGAGCCGGTGGCGGCGGTGTTTCTGGCCTTCGCGCCGGGCGGGCTTACCGAAATGGCGCTGATCGCGCTGAGTTTGCAAATGAGCGTGATCTATGTGACCGCGCATCATGTGCTGCGCATCGTGCTGGCGGTGGCGCTGGCGCGGGGGTTTGCGGCGCGGGTGCGGCAGTAAACGCAACCCCGCGGGCGCGATCCCGCGGGGCCTTCGAATGGCGTCGGGCAGGTTCAGCCTTCGGACTTGCCAAGCTTCAGGAAGGCGAGGCCGAGCATTACCACCGCGACCCCGAGCATGAGCCAGATCGTACCGTCTGGCACATAGAAGGTGGAGTATACTTCCCATCCGGCCAGGCGCAGCCATTCGGCAACCTCGGTGTAGCTGCCGTGCAAATGCCCGCCAAGCGTGCCGGTGATGCCCACCAGGATCACCCCGATCAGCGCCATGAGGCCCATGATCCAGCGCGACGCACCCTGCCAGATGCGATCGCCCTGCAGGAACCGCGTCACCGCGAGCAGCGTGAAGAAGGCAAGCGACCAACTGGCCATCATCATGTGGTTGCGCCCCATCGGGGTAGAGGAAATCGTCTCCCACGGCCAGATGCTGATGCCGAGCGACCAGGCAACAGCGCCTGCCAGAACGCCCAGCACGAGGAACACCTTGAGGGCGCGGTCCATGGCCTGCCCGAGTGGGCCATCGGTGGCGACGCGAATGAAGATCGCGAGCGACGAGACCATCCAGAGCGCGATCGGAAAGTGAATTGCAACAGTGTGGTAGGCACCCATGATCAGACCTCCTTTCGTTGCGCGAGCACAAGGTTGAGCGCCACCCCGAAGGCCGCGATCAGCGCCAGCCCCGCGAACAGCGTTTTAAGCCATTGCGGCCTGATTTCCGATTTGAACTCGACCTCGATTCCGTATTGGGTAAGCTGCTCCGGGCTGTGGCGATATTTTACCGGAACGCCTTTCGCGATGTATTCGGCCCCGGCGTGCGAGGCACTGTTAAGCATTGGCCATGTTACCTGACCTGGATAGAATAGCGTGATCTCGGTCCAGGTATTACCCCAGGTAGGGGTTTCGCCCGCAAATTTGGTGGCGATGATTTCGGCATCGCGGCCGAGACCCAATGTCTGCGGCAGCGATACATAATGCCAGCGCAGCCCGGTGGCATTGCGGTGAATTGCAAAGGCGGTGGTATAGCTGCCGAGGTCGCGCAGGGCCTTGTCATCGGCGGAGTTGCCGGTGTCGAGCACGCGCGTCAATGTCACATCCCAAAAGCCAGCGGCCCAGCGGCCCTGTCCGAGCACGCCGATATCGCCGCGCGAGCCGGTGCCGGGTTTGAGAATACGCCGGGGCAACACGTCGCCGTTTTTCCAGCCCGCATCGGGGTCATAGGGCAGCACTTGCCCCTCGATCAGCGCATAGACCTGGTCTTGCGAGACCCGGCCTGCGACCACATCATCCCAGTTCAGCGCCTTGTAACCCGCGACCACGGGGTCGAACATCACGCGGGGTTGACCGAGCGCATTGTCGAAATTGGTCGAATAGGAGGCAGTTCCGGCATCGCCATCGCGCCCGGTGCTGATATTCTGGTCATCTGCCTGCCCGATGGGGTTCGAGCGGCCGCCGCGCCAGTGCCAGAGGTCGAGAAAATAACCCGCGTCGCGCAATGTCGCCAGCGTGCCGTCGGGGGCCATGTCATCCCACTGGCCAAGCTGGTTGCGCGTTGCCGGAAGGTATTTGGTGACCACTTCGGGGGCCTCGTCGGTCAGCCCCTCAAGCCCGGCACCAATGGTGATATATCCACCGTAGCGCGAAAACTCGGGCACGCTGCCATCATCAAGCATCATTGCCACGCGGTCTTCGTGCAGGCCGTTCGGCTCGGAGCCTGGCACCGCATTGCCCTCGGTGACCCACTTGCCATCCTCATACCGCATCACATCGTGAAAGATGCCGGGGCGGGCCGCGGGCCAGCGATAGCGAAAGAACATGGTGGTGTCATTGTAGGCGGCCTGCACCTGAAATGGCACCGTCAGCTGATCGGGAATCGAGATGTTGCGCGCCGGATCATTGCGCACGATTCCGGTACCATGCGTGACCCAGACCACGATCAGAGTGCCGGCAAACAAGGCGGCGGCCCCGATGATTTTGACTTGTTGCATTGACGTCCTCCCACGATATATTGCATTGCAGCATTATAGGAACGTCTGATTAACGGCTTCGGCTTCGCCGAGATGGCCGTCTGAGCGTCGCTGGGGCACCTTTTTCGGGCAAATGGCATCGATTTTGCGGTTTCGGAGCCGCATCCGCGGCGGCGCGCCCGCTTTCGGGCAGACTGG